>NZ_VFAC01000012.1 GCF_007644105.1 Elioraea rosea | reverse complement strand
CGGGTCGCGCACCGGCACCGCCTCGCCGCGGATGCGGTCGCCGCCGACGATCGGCGCCGCATCGGCCGGGCGCGCGGCGGCTTCGCGGATCGCGGCGAGCACGGGCGGCGCCTCGACAGGGTCGCCGAGGTCGAGCCCCGCGCTGTTCAGCCAGGCACCATAGAGGTTCCGCGGAAGGGGGATGCGCAGGTTGCGCGGCGAGCGGCCGGTGATGGCAGCGACCGGGTCCTCCGCCAGCGCCTCGGCAGGCACCTCGGGGTCGGTCAGCCGGTGCACGAAGCCGGTGTTGGCGCCGTTCTCGAGCAGCCGGCGGACGAGATAGGCGAGAAGGTCCTCATGGCCGCCGACCGGGGCGTAGACGCGCACGGGGCAGTCGGTTCCGGCATAGAGCGCCTCGCCCATGCCGTGCAGGCGCTGCATCTCGAACATGCGCCCCGAGGCATTCTCTAGGATGAAGGCGAGCGAGGTGGCGTTGTGGGTGGCGAAGGCAGGCTGGATGTGCGGCGAGGCGTCGAACATCCGCCGCGCGCAGGCGAGCCAGGAGACGTCGGTCGCCGCCTTGCGGGTGAACACGGGATAGTCCGCCCGGCCCTGCACCTGCGCGTGCTTCACCTCCGTGTCCCAGTAGGCGCCCTTGACCAGCCGCACGGGCATCGGCCGCCCGTTGCGCGCGGCCAGTGCCGCCGCCCAGTCGACCACCGCGAGCCCGCGCTTCTGGTAGGCCTGCACGGCCATGCCGAGCCCGTCCCAACCGGCGAGCGCGGCGTCGCCGTGCACCGCGGCGATGATGTCGAGCGAGATGTCGAGCCTGTCCGCCTCCTCGGCATCGACGGTGAGCCCGATATTGCCTGCCTTCGCGGCCTTCGCGAGCTCGGTGAGCGAGGCGACCAGGGCGGGGATGCAGCCGGGCTTCGTCGGCTCGTAGCGGGGATGCAGCGCGGAGAGCTTCACCGACACGCCGGGCCCTTCGATCGGCCCTCGCCCGCCGCTCGCACGGCCGACGGCGCCGATCGCGTCGCGATAGGAGGCCATGTAGCGCTGCGCGTCCGCTTCCGTGCGCGCTGCCTCGCCGAGCATGTCGAAGCTGTAGCGTGCCCGCCGCGCCTCGGCGCTTTCCTGGCCGCGCTTCAGCGCCTCGCCGATCGTCCGGCCCATCACGAACTGCCCGGCCAGCACCTTCATGCCCTGGCGAAGTGCTGCACGGATCACCGGCTCGCCGAGGCGGCGGACGGTGCGCGACAGCATCGCCGAATCCGCCTCGGGCGAGAGCACGCGGCCCGTGAGCATGAAGGCGAAGGAGGAGGCGTTGACGAGAAGGCTGTCTGCCTGGCCGAGATGGCTCTGCCAATCCGCACCCGCGAGCTTGTCCTCGATCAGCCTGTCCGCGGTCGCTGCGTCGGGGATGCGGAGAAGCGCTTCGGCGAGGCAGAGAAGGGCGACACCTTCGCGGGTGCCGAGGCCGAACTCGGCGAGGAAGGCCGAGACGTCGGCGCCGGGCGTGTGCGCGCGGCGTGCGCCTTCGACCAGAGCGATCGCACGCGATCGTACGCGCGCAGCGGCCTCCGGCGGCAGTGAGGCAAGCGCGAGAAGGGGGGCGAGGACGGTCTCGTCGGCCGCGCGGTGCAGCCGGCGGATGGCGGCGCGGTGCGGGTCAGCCGCGAGCGGGGAGCCTTCTGGCATGAGCCCATCGTGCACCAAAGCCCGCGCCACGCACCATGCTTCCTTGTGAACCCGGCCTCCCGCCCATAGGATCGCGCGCGACCACGAACCGGGGGACCAGGGTCAACGTGACGACGATTGCCGCATCGGCGGAGGGGGGAGTGCCTGCCGCGGGCCCGGGCCGCCGGTGGCTCGGCCGCTTCGCCCTGCGCGCGGTGGCGACGGTCGTTTTCTGCTTCATGTTCCTGCCGGTGTTCTTCGTCGCCTGGATCTCGCTGTTCGACCAGCAGATCGTCTCCTTCCCGCCGGACGGCTATACCTTCGCCTGGTACGCGAACGCGCTCTCGCGCCCCGAGTTCGCGCGCGGCTTCGTCACGAGCTTCCAGGTCGCCGCCGTCGCGACGGTGATCGGCGTCAGCCTGGGCGCAGCCGCGGCCTATGCGATCGTCCGGTTCCGCTTCGCGGGAAGCGGCACGCTGAACACGCTCCTGCTCGGGCCGCTCGTCGTTCCCGGCATCGTCGCCGGCACCGCGCTCTACGTCTATTACGTCGCGCTCGAGAACGCGCTCGACGTGGATTTCCGCGCCACCCTGCATGGTCTCGTGCTCGGCCACGTCCTGCTGACCATCCCCTGGACGGTGCGGCTCGTCTCCGCCTCGCTGGTCGGGCTCGACCGGGCGATGGAGGAGGCGGCGGCCAATCTCGGCGCCTCGCCGCTGACCGTCTTCCGGCGCGTGACGCTGCCGATGATGCGGCCCGGCCTCGTCGCGGCAAGCCTGTTCAGCTTCATCCAGAGCTTCGAGAATCTCGAGCTCTCGCTTCTCCTCGTGGGCCCGGGGCGGATCACGCTTCCGGTCGCGATGCTGAACTACCTCGAGTTCCGCATTGACCCGACCATCGCTGCCGTCGCGACGATGCAGATCGTGATCATCGGTGCCCTGATGCTGATCTCCGACCGTTTCGTGAAACTCTCCCGGATCGTATGAGCGAACTCGTCCTCACCTCCCTGCGCAAGACCTACGGCCCGACCGTCGCTGTCGACGATGTGAGCCTCACCGTGCGCGAGGGGGAGCTCGTCGCGCTGCTCGGCCCCTCCGGCTGCGGCAAGACGACGACGCTGCGCATGGTCGCTGGCTTCATCGAGCCGACGGCAGGGCAGATCGTGATCGGCGGGCGTGACGTGACGCACCTGCCGCCGCATCGCCGCGACACCGGCATGGTGTTCCAGTCCTACGCCCTCTTCCCGCACATGACGGTTGCACAGAACGTGGCTTTCGGGCTCGAGATGCGGAACGTGCCGAAGGCCGAGGCGGAGAAGCGCGTGGCCGATGCGCTCTCCCTCGTCCGGCTCGGCCATCTCGGCGAGCGCTATCCGCGCCAGCTCTCCGGCGGGCAGCAGCAGCGCGTCGCGCTTGCGCGTGCGCTGGTGGTCAACCCGGGCGTGTTCCTGCTCGACGAGCCGCTCTCCAACCTCGACGCCAAGCTCCGCCTCGAGGTGCGCGTCGAGATCCGTGAGCTGCAGCGCCGGCTCGGGCTCACCACCGTGTTCGTCACGCATGACCAGGAGGAGGCGCTGACGCTGGCCGATCGCCTCGTGGTGATGGCCAATGGCGTGGTGCAGCAGGTTGGCACGCCGGAGGAGCTCTATGAGAGCCCGGCCAACCTTTTCGTCGCGGGCTTCATCGGCCGCTCGAACGTTCTCGCCGGACGGCTCGTCTCGCCAGGCCGGTTCGAGAGCCGCGGCGGGCTTGCCGTCTCGGTGCCGGCCGATGGCCGCGCAGCCGGCCCGGCCGCGCTCGCGCTCCGCCCCGAGCGGCTGACGCTTGCCGAGCCAGGCGCGCCCGTTGCGCCGTGCATGAACAGCGCGACCGGGAAGCTCGTTCTCGTGACCTATCTGGGCGCGACGAGCGAGTATCGTGTCGATCTCCGCGGCGACGAGGTTCTGACTGCCACGCTGCCGACCCCGCCCGCCTCGGACCCGCTCAGGCGTCTCGCGGCCGGCGACCCCGTGACCCTGACCTGGCCGGCCGACGCATGCCGGCTGCTCGCGCCCGACGGCGCCCACGACCAAGGAGGCTGAGATGATCGGATCTCGTATCAATCGCCGGGCGCTGCTCGCGGGTGCCGCCGCCGCGCTCGCCGCGCCGCATGTCGCACGTGCGCAGTCTGGCGGACGCGTCATCGTCGGCACGTGGGGCGGCGACTACCAGGACCTGCTCAAGCTCAACATCGCCGACCCGCTGATGGCGCCGAAGGGCATCGAGACGCTCTACGACGTGGGCGTCGCCCCGCCCCGCAAGACCAAGCTTCTGGCCGAGCGGACGAGCCGCCGCGGCAGCATGGACGTCGCCTGCCTGTCGGACATCGACATGTTCGAGATGTCGCAGCTCAACCTGTTCGAGGAGCCGACCGAGGCGAACGTCCCGAACATGAAGCACGTGATCAAGGCGCTGGCGAAGCCCTACGCGCTGCCGCACATCTATTCGGGCAAGGTCATCCTCTACAACCCGGACAAGATGACGCCCGCGCCCCGCAGCTACAACGACCTGTGGGACCCGAAATGGCGCGGCCGCATCGGCTTCGCCGACGGGCTCTACATGCAGGTCATCGAGAGTGCGGCGATGATCAACGGCGGCAGCCCGACCAATTTCGAGCCCGCCAAGGCGAAGCTCATGGAGCTCAAGAAGCTCGAGCCGCGCGTCTACCCCTCGAACGAGGCGCTGGCCGCGGCGCTCAAGAGCGAGGAGGTGTACGCCACCATCATGTGGCTCGCGCGCGGCTACATGTGGAAGAAGGGTGGGCTGAACCTCACCCATGCCGTTCCGGAAGAAGGTGCCACGCCGATCATCTTCGACAAGGCGGTACCGCGGAACGCGCCCAACAAGGCCAATGGCTGGGCCTGGATGAACGCGATGCTCGACCCGAAGGCGCAGCTCGGCTTCGCCGACCGGATGGGCTACGTGCCGACGGTCACGAACGCGGAGATCCCGGCCGAGATCGCGCGCGAGATCAGCTTCACGCCGGAGCAGCAGGAGAAGTTCATCCAGCCGAACTACGAGTACATCGCGCAGAACAACTCGCAGCTCCTCGAGTGGTGGACGCGCGAGTTCAAGGGCTGAGCATGGCGATGGCGGAAGGAGGGCGGCGGTGGCGCTGACGGTCACCGCGCCCGCGATCGGGGCCGGCGAGAGGCGGGCAGGGGCAGGGTTCAGCCTCGGCCCGGCTCTCGTCATCCCCGCGACGCTGCTCGTGCTCGCCTTCCTCGGCGCGCCGATGGCGCTGCTCTTCCGCTACAGCCTCAACCGCTACAGCCCGCGCGAGTTCATGATCGACGCGGTGACGGCGGAGAACTACATCCGCTTCTTCACCGACCCCTACTTCATCGGCGTGCTCGGCACGACCGTGCAGGTCGCGGCGTTCTGCACCGTCGTCGCGACGCTCGCGGCGTTTCCCGTCGCCTACCTTCTCGCCCGCTCGCAGAGCCGGTGGAAGAGCGCGCTCGTCATCGCCGTGGTGTTCCCGCTGATGGTCGGCAATGTCGTGCGCGCGGCAGGCTGGATGGCGCTGCTCGGCAACGATGGCGCGGTGAACGCGGTGCTGCGCTGGACCGGCATCGTCTCCGAGCCTGTACGGCTGATGTACACGCCGTTTGCGGTGATCCTCGGCATCGTCGCGGTGGTGCTGCCCTACATGATCCTGACGCTGCAGAGCGTGATCGAAAGCATCGGCCGCGATGTCGAGGAGGCGGCGGCCAATCTCGGCGCTGGGCCCATGGTGGTGTTCCGCCGCGTGCTCCTGCCGCTCTCGCTGCCAGGCATCATCGCCGGCGGCACGCTCGTGTTCATCCTCTGCATGAACGCCTATGCGACGCCGGTGCTGCTCGGCGGGCCGCAGTTCAAGATGATGGCGCCTGCCCTGTACGACCAGTTCGCGCGCACCACCAACTGGCCATTCGGCGCCGCGCTCGCGTTCATCCTGATGGCCTCGACGCTGATCCTCACCTTGATCGGCACGACGCTTCTCGCGCGACGGATGCATCACCGGCGCATCGACGCCGCGGCGCGCTGAGCGGGGCGGGCGGGGCGCAAGCCTCCGCAAAGCGAAGGGCCGCCCCCTTGCGGGAGCGGCCCTTGCCGTCAGTGGAGCCGGGGGGGTGCTCAGGCGGCGCGGAGGTTCGTCGCGGCGGGCTTGCCGCGCTCCATGCTCACCTCGAAGCTCACCTTCTGGCCCTCGTTCAGGCCGGTCATGCCGGCCGCCTGCACGGCGGTGATGTGGACGAACACGTCCTTGCCGCCCTGGTCGGGAACGATGAAGCCGAAGCCCTTCGTCGGGTTGAACCACTTGACGATACCGGTGGCCATCGATGGCCCTCCTTCTCTCTCGAACCGCCGTGCGACCGTCGCACGACGGGCAGACAACCGGGAGTTCGGGGAGTGAGCCTTTGGCATCCCGGTGGCCTGGTGGTCCGGAGAGCCGGTCGGTCAGTCGAGCCAAACGCGATTGCAGGTATTAGACAGGCAGGTTGCGCAATCGAGGTCAAGCCAAAAGCCATGTCGCGCCGCAGCAGGAAAACCGCGGCCGGAAACGAGAAAGGGCCGCCCCGAGGGGCGGCCCTTCCGTCGTGGTGCGGGGCAGCTCAGATCGCGCGGAGCATGCCGGCGGCAGCCTTGCCGCGCTCCATCGCAACCTCGTAGCTGACCTTCTGGCCCTCGTTCAGCCCGGTCAAGCCGGCCGCCTGGACGGCGGTGATATGGACGAACACGTCCTTGCCGCCGTCGTCGGGAACGATGAACCCGAAGCCCTTCGTCGGGTTGAACCACTTCACAGTGCCTGTGGCCATGGGGGCCTCCTATGTCGAGCACGTCGCAGCGTGCGGTGATCGCACGTCGCCAGACCAACCGGGGTTTTCGGAGCGAGCATCGAAGACGTCCGGGTTGAGCCGGAGTGCCGCCAAGGCCAGGCAAGCGAAACGCACGATTGCCCCGCAATGGGCGCAGGGAGACGCCGCGGGGTCAAGTACAATCGCCGCCGCGCCGCCGATCGTGAGGCCTGCGTGCCACACGGGACTGACGAAAAAAGGGGGCCGCCCGAAGGCGACCCCCCTGTTCCGATCGGCCGTCTCCGGCCGGAACGACGTGGATCAGAAATCCCAAGCCGCGGAGCGGCTCAGAAATCCATGTCGCCCATGCCGCCGCCCGGGCCACCGGCCGGGGCTGCCTTCTTCTCCGGACGCTCGGCCACCATCGCCTCGGTGGTGATGAGCAGCGAGGCGACCGAGGAAGCATCCTGCAGCGCCGTGCGCACGACCTTGGTCGGGTCGATGATGCCGGCCTTCACGAGGTCCTTGAACTCGCCCGTCTGCGCGTCGAAGCCGAAATTGTACTCGTCGTTGTCGAGCACCTTGCCGAGGATGACGGCACCGTCCTCGCCGGCGTTCTCGCTGATCTGGCGCAGCGGCGTGGTGATCGCCTTGCGCACGATCTCGATGCCGAAGCGCTGGTCGTCGTTGTCGACCTTGATCTTGGTGAGGATCAGGCTGGCGCGGGCGAGCGCGGTGCCGCCGCCCGGAACGATGCCCTCCTCGACGGCAGCGCGCGTGGCGTGCAGCGCGTCGTCGACCCGGTCCTTCCGCTCCTTCACCTCGACCTCGGTCGAGCCGCCGACGCGGATCACGGCAACGCCGCCGGCGAGCTTCGCCAGCCGCTCCTGCAGCTTCTCGCGGTCGTAGTCCGAGGTGGTCTCCTCGATCTGCGCCTTGATCTGGCCGCAGCGGCCCTGGATGTCGGCCTTCTTGCCGGCACCCTCGACGATCAGGGTGCTCTCCTTCTCGATCACGACCTTCTTGGCCTTGCCGAGCATGTTGAGCGTGACCGTCTCGAGCTTGATGCCGAGGTCTTCGCTGATCACCTGGCCGCCCGTGAGGATCGCGATGTCCTCGAGCATGGCCTTGCGGCGGTCACCGAAGCCGGGGGCCTTCACGGCGGCGACCTTGAGCCCGCCGCGCAGCTTGTTCACCACGAGGGTGGCGAGCGCCTCGCCCTCGACATCCTCGGCGATGATCAGCAGCGGCTTGCCCGTCTGCACCACGGCCTCGAGCAGCGGCAGCATCGGCTGCAGGCCCGAGAGCTTCTTCTCGTGGATCAGGATGTAGGGGCTGTCGAGCTCGGTGATCATCTTCTCCGCGTTGGTAACGAAGTACGGAGAGACGTAGCCGCGGTCGAACTCCATGCCCTCGACGACGTCGAGCTCGGTCTGGATGCCCTTGGCCTCCTCGACCGTGATCACGCCCTCGTTGCCGACCTTCTGCATCGCCTTGGCGATCATCTCGCCGATCTCGCTCTCGCCGTTGGCGGAGATCGTGCCGACGGCGGCGACCTCGGCGGAGGTCGAGATCTTCTTCGACTTCTTCTTGAGGTCCTCGACGACCACGTTCACGGCCTTGTCGATGCCGCGCTTAAGGTCCATCGGGTTCATGCCGGCGGCAACGGCCTTGGCACCCTCGCGGACAATCGACTGCGCGAGTACGGTGGCCGTCGTCGTGCCGTCACCGGCGACGTCGTTGGTCTTCGAGGCCACCTCGCGCACCATCTGCGCGCCCATGTTCTCGAACTTGTCGCCGAGCTCGATTTCCTTGGCGACGGTCACGCCGTCCTTGGTGATGCGCGGCGCGCCGAAGCTCTTGTCGAGCACGACGTTGCGGCCCTTGGGGCCGAGCGTGACCTTCACGGCATTGGCGAGGATGTCGACGCCGCGGAGCATCCGCTCGCGCGCGTCAGAGCCGAACCTCACGTCCTTTGCGGGCATGTTCTCTTATCCTTCGATGGGTTGAACGACGTCAGAGAGGCGGCGAAGAGGATCAGGCGGCCTTCTTCTTGGCTGCCGTGACCTCGACGATCCCCATGATGTCGCTCTCCTTCATGATGAGTAGGTCTTCGCCGTCGATCTTGACCTCGGTGCCGGACCACTTGCCGAACAGCACGCGGTCGCCGGCCTTAACGTCGAGCGCGACGAGCTCGCCCTTCTCGTTGCGGGCGCCGGGGCCGACCGCCACGATCTCGCCCTCCATGGGCTTCTCCTTGGCGGTGTCGGGAATGATGATGCCGCCCGCCGTCTTCTCCTCGGCGGTCACGCGGCGCACCACCACACGGTCGTGCAGGGGACGAAACTTCATTGGGAGCTCTCCTGGCGTTTACACGTCGTCCCCGCCTGTGCTGCCGAGCCGCGGCGACGGCTGCTAGCACTCACTGGCGAGGAGTGCCAGCGATCTAGGCCCATGGGAGGGCGAAGTCAAGAGTGGCAGCACTCTCGGGGGCTGGCTGCTAATTCCTTGAAAACACGGCGTTTTCGCTTCCCGTTCCGGCCCTGTTCCTGTCATCCTTCCCGGTCCAGGGAACGGGATGCCGTCACTGAAGGAATGGAGGAACCAGAAGAGATGACGACGCCGCTTGCACGCCAGCTCGCCGGATATCGGCTGACCACGGCGAAGATCCTCTATCACATGCCGGATCACCCCGCCCTGCTGCAGACCTTCGTCTGGCAGAACCTCGACATCGCCCCGCGCTTCCCGGAGCTCAACCGCTTCCTCGCCTTCTGGGAGCGCGAGATCGAGGGGCGGCTGCATTCGGTCTCTGTCGCCTCGGCCGGGCTCGTGAAGCCGGCAGAGCTCCGATTCGCCAGGGGCGAATTCGGGCTGCACTGAGCCCTCTCAACCCTCCTCCTCGAGCCCGGAGGCTTCTGCCGCCTCGCGCGCGCGCCGCCCGCGCCTGAGCAGCCACACGCCGAGCAGGATGGAGGCGGCGAACAGCCCGAAGCCGAGCCAGAGCTGAACCGCTCCGTCCACCCTCACCCCCTTGCCGAGAAGGGCGAACACCACGGTCTGCGGCACGTAGCCGAGCGCCGAGCCGAGCAGGAACGGCAGGAACGCCACGCCAGAGAGCCCTGCGAGAAGGGTGATGGCGAGGTTGTTGCCCACGGGAAGGAGCCGGAGCGTCAGCGCCGCGGTGAAGGTGTTATCGGCGAGGAACCGGTCGAGCCGCGCGAGGCGCCCGGCATAGGCACGCTCGATCCGGCGCCTCGCCCAGTCCCGCCCCACCGCGCGTGCCCAGAGGAACGAGCCGGCGCAGCCCGCGACCATCGCGACGAGCCCGAGAAGCGTTCCCATCAGCGCCCCGAAGGCGGTGCCCCCCGCGAAGGCCACGGCCTGGCGCGGGATGCCGACCATGCAGGCGACGGCGCCGAGGGCGACGAACACGACCTCGCCCGGGATGCCGGCGCGGCCGGCCACGCGATCGAGGAAGCCGGTGTCGAGCATCCCGGCGTCGCGGAGCTCGCGAAGCAGCACGCCCGCGGCCACGAGGCCCGCAAGCAGCAGCAGCGGCTTGCCCAGGCGCGAGAGCCGCACGGCTCAGCCCTGCCCCTCGCCGTCCCTCACGCGCTCGGCGATGGGCCTCTTCCAGCGTCGCTGCAACCACAACACGCCGAACAGGTCGGCGATCGCGACGGCGAGACGGTCGAGCGTGCCGTAGTTCGACCTGCCCCGCAGCCGCGGACGATGGTTCACCGGAACGCTCGCCACCCGCCCGCCTGCGCGCAGGAAGAGCGCGGGAAGGTAGCGATGCATGTGGTCGAAATGCGGGAGCTCGAGGAAGTCGCCGCGGCGGAACAGCTTGAGCCCGCAGCCCGTGTCTGGCGTGGCGTCGCCAAGCAGCCAGGCGCGGAAGCGGTTGGCGAAGCGGCTGGTGAAGCGCTTCGTTGCCGTATCCTTGCGGTTCACCCGGTGACCGGCGATCAGGATCGGCGCCGACGAGCCCTCGGCCTCCTTCAGCGCCCGGGCGTAAAGGGCGGGAATGTCTGCTGGGTCGTTCTGGCCGTCGCCGTCGAGGGTGGCGATCCAGCGGCCGCGCGCCGCCTTCACGCCGGAGACGATCGCCGCACTCTGCCCGCAGCTCCGCGCATGCCGGATCCGCACCAGGTCGCCGGCCCTTGCCTCCTCTGCGAGGCGCGCCTGGGTGTCGTCGGTCGAGCCGTCATCGACATAGACGATCTCGGCGCCGAGCGGGGCGGTGGCGGCGCGGATCTCGGCAATCAGCGGCGCGATGTTCGGCCCCTCGTTCCGCACCGGCACGACGACCGAGAGGGGTGGCGCCTCGGTGTCTCGCCATGCCGGGGCGGGCTCGGCCGCCGCGGCAGCATTCTCTGTCGGCATGGGGAGGTACGGTCCCGTTCCGGCCTGCCGGGACGGTCCCTGCGGGGCTGCCACGGCGCGGCCGTTGCTTGATTTCGGCGTGCCGGGCGCCATACCAGAGGGGCGGGGGCCGGGCAAGCGACGCGGCTGCAGCCCCGCCTGTCACCCCGGTCGCCACGGCCCTGCGCCTGGCCCCGGCACGAGGACGATGCGAGACGATGCCCTTCGACACGACCTGGCCGCCCCTGGACGCAGACGCCGCCGACCGTGACCGGGCCGGCGACGGTGCCGTCGCGGCCTGGCTGATGATCGTCGCGGCCATGATCGTCGTGATGATCGCGCTCGGCGGCGCGACGCGGCTGACCGGTTCCGGGCTCTCGATCATGGAGTGGCGGCCGCTGACAGGCTGGCTTCCGCCCTTGTCGGAGGCGGAGTGGAACCGCCTTTTCGCCCTCTACCGCACCATCCCGCAATACCTCGAGGTGAACCGGGGGATGGACCTTGCCGGGTTCAAGGAGATCTTCTGGCTCGAGTACCTGCACCGGCTCTGGGGCAAGCTGATCGGCGTGGCCTTCGCGGGCGGGGCCATCCTGCTCGCCCTGACGGGGCGGCTCCGGCGCAGCCTCTGGCCGCGCATCGGGCTGCTGTTCGGCCTCGGCGCGCTTCAGGGGCTGCTCGGCTGGTTCATGGTGGCGTCGGGCTTCTTCCCGCACCGCACCGCCGTGAGCCCCTACAGGCTGACGATGCATCTCGGCCTCGCCTTCGTGATCTTCGCCGCCGTGCTCTGGACCGCGCTCGACCTGCTTCGCCCTGCGCGTCGTGGGGAGCCGCCGCCGCGTGCGCTCAAGGTCGCGGTGCATGCCGCCGGCGGCTTCGCGGTGCTCACCATGCTCGCGGGCGGGTTCGTGGCAGGCACGCGGGCAGGGTTCACCTTCAACACTTTTCCGCTGATGGACGGCAGGCTGTTCCCCGCCGGCTACGCTGACCTCTCGCCCTTCGTGCTGAACTTCTTCGAGAACCTGGCCGCGGTGCAGTTCAACCACAGGCTTCTCGCCACGCTCGCCCTCGTCGCCGCCGTCCTGGCGGGCGCGCTCGCCCTGCGTGCCGGCTCGCCCTGGCGGCTCCCGGTGCTCGGTCTCTCCGGCGCGATCGTCCTGCAATACGTCCTCGGCATCGCCACGCTGCTCGCCGTGGTTCCCGTGTCGCTCGGCACGCTTCACCAGACGATGGCGGTTCTCGTTCTCGGCGCCTTCGTCATCGCCGCGCACAGGGTGCGCCGGCTTGTGGCATGATCGCGGCCTGATGGAAGGAACCACCCAGGGACGCCGCGACGGCGACACCACCTCCGAGGTCGAGGCGCTGCGCGTCGCCTGCGCGATGCTCGAGGCGCGCGAGCGGCGGCTCAGGGATTTCGCCTTCGCCTCGGGCGACTGGTTCTGGGAACAGGACGCCGAGCTCCGCTTCACCTGGCTCTCGCAGCGTGACGTTCCGCCGGGGGGAGACGTTCTCGCCCCGAGGCTGAACGACCCGATGCTCGGCCGCACGCGCGACGAGAATGCCATCCGCGAACCCGGCGACGAGGCGATGTGGTCGGCGCATGCCGAGGCCCTGGCGGCCCGGCGGCCGTTCCGTGACCTCACCTACCGGTCGCGCCGCGGCACCGACCTTCCCTTCTGGGTGCGCATCAGCGGCGTTCCCGTGTTCGGCGCCGATGGGCGGTTCGAGGGCTATCGCGGCATCGGCCGCGACGTCACGGCGGAAATGGAGGCCACTCAGGCCGCCCGCAGGCAGAGCGCGCTCCTGCGCGACACGCTCGACCGGCTGCCCGTCGGCATCGTCCTCTATGACGCGGAGCGGCGGCTGATCTGGGCCAACGCCGCCTATGCCGAGATGGCCGGCGGCAACATGTCCGAGCTCGTTCCCGGTCGCACGCTCGAGGAGGTCGTGCGCGCCTATGCGGGCCGCGGCGGCTATGGCCCGGGCGACCCCGAGAGCTACGTCGCGCTCGCCCTCTCGATCGACCGTACGCGCCCGCATCGCCGCACGCGCCGGCTTCCGGACGGCCGCTCGATCGATGTGCGCTACGAGCCGCTTCCCGATGGCGGGCACGTCATCTGCGCGCTCGACGTCACGCCGCTGATCGAGGCCGAGCAGGAAGCTCGTTCGCGCGCCACGCAGCTCGACATCGTTCTCGCGCGTCTGCGCAGCGGAGTCTGCGTGTACGGGCCCGATCATCGGGTGACTCTGAAGAACCGGCGCTACGAGGAGCTGCTCGGCCTTCCGCACGACGCGGTCAGGCCAGGCATGGGGCTCGTCGACGTGATGCGGATGCTGCGCGACCGCGGCGAGTTCGACGCGCTCGACGCGGACGCCTATCTCGCGCGCATCCTCGCGATGGACCGGACGGTGCCGCACGTCACGCGCCGCGTCCGCGCGACCGGAACGGTGCTCGACATCGGCTCCGACCCGCTTCCCGATGGCGGGTTCATGATCAGCGCCAACGACATCACCGCGCTCGCGCGCGCCGAGGACGAGGCGCGCGGCCGGGCGACCATGCTCGACGCCATCCTCGCCAACCTGCCGCACGGCGTGGCCGTGTATGACCGTTCCCGCATCGTGACGATGTTCAACCCCGCCTACTCGGCGATCATGAACGGCGCGCCGATCATGGTCGGCGACACGATCGCGGACGTGATCCGCCGGCGCGCCGCGGCGGGCGAGTACGGCTCGGGCGATGTCGAGGAACTCGTCGCGCGCGAACTCGCCCGCGACGTGCGAGAGCCGCAGCGTCGCCGGCGCGTCCGCCCGAACGGCACGGCGATCGACGTCCGCTCCGCCCCGCTTCCCGATGGCGGGCACGTTTCGGTGGTGACAGACATCACCCCCGTCGTCGAGGCCGAGGCGGAGGCGATGCGGCGCGCGGCGATGCTCGACACGATGCTCGAGCACATCCGCCACGGCATCTGCATGTTCGACCGCGACCGACGCGTCGTGAGCGCGAACCGCATGGCCGCGCAGCTTCTGCTGCACCCGCCCGATTTCCTCGTCGCCGGGCGGACGCAGGAGGAACTCGTCGGCGCGCTTCGCGCGCGCGGCGAGCTCGGCCAGGGAGAGGAGGCGGAGGCGCGCGTCGGGGACTTCCTGAGCCGTGACCGCTCGATCCCGACCATCCATCGGCGCACCCGGTCTGACGGGCATGTGCTCGAGGTCCGCTCCGACCCCACGCCAGATGGTGGCTTCGTCGTCACCTACACCGACGTGACAGACCAGACGGAGGCGGAAAGCCGCCTCCGTTCGGCGAAGGAACAGGCCGAGGCGGCGAGCCGGGCGAAGAGCCAGTTCCTCGCGACAATGAGCCACGAGCTGCGCACGCCGCTCAACGCCATCATCGGCTTCTCCGACGCGCTGATGCACGACCCCTCGCGCGCGGGCCTCACCAAGATCGCCGAGTACGCTGCGTCCATCAACGAGGCGGGAAGGCACCTCCTCGCGCTCATCAACGACATCCTCGACGTCGCCCGGATCGAGGCGGGCCGCATCGACCTCTCCGAGGACAAGGTCGACATCGCGCGGCTTGCCGAGAGCTGCCGCCGCCTGATGGAGCCGACGGCGCGCACGACCGGGGCGAAGCTGACGCTCGACCTGCCCGATGACCTGCCGCTGGTGCGCGGCGACGAGCGGCGGCTGCGGCAGATCCTCCTCAATCTCGTCTCCAACGCGGTGAAGTTCTCCGGCTCCGCCGGGCATGTGCGGATCTCGGCGCGCGTGACGGAGGAGGAGACGCTGAAGGTCATCGTCTCCGACAACGGCATCGGCATCTCGAAGGAGCAGCTCGAGCACGTCTTCCAGCCCTTCACACAGCTGGATAGCTCTCTCTCCCGCCGGTTCCAGGGAAGCGGCCTCGGCCTCTACCTCTCCCGTGCTCTTGCCGTCGCGCATGGCGGCACGCTGCATCTCGAGAGCCCGGGCGAGGGGCAGGGCACCACCGCTGTGCTGACGCTTCCCGCCTCGCGCGTCGTCGCACCGCCTGGCGGCAAGGCCGCCGACACACAATCCGCCGCCGATGCGCGCGGCACCAGGAGCAGCCCCCAATGAGCCATCTCGATACGACCGACAGGCTGTTCTTCGGCCGCGACGATTCCGCGATCGACCGCGACGGAGCCGAACGCATCGCCGCCGCGGCGCTCGAGGGCATGGACGATGGCGAGCTCTTCCTCGAGTACCGCGAGAGCGAGGCGCTCGCGCTCGAGGATGGGCGCATCCGCTCGGCGAGCTTCGACACCACGCTGGGCTTCGGCCTCCGCGCCGTCGCGGGAGAGGCGGTCGGCTATGCCCACGCGGGGGAGGTGAGCGAGGCGGCGCTGAAGCGCGCGGCGGAGACAGTGCGCGGCGTCCGATCGGGCCGCGGCGGCACGATGGATGTCGCGCCACGCTCCACCAATGCGCGCCTCTACGCGCCGGAGAACCCCGTCGCGGCGCTCGACTTCCCGGCCAAGGCGGAGCTTCTCGCGAGGATCGACGCGCATGCCCGCGCGCGCGACCCGCGCGTGACGCAGGTGATGGCGACCCTCTCTGGCGAATGGCAGGCGGTGCAGATCATCCGCGCGGATGGCGTGCGGGTGGCAGACCTCCGCCCCCTCGTGCGCCTCAACGTCACCGTCGTCGTCTCCGCGAACGGGCGGCGCGAGACCGGCACCTTCGGCACAGGCGGGCGCCATGGCTATGGCCACCTGCTGGAGCCCGCGACCTGGCAGGGCGCGGTGGACGAGGCGCTTCGGCAGGCCGTGGTGAACCTCGATGCGGTGCCTGCGCCTGCCGGCGAGATGGAGGTCGTGCTCGGCCCGGGATGGCCTGGGATCCTTCTGCACGAAGCGATCGGCCATGGGCTCGAGGGCGACTTCAACCGCAAGAAGACCTCTGCCTTCGCCGGCCTGCTCGGCCAGCGCATCGCAGCGCCCGGCGTGACGGTGGTCGATGACGGCACGCTCCCCGACCGGCGCGGCAGCCTCACCGTCGACGACGAGGGCACGCCCTCTGGCCGCACGGTGATGATCGAGGACGGCATCCTTCGCGCCTTCATCCAGGACAGGCAGAATGCGCGGCTGATGGGCGTCTCGCCCACCGGCAACGGGCGGAGGCAGAGCTTCGCGCATGCGCCGATGCCGCGCATGACCAACACGATCATGACCGGCGGGCAGCATGCGCCGGAGGAAATCATCGCCTCGGTCGATCGCGGCCTCTACGCGGTCAATTTCGGCGGCGGGCAGGTGGACATCACGTCGGGCAAGTTCGTCTTCTCCGCCTCGGAGGCGTATCTGATCGAGGGCGGAAGGATCGGCCCTGCCGTGAAGGGCGCGACGCTGATCGGCAACGGGCCCGAGGCGCTGACGAAGGTGACGATGGTCGGCAGCGACCCGGGCCTCGATCCCGGCATCGGCACCTGCGGCAAGAACGGTCAGGGCGTGCCTGTCGGCGTCGGCCAGCCCACGCTGAAGATGCGCGGGCTGACCGTCGGAGGAACGGCGGTGCGCTGAGCGCCGCCGCCGCCGCTACTTCGATCGCCTGAACACGGTCGGGCCGCCGGCGAGGGTGCGACCCTCGCGCGTGAGCACCATCGACTGCCCGTTGATGGACACGACCACGCGGCCGTCGTCCTCCTCGGTGTAGGTGCCTGCCGCTGTCTGACCGTTTCCCTGCTTGAGGAAGACGCGCGTGCGGTCGACAAACTCGAGCGAGAACCCCGCCGGGCTGTCATAGACGCGGCCGCGCAGGCTGCCGCGTTCGGCGCGGTTCACGGCGGCGAGGATCGCGGCGCGGCGCTCGCGATCCGCCTCGATCAGCTTTGCCTTCTGCTCGCCTGCGCTGTCGGGGATGCGGGCGATGGCCGGCATCAGCGTGCCGTCGATCAGGTCGAGGCTTTCCTGAGTCTCAGGAAGGGCGGAGAGTTTCGGCCTCAGATCGGCAAGCAGGGCCGCGCCGGCCTTCTGCCGCTGCGCCGCAGCCGCCTCCGTGACCTTCGCCGCACCAGCGCGTGGCAGCATCACCAGGAGGCGTTCGTCGGTGCGCTGGTCGATCAGCCGGAAGGCCTCCTCGTTCGCGGGCAGCGCTGCGATCGAGGCGGCAAGGTCATCGGCGATGCTCGCACCCATCTCGGCCCTGCGCGCGGCGATCGCTCGGTCGATGGCGGCGTAGTCCTCCGCGCCCAGCGCCTCGCCATGCTCGCGGCGAAGAGCAAGCGGCATCGCCGTCAGCCGCTGGAGGGAGGCAACGCTGGTCGGCATCTCGGCGAAGGAGGCGACGATGCTGTCGCGTACGCCGCCGCGGATCGTGCCGAGCCGGGCGGAGGCAATCTCACGGACGGCACCTGCCGCCTCGGCCTCGGGCAGGTCGCGCAGCGCCGCCATCAACGCGCGCGCCTCGGCCTGCTCCTGCCCCTGAAGTCCGCCTGTTGCGCGGTTCGCCTCGTTGAACGCCCTGCGGTCGCGCCCGAGATCCGCGAGAGCGGCGTAGAAGGCCAGCAGCGAAGTCGACGGTGCGGCGCTCTCGAGCGATGAGAGCCGCGCCGGCACCTCCGCCCGCGCCTCGGCCAGCGCCTGGAGATAGCGCGCCACATTGTTCTGCGCGTAGCCGCGCATGGCGCTCACGTCGTTCCGCTCGGCCAGCCTATTGGCCCGGCGAAGCGCCTGCTCGCACCTGCGCAGCGCCTCGGCGGCCTCCTTCGCCTCCTCGACGCTCCATTCGAGCACCGGCTTGCCGAACGTGTCCGCCGTCGCCGGTGCGGCGAAGCCGGGCGGGAACCAATAGCGCGTTCCGAACTGGTTCGGCTTCCATTGCGCGCCGCGCTCGTAGCTCGATGCCCAGCTGGCGAGGGCATCGCAATCGGGGATGCGCAAGGTGGCCGCGGCCGGCCCAGCAAAGGCGCCGACTAGGGCAATGGCGAGAAAGCCTGACGCCGCACGGTTCATCGTGAATGCTCCCGGCGATGGCACGGCGTACGGCGCCTTGCGCACCGGCCGGGAACGCCGTGAGGACACGGAAACGTTCCGGGCTAGAGACGGACTAACCCGGCCGCATGCGGCACGCCCGGCGCATGCCGCGGCTGCAAGGCCCTCCCAGACCCTGCCACGGCCGATCCTAAGTTCGCTTGGCTGACCTGTCGAGACGGCGCGGAAGCGTTACAAAAGCGCAGTCACAGCGCGCCTTCAGCGAAGATGCGCGAGACGTCGCCACCCCAGGCGGTCTCGTACCGCTCGAGCCAGCGATCAGCGAGCGTGCGGCCTGTCTCCACGATCTCTTCGAGCGGCGCGAGGTAGACCTCCTCGCCCATGGCGCGAGCGGAAAGGCCGCGCTTCGCGATCGACACTACCTCGCGCGCGAGCGACCGCACCGTGCCGTCGCACCACGGCGCCGCAAGCCCGAGCCGCGGCACGTCGCGGTGCAGCGCCTGGTAGTCGCCGCAGGGATGGTCAGTCACGAGAGCGAGCGCCTCGGCCTGCGCGCCCTTGTCGTACAGAAGTCCCGTCCACAGCGCCGGTAGCGCCATGAGCATCCCGGGCGGGCCCGAATCGGCGCCGCGCATCTCGAGGTAGCGCTTGAGCCGCACCTCGGTGAAGGCGGTGGTGATGTGGTCGGCGAAGTCGCCCACCGTCGGCCGCTCGCCAGGCATGCCTGGCAGCCTGCCCTCCATGAACTCGCGGAACGACTGGCCGGCGACGTCGATGTACTGCCCGTCGCGCATCACGAAGTACATCGGCACGTCGAGCAGGTACTCGACCCAGCGCTCGTAGCCGAAGCCCTTATCGAACACGAAGGAGGGAATGCCGCAACGGTCCGGGTCCGTATCGGTCCAGACATTCGCGCGGAAGCTCCTGAACCCGTTCGGCCTCCCCTCGGTGAACGGCGAGTTGGCGAACAGCGCGATCGCGACAGGCTGCAGCGCGAGCGAGATGCGGAACTTCTCGACCATGTCCGCCTCGTCGGCGAAGTCGAGGTTCACCTGCACCGTCGAGGTGCGCAGCATCATGTCGAGGCCGAGCTTGCCCTTGAGCGGCATGTAGCGGCGCATGATCGCGTAGCGGCTCTTCGGCATCCACGGCATCTCGTCGCGGCGCTTGAGCGGATGGAACCCGTGCGGCAGGAAGGCGAGGCCGAGACGCCCGCCGACACTGCGGCAGGCGTCGAGATGTTCGTCGAGCTCGGCCTTCGTGGCATGTAGGTCAGCCATCGGCGCGCCGGAGAGCTCGAACTGCCCGCCGGGCTCGAGCGAGACATTGCCGCGCCCCCGCTTCAGGCCGATCACGTTGCCCTTGTCCGTCACCGGCTCCCAGCCGGTCGCGGCGATTCCCTCGAGCAGGGAGCGGATGCCGGCCTCGCCCTGGTACGGCGGGGGAGACAGGTCGTCCTTCCGGAACACGATCTTCTCGTGCTCGGTGCCGATGCGCCAGGCATCGCGCGGCTTGGCGCCGCCGGCGATGTGCTCGACCATCTGGCGGAACGACGTGATCGGCGTGGCATCGCCTTCGGATGGTCCCGACATGATGGTCTCGCGTTCTTGTGTCGAAGGATGGGGCGGGCGCCGGGCAGCCGGCAGGATGCGTCAGACGAAATGGGGATTGCGCCAGTCCCCCGCCAGGGCCTGGAGAACGGCGAGGGTGGAAAGCGCAGCCGTCTCGGCCCGCAGGATGCGCGGGCCAAGGCTGGCGGGGCGACAGAAAGCGAGTTTGCCGAATGCGTCAAGTTCGGCAGGCGAGAACCCGCCCTCCGGCCCGACCAGCACCGCCCAGGGCCCGCGCGGCGCGTCGGCGAGGACGGTCGGGATGGGCGGGGAGGCGCCCGATTCGTCGGCCAGAAGCAGGAGCCGCGCGGCCTCCCAGGAGGCAAGAAGGGTTCGGAGCGCCACGGGCTCGCCGATCTCCGGCACGTCGAGCCTGCGGCACTGCTCCGCCGCCTCGGCGGCGATCGCGGCAAGGCGCGGCACGTTGGTGCGGTGCACGGCGCTCCGCTCGCTCGTCACCGGCTGGATCCGCGAGACGCCAAGCTCGGTCGCCTTCTCCACGGTCCATTCCAGCGTCTCGCGCTTGAGAACCGGCGCGAGCAGCCAGAGATCAGGCGAGGGAGCCTGCGCGCGCGTCCGCGCACCGACGGCGAGCGTCGCGCGGCCCTTGCCAAGCGCGGCGATCGTCGCCTGCCACTCGCCGTCGCGCCCGTTGAACAGGCGCACGCCGTCGCCGACGCCGCGGCGCATCACCGCGCCGAGGTAATGCGCCTGCTGCGCCGGAAGCGTGACCATGGCGCCCTCGTGCAGCGGTTCGGTCACGTAGAGGCGGATCGTGCTCATGGGCAGAGGCTATGTGGCCCTCGGTTGCGTTGCTCTCCGATGCGGCCAGACTATAGGGACGATGCACACCGCCCAACCCAGCCCCGCCTCCGACATCCGCGCCGACGGGCTTGTCGCGCGCCTGCCCGCGGGCATCCGCCCCTACGCCCTGCTCGCACGGCTCGACAGGCCGATCGGCACCTGGCTCCTGTTCCTTCCCGGGCTCTGGGGCCTCGCGCTCGGCGGCGCGCCGTGGCCCGACCCGTGGCTCGTCGGGCTGTTCGGCATCGGCGCGGTGGTGATGCGCGGCGCGGGCTGCGTCGTGAACGATCTCTGGGACCGCGACATCGACCGCCGCGTCGCCCGTACCGCCGGCCGCCCGCTCGCCTCCGGCCTCCTCTCTGTGCGCCAGGCGCTCGCCTTCCTGCTTCTGCTTCTGCTGATCGGTCTCGCGATCCTCCTGCAGCTCTCCCTCGCAGCGATCCTGCTCGGCGTCGCCTCGCTGGTCCCGATCGCGATCTACCCCGGCATGAAGCGCATCACCTGGTGGCCGCAGGCCTTCCTCGGCGTCACCTTCAACTGGGGCGTGCCGATGGGCTATGCGGCGGCGACGGGAACGCTCGCGCCCGAGGCGTTCGTGCTCTACGCGGCGGCGTTCTTCTGGACGCTCGGCTACGACACGATCTACGCCCACCAGGACCGCGAGGACGACGCGCTCGTTGGCGTTCACTCGACGGCGCGGCTGTTCGGCGAGGCGACGCGGCCGTTCCTTGCGGCCTGCTATGCAGCGACGGTCCTGCTCGCCGCTCTTGCCGGCACGATGGCGGGGCTCGGCGCGGCCTTCTACGCCGTCCTCGGCATTGCCGCGGCGATGCTTGCCTGGCAGGTCGCGACGCTCGCGATCGACGATGCGGCGCGCTGCGGCAGGCTGTTCCGCGCGAACCGCGATGTCGGCCTCGTCGTCGCCGCGGCGATCGTCGCCGGCCGGGTTCTGTGACCGAGGCGGAGCGCGAGGCCTTCGTCCTCGGCCAGACCGCGCCGGCCGCACCGCCTCTCGTTCCCGAGGTCACGCTCCATCTTGCCTCCGCCATCACGCCGATCTGGGAGGCGACGGAGGTCTCGCTCGCCCGCTCGGGTGTCGAGCCGCCCTACTGGGCCTTCGCCTGGCCAGGCGGGCAGGCGCTCGCGCGCTTCGTGCTCGACGATCCGGCCTTGGTGCGAGACAGGCGCGTGCTCGATTTCGCCGCTGGCTGCGGGCTCGCCGCGATCGCCGCGGCGAAGGCGGGGGCGGCGCACGTGCTTGCCGCCGAGCTCGACCCGCTTGCCGCGACCGCGGCGCGTCTGAACGCGGCAGCCAATGGCGTTGCGATCGAGACGGAGGCTTCGAATCTTCTTGCCGCACCGCCTTCGGGGTGGGACGTCATCCTCGCCGGCGATGTCTGCTACGAGGCGCGGATGACGGCGCGCGTCGTGCCCTGGCTCCGCCAGGCGGCCGATGCCGGCACGCTCGTGCTGCTCGCCGATCCGGGCCGCGCCTACCTGCCGCGGGGCGGCATAGAGGCGGTTGCCGCCTACGACGTTCCGGTGACCCGCGAGCTCGAGGATCGGGAGCTGAGGCGCACGGTCATCTACCGCCTCAGCGGCACATCAGGAGCGTGATGCCTGCGTGCTCGAGCACGTGGCGCGTCACGCCGCCGAGGATGAGCTGACGCAGCCGGGAGTGGCTGTAGGCGCCCATCACCTGGAGGTCGGCGCCGAACTCTGCCGAGGCCGCGAGCAGGCCAGCGCCGACGGAGTTGTTCAGCGGCTTGAACTGCGCGCTGTCTGCCTTGATGCCGTGCCAGGCAAGGTAGTCGAGCAGCCCCATCGCCTCCGGCCCGCGGCGCTGGTACTCGTCGGCGTAGAGCACGCGGACGGCCTCTGCGCGCTCGAGCCAGGGCAGCGCGCCGGCGACGGCGGCGGCGGATTCGGCGGTGCCGTTCCAGGCGACGCAGACGCGCGTGCCGAGCGTCGCCGGCACCTTCTTCGGCGTCACCATCACCGGCCGGCCGCTGTCGAACAGGACCGCGTGCAGCGCGTCGGAGGTCGAGACGTCGTCGCCCGCTTCCGGGTGGGCGATGACGACGATGTCGGAGAGCCGCGCCTGCTGCGCGACGATGTCCTCCTCCCGGCCGATGATCGACCCGAAGCTCGCCGTCACCCGCCCGGCCTTGAACGCGTCGGTCGGGTCGGAGACGGCGGGGATCTCGTGCTCGGCGATGTAGCGGGCGAACATCGCGTGCACGCCCTTGGCGCGCTCGCTGCTCTCGCGCTCGGTCGCGCTCATCATCTCCTCGATCATCGCGCCCGAGAGGCCTTCGCCGGCAAGCGGGGCGACGTCGCGCGGATCGATCCGGACATGCAGGCCATGCACATGCGCCTGCCAGATCCGTGCTGCCATGAAGGCGGTGGCGAGCGCGGCCTCGCCGGCCTCGGTGCCGATCACGGGAACCAGCAGCTTGCGGTACGCCATGGGAGCCCCCCTGTCTGTCGAACGGACCCTGTCGAACGGACCCTGTCGAGCCGGATCAGAGCCTATCACTTGCCCGTGGCGGCATTCACCACCGCTTCGGCGCGTGCCGCAAGCCCTTCCGATGCGGCATCGAGCCTCGTCCAGCCGATCCCGCCGGTCTCGCGGGCGGCAGCCTGCCTGACGACGGCGGCATCGGCGTCCGACGCGTCGCCCCGCCGCGCGGCCAGCCTGGCCTCGAGGACGGCAAGCGGCGCCTCGAGCCAGATGCCTGCGAAGGGCACGGCGGCGCGGCGCGCGACCTGTTCGATCCCGTCTCGTTCCTTTTGCGCAAGAAAAACCCCGTCGACGATCGCCGCATGGCCGTGCGCGAGCGCCGCGGCCGCAGCCTCCTCGAGCGCCGCATACACCGCCGCGGACGCCTCGCGCGTATAGGAGGACGCCGGCAGCCGCTCCTCCGGCGCGACGCCTGCGAGGCGCTTGCGCGTCTCGTCGCTCCGCAGCACGAGCGCGCCTGGCGAGGGGCCGAGCGCGGGGGCGATCGCGCGGGCGAGCGTCGTCTTTCCCGTTCCCTGCAAGCCCCCGATGGCGACGAGGCGCGGCTTCGCGGGGCGGAGATAGGCCCCCGCCGCGCCGAGAAGCGCCTCGCCGCGCGCGGCCTCGCCCATCCGCGCCGTGACATGGGCGCGCACCATCGCGCGGGTCGAGAGGTAGAGCGGGAGCGCGCCGAGGAGGGCGACGTCGCTGGTGCGCGCGACGTAGCGCGACAGCACGCGGTTGGCCGCTGCCCGGCCGCTGCGCTGCTCGAGGTCCATCAGCAGGAAGGCGAGGTCGTAGCCCGTATCGATCGTCGCCAGCGCCTCGTCGAACTCCAGCGCGTCGAAGGGAACCGGGCGGCCCTGCCAGAGGCAGAGGTTGCCGAGATGGAGATCGCCATGCGCGCGGCGGACGAAGCCACCCTTCGCGCGCGCGGCGAGATGGCCGGCGAGCCGCGCGATCCCGGCTTCCGCCGCCTCGCGCCATGTCCCGACACGCGCGACGGGCAGCCCCGCCTCGCGCGCGGCGACCGCGTTGCCCTGCACCACGCGGCGCATCGCCTCGGCAAGGTCGACCCCGGCGACGGGAGGCAGCGCTTGATGGAACGCGGCGACGGAATCGCCAAGGGCATCGAGGAGCGACGGCGTGAGCCCGCCGCGCTCGGCCACGCGGTCGAGGAAGTCATCCTCCGGCACCCGCGCCATGCGCAGCACCCAGTCGACCACCTCTCCCTCGCCGCCTAGGGCGAGCTGGCCATCCCGTCGGACGATCGGCACCACGTCGCGGTAGAGGCCCGGTGCCGCGGGGGCGTTGAGCGCGAGCTCGCGCCGGCAGAAGCGCTCGCGGGCAGCCAGCGTCGTGAAGTCGAGGAAGGAGAGGCGTACGGCCTTCTTGAGCTTCCACGCCTCGTCGCGCCCGAGGAAGACCAGGCTGATATGCGTCTCGACCGGCGGCCGGCCGGCGAGGGAGGCGAGGAAGGCGACGACCTCGTCCCGGCCGCCGCGCGCGCCGCTCACGGGTAGAGAAGCTCCGTCCTCCACGGCGCGTCCGGCCCCTCCCGCAGGAACACGAGCCGCTCGTGCAGCCGGAACGGCATGTCGCGCCAGAACTCGATGCGCGCGGGCACGAGCCGGAAGCCCGACCAGAAGGGCGGGCGTGGGATGTCGCCAACGGCGTACTTGAGACCGAACTCGGCAACCCGCTTCTCGAGCGCGTAGCGGCTCTCGAGGGGGCGGGACTGCTTCGAGGCCCAGGCGCCGATTCGCGAGCCCCGCGCGCGCGAGGCGTAGTAGGCATCCGCCTCCTCCGCCGACACGTTCTCGACCTGGCCCTCGACGCGCACGGACCGGGTGAGCGACTTCCAGTGGAAGCAGAGCGCGGCGTGCGGGTTGGTGGCGAGCTCTCCGCCCTTGCGGCTTTCGAGGTTGGTGTAGAACACGAAGCCCCGGGCATCGACGCCCTTCAGCAGCACCATCCGCGCCGAGGGGCGGCCGTCGGGCGTGGCGGTGGCGAGGCACACGGCGTTCGGGTCGTTCGGCTCCTTCTCCGCCGCATCGGCCATCCAGGCCTCGAAGCGGGCGATCGGGTCTTCGGTGGTGGCGGCCGTGTCGGGCATGCTTGGTTCCTGCTCTTTCCGCCGCGCACTTTGGCGCAGGTCCGGCCCCTGTCCAGTGCCGCGGTTGCGAAGACCCTTGCCGCCGCGCGCAGGCAGTGCCACCAAGGGCCGAGCCATTTGACGGGATCTGAGGCATGAACGACAGCCGGGCGGCGGAAACCACCTCCGCGACGCCAACCGGAACCCTGATGCGCGGCCGTCGCGGCCTCATCATGGGCGTGGCGAATGACCGCTCGATCGCATGGGGAATCGCCGCCGCCTGCGCCGCGCAGGGGGCCGAGCTCGCCTTCACCTACCAGGGCGAGGCGCTGCAGAAGCGCGTCGAGCCGCTTGCCGCCTCGGTCGGCTCGAGCCTCGTCGTACCCTGCGACGTGACCGACGAAGCCTCGATGGACGAGACCTTCAAGGCGGTCGCCCAGGCCTGGGGCAGCCTCGACTTCCTCGTCCACGCGATCGCCTGGTCGGACAAGGACGAGCTGAAGGGACGGTACCTGAACACGAGCCGGGACAATTTCCTGCGCTCGATGGACATCTCCTGCTTCAGCTTCACCGCCGTGGCGCAGCGCGCGGTGCCGCTGATGAAGCCCGGCGCGGCGCTGCTGACGCTGACCTATCTCGGGGCCGAGCGGGTGACGCCGCACTACAACGTCATGGGCGTTGCCAAGGCGGCGCTCGAGGCCTCCGTGCGCTACCTCGCCGCCGATCTCGGCCCCGACGGCATTCGCGTCAACGCCATCTCCGCCGGGCCGATCAAGACGCTGGCGGCCTCGGGCATCGGCGATTTCCGCTACATCCTGAAGTGGAACCAGTACAACGCGCCGCTGAAGCGGAACGTCACGATCGAGGATGTCGGCGGGGCCGGCGTGTACCTGCTGTCCGACCTCGCCTCGGGTGTGACCGGCGAGGTGCACCACGTCGATTGCGGCTACCACGTCGTCGGCATGAAGGCGGTCGACGCGCCCGACATCTCGACGGTCTGAGCGCCTTGGCCTCCAACACCTTCGGCACGCTGTTCCGGTTCACGAGCTTCGGCGAGAGCCACGGGCCGGCGATCGGCTGCGTGGTCGACGGCATCCCGCCGCGCATCCCGCTCACCGAGGCCGACATCCAGCCCTGGCTCGACCGCCGCCGGCCGGGGCAGTCGAAGTTCACCACCCAGCGCCAGGAACCCGACCAGGTGCGCATCCTCTCCGGCACCTTCGAGGGGATGACGACCGGACACCCGGTGATGCTGCTGATCGAGAATGTCGACCAGCGCAGCAAGGACTACGGCGAGATCAAGGACCGGTTCCGTCCCGGCCATGCCGACCTGACCTACCACCTCAAGTACGGCATCCGCGACTACCGCGGCGGAGGCCGCTCCTCGGCCCGCGAGACGGCGGTGCGCGTCGCCGCAGGCGCCATCGCGCGCAAGATCCTGGGCGACGGCGTGACGATCCGCGGCGCGCTCGTCCAGATCGGCACGGAGAGGATCGACCGCGACGCGTGGGAGTGGGACGCCGTCACCGACAACCCGTTCTTCTGCCCCGACCGCCAGGCCGCGCAGCGCTGGGAAGGGTATCTCTCCGACATCCGCAAGCGCGGCTCCTCCGTCGGCGCCGTCATCGAGGTCGTCGCCGAAGGCGCCCCGCCCGGCCTCGGCGAGCCGGTCTACGGCAAGCTCGACGCCGAGCTCGCCTCCGCCATGATGGGCATCAACGCCGTCAAGGGCGTCGAGATCGGCGAGGGCTTCGCCGCCGCCGCGCTCACCGGCGAGGAGAACGCCGACGAGATGCGCATGGAGGGCGCGCGCGTGCGCTTCCTCGCAAACCACGCGGGCGGCATTCTCGGCGGCATCTCCACCGGCCAGCCCGTCGTCGTCCGCTTCGCGGTGAAGCCGACCTCCTCGATCCTCACCCCGGTGAAGGGCGTCGATGCGCATGGCAGCGACGTCGATGTCGTCACCAAGGGGCGGCACGACCCCTGCGTCGGCATTCGCGCCGTGCCTGTGGGCGAGGCGATGATGGCCTGCGTGCTGGCTGACCAGCTCCTCCGCCGCCGCGCGCTGACGCCCGATGCGCCGGACGCACCGCTGCTGCCCAGGCCGTGACCGCCCGCTCACGGGAGTTTGATTAAGCGCCCCGGTGCACCGCGGCCATTGTGCGCGCGGGGAAGTGCTTGGCCTTTGCTGTCACGTGCGGGCCAGGATCAAACCATGAAGCGAACAATCGAGCGGTCAGCCGCACCGGCCAACGAAGCCGGTCGCGTGCGGGGTTTCATCGCCCTTGCCGGGCGTGCGGCGTGGCGTGCGCGCGCCGAGGAACTGCGCGCACGCGCCACCTCGCAGCGCATCGCCGGTCGCGTGATTGCCGAGCGGCACGCCATCGAGCTCGCGATCGACCGTCTCGCCACCGCTGCGCCGCGCAACCGCGCCGAGCGCGCGATCGCCACGCTCGCCGCCTCCGCCGTCGCGACCGCGCGCAGCCTCTCGGCTGACGGACGTGCGCGCCTCGAAGCGATGCTCGCCACCGCGCTCACCGGCGAGAACACGCTTGTCCCGCTGTTCCACCTGTTGCGACTGGCTGCCCTGCACCGCGCCCGCGGATTCTCCGTGCGCTTCTCCGGCCTCGAGGACGAAACGGCACATGACCTGCTCATCGAGCGCGACGGGGCGGAGGCGGAGATCGTCTCGGCGGTGATCTCTGCCGACGAAGGGCGCTGGGTTCACCGGGGCGACTGGTTCGGCCTGATCGACCGGATCAACCCCGACCTCGAGCGCTGGCTCGCCTCGCATCCCGGCCGCTACCTGCTCAAGCTCACCCTTCCCGAGGGACTCTCCGGACCCGAGGGCCAGTCTGCGGTGCAGCAGCGCATCGCGGCGCTGCTCGCAGAGGACAGGCGGACCGACCATTCCGAGGCGGCCATCCTCCGCCTCGACCCGCTTCTCATCGCGCAGACCCAGGCCGGCACCACGCCGCTGATGGATCGGCTGAAGGCGCAGTTCGGGCCCGAGGCGCATTTCGCGGTGATGGGCGGGGAGCGCTCGGTGTTCGTCATGGCCGCGCGGGCGGGCCGCGAGAATGAGGTCGCCGCCGTGCTCGGCCGGCGGCTGGCGGAGCTTCCCGCGCGGCTCTCCGGCGCCCGGCCGGGCATCCTCGCCGTCTTCATCGAGGACACCGACCGGACGGAGTGGCGCGGCCTGCGCGAGCGGCTCGAGATCGAGGGGGCGGCGCGGAACTTCCTCACCGTTCCCGAGGCGCGGCCCGTCGTGGCCGTGACCTGCGCGAGCCGGTTCGAGCTCCTCGACAGCCCGGCGCCGGATGCCGCGGAAGGGGGCGAGTTGCGGTTCCGCAATGCCGCTCATCCGCGCGCGAAGGATGCCGCGCTCGCGCCGGCGGTGCTGAACGAGGTCTGACGCCCCCGGTGCGTTGTGGGGGGCGTGGCGAGAGCCACCGAGCGTCCACGCCCCCATCCTTCCACCACCCGGTCGCTTTCCGGTCACCTTTTCCGGTGCACACTTCCCCATCGCTTCTGCGACGGAGCCTGTGACGATGGACGACACGGCGGAGTTCGGCGACGAGAGCTACGAGGCCGCGCAGGCCGAGCTCGACCGGCTGCTCAACGACCCCGAGGTGCGCTTTGACCCCAAGCGCGTCTGGGCGCTCCTCGCCGCCCTGACGGAGCACGACGTTCCGGCAGCGCCACCGGCGGCGGAGTAGCTACCGCTCCCGCCTGGCGGCGATCAGGAACTCGCGGTTTCCCTCAGGGCCCGTGATCGGGCTCTCGGTGACGCCGAGGACGCGCCAGCCGGGCAGGGCGCCCAGCCACGCCTCGATGCGCGCGATGACGGCGCGGTGCTGCCCGGCCTCGCGCACCACCCCGCCCTTGCCGACCGCGCCCGGCCCGACCTCGAACTGAGGCTTGATCAGTGCGACGAGCCACGCGCCCGGCGCGCACAGCGCCATGGGGGAGGGCAGCACGACCTGGAGCCCGATGAACGAGGCGTCGCACACCAGCGCGCCGATCGGCTCGGGCACCTGATCGGCCGTGAGGAACCGCGCGTTGGTCTTCTCGTGCACGACGACGCGCGGGTCGGAGCGCAGCTTCCACGCGAGCTGCCCGTGCCCGACATCGACGGCATGGACGCGCTCGGCCGCGCTCGCGAGCAGCACGTCGGTGAAGCCACCCGTGGATGCGCCGATGTCGAGGCAGACGAGCCCTTTCGGAGAGAGTCCGAAATGGGCGAGCGCGTGGGCCAGCTTCACGCCGCCGCGGCTCACCCAGGGGTGGTCCTGCCCGCGCACCTCGAGCGCGGCGTCCTCGGCCATCGGCTGGCCTGGCTTGTCGAGCCGCTTCTCTCCGGAGAAGACCTTCCCGGCCATGACGAGGGCCTGCGCCTTCGCCCGGCTCTCGACGAGCCCGCGATCGAGCAGCAGTTGATCGAGCCGGCGCTTCACACGCGCCAGTGTGCCAAGGCGGCCCGGTCCGGCGCCACCCCCAGACCGGGGGCGTCCGGGATCGCGACCGTCCCATGCTCGAGCGCGACGGGTGGCGTCAACGCGTCGCGGATCGGGTGGGGCGAGCGGTCGAGCTCAAGCATCGGCGGGGTGGGGAACAGGCCCGGCGGGTTGTCTGGGATCACCGCGATCAGGTGAAGCGAGGCGGCGAGCGCGATGCCCGTGCCCCAGACATGCGGGTTGGTGCGAAGCCCGAAGGCGGTCGCCATGTCGGCGATCTTCTTGGCCTCGGAGAGGCCGCCGCAGGCGGCGACATCCGGCTGAAGGATGTCGGCCGCGCGGCGGGCGATCATCTCGCGGAAGCCCCAGCGGGTGAACGTGGCCTCGCCTCCAGCGACCGGGATGGGCTGGCGCAGCTTCACCTCGCAATACCCGTCTATGTCCTCTGGCGGCACGGGTTCCTCGAACCAGAGGATGTCCTGATCGGCCACGGCATTGCCGTAGCGGATGGCACCGGCCGCGTCGTAGGCGTGGTTGCAGTCCACCGGCATGAGGATGTCGGGGCCGAGATGGCGGCGCATCGCGCGGGTGAGTGCGATGTCCTCGGCGAGGCCCCAGCCGGTCTTGAGCTTGATCGCGCCGAAGCCTTCGGCGAGGCGGAGATCGGCCTCCTCCTTCAGGTACTGCTCATGGTCGTCGCGTTCGCGCCGGTAGAAGCCGGTGGCATAGGCGCGGACGGAACTGCGGAGCGGGCCACCCATCAGCCGGTGGATCGGCAGCCCCGCCACCTGGCCGCGAATGTCCCAGAGCGCGATGTCGATCGCGCTCAGCGCCTCGATGGCGAGGCCCCTCTGCCCATGGTCGCGCAGCCTGTTGTAGAGGGCCTGCCAGATCGCCTCGCCTGCGAGCGCATCGGCGCCAACCAGAAGCGGGGCGAACCACGCGACGATGGGTGCGGTCAACGCGGGCGGACCGAAGGCCTCGCCCCAGCCGACGATGCCGTCCTCCGTCTCGATCTCGACGAGCATCGCGCCGCGCTCGCGGTACCAGGCCTGGCTGTAGGCGAAGGGCTCCGGCAGCGCCGCCATCAGGACATGGGGCGTGACGCGGCGGATCGCCGCCCTCTGCGCCATCAGGCGCGGGACGGCAGTGCTTCGTCTCCTTCCGCCTCGCCGGCGCCGAGGGCGCCGAGCGCTGCGTTGACCATGTGCCGGGCGGTGAGGCCTGCCTGGTCGTACTGCTTCTCGGGCTTGTCGTGGTCGATGTAGCGGTCCGGCAGAACGAGGGGGCGGAACTTCACCCCGCCATCGAGCAGCCCGGCATGCGCGAGGTCGTGCATCACGAAGCTGCCGAACCCGCCGACGGAGCCTTCCTCGATCGTGAGCATCACCGCGTGGTTGCGGGCGAGGTTGCGCACCAGGTCGGTGTCGAGCGGCTTGGCGAAGCGGGCATCGGCCACGGTGGTGGAAAAGCCGCGCGCGGCGAGCGCATCGGCCGCGCGAAGCGCCTCGGCGAGCCGCGTGCCGTAGGAGAGGATGGCGATCGAGGAGCCTTCGCGCAGCACGCGCCCTTTGCCGATGGGAAGGACCGTTCCCTTGGCCTCGCGTGCAACGCCCATGCCTTCGCCGCGCGGATAGCGCAGCGCGATCGGGCCGCCGTCATGCGCCGCGGCGGTCGCCACCATGTGCGACAGCTCCGCTTCGTCGGAAGCGGCCATCAGCACCATGTTCGGCAGGCAGCCGAGATAGGCGATGTCGAAGCTTCCCGCATGCGTCGCGCCGTCGGCGCCAACGAGCCCGGCCCGGTCCATCGCGAACCGCACGGGGAGGTTCTGGATGGCGACGTCGTGCACCACCTGGTCGTAGGCGCGCTGCAGGAAGGTCGAGTAGATCGCGACGAACGGCTTGAAGCCCTCCGTCGCGAGGCCTGCGGCGAAGGTCACCGCATGCTGCTCGGCGATGCCGACGTCGTAGCACCGGTCGGGGAAGCGCTTCGCGAAGGCGTCGAGTCCCGTCCCTGCCGGCATGGCGGCAGTGACGGCCACGATCCGGTCGTCCTTCTCGGCTTCGGCGATCAGGCTCTCGGCGAAGACCTTGGTGTACGTCGGCGGCCCGGGCGGGGCCTTGGCCTGCTCGCCGGTGACGACGTTGAACTTGGAGACGCCGTGGTACTTGTCGGCCGATTCCTCGGCCGGCGCGTAGCCCTTGCCCTTCTTGGTCACGACATGCAGAAGCCACGGGCCCTCGCGATCGCTGTCGCGGATGTGGCGCATGACGGGCAGCAGGTGGTCGAGGTTGTGCCCGTCGATCGGGCCCACGTAGTAGAAGCCGAGTTCCTCGAACAGCGTGCCGCCTGTGAGCAGGCCGCGGGCGTATTCCTCGGCCCGGCGAGCCGCGCGCTCCATCGGCGCCGGCAGGCGCTTGGTCACCTGGGCCGCGAGCTGTCGGAGGTTCACGTAGCTTCGCGAGGAGAAGAGCCGGGACAGGTAGGCGCTCATCGCGCCCACGGGCGGCGCGATCGACATGTCGTTGTCGTTCAGGATGACGATGAGGTTCGACTTCATCGCCCCGGCGTTGTTCATGGCCTCGTAGGCCATGCCGGCGCTCATCGCCCCGTCGCCGATCACGCAGACGACGTGGTTCTTCTCGCCCTTCAGGTCGCGCCCCACCGCCATGCCGAGCCCGGCGGAGATGGAGGTGGAGGAGTGGGCGGCGCCGAACGGGTCGTACTCGCTTTCCGACCGGCGGGTGAAGCCCGAGAGCCCCCCGCCCTGGCGGAGGGTTCGGATCCGGTCGCGCCGTCCGGTCAGGATCTTGTGGGGGTAGGCCTGGTGGCCGACGTCCCAGATCAGCCGGTCGTCCGGCGTGTCGAACACTGCATGGACGGCGACGGTGAGCTCGATCACCCCGAGCGAGGCGCCGAGATGCCCGCCGGTGATCGAGACGGCCTCGATCGTTTCCTGGCGGAGCTCGTCGGCGAGCTGGCCGAGCTGGCTGGCTGAGAAGTTGCGAAGGTCGGCCGGAATGCGGACCCGGTCGAGCATCGGCTTGGGCGCTGACTGATGTGTCATGGCTGCTTGACGCTCATGTGTCATGGACGGTTTACAGTGCCCCACTACATCCGTCTTGTCACGACAAACGCTACGAGATCGCGCAACGAATCTGCAGAGGGCCCGAACGGGTCGAGATGGCCGATCGCCTGCTCGGCCAGCATCCGCGCCTGCGACCTTGCCCGCTCGAGCCCCAGAAGAGCCACCAGCGTGGCCTTTCCGGCGGCGGCATCCTTCTTCGGCGTCTTGCCGATTTCCTCCGGCGTGCCCGTCTCATCCAAGATGTCATCTGCGATCTGGAAGGCAAGGCCGAGGTCGCGCCCATAGCCCGCAAGGGCGTGCCGGAGTGGGGCTGCCGCCTTTCCGAGGATCGCGCCGGCCTCGCAGCACCAGGTCATCAGCCGGGCCGTCTTCAGCATCTGGAGGCGGGTGACCTCGGCCTCGGTCAAGGCATGCGCCTCGGCCATCAGATCGATCATCTGCCCGCCCGCCATGCCGCGGGCGCCTGCCGCCTGGCCAAGCGAGGAGATCAGCTCGCAGCGAACAGCAGGGTCGGAATGGGTGTCTGGCTCGGCGAGGATCTCGAAGGCGCGGGCCTGCAGCGCGTCGCCTGCGAGGATGGCCGTCGCCTCGTCGAAGGCCTTGTGGCAGGAGAGCTTGCCGCGTCGGAGATCGTCATCGTCCATCGCCGGCAGGTCGTCGTGCACGAGGGAATAGGCGTGCAGCATCTCGACCGAGGCGGCCACGCGGTCGGCCGAGCGGGGGGCGACGTTGAACAGCCCGGCAGACTGCATCACCAGGAAAGCGCGAAGCCGCTTGCCGCCGCCGAGGCAGGCATAGCGCATGGCCTCGTAGAGGCGGCTCTGCGCCTCCTCGCCCTGGGGCAGGAGCCTGTCGAGCGCTGCCTCCGCCCGGTCCGCAGCCTCGGCGAGCGCGGGGGCGAGCCGCCCGTCAACGACCGTAAGCGCCATCAGGCCTCGCCCGAGTCGAAGGGGGTGGTTCCCGTTGCCGCCCCGCCGCGCGCGACGATGGCCTGCACCTTGGCCTCGGCCTCGGCGAGCTTGTCCTCGCAGTGCTTGCGGAGCGCCGCGCCACGCTCATAGGCAGCGATCGCGTCCTCGAGCCTTCCCTGGCCGCCCTCGAGCTGGCGGACGATGCCTTCGAGCTCGGACAGCGCTTCCTCGAAGCTCAATCCCGCCACCTCGGGCGGCAGAGGCTTGCCGCCCTCCTCGGCCGCGCGGGGGGCGCGCCGTTGATCAGCCATTCGGATACTCCCGTCACTTGCCGGGCACTCTAGGCAAAGCACCGTGGCGCGCCAATGGCAGCAGGAGGAGGGGAGGCTTGCCCTCGCCGTAGGGGAGGGAGGATCATCGCTCGCCGGGTGACGCAGGGAGGCTCCGATGCAGGGTCCGTTCGTCATCGCCGCGGCGTCCATCCTCGCCGGCGCGGCGCTCGCCCAGGCGTACAGGCCGGGCCCCGAGAACATCGCCTTTCCAGCGGGGTTCGAGCGCGAGTTCATCCGCTACGCCACCGTCGACAAGCCTGACCGCAAGATCGTCCGCTTCCTCTACGTCAACCGGGAGGCCTTCGAGGCGGCACGGCAAGGCGAACCCCTGCCCTACGGCACGGTGATCGTGATGGCCGACAAGCGGGCCCGCCTCGGGGCGGACGGGACCCCGCTTCTCGACCTCGACGGTCGCATCATCACCGAGCCCGACTACACGGTGGTGGCCGTTCAGCAGAAGGAGCGGGGCTGGGGCGAGGGCTACGGGCCGGAGAAGCGCAACGGCGAGTGGGAATACGCTTCCTTCACCCCCGAGGGGCAGAGGCGGAGCGTCAGCCTTGACGGCTGCTTCTCCTGCCACCTGCAGGCCCGGAAGGCCGAGGACTACGCATTCCAGTTCTGGGACTACGTCCAGGCCCGCAGGCGGTAGTTTCCCCCTGCCCACTCACCATCTCTTGCAGAGACCGAGGAGGATGGATGACCGCCTATGCCGTGCAGGAGAGCCGCGCGCTCTTCATCCCCGAGAAGCGCGCGCCGGTGGCAGGCCGCGCCGAGTTCCGCATCGCGTCCGACTTCGCGCCGTCGGGCGACCAGCCCTCCGCGATCGCGGCGCTGACCGCGGGCGTGCAGGCGGGCGAGCAGGACCAGGTGCTGCTTGGCGTCACCGGCTCGGGCAAGACCTTCACCATGGCGCACGTGATCGCCAACACCGGGCGGCCGGCGCTGATCCTCGCGCCGAACAAGACGCTCGCCGCCCAGCTCTACGGCGAGATGAAGAGCTTCTTCCCCGACAACGCCGTCGAGTATTTCGTCTCCTACTACGACTACTACCAGCCCGAGGCGTACGTTCCGCGCACCGACACCTACATAGAGAAGGACGCGCAGATCAACGAGCAGATCGACCGGATGCGCCATGCAGCGACCCGCGCGCTGCTCGAGCGGCCCGACGTGATCATCGTCGCCTCCGTCTCCTGCATCTACGGCATCGGCTCGGTCGAGACCTACAGCCAGATGGTGGTGAAGCTCACCGTCGGCGAGACGGTGGCGCGCGAGAGATTGCTCAAGGCGCTGGTCGAACTCCAGTACCGCCGCAACGACGCCGCCTTCCAGCGTGGCAGCTTCCGCGTGCGCGGCGACGGCATCGAGATCTTCCCCGCCCACTACGAGGACCGCGCCTGGCGCATCTCGCTGTTCGGCGACGAGGTCGAGAGCATCGTCGAGTTCGACCCGCTGACGGGCGAGAAATCGGCCGCCCTCGAGAGCATCGCGGTCTACGCCAACAGCCACTACGTCACCCCGCGGCCGACCTTGCAGCAGGCGGCGGTCCGCATTCGTGCAGAGCTGAAGGAGCGGCTCGAGGAGCTCCGCGCGCAGGGCAAGCTTCTGGAGGCCGAGCGGCTCGAGCAGCGCACGCAGTTCGACCTCGAGATGATGGAGACCACCGGCTCCTGCCGCGGCATCGAGAACTACAGCCGCTACCTCTCCGGGCGGAACCCCGGCGAGCCGCCGCCGACGTTGTTCGAGTACCTTCCCTCCAACGCGCTTCTGTTCGTCGATGAGAGCCACGTGACGGTACCGCAGGTGGGCGGAATGTTCCGCGGCGACTTCAACCGCAAGCAGGTTCTCTCGGAGTTCGGTTTCCGCCTTCCCTCCTGCACAGACAACCGCCCGCTGAAGTTCGAGGAGTGGGACGCGATGCGGCCGCAGAGCGTGTTCGTCTCGGCAACCCCCGGGCCGTGGGAGATGGAGCGCACGGGCGGCGTGTTCGTCGAGCAGGTGATCCGCCCGACGGGGCTGGTCGATCCGATCACCATCATCCGCCCGGTCGAGATGCAGGTCGACGACCTGCTTGCCGAGATCCGCGACGTCACCGCGAAGGGCATGCGCACGCTGGTGACGGTGCTGACCAAGAAGATGGCCGAGCATCTCGCCGAGTATCTCGGCGATGCCGGCATCCGCGTCCGCTACCTCCATTCCGACATCGACACGCTCGAGCGGATCGAGATCATCCGTGACCTCCGGCTCGGCGCGTTCGACGTTCTCGTCGGCATCAACCTGCTGCGCGAGGGGCTCGACATTCCCGAGTGCGGGCTCGTCGCCATCCTCGACGCCGACCGTGAGGGCTTCCTTCGCTCAACCACCTCGCTGATCCAGACGATCGGCCGCGCGGCGCGCAACGTCGACGGCCGCGTGATCCTCTACGCCGACACGATGACCGACAGCCTCAAGCGCGCGCTCGAGGAAACCGAGCGGCGCCGCAACAAGCAGATCGCCTGGAACGAGGCGCACGGCATCACGCCCGCATCGGTGAAGAAGCAGATTGCCGACATCGTCTCCTCCGTGTTCGAGCAGGACTATGTGACGGTCGCGCCCGTGGAGGGTGGCGGCCCGGCGGAGCTTGTCGGCAAGGACCTGCGCAAGACGATCGCCACCCTCGAGAAGGAGATGCGCGAGGCCGCGGCGAACCTCGAATTCGAGACGGCCGCGCGGCTGCGCGACGAGATCAGGCGCCTCGAGGCGAAGGAACTCGGACTCGACGCGCCAGGGATGCCCCGGCGCCAGGCCGAGGAGTGGAAGCCCAAGCCGATGGGCCCTGGCGGCGGCGGGTACGATCCGAAGAAGCGCGGCCGCGGTCGCCCGAGACGCTGACCGAAGCCCGGAGGTGCGTCCGTGGAGCACGATTGGCGGGCGCTGAACCGCGCCAACTGGGAGGAGCGGACGGGCGTCCATCTCGGCCCGGGTGGCTACGACCTCTCATCGCATCGCGCGGGGCGTGGCGCGCTCGACGCCATCGTGGAGGCGGAACTCGGGCCGGTCGAAGGCCTTCGCGTGCTGCACCTCCAGTGCCACATCGGACACGACAGCATCGCCCTCGCCCAGCGCGGCGCGGCGGAGGTGGTGGGCGTCGATTTCAGCCCCGCGGCGATCGCGGCTGCCCGCTCGCTGGCCGACGAGGTGGGTGCGGCGAACGCGCGCTTCGTCGAGGCGGAGGTGTACGGCGCCCCCGAGGCGCTGGCGGGCGAGGCGGCAGCATTCGATCTCGTCTTCACCACCTGGGGCACGATCGGCTGGCTTCCCGACATCACGCGGTGGGCCGCGGTGGTCGCGCATTTCCTCAAGCCCGGCGGGTCGCTCTACTTCGCCGACGGCCACCCGGCGGCGCTGGTATTCGACGACGCCGTGCCCGGCACGACACCCGCGCTTCCCGGCCCGCTCGTACCGTATTTCGAGCGCGCGCCGCGCCTCTTCGACGACCCGACCGACTATGCCGACCCGGACGCGAGGCTCGCGAACAGCCGCACGGTGAGCTGGCTTCACCCGATCGGCGACGTGCTCGCGGCACTCTCCGCCGCAGGGCTTCGGCTCGACTGGCTGCACGAGCACCCAGCCGTCACGTGGCAGATGTTCCGCTCGCTCGTTCCCCGCGAGGGCGGGCTCTGGACCTGGCCCGCGGAGCAATGGTTGCCGCTGGCCCTCTCGCTCCAGGCGACGCGGCCGGAGTGATGGCCGCGCGGGTGTCGCGACGCTAGACCCGCATCAACGCCCGCACATGCGCCGCGGCCGAGGCCGCGAGGCCCTCGAGGTCGTAGCCGCCCTCGAGAAGGCTCACGAGCTTTCCGCCGCACGCGCGCTCCGCCAGCGCGACGAGCTCGTGGCTCAGCCAGGAGAAATCAGCGGTCGTGACGGTGAGCGAGGCGAGCGGGTCGCGGCGGTGGGCGTCGAAACCGGCGGAGACGATCAGCAGGTCGGGCCCGAACGCCTCCACGGCGGGGATGATCTCGTCTCCCCAGGCGGCACGGAATTCCGGCCCGCCTGACATCGAGCGCAGCGCGACATTCAGCACGTTGTTCGCCACGCCCCGCTCGCTCGGGTCCCCCGTGCCGGGGTAGAGCGGCATCTCGTGGCTCGAGGCGTAGAAGAAGCCAGGGTCGCTCTCGAGGATGGCCTGCGTGCCATTGCCGTGATGGACGTCGAAGTCGACCACCGCGACGCGCGCCGCCCCCCACTTCGCCCGCGCGTGGTGGGCTGCGACGGCGGCGTTGGAGAACAGGCAGAAGCCCATCGGCCTTCCCGCCTCGGCGTGGTGGCCAGGCGGGCGCGTCGCGCAGAAGGCGTTGTGCGCCCAGCCCTCCATCACCGCATCCACGGCCGCAACCGCTGCGCCGGCCGAGCGCAGGGCGGCCGCTCGGCTGCCGTGGCTCATCACCGTGTCGCCGTCGAGCATCACGCGCTCGTCCGGCTCCGGCACGATCGAGAGGATGCCCTCGACATAGGCGCGGGGGTGGGCGCGCGCGAGCGTCTCGACACTCACCTCGGGCGCCTCCTCGCGCAGAAGCATCGCGAACTCCTCCGCCTCCAGCGCGGCGAGCACGGCCCTGATCCGGTCGGCCCGCTCGGGATGGCCGGGGCCGGTGTCGTGGCCGAGGCAGGCGGGGTGGGAGAAGAGAACTGTGCTCATCGCCCGATCATTCGGCCTTCGCGGGCTGGTCGACCTTGCGCTGGATCACGAAGGAATAGGTGCCGCGATCCTCGCTGAACGCCACGAGAGCGTGGCCTGTCTGCTGGCAATAGGCCTGGAAATCCCTCACCGAGGCAGGGTCTGTCGCGAGCACGCGAAGCCTCGCGCCTGCGGCCATCGTCCGGAGAGCCTTGTTGGCGCGCAGCACGGGAAGGGGGCAGCTGAGGCCCTTGAGGTCGAGCACGGTCTCGGTCATCCGCCCATGCTGCGCGGGGGGCGCGGATTGAGCAAGCGGGCGGCATCGGCCACCATCGGCGCCATGCGCTTCGGCATAGACCTCGGCGGAACCAAGATGGAGATCCTCGCACTCGACGATGCGGGCATCGAGCGGTTCCGCGTCCGCGCGCCAACGCCCGACAGCTACGGCGGCGTCGTGCGCGGCATCGTCGACCTCATCCGCACGGCCGAGGCGGAGACGGAGCCTGGCGCGACGGTCGGGATCGGCATGCCAGGCTGCATCTCTCCGGCGACGGGGCTGGTGAAGGGCTCCAACACCACCTTCCTGAACGGCCGCCCGCTCGACCGCGACATCGAGGCCGCGCTCGGCCGGCCCGTGCGCATGGCCAATGACGCGAACTGCTTCGCGCTGTCTGAGGCGACCGACGGGGCTGCCGCCGGCAAGCGCGTGGTGTTCGGCGTCATCCTCGGCACGGGCTGCGGCGGCGGCGTCGTGGTCGATGGCCGCATCCTCGAGGGCCCGCACGGCATCGCCGGCGAGTGGGGGCACACGCCGCTTCCCTGGCAGGTGGGGTACGAGAACCCTGGGCCCCGCTGCTGGTGCGGGCGCGTTGGCTGTCTCGAGCTCTGGCTCTCCGGCACGGGGCTCGCGCGGGACTGCGACGGACCTGGGGCGCGGGACGCGACGCAGATTCCCCTTCGCGCCAAGGCAGGCGACGAGGCTGCCCGCGCCGCGCTCGCCCGCCATGCCGACAGGCTCGCCCGCGGCCTCGCCGGGGTGATCAACCTGCTCGACCCGGATGCGATCGTTCTCGGCGGCGGCGTGTCGAACCTCGACCATCTCTATGTCGAGGTGCCGCGCCTCCTGAAGCCCTACGTGTTCTCCGATGTCGTGCACACGCCGGTTCTGAAGGCGAGGCACGGCGACAGCTCGGGCGTGCGCGGCGCTGCCTGGCTCTGGCCACGGCAGCCGGGCGGCTGAGGCGATGCCCGCCCTCTGCCGCGACTGCGACGCGGTGGTGGCGGAGGAGGCAACGGCCTGCCGCGCCTGCGGCGGGGTGCGGATCGTCCGCCACCCCGAGCTGTTCTCCCTCGCCATCGCGCATCTCGACTGCGATGCCTTCTACGCCTCGGTGGAGAAGCGTGACCGGCCGGAGCTCACCGAGCGTCCCGTGATCGTCGGCGGCGGGCGTCGCGGCGTCGTCACCGCGGCCTGCTACGTCGCGCGGCGCTACGGCGTGCGCTCGGCCATGCCGATGTTCAAGGCGCTCGCCCTTTGCCCCGAGGCGGTGGTGATCCGCCCCGAGATGGCGAAATACGCCGAGGCAGGCCGGGCGGTGCGCGCGCTGATGGAGCGGCTCACCCCGCTCGTGCAGCCGCTGTCGATCGACGAGGCGGTGCTCGACCTCTCCGGAACCGAGGCGCTGCACCACGCCCCGCCCGCCGTCACCCTGGCCCGGCTTGCGCGGGAGGTGGAACGGACGGTGCGGGTGACCGTCTCGATCGGGCTCGCACCGAACCGGATGCTCGCCAAGATGGCGGCCGAGCGCGACAAGCCGCGCGGCTTCGCCGTGATCGGCCGGGCCGACGCGGCCGCCGTGCTCGCGCCGATGCTCGTCTCGGCCCTACCGGGGGTCGGGCCGAAGGCGGCAGACCGCCTTGCCGTGAAGGGTTTCGCCACGCTCGGCCAGCTCGCCGCGCTCTCTCCGTCCGAGGCGTTGCGCAGGCTGGGCGAGGACGGGCCGGCGCTCGCGGCGATGGCGCGGGGGGAGGACGGCCGACCGGTCGACCCGTCGCGCGAGGCCAAATCCATTAGCGCCGAGACGACCTTCAACGAGGATCTGTCGGCCGTGGCAGAGCTCGAGCGTGCCTTGTGGCCGCTAGCCGAGAGGCTCTCGGCCCGGCTTAAGGCGAAGGAGCTTGCGGCCGCCGGCGTGACCCTGAAGCTCAAGACCGCGAGCTTCCAGATCCGCACGCGTCATGCGCGGCTGCCAAGTCCCACCCAGCTTGCCGACACGCTGTTCGCCGCAGCCCGCGCGATGCTCGCCCGCGAGGCGACGGGGGTGCGCTTCCGGCTCATCGGAATCGGCGCCGACCCTCTGGCCGAGGCGGCCGAAGCGGACCGAGGCGACCTCGCAGACCCCGCCGCACCCAAGCGCAAGGCGGTGGATCAGGCGATGGACCGCCTCCGCGAGAAGTTCGGCGCCGGCGTCATCGGCAAGGGGAGGGGAATGGGGTCTTAGGGGCGCGTGACGCCGCGCGCAGGGTGATGCTGTGCGCGTCCGTACAGATGCGGTTCTCCTCCGCTCGATACTGTTCAGGACGGTTCATCAACGTCCTGGAGTGCCGATCCGTGCGCCCTATTTCAGCTCTTCTCCTCGGCATGCTGTGCCTGGGGACGCTTGCCGACGCAGCCAAGGCCCAAAGCCCCGACCTGGGGTTACGCCTGATGGTGCAGCCGTGGGACCCGGCCACCGACATCGACGACGTCGATCGTCGCATCGACGATCCACGCCTTCTCTCCCGGCCCCTTCAGGAGGCCTGGGAGCGCGGCAGCGGCCAACTCGAGCAGACGCTAATCGGCGTCCTGCAGCAGCCCGACCTACTGTTGCAGGGCTTCTCGCTCCGCAATGTCAGGCTTGGCCTCACTGAGCCGCAGCTGAGCATCGAGCGCCTATCCGGCGGAGGGCTCGGCAGCGCGCCGCTTGCGATGCGCGTGCGCTACAGCATGGCCGGGGCAAGCATCGAGTTCGAGTCGAGCCAGCCCCTCCCGCTGGTTGATGACCTGCTCGATCCGCGCTGCAAGGCGAGCGCCGACATCGCAGTCTCCTTCGAACTCCGGGTCGGTGACGACCGGACGCGCCTGCTGAGGGCGGGGGAGCTGGCAGGCGAGCGCACAATCTCCGGCAGCAACTTCCGGGCGGAGGGGAAGAACTTCGTCTGCCGCGTCGTGGTCGCCGCGCTCGACCTTCTCGGCGTTGACCTGCAGGGGCTGCTGGAGTCGAGGCCTGAACTCCCTGCGGCTGGCGCGACGTTCGTCGACACCGCCGATGCCGTGCTTCAGGCAGCCAACGGTGCGATCTCGGCCCTCATCGAGCCCGGCTTGCAGCGTCTCGGCGCCTGGATGGACGCGGTGCCAGGTGGACAACGCATTGCTGTGGCGTTCGGAGTGCGTCCCAGGACGGATTCCTCGCCTCCGGCCACGATCGCAGGCACGCTGCGCCTGGGCCACGGCCTTGGCCTTGCAGGCGGAACGGGGGCAGTGATCGATTGCAGCGCACTGCCTGTAAAGGTCGCGCGCAAGCTGGGACCGAAGCCCATCCTGAACGGCAACGGCACGCTCGGCGATGCCCCGATGCAGCCGCTCGTTATCACCGTCCTCTGCGCTGGGCTCGCCCAGGAAGGCGGCCCGGGCGTGCCCTATCGCCTGCGTGGCCTCTCGTCGGAAATGCCCAACTACTTCGAGTTCGACGGGCTACGGACGGGTTGCACGCAGGGCGTGCCATGGCGAACCGGCATTGCGCTGGGGTTCGTCCCGCCGCGGGCAGCGCGCATCCTGTCCGGTGAACTGGCCCAGACATTCGACGTTGGCGGCTATGCCATGCGGGTGCCATGCCGGGTGAACGCGCTCGGTCCGCGCACGATCCCGTCCGAGTTCCCGCCCATCGATCAGCTGGTGACCGTCATGCGTGACCTGGTCACCGTGCTGGGCGCGCGCGAAACGGCCGGGCAACTGCAGGCACTCAATCCCCAGCCGCTGCCCCCTGCGCCACTGTCCGAAACGCTGGCGTTGCAGCGGGAGCTGCTGCACATCCAGGCTGAGTTGCTTCGGCTGCTGCAGGGACTTGCGCGCTAGGGTCGAGGCTCGAGGCGCGGAGGCAGGCGTCCGGCATGGCACGCCTGCCTCATCCTTGACGCGAGATCGCCAGCCGAACGGCGGCCGTCAGCACCCGCCCTGTACGATTTCCAAAGTGTCGAGCTTCCCCTCGACAACGAAGTCGCCGAAATCCATGGTCAGCTCGTCGGCGATGCCGTTCTCCCAGTAGCGTATGCCCACCTCGTAGTCGGGGCTGCCGGTCGTGTTCGCCGCCTCGAAGAAGGCGATGCGGAACCGCCAGGACTTGACGCCCTCGAGCGCGGGGAAGCGCTCGCCGCCCTCCGGGACCGCGCCGACGATGGCGGTGTTGCTCTCCATCGCCCCGTCCTCGGAGGTGCCGTCGAACAGCGGCGCGGCGAGCGCGCGCTCGCCTGCCCGGGCGGCGGCGAAGATCTTCAGCGAATGGATCATCGGAAACAGCGTGCCGGCCGGCAGGGCCACCTCCTGCTCGGCGGGCTCGCGGTAGCGCACCACGCCGCTGCCGTCCGCCTCAAGCCGCGCCTCGCCGGTGATCGACTGGGCGAGCTGCCCGTCTACGATCTGGCGGAGCCGGAACCTGAGGCTGCGTCCGTCCTTCGCCTCCCAGGTCACGTAGTCGGACTGGCGCTCGGTGGTCGTTCCGTCGCGCGAGGTCACCGACAGGGAGAAGCGTTGCTGCGAGGTCCAGGCCTCGCACCGGTCCACCACCTCGTAGAGCATCGCCCCGCCGGCGCTCTCGATCCCGGCATTGCCGCGCACCTGGCTCAGCATCAGCCGGTAGGCGGCGCGGTGCGAGGCGAGCTCCCCATTTGCTGCGCTCGCCTCGATGGGCGCGCCGAGGCCCGCCACGAGCGCCCCGGGGAGCAGCAGGGCGCGGGCGAGGAAGCCTGAGGCGGAGAGGCCGGGGCGTCGTCCGAGCATCGAGAACCCTTTCGTTGTTCCCACAACCATATGGGGCACGCCTTGCCTGCTCCAGGGGGCCATGGGGAACGCCCTGCCGGGTCAACAGGCCGCGAGGGGGAAGATTCTGCCGCTTCCCCCCGGGAAATCCACGCATCCGCGCGCCATCCGGCTGGCACGGCGGTTGCGAAACACCGCGTGAGGCCGGCGCCCCGGCCACCCCACAGGAGCTTCACCGATGCCGCTCGACGCCTCCTCCCTCTCCCCCTCGCAGACCATGCCGGTTCATGTCGTGGCCCTGCTCGCGGAGGTGTCACGCAGCATCCCCGACGCCGCGCAGCGCGCCGCCGTGCTCGCCCGGGCCGAGGCGATCGCGCGGGCCGCGGGCCAGGTGATCCGCGGCCAGGCCGCACGCATCCGCATGCTCGAGCATCTGGCCGACACCGACCCGCTGACGGGGCTGCTCAACCGCCGCGGCCTCGCTTCGCGGCTCGCCGAGCGGCTGGCCGAGGCGCGGCGGCACAGCGAGCCGGGCGTCGTGCTCTTCATCGACATGGACGGTCTCAAGCGGATCAACGACCGCTTCGGCCATGCCGCCGGCGATGCCGCCATCCGCATGGTGGGCGAGGGTCTTCGCAACACGGTGCGCGCGCATGACAGCGTCGGGCGAATCGGCGGCGACGAGTTCGCCGTGCTGGTCAGTCGCATCAGCCATGACAAGGGGCTTGCCTCGGCCGCCCGCATCAGCCGTGCGATCGGCCGGCTGACGCTGGTTCAGGATGGCGCGGCGGTGCCGCTGTCGATCTCCGTCGGCCTCGCGCCCTTCACCGGAGACGAGACGCCCGACGAACTGCTCGACCGCGCCGACAGCGCGATGTATCGCGACAAGCGCGGCGCCCTGGTTCCCGCCTAAGGAGACGCGCGTCGAGACGCGCTCTCAGGCCTTCTTCGTGTCCTTCGCCGGCGGCAGGTCGAGCCTGATCGAGAGTTCCTTCAGGCGCTCGGGCGGAACCGTCGCAGGCGCGCCCATCATCAGGTCCTCGGCCTGCTGGTTCATCGGGAACAGGATCACCTCGCGGATGTTCGGCTCGTCGGCCAGAAGCATCACGATGCGGTCGATCCCCGGCGCCGAGCCGCCATGCGGCGGGGCGCCGTAGCGGAAGGCGTTCAGCATGCCGCCGAACCGTGCCTCGACCTCGGAGGCGGGATAGCCCGCGATCTCGAAGGCACGGATCATGATGTCGGGCCGGTGGTTGCGGATCGCGCCCGACGAGAGCTCGATCCCGTTGCAGACGATGTCGTACTGGAACGCTTTGATCTCCAGCGGGTCCTTCGTGTTCAGCGCCTCGAGCCCGCCCTGCGGCATCGAGAACGGGTTGTGGCTGAACTCGATCGCGCCCGTGTCCTCGTTCCGCTCGTACATCGGGAAGTCGGTGATCCAGCAGAAGCGGAACGCGTTCTTCTCGTTGAGGTCGAGCTCGGTGCCGAGCCGCGTCCGCACCGCGCCCGCGAACTTCGCCGCTGCCGCTTCCTTGTCGCAGGCGAAGAACACGGCATCGCCGTCGCCGAGGTCGAAGGCCGCGCGGATCGCTTCACAGCGCTCTGCCTCGAGGTTCTTCGCGATCGGTCCCTTGGCCTCGCCATCCTCGAAGGTGATGTAGCCGAGGCCGCCCGCGCCCTGCTCGCGCGCCCACTCGTTCAGCTTGTCGAAGAAGCTCCGCGGCCGGCCGCCCGCGCCAGGGGCGGGGATGGCGCGCACCACAGCGCCGGCGTTGATCGCGCGCGCGAACAGCCCGAACCCGCCTCCGCGGAAGGCCTCCGTCACGTCCTTGATGCGCAGCGGGTTGCGCAGGTCGGGCTTGTCGGAGCCAAACTCGAGCATCGCCTGGTCGAAGGGGATGCGCGGGAAGGGCGGCGGCGTCACCGCGCGTCCTGAGGCGAACTCCTCGAACACGCCGGCGAGAACGGGCTCGATGGTGGCGAACACGTCCTCCTGGGTCACGAAGCTCATCTCGAAGTCGAGCTGGTAGAACTCGCCCGGCGAGCGGTCTGCCCGGGACGCCTCGTCGCGGAAGCAGGGGGCGATCTGGAAATAGCGGTCGAACCCCGCGACCATGGCGAGCTGCTTGAACTGCTGCGGCGCCTGCGGCAGCGCATAGAACTTGCCGGGGTGGAGCCGTGCCGGCACCAGGAAGTCCCGCGCCCCCTCGGGCGAGGAGGCGGTCAGGATCGGCGTCTGGAACTCGGTGAAGCCGGCCTCGATCATCCGGCGGCGGATCGAGGCGATGACGTTCGAGCGAAGCAGGATGTTGCGGTGGATGCGCTCGCGGCGGAGGTCGATGAACCGGTAGGTGAGGCGAAGCTCCTCGGGGAACTCGGCCTCGCCCGCCACCTGGATGGGCAGGACCTCGGCGGCCGACTGCACCTCGATGGCGCGGACGCGCACCTCGACATGCCCGGTCGGAAGCTTCTGGTTCACCGTGTCGGCCGAGCGGAGAACCACCTCGCCGGTGACGGTGATCACGCTCTCGGGGCGGATGCGCTCGGCTTCGGCGAGCGCGGGGTTCCCCTGGTCGAGCACGAGCTGGGTGATGCCGTAATGGTCGCGCAGGTCGATGAAGAGCAGTCCGCCATGGTCCCGCTTGCGATGCACCCAGCCGGAGAGACGGACGGTCTTGCCCGCATCGCTCTCGCGAAGCTGGCCGCAGGTATGGGTGCGATACGCATGCATGGGATGTTGGCCGCTCCGGGCGGTTGGGGTGGCGTCGGTGTGGCGCGGAAGGAACCGGCAGGGGCACGGGCTGTCAAGTTCGGCCTCTCTCTCCCGGTTGGTGCCGCGCCGCGCCCCGTGTAGAAGGGCGGCCATGAACCGCCCCGCCAAGGCAGGCTTTCCCCCGCCGCAGCTGATCGAGACGACCGACGCCCTCGCCGCCCTCTGCGCGCGGCTCGCCGGCAACGAGTTCGTCACCGTCGACACCGAGTTCATGCGCGAGCGCACCTACTGGCCCGAGCTATGCGTCATCCAGATCGCCGGGCCGGAGGACGTCGCGGTGATCGACGCCGAGGCCCCGGGGCTCGACCTCGCGCCCCTCTACGCGCTGTTCGACGACCCATCCGTGACGAAGGTGTTCCACGCCGCGCGCCAGGACATCGAGATCTTCGTCCTCCGCACCGGACGGGTGCCGACGCCGCTCTTCGACACCCAGATCGCCGCGATGGTGGCCGGCTTCGGCGACCAGGTGGGCTACGATGCGCTGGTCGGCGCGCTGACGGGGGCAGGGATCGACAAGGCCTTCCGGTTCAGCGACTGGTCCGCCCGCCCGCTCACGCCGGAGCAGATCGCCTATGCCGCGGCGGACGTGACGCATCTCCGGCGCGTCTACGAGAAGCTGAAGGCGCGGCTCGAGCGGGAAGGCCGGCTCGCCTGGGTGGCCGAGGAGATGGCCGTGCTTGCCGACCCCGCGACCTACCGCACCGAGCCGGAGGATGCCTGGCAGAGACTGAAGCCGCGCACCTCGAACCGCCGCTTCCTTGCCGTTCTGCGCGCCGCCGCCGCCTGGCGGGAGCGCGAGGCGCAGAGGATGAACATCCCCCGCCAGCGCGTGGTGAAGGACGAGACGCTTCTCGAGGTCGCCGCCCAGGTTCCGAAGGACGCAGCGGGCCTTCTCCGCTCGCGCGGTTTCTCGCGCGGGCTGGCGGAAGGCAAGTCGGGCGCGGCCTTGCTCGCCGCGATGGCCGAGGCACAGGCCCTGCCCGAGAGCGCGCTCCCGGAGGTTCAACTTCGCGGCAACGGCATCAAGCCGAGCCCGGCGATGGTGGCGCTGCTCAAGGTGCTCCTGCAGGCCAAGTGCGACGAGCATGACGTGGCGCAGAAACTTCTCGCCTCCTCCGAGGACATCGACCGGCTTGCCACGGAGGCCGAGCCCGACATCCCCGCCATGCATGGCTGGCGCCGCCAGGTGTTCGGCGACGCGGCGCTCGACCTCAAGGCCGGCCGCGTCGCGCTCGCCGCGGAGGGGCGGCGGATCAGGCTCGTGCCGCTGTAGCCGCCACGCCGCTCGCCGGGCCCTCCGGCGCGACGGCCGTGACGAGGCGCGCCGCCTGCCCGATCAGCAGGTCGAAGAAGCGGAACACGACCTCGACGGAGTAGCCGGCGAGGAAGGCCAGTGCCGCGATCGAGAGCGTCACCTCGTTCCCCGAGGAGCCGACCGCCGTGCCGTCGGAGCGGAAGAACAGGCCGATGCAGCCGCCGATCAGGAAGGCCATGAAGATTCGGAGCACAGCGTGCCGCCAGTCGCGCGGGTGCAGTTCGCTGCCGAGGATCTTCTGGTTCAGCCGCCTGACGGCATAGACCGCGCCGCCGAGCATGCCGAACAGCACCGGGAGGTAGTAGACCGCGAGCGCCCCGATCAGCGCCCAGCCCACCTGCTCGGAGGTGTACTGCGTATGCTTCGATGGGTCGCGCACCGACAACCCGGGGAGCCAGCTGATCCACGAGCCGAAGGAGAAGCCGGGCTCCTCCAGCCGTAGTTCGGGTGGTGCTGTCTCCTCGCTCGTCGATGCATGCGCGGCGCCGAAGCGCGGGCGTTCGCGCGGCTCTTGCCGCCGCGTCATCCCCGTCGTCGCGTCGATCCAGGTCGCGAGCTCCGACTTGGCGACGTCGTTGCGCAGCTTCGCCTCGCGCCGGCGGTCGCACAGAAGCCAGTGCTCTGGCCCCTCGAAGCCATGCACGATGCTGTCGGGCCTTGAGGCCATGCCCGCCATCAGCGCCATCCTGTCGCAAAGCCTCGGCATGGTGGCCGACCAGATGCCCGGCTTCTGCTCCATCGACGAGAGAGCCCGCACATCGGCGACCGCGATCTCACGGTCGATCGCCGCGAGCGCCGCATCGGTCCGCGCGACCTGCTCGAGCACGGTCTTGCCGACCGTCGCGTGAACGGAGAGATGGACCGCGAGTACCACCAACACGACACCGACGGCGGCCATCGCGCCGAGCACGAGCTTGCTGATTCGTGCCTGAGTGCGCATCTCCGCAAAATCCTTGCGGTGGCGCAGAACGCCGGCCTCCGGCAGCGCGCCCGTGTAGAAGCCGGTGAAGGCGATCGTGTAGGCATCGGCCGGCGCGGCGACGGCGTTGAGCGTGTCGCGCGCGCCGAACAGGAAGGCGGTCGCCCCCGGGTCGCGCGCGACGGCGTCGGCACCCGCGCGCTCGATCTCCGCGAGGCGGGTGAGGAAGGCGTGCTTGGTCGCTGCCTCTGCCGGCGGCGGCACGGGAAAACCCGGGGCGAAGGCGCGGTCGAGCGTGATCTCGTTCCGGCTCGAGACGAAGGTCCGCAACAGCGCGACGTCGATCAGAGCGCGTTCGACCTGGACATGCTGCATCGCCTGGAGCGGCGCTACGCTGTCATCCGTTGCATCGGCCATCGAACCCTCCTGGGTGATGGACGTGCCGCCTCGCCCGTTCGGCCAGTGCTGGCGACGGTGCCATCATTCCGACACAGGTGATGTGCGCCAGATCACGCCGCTGTCACGATTGAAATCGGTTCGGCGGAAGTCCGACACGGGCGTGCAATCTTGTCTCGGCAGCATCCATTCCGTCACCGGGGCACAGGCCCCGCTGGATGGAGCGTGTCATGCAGTTTCGTATCCGCACCGCATCGCTTGCCGACGTGCCGGGCCTTGCCATGATCCAGCGCGACGCGATCGATGCGATCGACGACGGTTCTTACGCCCCCGAGGCGCGCCGTGCCTGGCGCAATCGGCCGGCGGAGGAGCTTCGCGCGCTCGTCGCGGCCGGGCGCTATCGTGTCGCAGAGCAGGGCGGCGCGCTGATCGGCGGCGCCGGCTGGCAGGAGGCCGAGGACGGCGGGACGGCGACGATCCGCGCCGTGTTCGTGCACCCTTCCGTGCACGGCCAGGGCGTCGGCGCTGCACTCGTCTCGGCGATCGAGGCCGAGATCGTGTCGCGCGGCATCGCCCGGCTGATCGTGCCTGCCGCGTTGAACGCAGTCGGCTTCTACGAGCGTCTCGGCTACGCGCCGCGCGAGCTCGCCGAGGCCGAGTTCGACGGCGTGAGGCTCGCGTATCGCCGCATGGTAAAGCAGGCGGCCTGATCGGCCCCGTGATTGCGCGGCCGCCGCTGCCTCAGGCCGCAGCGATGCCGCGCACCACGCGCCGCACCTCTGCGGGCGCGAAGGGCTTGGCCAGCACCGGCCGCTTCGTCGCCGCGAGCAGCGCATCGGCGCCTGCCCCGAGCCTGTCGCCGGTGACGAACACGACGCGCGCGGCGAGGTCCGGCCGCGCCTCGGCGAGCCAGGCATGCAGCGCCGCGCCGTCGAGCCCGGGCATCCGGAGATCCGACAGCACCACGTCGAAGTCGCGCGTGGAGAGGCGCTCGCGCGCGGCGAGCCCGTCCGAGACCGTCTCGACGACGAAACCGTCGCTGCGGAGAATCTCTGCGAGCACGGCGGCCACCTCGTCCTCGTCATCGACGACGAGGGCGGACAGGACGCGGCGGACGACGAGGCCGGGCAGCGCATCCGCCTCTGCTGCCTCGGCACTCCGCGCCGGCTCGAGCGTTCCGGGGGGAAGGGTCACGCGCACCGTCGCGCCGCCGCCCTCGGTTTCCTCGAGCGCGATCGTCCCGGCATGGGCGGAGATGATGGCGCGGCAGAGGGAGAGGCCGACCCCGGTGCCCCCGCCCTCCTGGCGGGTCGTGAAGAACGGGTCGAACACCTTGCCGCGCAGTGCAGGGGGAACGCCCGGGCCGTTGTCCGCGACGGTCAGTACGATGCCGCCATCCTCTCCCGGACGCGCGGCGATGGCGATGCGCCGCGGTCCCTGCTGGCCGGCGAGCGCCTGCTGCGCATTGGTGATGAGGTTGATCAGCACCTGCATCAGCTGGTCCTGGTCGGCGGCGATCTCGGGCACGTCATCGGGCAGGTCGCGCATCGCGACGATGCCGCTGCTGCGGAGCGCATAGCCGATGAGGTCGAGCGCCGCCTCGACGACGGAGGCGATGCGCACCGGCCGCCGCTCTGGCGCCTTGCGCCTCGCCATGCCGAGGAAGGTCTGCACGATGCGGCCGCAGCGTTCCGCAGCCGACTTGATCTTCGTCGCCCTGCCTGCGAGGCCGGGTTGGGACGCCGCCTGCTCCTCGAGCAGCGTCGCATGCGCGATGACGATCGAGAGCGGGTTGTTCAGCTCATGCGCCACGCCTGCAAGGAGCGAACCCAGAGCGGACAGGCGCTCCGCCTGGCGCACGGCATCGCGCTGGCTGCGCACCTCCCGCTCCGCCTCCTTCACCGCGGTGACGTCGGTGTAGGTGGAGAGCAGCCCGCCATCGGGAAGGCGGCGTCGGCGGACCTCGAAGATGCGCCCGTCGGGCCGCGCCTCCTCCACCGTCTCATTGCCTGCGGTGCGGATCGCCGCGGCGCGGCGCGCGACGAGCGCATCGAGCGGCTCGGCCGGGTTCTCGTGCGCGTAGAAGGCACCATGCTCGAGGCGCCAGCGCACGAACCGCTCGAGCGGCGTGCCTGGCTGGCCGAACTCTGTCGGGTAGCCGTACATCCGCAGGAACCCGTCATTGGCGAGCACAATGTTGCCCGCGGCATCGACGATGTTCACGCCCTCGGCGATGTGGCCGAGGATGGCCTCGAGCTGCGCGGTGCGGCGGGCAAGGTCCTCCTCACGCTGCTTGAGCTCGGTGAGGTCGCGAACGATTGCGAAATAGCCCTGCACCGTTCCATCCGCCCCCGGAACGGGGCGGTACACGCGCTCGACGTAGCGGCGCCGCTCGCCCGCATAGGTGATCCAGCCGAGCCAGCGAACCGTCTCGCCCGCGAGCGCACGGTTGGCGAGCGGGGCGAGCTGGCGCGCTGCGTCCTCGCCGAGCACCTCGCCGATCGTGCGGCCTATGATCGCCTCCACGGTCGTTCCCATGAACGCGGCGTATTCCGGGTTGACGTAGCGGTGGCGGTAGTCGCGGTCGACGAAGGCGATGCGCGTGAAGGCGCGGTCGAGCACGCTCTTGAAGAGCGCGGGATCCATCGGCGGAAAGCCCGGGCCCTCCACCGCCGCCGCGCCCTCCACCGTTGTCATCCCTCGAACACGTAGCCAGCGCCGCGCACCGTGCGGATCAGCTCCGGCGCATCGGCGTTGCGCTCGATCTTCCGCCTGAGCCGGGTGATGCGCACGTCGATCGAGCGGTCGAACGGGTCCGACCCACCGGGGTGGGCGATGTCGAGAAGCTGCGCCCGCGTCAGCACCCGGCCGGGGCGCTCGGCGAAGGCCTGCACGAGGTCGAACTCCATCGCCGTGAGCGCGATCTCGGCACCCTTCTCGTCGAGCAGCTTGCGCGCGGCGAGATCGACCGTGTGCGGCCCGAAGGGAATGCGCTCGGCCGGCTTGGCGGGAAGCGCGATCGCGGCGCGCGAGGCGTGCACGCGCCGCAGCACGGCGCGGAGCCGGGCGAGCAGCTCGCGCAGGTCGAACGGCTTGGCGACGTAGTCGTCCGCGCCGATCTCGAGCCCGACCACCCGGTCAACCACGTCGGACGCTGCCGTGACCATGATGATGCCGACGCCCTGCCCGTGCGCCGAGCGGAGTGAGCGGGCGAGAGACAGCCCGTCCTCCCCTGGCAGCGCGATGTCGAGCATCGCGACATCGGGCAGTGCCTCTGCGACCAGCCGCCGTGCCGTCTCGACATCGCCAGCGCTGCGGACGGCGAAGCCGTTCGCAGCCATGTACTCCGCCACGGCCTCGGCGATGTCTGCCTCGTCCTCGACGACGAGAAGGGAAGGAAGCTGGCTCATGCTGCCGGTGCCTGGATTGCGGAACGATCCTGATCCGGCCTGCGTGTAGCCCCCGGGGCCATCCGTTTCAAGCCGCAGACCGCGCGATGTGACGCGGCGCACCCGGCCGAAACACCAGAAACATGTTTCGGCGACCCCGGAAACACGCATGCAACCGCCAGCGGCAATACAGGTCGTCGACGCGGAGGGCCGCCCTTGGCCGCCCGCCCCAGAAGGAGAAACGACGATGACAGAGACCGCTACGCTTTCGCTATCGAAACCTGGCCGGATGGCCGCCCTCCTCGCCTCGCTCGCCACGACGCTCGGCGCCTGGCGTGCGGAGCGGGCGACGCTCGCGGCCGTCGAGGGGCTCGATGCGCACCTCCTGCGCGACATCGGGTTCGAGGTCTCGCCCGGCCCCGAGGCCGTGCGCCGGCGCCTGATGATCCTCTGACCCGGCCCGAAGCAGCGCCGACACCCCCTGCCGGAGACAGGACCATGCACGCCACCGACAAGCGCGGCTGCCCCATCAGCCGCACCAGCGACAGCGCCCTCGAGGGGTTCGAGCAGGCGCTCTCGCTCTTCAACGGCTACTTCGCCGACCCGCTCGCGCGGATCGACGCGGTGCTCGCCAAGAGCCCCGACATGCCGATGGCGCTCGCACTCAAGGGCGGGCTGTTCCTGTGCTCGACCGAGGCCGGGGCGAACGGACCGCTCGGCGAGGTGATCGCTGCCGGCGAGGCCCTTTCCGGCCGGATGAACGGGCGCGAGCGCGGCCACTTCGCCGCGCTCGCGGCCTGGCATCGCGGCGATTTCGCCGGCGCGGGCGACCACTACGCTCGCGTGCTCGCAGACCATCCGCGCGACCTGCTCGCGCTTCAGGTCGCGCACCAGGCCGACTTCTTCCAGGGGCGCAGCGTCCTTCTTCGCGACCGCCCCGCCTCGGTCTTGCGCGCCTGGGACGGCTCGGTTCCCGGCTTCGGCTACGTGCTCGGCATGCATGCCTTCGGCCTCGAGGAGATGGGCGAATTCGGCCGGGCAGAGGAGCAGGGCCGCCGCGCGCTGTCGCATTGCCGCGCCGATGCCTGGGCCGTGCATGCCGTCGCGCATGTGATGGAGATGCAGGGCCGCCGCGACGAAGGGGCCGAGTTCCTCGAGGAGCGCGAGCAGGACTGGGCGCCGGACAACATGCTCGCCTACCACAACTGGTGGCATCTCGCCCTGCACCATCTCGACGTCGGCGCGTTCGACCGGGTGCTCGCGATCTACGACGCGGGCATCCGCCCCTCGGCAAGCACCGTCGCGCTCGAGCTCGTCGATGCATCCGCCATGCTCTGGCGGCTCTGGCTCCGCGGCGCCGATGTGAGCGCGCGCTTCGAGGCCGTGGCGGATGCGTGGGAAACCTTCGCCGACGATGCCTGGTACGCGTTCAACGACGTGCACGCGATGATGGCCTTTGTCGCGACCGACCGGGCCGCTTCGCAGGCCCGCGTGCTCGCCTCGCTGCACCGCGCGATGCAGGGCGGGGGAACGAACGCGATGATGGCGCGCGAGGTCGGGCTGCCTGTAGCCCGCGCCCTGCTCGCCTTCGCCAGCGGACGCTATGCCGAGGCCGCAGCCGCGCTCGCCGCGGTCCACCCCGTGGCGCATCTCTTCGGCGGCAGCCACGCGCAGCGCGACATCATCCACCTCACCGCGCTCGATGCGGCGATTCGCGCCGGCGATGGCGGCCTCGCCCGCGCTCTCGCCGGCCAGCGCCTCGCGCAAAAGCCGCACAGCCCCTTCAACCGCGCGGCCTTTGCCCGCGCCGCCGCCATCCCGGCGATCGCCGCCTGAGCGGACGCCGGAAGGAGATCAAGAGCGATGCAGTACGATTCCCCCTACGCGCGGCGTCGCGCCGCCGTCCTGATCGGCGCGATGGCCGGAGCCCTCATCGGCACCTGGGCCGCGTCGGCGCATGACCGGAACGGCCGATCGACCGAGCTCGGCATCGTCCGGGTCATGCCCGAGGCGCCACGCGGCCACGCGGTGCTGCGGCTCGCCGGAATGGGGCCGCTGAGCTGGACGGTTACGGCCAATGCCGAAGCCCAGGCCTGGTTCGACCAGGGGCTCAATCTCGCGTGGGGCTTCAACCATGCCGAGGCCGTGCGCGCCTTCCGTTCCGGCCAGGCGGCCGACCCTGGCTGCGCGATGTGCTTCTGGGGCGAGGCCTGGGCGCTCGGGCCGAACATCAACGCCCCGATGGCGCCGGGGGCGCTTCCCCAGGCGCGGGAAGCGATCGCGCGGGCGCGTGCCGCCGCGGGCGGTGCGAGCGCTGCCGAGCGCGCATTGATCGATGCGATGGCCGAGCGCTACGGCCCCGATGCGCTGGTCGATCCCGCCGCGGCGGCCACCGCCTATGCCGAGGCCATGCGTACGGTGGCCGCCCGCTTCCCGGCCGATCGCGAGATCACGCTCCTGGCCGCCGATGCGCTGATGAACCTCAGCCCGTGGGACTACTGGGCAGAGGGCGGGCGCGTGGCCAAGGGCGCGACGGAGGAGATCATCGCTCATCTCGAGGCGGTGCTCGGGCTCGTGCCGCGGCCCGGTCTCGTTCCGGCACCCGACCATGTCGGCGCGATCCATCTCTACATCCACATGGTGGAGGCATCGGATCGCCCTGAGCGCGCCCTGCCGGTGGCCGAGCGGCTTGCCTCGCTCGCGCCGGCGGCCGGGCACCTCGTGCACATGGGAAGCCACATCCTTTACCGCGTCGGCCGATACAAGGAGTCGCTCGCGCTCAACCGCGAGGCGGTGGCGGCCGATCGTGCCTACATCGCCGCCGCGGCGCCGGAAGGCCTCTACCCCCAGGCCTACTACCCGCACAACATCCACATGCTGCTTGCCAGCGCGCAGATGGCGGGCGATGCCGCGACCGTGCTCGCCGCGGCGGACGAGCTGGCCGCGACGGTGACGGAGGATGCCGCGCGTGACATCGCCTGGGTGCAGCCGATCATGGCCGCGCCCTGGTTCGCCCTGGCGCAGTTCGGCACCAGCGATGCCATTCTGGGCACGCACCATTCCGATGGCGGTCTCCCCTACGTCCAGGCCGCGCGCCGCTATGCACGCGCGATCGGCTTGGCCCGGGCGGGCGACACGGCTGCGGCGTCCGGCGAGCGTGATGAGCTCGCCCGCCTGGCCGAAGCGCCCGAGATCGCCGCGCTCGAGCAGGGTGGGGTTCCGGCGCGCGCGCTCATCTCCCTGATGGGGGCCGTCGCCGAGGGGCGGATCGCCCAGGCCGAGGGGCGGGCAAGCGACGCCATCGCCGCCTTCCGCGAGGCCGCGTCGATCGAGGAGGGCCTGCCCTACACCGAGCCGCCCTTCTGGTACTACCCGGTGCGGCAGAGCCTCGGGGCGGCGCTGCTCAGTGCGGGCGACATCGCCGGTGCCGAGGCCGCGTTCCGCGACAGCCTGCGCGGCGCGCCGCGCAATGGCTGGGCGCTGTGGGGCCTCGCCGAAGCGGCACGCCGGCGCAACGATGCCGCCGCCGCCGAGGAGGCCGAGCGCCTGCTGAGCGAGGCCTGGGTGGGCGAGCGGTCGCTGCTGCGCCTCGAACGCCTCTGATCAGGCAGGCCGCGGTGCGGCGGGGGCAAGGCCCTGCCGCACCGCACGCGCGAGCAGTGCCCAAAGGATCGCGGCCTGCGCCGCGGGTGCCCCGAGGGCGAGCGCGGTCGCCACGTCCGCGCCCTCGACCGGTACCGGATAGAACAGCACCAGCAGCATCTCCGCCCCGGCGGAGGCGAGCAGCACCGGAAGCATGCCGTAGAGAACGGCGAACCAGACGACCGCCGCGATCGCCCCGCGCAGGCCCCCGCGCCGGAGCGAGAGGAGGCGGATCAACGCAATGTCGCGCGCGAGGAACAGCACGCCTGCGACGGGCAGGAGGGTGGTGAAGTCGGACCCGTAGGACGGCGCCTGGACAGGCCCGAACCCGAGCAGCACCGCGACCACGGACGTGGCGGCGAGCGCCTGAATGGAGGGAGGGATCTCTCCGAGGCGGCCCGCGAGGAGGCGCGCGATCTCGACGCGCGATTTCGGCTCCACGAGCGCCGTCGTCGCCGTCAGCAGGCCGAGGGCGAGGAAGGCCGCGCGGAGTGGCCCGTGCTCGCTGTCGCCCGAGCCGAAGCCGGCGGCATAGGCGGCGACGAACAGGATGAACGCCGGCCAGGCCGGGGCGCGCCGCGGCACGTTCAGCTCCCGCGCAATGAGGGCCGTGCAGCCCACGACGCTCCACGCCCACAGCAGCAACCCGGAGAGGAGGCCGAAGGCCGTTCCCTCGAGCGCGAGCCCGTACCAGCCGGTCGCGTCCGAGACGGCGGCGAGTGGATACTCGATGCCTGCGCCAGCGAGCATGCCGAGGAGATGCGGCAGGCTGGTCAGGACGAGCGCGCGGCCGCCGAGGCCGAGAATCACGAGCGAGGCGAACAATGCCGCGCCGTGCGAAAGCGCGGTGCGCAGGGCGAGCGTCGCCGCATCGGCCGGCGCGCCGCCGGTGGCGAGAAGCACGGCGATGCAGGGCGCGACGCCGTACCAGGCATACGCGGTGGCGCCGAAGAGCTTGCCGAGCGCCATCTGCGCCGGGCCAAGCGCGCTCGCCCGCTGCGCGTCCCAAGTGCGCGCTGCAACCTCGCCCATCACCGCGCCCGCGGCCTGGCGCGCGCCCCAGACGACGCCGATGGCGATGCCGGTCCACCACGCCGCGTCGGGCAGTTCACCCACGCCTTCGGACAGCCACACCACGCCGAACAGGAGGAACAGCACGGCCGGCATCGCGGCGAGGCGTTGCGGCGTGATCTCGAGCCAGATGTTGCGGAGAAGCTCGGGGTTCATGCCGCGGCTCCACCCTGGTCCGCACTCTGGTCCGCACCCTGGCCGCGCGCCTCGCGAAGCCGCGAGAGGTAGAGCTCCTGCATCGAGCTACGCCTCTCAGCGAATGTCGCGACGGGAACGCCCTCGCGAACGAGGCGCGCGAGCAGCGCCGCCTGCGCCGCCTCGTCACCCGCGAAGGCGAAGCTGAGTTCCTGGCCCGTTGTGGTGACGGCGCCAATGCCCTCCTCGGCGCTGAGGCGGGCCGCGAGTGAAGCCGGGTCGCCGCCCGCGAGCGTCAGCGCGATCTGCCGCTCGGCGCGGCCGACCGGCCCATGGCCGATCACCTGGCCGGCTTCCAGCATCAGCACGTCTGTCGAATAGTCCTCGAGCTCGGCGAGGATGTGGGAGGAGACGAGAAGCGTCACGCCCTTTGCCGCGAGCGCACGGATCAGCGAGGCAAGCTCTGCCCGCGCCTCGGGGTCGAGGCCCGCCGCTGGCTCGTCGAGGATCAGCACATCCGGCCCGTGCACGATGGCGGTGCCGATCGCCACGCGCTGGCGCTGCCCGCGCGAGAGTGCCGACGGCGTGCGCTCCAGCAACTCGGTGAGGCCGAGCGAGGAGGCGACCTCCGCCACGCGCAGGTCGCGCTCGGCCTCGGGCACCAGGCGCGCCCGCGCGGCATAGTCGAGGCAGCGGCGCACGCTGAGCCTGTCGTAGAGGCCGAAGAAATCCTGCAGGAAGCCCGTGCGCGCGCGCGCGGCCCGCGGCTCGGCCACCACGTCGATGCCGGCGACGGCGAGCGCCCCGCGCTCTGGCGGCTCGAGCCCGGCGATGCAGCGCATCAGCGTGGTCTTGCCGGCACCGTTCGGGCCGACGAGCGCGGTGACGGTTCCCGTACCGGCCGCGAAGCTGACCCCCGCGAGGGCGACGGTGCCGTCATAGCTGAAGTGGAGATCGGCGACGGAGATGGCCGGCGCGGGCTCGCTCACCGCCGGTCCTCGCGCACCACCACGATGCCGTCCGCCACCAGCGCCTCGATCTCGGCCGGCGCGAGCCCGGCTTCGGCGAGCACCTCGCGGCCATCGGCGCCGATCGTCGGCGAATCGCGCCGCAGCGGCATGCGCGCGCCGTCCATCGCGACGGGAAGCGCGGGAAGCCGCGTCGCCTTGCCGTCGGGCAGGGTGACCGGGAGCAGGCCGCCCGAGGCGTTCAGGTGCGGGTCGTCGAACAGCTCGTCCGGCCGTGCGATCGGGGCGAAGGGAAGGCCGCATGTTTCGCAGGCCTCGGCCAGCGCCGCGCGCGTCTGCCTCCCGAAGCGTTCGGCAAGCGCCGGGATCAGCCACTCCCGGCCGCGCACGCGGTCATTGTTCGTGCGAAACCGAGGGTCTGCCGCGAGGTCGTCGAAGCCGAAGGCGCGGCAGGCGGCCTCCCATTGCGTATCCGTGACGATGCCGATGAAGATCTGCTCGCCATCGGCGGTGTGGAAGATGTCGTACACGCCCCAGGCCGGCGTGCGCACCGACATCGGGTTTAGCTTCTTCCCCGTCATCGCGTGCATTGCCATGTGCTGGCCCATCAGGAACACCGTGTTCTCGAACAGCGAGGAGACGACGCGCTGGCCGCGCCCGGTGCGCTGGCGTTCGATCACCGCGGAGAGCACGCCGATGGCGCCGAACATGCCGCCCATCACGTCGTTCAGCGAGGCGCCGGCACGAAGGGGCTGGCCGGGCGGACCGGTCATGTACGCGAGCCCGCCCATCATCTGCACCACCTCGTCGAGCGCAGTGCGGTCCTGGTACGGCCCGTCCTGGAACCCCTTGTGCGAGACGTAGATCAGCCTCGGGTTGCGCCCCGACAGCGCCTCGTAGCCGAAGCCCATGCGGTCCATCGCGCCGGGGCGGAAATTCTCGACGAAGATGTCGGCGCGATCGACCAGCTTCAGGAGCGCCGCCTTGCCGCGCTCGGTCTTGAGGTCGATCGCGAGGCTCTTCTTGTTGCGATTGTACATCGCGAAGAACCCCATGCCCGAGCCGAGCAGGCGGCGCGTGTTGTCCCCTTCCGGTGCCGGTTCGACCTTCACGACATCGGCGCCGAGATCGCCGAGCACGAGGCCGCAGGTCGGCCCCATGACCATGTGGGTGAGCTCGACGACGCGAAGCCCGGCGAGCGGCGCGCTCATGCCGCCTGCCTGCCCGCGCGCCAGCGCGCCGCCGCGCCATGCAACACCTCGCCGGGCAGCGCCTCCGCAAGGATGGCGCGCGCGGCGATCAGCCGGTCGAGGTCAATGCCCGTTTCGACACCGAGATCATGGAACATCGAGACGAGATCCTCCGTCACCGCATTGCCCGAGGCGCCGGGCGCAAAGGGGCAGCCGCCGAGGCCGGCAAGCGAGCCGTCGAACGTGCCGATGCCCTCCTCCCAGGCGGCAAAGGCATTGGCGAGCGCCAGCCCGCGCGTGTCGTGCAGGTGCACGCCCGAGAGCCTGTGCCCGATCGCCGCACGCACGCGGCGCACGAGCCGCTTCACCTGCGCGGGATTGGCCATGCCGGTGGTGTCGGAGAGGCCGACCTCGTCGGCGCCGGCCTCGACCATCATCGCGGCGAGCCGCACGACATCGTCCTCCGGCACCTCGCCCTGGAGCGTGCAGCCGAACGCGGTCGACAGCCCGCCCTCGACCGAGGGGCGCTTGCCCTCAGGTGCGGCGTCGCGCAGCGCGCAGACCGACCGCAGCGCCTCGACCGACTGCTCGACCGTCATCCCGACATTGGCGAGCGCATGCGCGCGGCTCGCGCTCACCGGCACGGTGATCTTGTGCGCGCCGGCAGCGATCGCACGCTCCGCCCCCTTGGCGTTCGGCGCGAGCACAGCAACGGTGAGGCCGGGAATGGTCAGGGCATGCGCCACCACCTCGGCGGTGTCGGCGAGCTGCGGCACGCGGTCAGGCCTGACGAAGGAGCCGACCTCGATCTCCTGCAGCCCCGCTTCGGCGAGCGCGGTGATCCAGCGCTGCTTGGCCTCCGTCGGCATGATGCCGTGCGCGTTCTGCAGCCCATCGCGCGGGCCAACCTCGCTGATCAGCACGCGGCCTTTCGGTTCCACTGTCTCCGTCATCGCGCATTCTCCAATGCCGCGCGGGGCGGCCGACTCACGCATGCCACGGACGGAAGGCGGCGTGAAGCATCGGGGCCACCCGGGGTGCCTCGCTACTCGACCTTGCCGATGGCGCGGACCGCCGTGAGAAGCCGCGCGCTGTCAGCGGCGACGAAGCGGGCGAAGTCGGGCTGGTCGAGCCAGGCGGGTGGGCTCCCTGCCGTCTCGAAGGCGCGGACGGCGATGGGGCTCCGCATCGCCGCGGCGAGGCCCTCCCGCAGCTTCTCTTGCACCGGCTGCGGCGTTCCGGCGGGAGCGAACAGCCCTGCCCAGATGTAGAACTCGACGCCCGCGAAGCCGCGCTCGAGGAAGGTCGGCACCTCGGGGAAGGCGGGCACGCGCTCCGCCCCCCAGCAGGCGAGCACGCGCATGCGCCCCTCGCGCACGTGCTGCGTCAGGGTTCCAGGCGCCGAGGCGAGCGCGCGCACTTGGCCGCCGATCAACGCCGTCAGCGCGGGGCCAGCACCCTGGAACGGAACGTGCAGGAGACGGATCGACGCGGCGTGAGCGAACATCTCCATCGCCACATGCAACGTGCCGTAGGTGCCGGAGCTTCCATAGGGGATGGAGCCCGGCGCTGCCTTCGCAGCGGCGACGAACTCCTCGAGCGTCGTCCACGGGCTGTCGGCGCGGACGGCGAGCATCGTCGGGTCCGCCAGCACGCGGCCGATGGGGACGAGCTGGTACATCTCGTATTGCGGCGGGCGGCCGAACAGGCGATCGGCCTCCGGCAGGACCGCGAGGGAGGAGAGCGCCATCAGAACCGTGTAGCCATCCGCGGGCGCACGCGCGACGGCGGCGTTGCCGATCGCACCGCCCGCGCCGCCGCGGTTCTGGATGACGACGGCCTGGCCGAGCGCCTGCTCCATCCCGGCAGCGACCGGCCGTGCGGCAAGGTCTGCCTGGCCGCCGGGAGGGAAGGGAACGATCATCGTGATCTGCCGCGTCGGGAAGGCTTGCGCCCGTGCGGCCGTCGGCAGTGCGAGGAAGGGCAGGGCGAGGGAGAGGTCTCGGCGTCGCATGCGTGTCCCCTGGCGTTCTTTGTTGAACACAGACTAGCGAAACGGGCGAAGCCTCGCGAGCGCGGCGCGCGTTGCCGGCGCGGCCGCCTCATCCTCCGCGAGCTGGCGCGCGAGAAGCTCGAGATCGGCAGGCTCGTCGATGTCGTGCCAGGGCGGGGCGAGCGCGACGGCGATGCCTGCGCGCGCCGCGGCGCGCTGCGTGTCGGCGAGCACCTGCGGCGTGCTCCAGGCGATGCCTTCGAACAGGGCAGGGCGTGGCACGGACAATCCCACGGTCCAGTATCCGCCATCGCCTGTGGGGCCGAACACGGCGCGTCCGGGCTGCTCGGCGAGAAGCGCGATCGCGGCCTCGAGATGGGTGCGCGGCAGCGTCGGCGTGTCGGCGCCGATCAGGAGCACCGGCGCGTGGCCGCGCGCGAACAGCGCCGCGAAGGCGGAGACGATGCGCGCGCCAAGGTCACCCTCGCCCTGCGGCAGCGCGGGAAGCCCGATCAGGTCGGCGAGCGCGCCGCGCGCCTCGTCAGGGCTCGCGATGACGTAGGCGTCAGCCACGTCGCGCGCGAGCGCCGCGCTGTCCTCGAGAAAGGCGCGGGCAAGCGCGGCAGCGCCGTCGCCCCCGAGCGCTGGGATCAGGCGCGTCTTGACGAAGCCCGGACGCGGTGCCTTGGCCATCACCCCGATCGCCGGCCGCGCCATGGCGCCTCAGCCGAGCGGCGCGAGCGTTGGCGCGGCGAGCGCTGCCTCGATTACCGCTGCGCCCGCGAGCGCCAGATCGTCGCGGTAGAGCGCGGCCGCGACCTGCACGCCTCTCGGCAGGCCGTCCGAGTCGAGGCCCGTCGGTACCGCGATTGCCGGCTGGCGCGAGAGGTTGAAGGCGAAGGTCCACGGCGCCCAGCGCTGCCAGAGGTCCCGCTCGGGATGGGTGAGCTCCTCCTCGCAGGGAAGCGCGGCCTGCGGCACGGCCGGGCAGAGCACGAGGTCGTAGCGGCGGTGGAAGGCAGCCATCGCATGGGCGGTTTCGATCACCGCCGCCTGAACGGCGAGGAAGGCCTCCGCCGGCATCGGCTCGGTGCGCTGCGCCATGGCGACGAGCGGGGCGTCGAGCAGCGCGCGCCTCTCCTCGGGAAAGGAATCGACGAGCCGCTTCAGCGCCTGGCCCCACACCGCGCCGAACAGGGTGCGCGTGTCGGGAAGGGAAGGATCTGCCTCCGTCACGATCGCGCCCGCTGCCTCGAGCGCGCGCGCTGCCCGGGAGACGGCCTCGACGGAGGCAGCATCTGCGGGCGGCTCGTAGCCGAGGTGGCGAACCACGGCCACGGTCATCCCGCGCACGCCGCCCGCGGCGCGGCCGAGCCAGTCCGGAGGGGGGGAGGGGAGGCAGAGCGGGTCGCGCCAGTCGAACCGCCCGATCGCATCGAGCATCAGCGTGGCATCGGCCACCGTGCGCGTCATCGGCCCGGCGACGGCGACCTGCGCGAAAGCGCCGAGCGGCCATTGCGGAACGCGCCCGAAGCTCGGCTTCAGCCCGACGATGCCGCACCACGAGGCGGGGATTCGGATCGACCCGCCGGCATCGGTGCCGATATGCAACGGGGCGTAGCCGGCGGCCGCGGCGGCACCGGCGCCGGACGACGACCCCCCGGTCGTCATCGCGCGGTTCCAGGGGTTGCGCGTGATGCCGTGCAGCGGGCAGTCGCCCGGGGACTTCCAGCCGAACTCCGTCGTCGTCGTCTTGCCGAGGATCACGACGCCGGCCGCCTTCAGCCCGAGCACGACGGGGCTGTCCTCGGCGACCGGAGCTGTATCCGTCGCGCGGCTGCCGCGCCGCGTCGGGTGGCCGGCGAGATGGAGCAGGTCCTTCACGGTCGCCGGCACGCCATCGAGCGGGGAGAGCGGGCGGCCCGCATGCCAGCGACGCTCGCTCTCGGCCGCCGCCGCCATCGCGCCCGCATCGTCCACCACCGCCATCGCGTTCAACGCGCCGTCGTGACGCCCGATGCGGTCGAGGCAGGCGCGGGTGGCCTCGCGCGGCGACAGCGCGCCGCGCGCGTAGAGCGCGGCGAGATCGGTGGCCGAGAGCGTTGCCGCGTCGGTCATGCCGCCTCGCCTGCGCGGGCGACGCCGATCATGCTGTCGCGCGTGACGAGCGCGGCCAGCCGCTCCTCGCTCCAGCCTTCCGTCCCGGCCGGGCGTTCGGGGATGACGAGGTAGCGGTTCTCCGCGGTGCTGTCGTGGACGCGGATCTCGACAATCTCGGGAAGCGACAGGCCGAACTCGGCGAGCACGGCGCGCGGCTCGCGCACCGCGCGGGCGCGGTAGGAGCGGCTCTTGTACCAGGCGGGAGGCCGCCCGAGCACCGTGCGCGGATAGCAGGAGCAGAGCGTGCAGACGACGAGATTGTGCAGCGCCGGCGCGTTGAACAGCGCGGTCAGCCGCGTCGCCGCGGCGGGAATGCCGAGCTCCTCGCCCGCCGCGTTGCCGTCCTCAGCCAGGCGCCTCGCGTAGGCGGGGTCGGTCCAGGCGCGGGCGACGATGCGGGCACCGAGATGCTCGCCCCGCCCGTCCATCCGCGCGATCTCCGCGGTGATCTCCTCGCGGCTGATGATGCCGCGTGCGACGAGGCGCTCACGCACCGCCACTGCGCGAAGTCTCAGGGGTGAGAGAACCGTCTCGCCCTCGTCATGGTCACGCTGGTGGCCGTGATCATGGTCGTGGTCGTCATGATCGTGGTCGTGATCGTGGTCATGCGCGATACGGTCCGCCCTCGCCTCGCGAAGCCGCGCGATCTCGGCTTCGATCTCCGCCTCGCCGAGCACGCCCTTCGTCACAAGCAGGCCGGAAAAGGCGTGGATCCAGCGCTCGTAGTAGGGCAGCGCCCAGTAGGTCGCGTCGTCGAGCCGCTCCTGCAGGGTGCGGGTTTCGTCCGTCGTGAAGAAGTTCCGCTTCGCATCCGCGAGAACCATGCGGATGGCGTCGGCCTCCTTCTCCCAGTGCGCATAGTCATGCTCGTCACGGTGGATCGTGCCGGAAGCCAGGCCGCCGATGTCGTGCGGCCCGCTGCGTGGGGGGAGGTCGGGCATGGCGGGGCTCCTTCGGGTCGTGTCTCGACAGGGCGGGCGCTCGGAGGCAGTGTGCCAGCGAGAAATGTCGGGGAGGTTGGCCATGGATGCAATCGGTCGTCGGAGCGTGCTCGCTCTTGCCGGGGCTGCCGCCGTTTCCGGTGCCGCGCGCGCGCAGGCCTGGCCTGAGCGGGACCTGCGGCTCGTGGTTCCGTTCCCCCCCGGCGGAACGACGGATGTGGTCGCGAGGCTTCTCGCCGAGGCGATGCGCGAGCAGCTCGGCCGGGCAGTGATCGTCGAGAACCAGCCCGGCGCGGGTGCGACGCTCGCGGCCGGCCGCTTCGCTTCGCAGGCGTCGGACGGGCACTCGCTTTTCCTGAGCCAGATCGCCTCGCACGGCATCGCGCCGGCGCTCTACCGGAACCTGACCTACGATGCGCGGGCGGATTTCCGGTCCGTCGCGCTTGTCGTCACCGTGCCGAACGTGTGGGTGGCGAACCCCCGCAAGCTTGCCGGGCGTGACGTGCGCGGCGTGTTGCGCGATGCCCGTGCCAACCCGGACACGATCACCTTCGCCTCTGCCGGAAACGGGACGAGCACGCATCTGACGGGCGAGCTCATCAACATGCTCGCGGGCACGAAGATGACGCATGTGCCCTATCGCGGCGCGGGCCCTGGCATGACGGCAGTGATCGGCGGCGAGGTCGACACCTTCATCGACAACCTGCCCACGGCGCTGCCGCAGATCCGCGGCGGCACCGTCACCGCCCTCGCCGTCACGGCGCCGGAGCGCGTGCCGGAGCTCCCCGATGTGCCGACGCTCGCCGAGCTCGGCGATTTCGGTATGCAGGGCGTGCAGGCCGAGGCGTGGTTCGGCCTGTCCACGCACAAGGGCACGCCCGATGCGGTGGTCGCTGCGATGAACCGCGCGGTAAACGCCGCGCTTGCCCAGCCTGCGCTTCGCCAGGCGCTGGCGGAGCGTGGCACGGTGCCCCGTGGGGGAACGGCCGAGGCGTATGGATCGCTCATCGACAGCGAGCTGACGCGCTGGGCCAAGGTGGTCGCGGAAGCCAAGGTTACGGTGAACTGAGGAGGACACGGTGATGGCCGACAAGCTCGCTCGCTGGCAGGGCATCATTCCGGAGGAGGATCTCGCCGCCTACCGCAAGGGGTCGTTTGGGCGGCGCATCGGCCTCGGGTCGCGCCCCGCCCTGCTCAACATCGACACGACCTACATGTTCGTCGACCCCTCCTACGACATGTGCGGCCGCGAGATGCCGGAGTTCATCGCCGCGGTGACGCGCGTGACGGAGACGTTCCGCCGCCTCGGCCTGCCGATCTACTACTCGCGGCGCGATGACCGAAGCCACCCGGCATATCGGGGCATCTGGAACCTCAAGCTCGGCAACGCCACGGAGTTCCAGTACGTCGCCGACCCGAAGGCCGACCAATGGCCCGACGCCTACGGCCCGCGGCCGGAAGACAGGATCGTCTTGAAGAACAAGCCCTCGGCCTTCTTCGCCACGCCGCTCGAGAGCTTCATGCGCTATGACGGGGTGGACAGCGTGGTCGTCATCGGCGTCTCCACCTCGGGCTGCGTTCGCGCGGCGGTAACGGATGCGTTCTCGCACAATTTCCGCGTCACCGTGATCGAGGAGGCGGTGGGGGACCGGAGCCCGGCCGCACACACCGCGAACCTGTTCGACATGGACATGAAGTTCGCCGACGTCGAGCCGATCGACGCCGTGCTCGCCGAGCTCGCGGCACGGTTCGGCACGCGCGCTGCGGCGGAGTAGCGACGATGAGCGATGCGCCCGTGCCCGAGCCGCTGAAGCCCTGGCAGTGGCCTGAGGAGAAGTGGCGCGCCGTCGTCGAGCGCGGGCGGGCAGGGCGCTCGCTGAAGCCGAAGACCTGGCCTGGTGGCGCGCGCTGTGCCGTCTCCCTCTCCTTCGACGCGGACCACGAAACGATCCCTCTCCGCGACGCGGACGAGAGCCCGATGCGGATCAGCCAGGGCCAGTACGGTTCGCGCGCAGCGATCCCGCGTATCCGCAAGCTGCTCGACCGACACGGCGTGCGCGCGAGCTTCTTCTACCCTGCCGTCTCTGCGCTTCTGCATCCCGAGGAGGTCCGCGCGCTCGCAGACGAGGGGCACGAGATCGGCATCCATTCCTGGATCCACGAGGCGAACACCACCGTTCCGCCTGAGGCCGAGCGCGACCTCAACTTCCGCGCGGCCGACGTGCTCGAGAAGATCAGCGGGCGGCGGCCCGTCGGGATGCGGACGGCGAGCTGGGATTTCTCCTCCGCAACGCTCGATATCATCCGCGAGCTTGGCCTCCTTTACGACAGCTCGCTGATGGCCGATGACGAACCCTACGAGCTGATGGACCGTGGCGAGGCGACCGGCATCGTCGAGTTGCCGCCGGAGTGGATCCGCGACGACGCGGTGTACTTCAATATGGTGCGCTTCTCGGGCCTCCGCCCTTACACGCCGCCTTCGGCCGTGGAGGAGATCTTCCGCGCCGAGTTCGACGGTGCCCATGAGGAGGACGGGCTTTTCCTTCTCACGATGCACCCGCACGTGATCGGGCATCGCTCGCGACTGCCGCTGCTGGACAGGCTGATCGCCTACATGAAGTCGAAGCCTGGCGTGTGGTTCGGCACGCACGAGGAGGTGGCACGGTGGTGTGCCACGCAGGCGACACCACCGCTGCCATGATCTTCCTCAGGCTTGCGCGACCGCTCAGCTAACCCTGCGCGACAGCTCCGTTAGGCCTGAGCAAACACTCCGCTAAGCCTGTGCAACTGCTCCGCTCCAGGGGCTCATCACGTCGCTGATGCCGGTGAGCGAGCCGTCGGCCTCGCGGCGGATCAGGTTCGGGCAGGCGAAGTTCACCGGCAGCACGGTGTGCTCGACGAGCTCGGTCCTGAACCGCCCCGTGAGCGCTGAGAGGATCGACGGCGAGAGGCGCTTGTCTGCCGTCACCGTGTCGGGGCCGGAGACGTCGACGCGCGGGTGATGCGCGGCGCGCTCGGGCTCCATGCCGTAGTCGAGCACGAACATCAGCATCTGCAACACCGAGGCGAGGATGCGCCTGCCGCCCGAGGCGCCTGCGGTGATGATCGGCCTGCCGTTCTCTGTCACGATCACCGGGCTCATGTTGCAGAGCGGCCGCTTCGAGGGGCCGATCGAGTTGGCTTGGCCTGGCCGCGGGTCGAACCAGAATACGCCGTTGTTCATCATGATGCCGGTGCCGGGAAGCGTGGTGCGGCTGCCCATCGAGGAAAGAAGCGTGGTGGTGACCGACACCATCGTCCCCTCGGCATCGACCACCGTGAAATGCGTGGTGCAGGCCTCCGCCGCGCGCGGGTTCGCATCCGTCGTGTCGCCGAGGCCGGCGAGCCGCTCGGCATAAGCCTTCTGCATCGCCGCGGCGAACGCGGTGAAGAAGGCGGCGTCGGGCTCCTTCCCGAAGCCGTGCGCGGCCATCTGATCGAGAACGCGCTGCATGGTCGGCGCCGCGGTCAGCCCCCCTGCGCCCTGGATCACCCGCCCATGCCAGGGATGCTGGCTCGAGGCCGTGGTGCGCGTCGCGCAGCCGGCGAGATCGGCCGCTGACAGCACGCCGCCCATGGCGGCGACGTCGGACGCGATCGAGGCGGCAATGTCGCCCTTGTAGAAATCATCGATGCCTGCCTCGGCGATGCGCGCGAGCGTGTCGGGCAGGCGGCCGAGAATGAGCCGCTTTGCCGGCCCGACATAGGGTGGCGTCGGCGGCAGGCCATCGGGCAGGTAGATGCGCGCGCTCTCGGGGTAGCGGCGGAGGTCGACCGCGGAGGAGGCGATCTTCATTGCGCCGAACCAGTCCGCCGGCAGGCCACCCTTGGCGAGGGCAATGGCCGGGGCGAGCACGTCCTTCCACGGCAGCCGCCCGCCCCTCGCATGCAGAGCGGCATAGCCCGCCGGGGCGGAGGGGATGCAGAAGGAGAGGGGGCCGTGGACGTTCTTCTCGCCCTCGACGTTCGGCCAGGCGAAGAGATGCTCCGACACGCCCTCGACGATGGGGAACAGCTTGGGCTTCAGCCCGGCGGGGGAGACGGGCCCGAAATCGATCACCTCGGCCTGCGCCGCGCCGGCCCTGTGCACGAGCGCGAAGCCGATGCCGCCGAGGCCGCTGTTCCACGGCTCGAGCGCTGCGAGGGCGAAGGCGGTGGCTGCGGCGGCATCGAGCGCGGTGCCGCCCGCATCCAGCATCGCCACGCCCGCTTCGGCCGCCGCCTTGACCTGCGACGCCACCATGCCCTTGCGGCCATGCGCTGCGGGTTTCGCCACCACCCAGTTCTGCGTCTGATGCGAGATCGCCATCGTGTCCGGCCTTCCTTCCCTCGAGAGGGCGGCAGTGTGGAACGCACGCGCTCGTGCGGCAACGCCCCCTTGCCGCGGGGGGGCGGCCGGGCGCACCATTCCCGTAACGATAACGCCCTCGGGAGGAACGGACGATGGCGACCGACGTGGCGCTCACCGTGAACGGGAGCGCGCGCACCGTACGGGTCGAGGACCCGCAGACGCCGCTTCTCTACGTGCTGCGAAACCAGTTCGCGCTGAACGGGCCGAAATACGGCTGCGGCCTCGGCCAGTGCGGTGCCTGCACGGTTCTTGTCGACGGCGAGGCGCGGCGCTCCTGCTCGCTGCCGGCCGCCCAGGCGGCGGGACGGGCCATCACCACGCTCGAGGGCCTGGGCACGCCGGAGAACCCGCACCCGATCCAGAAGGCCTTCATTTCCGAACAGGCGGTGCAGTGCGGCTACTGCATCAACGGCATGATCATGCAGTCGGCGGCGTTCCTCGCGAAGAACAAGGCGCCCTCCGAAGCGGAGATCCGCGAGGCGCTGAAGGACAATCTCTGCCGCTGCGGCACGCATGTGCGCATCCTCGCCGCCGTGCAGCGCGCGGCCTCCGACATGGGGAGGGGCTGAGCCATGGACGGAACCCCCGGCACGCTGCCGCGCCGCGGCCTGCTGGCCGCCGGCGCGGCGCTCGTCGTCGCCTTCTCGCTTAGGAACGAGGCGGAGGCGCAGGAAAAGCCCGTTCCCACCTCCGGCCCGCGACCCGTGCCGCTCGGCCGCGCGGAAAGCTTCCTCGCCTTCCATCGCGACGGGCGCGTCGAGGTGTTCACCGGAAAGGTCGATCTCGGAACAGGCATCCGCATTGCCATCATGCAGATGGTCGCCGACGAGCTCGACCTGCCTCTCTCCCGCGTGTCGCTCATCGAAGGCGACACGGACCTCACGCCCGACCAGGGCCCGACCTGGGGCAGCCTTTCCATCCAGGTGGCAGGCGCTGCGATCCGCCAGGCGGCGGCGACCGCGCGCCACCACCTTCTCGCCCGCGCCTCGGCGCATCTCGGCGTGCCGGCGGCCAATCTCATCGTGCTCGACGGCAACGTCCACCCGCGCGTCGGCGGGGCGTCGGTGTCCTTCGCGGAGCTCCTCGGCGATGCGCCGCTTGCGCTGGCGGTCGACCGCGAGGCGCCGAGGAAGCGGGCGGCGGACTACCAGGTCGTCGGCAAGTCGATCCCGCGCCCCGACGTCCCGGGCAAGGTGACCGGCACGCACACCTACATGCAGGATCTCCGGCTTCCCGGAATGATCCATGCGCGCATCGTGTTCCCGCCAGCGGTGGGCGCGCGGCTCGTCTCGCTTGACGAGGGCTCGGTACGCGGTATTCCCGGCGTCCTGCGCGTGCTGCGGCGCGAGAGCTTCATCGCGATCCTCGCCGAGGACGAGTGGGCGGCGATCCGCGGCCACGACACGCTGCGGGCGGAATGGACGCGCTGGGAGGGGCTCCCGGAGCAGGCGAAGCTCTACGAGACGCTGCGCGCCGGCCCCTTCGCCAAGACCGACACCGCGGGTGCCAAGGGCGATGCCGCTGCCGCGCTCGGCACATCCGCGCGGCGCTTCGAGGCGACCTACGACTTCGCGATGCAGTCGCACGCCTCGATGGGCCCGTCCTGCGCCGTCGCGCAATGGGACGGACGGCGCATGACGGTGTGGAGTGCGACGCAGGCGACGCACTGGACGCGGCTCGAGGTCGCGCGGATGCTCGGGCTCGAGCAGCCGCAGGTGCGCGTCCTCTACCTCGACGGCGCTGGCTGCTATGGCCGGAACGGGCATGAGGATGCCGCAGCGCAGGCAGCGTTGATCGCGCACATACTTGCCGGAACCGAGCTCGCAGGCCGCCCCATCCGCGTGCAGTGGATGCGGGCAGACGAGCATGGCTGGGACCCGAAGGGCCCGCCGACGCTGATCGCGCTGAAGGCGGGGCTCGACGCCTCGGGCAACATCGCCGCCTGGTCGTCCGAGTACTGGATCCCGCAGACGACTGAGCTCGCGCCGATCGAGAACCTCGCACTCAGCTTCGCGGGCATCGCGCAGAAGACGGTGATCAACCCAGGCAACATCCACAACAACGCCGTGCCGGGATACGAGATCCCCAACCACCTTGCGACCTTGCATCGGTTGACCGAGCCGCCGCTGCGCGCGAGCTGGATCCGCAGCCCGGGGCGGATGCAGAACGCCTACGCGATCGAGGCGTTCATGGACGAGCTCGCCCATGCTGCGGGGGCGGACCCCGTTGCCTACAGGCTTCGCCACCTGAAGGACGAGCGCGGTGCTGCGGTGCTGCGCGCGGCAGCGGAGAAGGCGGGTTGGCGCGAGGGGCAAGCCGCGCAGGGGCCGAAGGATGACGCCATTCTGCGTGGCCGCGGCGTCGCCTACGCGCGCTACGAGGCGCGCACCTACATCGCCTGCGTCGCGGAGGTGGAGGTGGAGCGGGCCAGCGGGAAGATCCGCGTCACGCGCTGCGTCGTCGGGCATGATTGCGGCCAGGTGATCAACCCGGACGGTCTCGCCAACCAAATCGAGGGCCAGGTGGTGCAGACCGTCTCGCGCACCCTGATCGAGGAGGTGACGTTCGACCGCTCGCGCGTGACCAGCCTCGACTGGGCCTCCTACCCGATCCTCACCTTCCCCGACGTGCCGAAGGTGGAGATCGCCTCGATCGAGCGGCAGGACGAGCCCCCCTGGGGCGCGGGCGAGATGGCGGCCGTCGTCATTCCGCCGGCCGTGTCGAACGCCGTGTTCGACGCGACGGGGGTGAGAATGCGGAGCATCCCCTACACGCCCGAGAAGGTGCGCGCCGCGCTCGCCGGCCGCGCCTGAGCCGTCACGCTGCCCGCCGGGTGCGCGGCGGGCAGCGTCTCAGAGCGGCTTGCCGAGCTTGGCCTGGATCTCGCCGACGATGCCGCGGCGGAAGGCGAGCACGCAGGCGACGAAGATGCCTCCCTGCACCACCGTCACCCACGCGCCGAGGATCGTGGCGAGCTCGTTCTGCATGGTGATGATCACGAGTGCCCCGACGGGCGGGCCGAAGATGGTGCCGATGCCGCCGACCAGCGTCATCAGCACCGCCTCGCCACTCATCGGCCAGTTCACGTCCGTCAGCGTCGCGAGCTGGAACACGATCGCCTTGGTTCCACCCGCCACGCCAGCAAGCGCGGCGGAGAGCACGAAGGCGATGAGCTTGTAGTCGTCCACCCTGTAGCCGAGCGAGACGGCCCTCGCCTCGTTCTCGCGGATCGCCTTCAGGACCTGGCCGAATGGCGAGTGCACGACGCGGTAGAGGAACAGGAACCCCGCGAGGAACACGGCCGCAACCACCCAGTAGAGCGCGAAGTCGCTCGAGAGGTCGACGACGCCGAAGAGGTGCCCGCGTGGCACGGCCTGGATGCCGTCCTCCCCTCCCGTGAACGGCGCCTGCACGCAGACGAAGTAGACCATCTGCGCAAGCGCGAGCGTGATCATCGCGAAGTAGATGCCCGAGCGGCGGATGGCGAGCCAGCCGAAGGCCGCGCCGAGCAGTGCGGCCACCACGGCGCCGGAGAGGATGGCAAGCTCCGGCGTGAAGCCCCACACCTTCGCCGCGTGCGCCGAGACGTAGCTGCCCATGCCGAAATAGGCGGCATGGCCGAAGGAAAGCAGCCCGACGAAGCCGATCAGGAGGTTGAAGGCGACGGCGAACAGGGCGAAGCACAGCACCTTCATCAGGAACACGGGATAGAGGACGAAGGGGCTCGCGACGATCAGCACGAGCATCGCCGCGAAGGCGATGCGCTGCGACAGGGGAACCGCGTTCATGCTCACGCCCGCCCGAACAGGCCCGCGGGCCGGAGAAGGAGCACGATCGCCATGATGACGAAGATCACCGTCGCCGAGCCTTCCGGATAGAACACCTTCGTCAGACCCTCGACGAGGCCGAGCCCGAAGCCGGTGACGATCGAGCCCGCGATGGACCCCATGCCGCCGATCACCACCACCGCGAACACGACGATGATGAGCTGCGAGCCCATGTTCGGGTTCACGCTGTAGATCGGCGCTGCAAGCACGCCGGCGAAGGCCGCGAGGGCGACGCCGAACCCATAGGTCAGCGTGATCATCCTCGGCACGTTCACGCCGAAGGCCTGCACGAGAAGCGGCCGCTCGGTCGCGGCGCGGAGATAGGCGCCGAGCTTCGTGCGCTCGATCACGAACCAGGTCCCGAAGCACACCACGACGGAGGCGACGATCACCCAGCCGCGGTAGTTCGGCAGGAACATGAAGCCGAGATCCATCGCGCCCTGGAGCTGGTCGGGGATGCGGTAGGGGATGCCGGAGGAGCCGAAGAGGTTGCGGAACACCCCCTCGATGATCAGCGCCAGGCCGAAGGTGAGCAGAAGCCCGTAGAGATGGTCGAGCCGGTAGAGGCGCGAGATCATCAGCCGCTCGATCACCACCCCGGTCGCGCCCACGATCAGCGGCGCGAGAAGGAGCGCCCACCAGTAGCTGAGGCCGAGCCATTCGAGCAGCATCCACGCCACGAACGCGCCCATCATGAACTGCGCGCCATGGGTGAAGTTGATGACGTTCATCATGCCGAAGATCACGGCGAGGCCGAGTGACAGGAGCGCGTAGAACGCACCGTTGATCAGCCCGAGCATGAGCTGGCCGTAGAGGGCGACGGCCGGAACGCCGAAGATCGTGTCCATGCGGTTTGGCGGATGCTGGGGGCGGGCTGCTGCCCGCCCCCGTCCGATCAGGTGCGCACGAGCGAGCAGCCGCCCTCGGCGAGCGGCCGCCAGGCATCGGCGATCGGGATCTCGCGGATCAGCTTGTAGTAGTCCCACGGGCCCCGGCTCTCGTTCGGGGCCTTCACCTCGTAGAGGAACATCGGGTGGAGCTTCCGGCCATCTGGGCGGATCTCGCCCTCGCCGAACAGCGGATCGGCCGTGCGAAGTTCCTTCATCTTGGCGACGACGGCCGCGCCGTCCGCCTTGGCCTTCTCTGCTCCAACCGCCTCGACCGCCTTGAGGTAGTGCAGCGTCGAAGCATAGACGCCGGCATGCGCCATGGTGGGGCGGATGCCGCGGTTGCGCGGGTGGAACTTCTCGGAGAAGGCGCGGCTTCCGTCGTTTCGGTCCCAGTAGAACGCATCGGTTAGCGTCAGGCCCTGCGCCGTCTGCAGGCCGAGCCCATGCACGTCGGTGATGAAGACGAGCAGCCCCGCAAGCTTCTGGCCGCGGCGGGTGATGCCGAACTCGCCAGCCTGTTTGACGCAGTTGATGAAGTCGCCGCCCGCGTTGGCGAGCCCGATGACCTTCGCGCGCGAGGACTGCGCCTGCAGAAGGAAGGACGAGAAGTCCGTCGTGCCCGGGAAGGGCGTGCGCACCTTGCCGAGGACGCGCCCGCCCGAGGCAGTGACGAATTTCTCGGTATCGGCCTCGAGGGCGTGGCCGAACGCATAGTCTGCCGTGATGAAGAACCAGCTGTCGCCGCCGGCGGCGACCATCGCGCGGCCCGTGCCGGCGGCCTGGCTGAACGTGTCGTAGGTCCAGTGGATCGTGTTCGGCGTGCACGACGCTCCCGTCAGCGCGGTCGTCGCACCGGCGGAGACGAGCATCACCTTGTTCTTCTCCCGCGTGATCTGGTTCACCGCGAGTGCGACGCCGCTGTTCGGCACGTCGACGATCGCATCGACGCCGTCGCGGTCGTACCAGGTACGGGCTGTCGTGGAGCCGACATCCGCCTTGTTCTGGTGGTCCGCCGAGACGATGTCGACGTTGAAGCCCTTGGCGCCCGGGTTGAAGTCCTCCACCGCCATCCGGGCGGCAAGCACCGAGCCCTGGCCCGCGAGGTCGGTGTAGAGGGAGGAGAGGTCGGTCAGCACGCCGATCCTGATCGTGTTTCCGGCCTGGGCGCGTGGGGCGCGCATGGGCGTGACCAGCGGCAGCGCGCCGGCCGCGGCCGTGCCAAGAAGCGTGCGTCGGTTCAATGTCATCGGTGGTCTCCTGTCCTTTCGTAGCCTTCCCGTGTGGCGAGCCGCATCAGACGCCGAGATAGCCGTGCAGCTTCTCCATGTTCGCATCCAGCGCATCGTTGCCGATCATGTCGACCATGCGCCCGTGCTCCATCACATAGTGCCGGTCGGCCACCGTGCGCGCGAAGCGGAAATTCTGCTCGACGAGAAGCACGGTGAGGCCGCGCTCCTTCAGCGCGCGGATGGTGCGGCCGATCTGCTGGATGATGACGGGGGCGAGGCCCTCCGTCGGCTCGTCGAGCAAGAGCAGCCTCGCACCCGTGCGCATGATCCGCGCGATCGCCAGCATCTGCTGCTCGCCGCCGGAAAGCTTCGTCCCCTGGCTGCCGAGCCGTTCCTTCAGGTTCGGAAAGAGCGTGTAGATCTCCTCGAGCCCGACGCCGCCCTCGGCGATGACCGGTGGCAGGGTGAGGTTCTCGCGCACGCTCAGCGAGGCGAAGATGCCGCGCTCCTCCGGGCACCAGGCGATGCCGAGCCGGGCGATGCGGTCAGGGCTCAGCGCCGCCGTCTCGGTGCCGAGGTAGCGGATGCTGCCCTTGCGTTTCGGCAGCACGCCCATGATCGCCTTGATCGTCGAGGTCTTGCCCGCGCCGTTGCGGCCGAGCAGGGTGACGACCTCACCCTCGGCGACGTCCAACGAGACGCCGTGCAGGACGTGGCTTTCCCCGTACCAGCCCTCGAGGTCGCGCACCTCGAGCATCAGGCGGCCTCCTCGCTGCCGAGATAGGCCGCGCGGACCTCAGGGTTGGCCGAGACGGTTGCGTAGTCTCCCTCCGCCAGCACATGGCCGCGCGTCAGGACCGTGATCGTGTCCGAGAGGCCCGAGACGACAGAGAGATTGTGCTCTACCATCAGGATAGTGCGCCCGGCGCGGATCCGCCGGATCAGCGCCACGACATGCTCGACATCCTCATGCGTCATCCCCGCCGTCGGCTCGTCGAGCAGGAGCATCTCCGGCTCGAGCGCCAGCGTCGTGGCGATCTCGAGCGCGCGCTTGCGGCCATAGGGCAGCAGCCCCGCCGGCACGGCCTCGTACTCGGAGAGGTGGACATCGGCGAGCAACTCGCGCGCCCGATCGTCGAAGCGGGACAGGACCCGCTCGGAGCGCCAGAAATCGTAGGAGCTGCCGCGCGCCCGCTGCAGCGCCACGCGCACGTTCTCGAGCACGGTGAGGTGCGGGAAGACGGCGGAGATCTGGAACGAGCGCACGAGGCCCATGCGCGCGACCTCCGCCGGCTTGGCGCGGGTGATGTCGCGCCCCTGCCAGGTGATCGTGCCGCGCGTTGGCTCGAGGAATTTCGTGAGCAGGTTGAAGCAGGTCGTCTTGCCCGCTCCGTTGGGGCCGATCAGCGCATGGATCGCACCGCGATGGACGCGCAGCGACACGTCGTTCACCGCGACGAAGCCGCGGAACTCCTTTGTAAGCCCCTCCGTCTCGAGAACGACGTCCCCGGCCACTTCATCCCCTTGTGATCGGCAGAGCTTCGCAGACGCAGCGAAGGGGCCGCAAGGGCGGTGTTGAGCAACGAGGCCAACAAACACGTCAGGACGCGACGCCACTCGCAACAGTTGTGCAACAAGTTCTATTACACTTCGGTCTGCTGTGATATTCGACCAACAGGGGAATAGCGTTGACGAATACAATCATAGTCATACGCCTGATCGATTTGGGGGGATCATGCGATCATCTGCGTTGCATCAGCCCAAGATTGAGGGCATCGAAGCCGCGCGCGGGCTCGCGGCAGTCCTTGTCGTCCTATATCATGCGGCACGCCATGTAGCGCAGTATTCGGGTGCGCTTCCATTCGGAAACTTCTCTGCATTCGGCCATGTCGGTGTCGATTTCTTCTTCGTTCTCAGCGGTTTCATCATCGTCTTCGTGCATGAGCGCGATATCGGCAAGCCGGCGCATGCCGGGCGCTACCTGCAGCGTCGGTTGACGCGGATCCTGCCGCTCTACTGGGTCGCGCTCGCGACGGAGACGGCCATCCTCGCGCTCTCCCCGACGCGCGACGTGCCCTCCCCCGGCCTACTGCTGCTTAACGCCTCTCTCGTCCCGATTGACGGCGCCATCGTCGGCGTCGCGTGGACGCTGCATCTCGAGATGCTGTTCTACGCCGTCTTCCTCGTGCTGATCCTGAACCGAACGATCGGCGCAGCGCTTCTTCTGGCCTGGGCCTGTCTCGCGGCCTCGTCGCTCTTCGGCGAGCGGGACTGGGGCGGGGAGCCGCTCGACTCGCTTGCCTCCTCCTACTGCATCCAGTTCTTCATGGGGATGGCTGCCGCCTGGTTCGTCCGCCGGGCCGCCGTGCCCCGGCCTCAAGTTCTGCTTCTCGCGGGCGTCTCCGCCTTCCTGGTCGCTGGCACGCTGCAGAACCTCGACGTGATGGACGGCTATGCCGCCTGGCCCGCCCGGGTCGTCTATGGCCTGTCGGCGATGGTCGCGCTGGTCGGCATCGTCGGAAGCGAGGCGCAGGGGCGGCTTCGGGTGCCGTCAGTGCTTGTCGGGCTCGGTGATGCGTCCTATGCGATCTACCTGTTCCACCTGGTGGCAATCGGCATGGCGTCGCAGGTCATTCGCGCGCTCGGGCTCAGGGGCGTGGTGCCGGCAGAGGCCCAGTATGTCGTTCTCGTTGCTGCCGGCATCATCGGAGGGATCGTGATCTCGCGCCTCGTCGAGAAGCCTCTCCTCGCCCTCGTACGCCGGCTCGTGACCGGACGCGGCGAAGGCCTGGTCGTCGCGACCGCCGGGCGGTGACGGCGCCGCGCCGCGCCTCCCGGGTCGGCCTCGGGGCGGCGCTTCTCGTCCTTGCGCTCCTTGCAGCCGAACTCGGCGCCGGATGGATTCACTTCCAGCGGTCTCCCGAGGGGGGAAGCGCGCTCGTCTGGATGGCAGAACGGGCGATCGACCGTGCCGGGCGCGCGTGGCGCGACCGCGCGCTTGCACGCGAGCTCGGCCCCGTGACCGTCGCGGACTATGAGCGCGCGGTGTTCAGCCCCGAGGGCGCTGCCGTCTTCGCGGAGCTGCAGCGCCGCTACGACGCCGAGTTCCAGGCGCTGCACGACACCGTCCGCCGCCGCGGGGCCCGGCTCGTGCTGTTCTACGTCCCGTCCGATCAGGCAAGCCGGGGAGAGGGCGAACGGTTCTTCCGCGCGATGGCTGAGAAGCACCAGGTTCCCTTCGTCGCTGCCTCCCGCCTCGGCGAGCTGCCGCCAGACGTCGCGTTCCTCCTGCCGTGGGACAGCCACCCGAGCAGGCTCGGTCACAGGATCATGGCCGACGCGCTCGCACCGGCGCTCGATGCGCTTCGCTCCCATCGCGCCCCGACGCCCGTGGTGACGGGGAGGAACCCGCTGCTCGGGGACTTCCCGCCGGGCATGAACGAGATCCTGCGCACCCAGCCGCTCGCGCCTTTCGTTCTGCGCACGAACGCCCAGGGCCTCAGGATGGACAGCGACGTGCCGCTCTCGCCGCCGGGGCAGGTGGTTCTGCTGCTCGGCGATTCCTTCACCTTCGGCACCCCGTTGCCTGTCGAGGATGCCTACCCCACACGGCTTGCCGGGCTCCTGCCGGGGAGACTCGTCGTCAACGCCGGCGTCGGCGGATACGGCATCCGCGAGGAGCGTGCGCTCTACGAAGAGCGCTGGGGCGAGGCGCGGGCAGACATCGTCGTGCTGCAGGCGCTCGACAATGATCTCACGAGCCTGTTGTGGCTTGCGCCGCAGCTCTGGACGCGGGCGATGCCGCGTCGCGAGGCCTCGGAAGCAGAGCGGGCGTTGCTCGAGGCGCTGCGCGCCCGGCGCTAGAGCAGCGCCCGACCTGGTGGAACCGATCCTGGTTCCATCAGGTCTGGCTGAGCTGCCCTACTCGTTTGTGGTTTGGTGCACGACCTTCGGTTCGATGGCGTCCAATCGTTCGGACCGTGCTCCAGGGGCGGCTCGCCGCTTCACTCGCCCCAGGACAGGAAGAAGCCGACATCGCCCGGCATCCCGCCGGGGAAGTCGACGATGCTGGCCCTGAGCTTCAGGTCCTTCGGCGCGAGATGCGTCTCCCAGAACCGGTAGAGCTGCAAGGGCCGGCCCGTGAGCGTGTTCGGCCAGCTGGGTTCTCCGTGGTTGATGGCGCGGCCCTTGTCGGTCGTCAGCACGTTCGGAAAGCGGAACACGAGAACCTCCGTTCGGCCTCGTTCCGCAGCGGCCTGCACCATGGCGGTGACGCGCTGCAGACCGCGGGAGATCGTCTCCTCGTTCACCGGAAGCGGCGTGGCGAGCTCGTCGAGCAGCGCCTTGCGCTTGGCCGCCTCCGCCTCCTGGTGCCGCTGCTCCTCGGCCGCCTTGCGCGCCTCTACCTCGGCCGCGATGCGCCGCAGCGCCCCCACATCAAGTTCCGCCATCCCCGCTCTCCATTCCTGCGACGAACCGAATATACACGACGGTCGGAGCGTGGCGAGGGGCAAACATGCCCCGGCATGGTTTGCCGCGCGGCAGAAACTGCCGGGACATTAACCGAACTTTCAACTACCCCGCCTTAACCTTCCTCGTCGGTTGTCGAGACGTGGAAGCGAAATATCATGATTCGTCTCAGGAACATGATCACCGTCGCGCTGGCAGGGATGCTGGTCCTGGCGTCTGGCCAGGACACGCAGGCCACGCAGAAGGTCAAGGGCGCCGTCGCCGCCTCCTATGCCGCCGTGCACGTCGGCGGCAACGGGCTTCCCCGCACCATCGGCTCCGCCGTCGCCTTCGATGACACCCACGTCCTCACCAACGCGCATGTCCTCAAGGCAGGCGGCACCGCGGTCGACGAGGCCGTGCTCGTCCGCCAGGACGGCGAGCGCGCCGCCGTGCGCGTGCTCGCCCGTAGCGAGCGGATGGACCTCGCCGTCGTTGTCGCGCCGAAGGGCTTCCTCCGCCCGGCAGAGCGGATCAGCGCCGGGCTGCGCGAGGGCATGCCGGTCTGGGCGGCCGGGTCGAACGCGCAGGGGCCGGTCTCGGCCGATGGCTGGTTGACCCGCCTCGGCATGCACATTCCCGCCTTCGGCCCGGGCATGGTGGCGCGCATGGATGCGGCGCTCGGCTTCTCCGGCGGCCCGGTGCTCGACGCCGAGGGGCGCGTCGTCGGCATCACGACCGCCGTGCGCGACGCTGGGCCCGCCTCCGTCGCCGGCCCTGCCGGCCTGCCCGAGGGCGCCCGCTCTGAGGCGCGCCGCCCCCGCCGCGAGGTGTTCCTGCTCGAGATCGCAGCCGTCGAGGCCGAGGCGCGGCGCCTGATCGGACGCTGAGGGGCGAGAGACGGCTCGAGCCTTCACTACGGCCGCAGCAGCAGAAGGCTTATCAGGTGGTGTCTGTCCGATAGAAGCGCCGGATCGCCTCCGCCCCTTCCTCGGCGGTCTCGACCCAGGTGATGAGCTCGACATCGCCTGGCGAGATCATTCCGTCCTCGACGAGCATGTCCCACCGCACAAGCTTCTCCCACCATTCCCGGAAGAACAGCAGCAGCGGCATGCGCTTGATCTTGCCGGTCTGCACGAGCGTCAGCGTTTCGAAGAGCTCGTCGAGCGTTCCGAACCCGCCGGGGAAGAAGGCGCAGGCGCGGGCGCGCATCAGGAACTGCATCTTCCTGATGCCGAAATAGTGGAACTGGAACGAGAGGGACGGGGTGATCCACCGGTTCGGCGCCTGCTCGTTCGGCAGCACGATCGAAAGCCCGATCGAGGGCCCCGCCGCCTCGGCCGCGCCACGGTTGCCCGCCTCCATGATACCCGGCCCGCCGCCTGTGACGATCGCGAAGTCGCACCGGCCTTCGCGCTGGCTTCCCTCCGTCATCAGCCGCGCGAAGCGGCGTGCCTCCTCGTACCAGCGCACCTGCCGCGCCGCGCGGGCGGCGTGTTCGGGAGAGGCGGCGACGCGCTCGGCCATCTCCGGCGAGGCGACGCGGGAGGAGCCGAACAGAGCCACCGTCGAGCCGATGCCGGCCTCGTCCTGCAGGATCTCGGGCTTGGAAATCTCCAGCGCGAGGCGGACGGCCCGCATCTCCTCGCGCCGGAGGAACTCGGTGTCGGCGAAGGCGAGGCGGAAGGCGGGGTCTGCCGTCTGCGGCGTGTTCGGCGCTGCCTCTGCCTGGGCGACCGCTTCCTCTGCCGTCGGATAAGGCTCGCCACGATGCGCGGTGGTCATGCGAAGCGCACCGTCACGGCACCGAGCGTAGCGAAGACGACCTCGACCTCCGCCGGCCCCTCGAGCCAGGCCGGCGGCGTAACGGAGCCGCACATCACCACCTGGCCGGCGCGGAGCCCGCCGAATGCCTTCGCGGCGCCGCTCGCGGCGAGGAAGCGAAGCACCTCAAGCGGGTCTCCGAGCAGGTCGGCTCCCTTGCCCTCGCCGAACAGCCTGCCGTCGATCCGCATCGCGCCGGCGAGCTCGCGCAGCGCACCGGCCGCAAGCGCCTCCGGAGAGAAGCGCGTTTCGGGGCCGAGCACGGCGCCGCCGTGGAAGAACTGGTCGGCGATCAGCGTCGGGGTGCCGACCGCGCGCATGTCGGCGTAGCGCTGCTCGACGATCTCGATCGCAGGTAGGACGGCGGCGACGGCGCGCGCGGCCTCCTCCCGCGAGGGGGGGGAGCCGGTGAAGGGAAGGTCTGCGCCGAGGCGAAGCGCGATCTCGCATTCCGTGCCAGGGGCCACCCAGTCGCCGAACCGTGTCGCGAAGCCGGACGGATGGAGGTTCTCGCGCGCCATGAAGCCGGCCGCGGGGGCGCCGACGCCGAGATAATCCTGCATCGCCCTGGCCGTCGCGCCGACTTTGAAGCCGGCCGGCGGCACAGATCCTTCCGCCTTGGCGAGCGCGGCCTGCGCGGCGTAACCCTCCTCCTCCGTCGTCGGCGCGATCGCGCCGAGAGGGGCGAGCGTGCGCCGCGCGCGGCGAGCCTCCTGCAACGCGGCTGCCGCCGTGTGCGGATCGATCATCGTCGTTCCTCCCGTTATTCGAGCCGCTCGGCCATGACGGAGTAGAGCGCGACGGCGGCGGCGACAGAGACATTCAAGCTCTCCACTGCGCCCGTCTGCGGCAGGCGCACGAGCGTGTCGCACGCCTCCCGGGTCAGTCGCCGCATTCCCTCGTCCTCCGCGCCGAGAACGAGCGCGAGGCGACGGTCGCCGAGGCCCGCGCCGGCGAGCGTCGTCTGCGCCTCGCCGTCGAGCCCGACGACCCAGAGCCCCGCCTTCTTCAGCGCCTCGAGCGTGCGGGCGATGTTCACCTCGCGCACCAGCGGCACGCGTTCGAGCGCGCCTGCTGCCGCGCGGGCCATCGCCCCGCCTTCGCCCGGGGCGTGCCTGTCCTGCACCACCACCGCGGCGGCGCCGAAGGCTGCGGCCGAGCGCAGGATGGCGCCGACATTGCGCGGGTCCGTCACCTGGTCGAGCACGAGGACAGGGCCGTCGGTCGCCTCGACGATCTCTGCGAGCGGCGGCGGCTCCAGCGGGTCGGCGAGCAGCGCCAGGCCCTGGTGCACCGCGCCGGGAGGAAGCAGGGCCGCGATCGCCTGCGCCTCGACCCGCTCCGGCTGGATCGTCCAGGGGTCCACCACCGTGGTGGCCAGGGCGGGAAGGGCCTCCGCCGTCGCGAGAAGCCGCCTCGCCCTGCGGGCAGGATTGGCGAGCGCTGCGGCGACGGCGTGCAGCCCATGCAGCCAGTACGCCGCGCCTGCTGCATCGGCGCCGCGGTCATGCGTCCGGTCGTGTGCGCGCCTGCCGCCGTGGCGGCGATGGTCCTTGCCCTGCCTCATTGCCCCACAATGGGCCGAGGCGGGGGCATCGCGAAAGTGGCGGCAGCCAAGGCGAGAGGCGCGTTGACAGCGCGGCGGAAATGCCCCATTCCGCCGCCCTGCCGCTGCAGGCAGCGGGGCCTCGGAGGGGTGCCCGAGTGGCTAAAGGGGACGGACTGTAAATCCGTTGGCGCACGCCTACGTTGGTTCAAATCCAACCCCCTCCACCACCCCGCTTCTGGACGGCAAGACCGGACTTCATTCTGGACGCGTTGTCGCTCAACGGTGCGGGTGTAGCTCAATGGTAGAGCCCCAGCCTTCCAAGCTGGTTGTGCGGGTTCGATTCCCGTCACCCGCTCCAGTCTGAGCGCCCGAGTCTTCCTCTCCACCCCGAACGTCAACACCGAACACGGCAGGCAACACCCATGGCGAAGGCGAAGTTTGAGCGGAACAAGCCGCACTGCAACATCGGGACGATTGGTCACGTGGACCATGGGAAGACGTCGTTGACTGCGGCGATTACGAAGGTTCTGGCGAAGAGTGGTGGTGCGACGTTCACGGCGTATGACCAGATCGACAAGGCGCCTGAGGAGCGTGCGCGCGGGATCACGATCTCGACGGCGCATGTGGAGTACGAGACGAAGAACCGCCACTACGCGCATGTCGACTGCCCGGGCCACGCCGACTACGTGAAGAACATGATCACGGGTGCGGCGCAGATGGACGGGGCGATCCTGGTGGTGTCGGCGGCGGACGGCCCGATGCCGCAGACGCGCGAGCACATCCTGCTTGCCCGCCAGGTCGGCGTTCCTGCGCTGGTGGTGTTCATGAACAAGGTGGACATGGTCGACGACCCCGAGCTTCTGGAGCTCGTGGAGCTCGAGGTTCGGGAGCTTCTGAAGAGCTACCAGTTCCCTGGCGACGACATCCCGGTGATCAAGGGCTCTGCGCTGTGCGCGCTGGAGGACCGGGAGCCTGAGCTTGGCGAGCAGGCGGTTCTGAAGCTGATGGAGGAGGTTGACCGCTACATTCCGCAGCCTGAGCGTCCGAAGGACCGTCCGTTCCTGATGCCGATCGAGGACGTGTTCTCGATTTCCGGCCGCGGCACGGTCGTGACGGGCCGTGTCGAGCGCGGGATCATCAAGGTTGGCGAGGAGGTCGAGATCGTTGGCCTGAAGCCGACGGTGAAGACGACGGTGACGGGCGTTGAGATGTTCCGCAAGCTTCTGGACAGCGGCGAGGCTGGCGACAACATCGGCGCGCTGTTGCGTGGCACGAAGCGCGAGGACGTGGAGCGGGGTCAGGTTCTGGCGGCTCCTGGGTCGATCACGCCGCACACGAAGTTCATGGCGGAGGCCTACATCCTGACGAAGGAGGAGGGCGGTCGTCATACGCCGTTCTTCACGAACTACCGTCCGCAGTTCTACTTCCGGACGACGGACGTGACGGGTGTGGTGACGTTGCCCGAGGGCACCGAGATGGTGATGCCTGGTGACAACGTTCGGATGGAGGTTGCGCTGATCGCGCCGATCGCGATGGACGAGGGGCTCCGCTTCGCCATCCGCGAGGGCGGACGCACCGTCGGCGCCGGCGTGGTGACGAAGATCGTCCAATAGGACGCTGAGCCCGTTCCGGGAACCGGAAGACCCCCGCCCCGCAGAGGCGGGGGTTTTTCATGCCCGGATGCGGTCCGGGCAGGGGTCAGTCCTGTCAAATTCAGGGCTGACGGCGGGCGCGCGCTGGTATATGGAACGCGCCTTCCCGGTCAGCGACGCGCCTTCCCGACCATCCGGCAGGGGAGGTGCGCGGCGATCCGGCTAGGGGTGTAGCTCAATTGGCTAGAGCGCCGGTCTCCAAAACCGGAGGTTGGGGGTTCGAGACCCTCCACCCCTGCCAGGCCGGGTTCGGTGCGCGCGCCGGGCTGTTCCGGGCGCTGCGCGGTTGCGGCCCGGGCAAGGCCAGTGGCGTCGGTAAACCAATGGCGTTCCCGGCCGTTTGACGAGAAGGCAGACGATGGCTCGACCCGATCCCGCACTGTTCGTGCGCCAGGTGCGGCAGGAGTTGGCGAAGGTCACATGGCCCTCGCGCAAGGAGACGCTGATCACCACCGGCCTGGTGTTTGCGCTTTCGATCGCTGCGGCGATCTTCTTCTTCCTGGTCGACCAGGTCATCGGATTCGGCGTCCGGACGCTGTTCGGCTTCGGCGCCTGAGGAGGGCAAGCCCATGAACACGAGTACCGATCAGGGTCTCCCCGCGGTTCGCCCCGTCGCGCCGCCGTCTTCGGCCGGCCGCAAGCGCTGGTACGTCATCCATGTCTACTCGGGCTTCGAGAAGAAGGTCGCGCAGGACATCAAGAAGCAGGCGGAGCAGAAGGGCCTCGGCGAGAAGTTCGAGGACGTGCTCGTGCCAATGGAGGAGGTCGTCGAGGTTCGCCGCGGCCAGAAGGTGGCGGGAGAGCGGAAGTTCTTCCCCGGCTACGTGCTGGTGCGGATGGAGATGACCGACGACACCTGGCACCTCGTCAAGAACACGCCGAAGGTCACGAACTTCCTCGGCGGCAAGGGCCGCCCCTCGCCGATCACGGATGCAGAAGCTGACCGCATCGTGAAGGCGGTGCAGGAAGGCGTGGAAAAGCCGCGCCCATCTATCACGTTCGAGGTCGGCGAGCAGGTGCGCGTCGCCGACGGGCCGTTCACGAGCTTCAACGGCGTCGTCGAGGAAGTCGACGAGGAGAAGGGAAGGGTCAAGGTTTCCGTGTCGATCTTCGGCCGCGCGACGCCGGTGGAGCTGGAATACGGCCAGGTGGAAAAGGTGTGACGACGCTGAGAACACAGGGGATCCGCGCCGCACGCCGCGTGCGCAGGGCCAGGCCGGGCGCTCCGGCCGTCAGGATGCCGACGCGGCGGAAGCTGATGCGGGGCCTCGCTGCCGTCGGCGTCTCGCTCTTCGCTGGCGCGTCGAAGGCATTCGGCATCGAGCCGGCGTTCCGTCTCGCCGTCGTCCCCTATCGCGTGCCGATGGTTGGCTGGCAGGGCGCGCCGCTTCGCATCGCCGTGCTTGCCGACCTGCACGCCTGCGAGCCGTTCATGCCGCCCGAGCGCGTGGCCGAGATCGTCGCGCGCACCAATGCCCTCGCCCCTGACCTGATCGTGCTGCCGGGCGATTTCGCCCCGGGCCTTCGGCGGATCCGCCCCGAGGAGGGCAGGCCTGAGGTCTGGGCCGCAGAGCTCGCCCGACTTCGCGCGCCGCTCGGCGCCCACGCCGTGCTCGGCAACCATGACTGGTGGGAGGCAGGCGGTCCTGGCCCCATTCGGGCCGCGCTGCGCTGGGCAGGCGTGCGCGTCTACCAGAACGAGGCAGAGCCGCTTCACCATGGCGGCCAGCGCTTCTGGCTCGCCGGAACCGACAGCGCGATGGCCCGCCCCCTCGGCGGTGGCCGCTATGCCGGCGCCGATGACCTCCCCCGCACGCTCCGGGCGGTGACGGACGATGCGCCCGTGATCCTGATGGCGCACGAGCCGGAGCTGTTTCGCCGGGTGCCGTGCCGGGTGGGCCTGACCATCTCCGGCCACACCCATGGCGGCCAGGTTCGGATTCCCGTCCTCGGCGGGCCGGTTGCGCACCTGCCCGAGGCCGGTCGCTACGCGCATGGCCATGTGACGGATCGGGGTCGCCACCTCGTCGTCTCCGGCGGGCTCGGCTTCTCGGTCCTGCCTGTGCGCTTCGGCGTGCCGCCCGAGATCTCTCTGATCGAGGTCACCGGCACCGGGGCGGCGACCGCCTGATCCACGCACCCGACGGCCCCGGCGCAGGTCTCCCCTGCGTTTTGTGGCTGGACACGCCCCCGGCGCGGCTCTATATCCCCGCTCCTCGCAGACATACACGGGACGCGGGAGGGATGCGTTCGCGCATCCCGTCAGCACCGCGGCCCCCTGAAACCAGGGGTTGAACGCCTATGGCGAAGAAGATCGTCGGCTACATCAAGTTGCAGATCCCGGCCGGGAAAGCCAACCCGTCGCCGCCGGTCGGCCCTGCGCTCGGCCAGCGCGGCCTGAACATCATGCAGTTCTGCAAGGAGTTCAATGCCGCGACCCAGGGCATGGAGCCCGGCACGCCGACGCCGGTGGTGATCACCGCCTATGCCGACCGAAGCTTCACCTTTGTCACCAAGACGCCGCCGAACACCTACTTTTTGCTGAAGGCCGCCAAGCTGGACAAGGGCAGCCAGACGACGGGCAAGGGGGCGAAGGTCGGGCGCGTGACACAGGAGCAGCTGCGCGAGATCGCCAAGGTCAAGATGAAGGACATGAATTGCTACGACGAGGAGGCCGCGATGCGCATGCTCGCAGGCTCGGCCCGCTCGATGGGCCTCGACGTGGTGGAGGGCTGAGCGATGGCGCAGGCAACCGAAGCTCGCAAGGTTGGCGGCAAGCGTCTCCAGGCGCTGCGCAGCGGCGTCGACACCGGCCGCGCCTATCCGCTCGCCGAGGCGGTGAAGCTCGCCAAGGCCGGGGCGAAGGCGAAGTTCGACGAGACGATCGAGATCTCGATGAACCTCGGCATCGACCCCCGCCACGCCGACCAAGCGGTGCGCGGCATGCTGAGCCTGCCGAACGGCACGGGCAAGACGCTGCGCGTCGCCGTGTTCGCCAAGGGCGCGAAGGCTGACGAGGCGAAGGCGGCCGGGGCCGACATCGTGGGCGCGGAGGATCTCGCCGAGGTCGTCCAGGGCGGCACGATGGATTTCGACCGCTGCATCGCGACGCCGGACATGATGGCGCTCGTCGGCCGGCTCGGTAAGGTTCTCGGGCCGCGCGGCCTAATGCCGAACCCGAAGCTCGGCACCGTCACGATGGACGTGAAGGGCGCCGTGCAGGCCGCCAAGGCCGGCCAGGTCGAGTTCCGCGCGGAGAAGGCGGGCATCGTCCATGCCGGCATTGGCAAGGCCTCGTTCCCGGAGGACAAGATCCTCGAGAACGCCCGCGCCTTCATCGAGGCCATCCAGCGCGCGAAGCCCACCGGGGCGAAGGGCACCTACGTGAAGAAGGTGTCGCTCTCCTCGACGATGGGCCCCGGCGTGAAGGTGGACGTCGCCTCGCTGACGGGCTGAGGCAAGGGTTTCGGCAGGCCGGGCTAGGCGCCCGGCTTGCTGCTGGTTTGCCGTGCTCCGCCTTCGGGCGGGCGCGGCGAAGGCAGGGTGGCGGCGAAGTGTGGCTGTCACCCGCACCTGTCCGAGACCGCATGTCCCGCGCCTTCGCGAGAGGGCCGGGTTGAAGGGGGCTTCCCCGCACGCGGTAGACAGGGAGAACGGGATCCGGCGCCGCTCTCCGCCTTTCGGGGCGGACAGAGTGGTGCGTGCCGGTTCCTGGTCTTCTGCGTCTGGACAGGCGAACCGGGCCAGGAACCCGGCTGGGCCAGTCCAGTCGGGGTCGTGGTCCATGGGAACGCGGCCGTGTGGGGTGCCCCATCGTGGGGTCCTCCGGCGGCCGCAGCGATGGAGACGGGACGTGGACCGTATCGAGAAGAGGGAAGCCGTTGCCTCTCTCGCCTCGGTGTTCGCCGAGACGTCGATCGTCGTCGTCACCCGCAACGCGGGGCTGACGGTGGCGGAGGTGTCGGAGCTGCGCCGGCGGATGAGGGATGCGGGGGTGACCTACAAGGTGGCCAAGAACCGCCTTGCCCGTCTCGCCCTTCAGGGCACCCGGTTCGATGGCATCTCTCCGCTGCTCCAGGGTCCGACCGCCCTTGCCTGGGCCAAGGATCCCGTTGCCGCGGCGAAGACCGCCGTCGAGTTCGCCAAGACCAACGAGAAGCTGGAGATCGTGGGCGGCGCGCTTGGCGCGCAGACGCTGAACGCCGATGGCATCAAGGCACTTGCCGAGCTGCCGTCGATCGAGGCGCTGCGGGCGAAGCTGCTCGGCCTCCTGGTCAGCCCGGCGACGCGTGTGGCGGGCGTGCTGCAGGCCCCGGCGGGGCAGGTGGCGCGGGTGCTCTCGGCCTACGCCAAGAAGGACGAGGCAGCCTGAGAAGGCGCACCCGGCGCGGGGCGATGGTCGCCTCCGCCAGCAGAAGCAGGAACCGAATGGCGTACGGGGCACAGCCCGGCGCCGAGATACGAAGGATGATGACCAATGGCTGATCTCGCGAAGCTCGTCGACGAGCTGTCGAACCTGACCGTTATCGAGGCCGCCGAGCTCTCGAAGATGCTCGAGGAGAAGTGGGGCGTCTCCGCCGCAGCGCCGGTGGCGGTTGCTGCCGCCGCTCCCGCTGCCGGTGGCGGTGCCGCCGCTCCGGCCGCCGAGGCGCAGACCGAGTTCACCGTGATCCTCGCCAAGTCGGGCGAAAAGAAGATCAACGTGATCAAGGAGATCCGCACGATCACGGGTCTCGGCCTGAAGGAGGCCAAGGACCTCGTCGAGGGCGCGCCGAAGGAAGTGAAGGCCGGCGTGAACAAGGACGAGGCCGAGAAGATCAAGAAGGTGCTCGAGGAGCAGGGTGCGACCGTCGAGATCAAGTGATTTCGACAGACCTGACGATCGGCGCGGCTGCGGCCGCGCCTGGCACCCGGGCGGGGGCGACCCTCCTCCGCCCGGGGATTGCCATTGGCGCAACCGGCCGCGCGCGTGCGGGCCGGGAAGGGACCGGGTTTTCGAAGATGCATGGCTGACGCGGGGGTTGCGATGACGGGCTCGTTCACAGGCCGCAAGCGTATCCGGAAGAGCTTCGGGCGCATTCCCGAGGTCGCGCCGATGCCGAACCTCATCGAGGTGCAGCGCGCCTCGTACGAGGCCTTCCTGCAGATGCACACCTCGGTCGATGCGCGCACGCACACCGGCTTGCAGGAGGTGTTCAAGGGCGTCTTCCCGATCGACGATTTCGCCGGCCGCGGCCGGCTCGAGTTCGTGCAGTACGAGCTCGAGGAGCCGAAGTACGACGTCGAGGAGTGCATCCAGCGCGGGCTGACCTTTGCCGCGCCGCTGAAGGTGCGCCTGCGCCTGATCGTCTGGGACGTCGACGAGGACACCGGCGCCCGCTCGATCCGCGATATCAAGGAGCAGGATGTCTACATGGGCGACATGCCGCTCATGACCGACAACGGCACCTTCATCATCAATGGCACCGAGCGCGTGATCGTCTCGCAGATGCATCGTTCGCCCGGCGTGTTCTTCGACCACGACAAGGGCAAGACGCATTCCTCGGGCAAGTACCTCTTCGCCGCGCGCGTCATCCCCTATCGCGGCTCCTGGCTCGATTTCGAGTTCGATGCCAAGGACCTGCTCTACGTGCGCATCGACCGCCGCCGCAAGCTGCCGGTGACGACGCTGCTCTACGCGCTCGAGAGCGCGGCGAGCGAGGCGCTTCGCCTCGACCGCGAGGGACGCGGCGAGCAGGTGGAGCCGGGCGAGATCCGCGGCATGGACGCCGAGGAGATCCTGGCGATCTTCTACGGCCGCGTGGCGTTCACCCGCGGGCCGAAGGGCTGGTCGCGCCCGTTCGACCCCGAGCAGTTCAAGGGGCTGAAGCTGTTCGACGCGCTGATCGACGCGGCGAGCGGCCAGGTCGTCGCCGAAGCCGGCGCCAAGCTCACGCCGCGCGCGGCGCGTAAGATCGCCGAGGCGGGCACGACCGAGGTGCTGGTCGGCCGTGCCGACATCATCGGCCGCTTCGCAGCCGAGGACATGGTGAACGTCGAGACGGGCGAGATCTATCTCGAGGCCGGCGAGGAGATCACCGAGCCGAAGCTTCTCGCCGTCGAGGAAGCCGGCGCCGAGACGCTCGCGACCCTCGCGATCGACCAGAACACCGGCCCGTGGCTTCGCAACACGCTCTCCGTCGACCGCAACACGAACCGCGACGAGGCGCTGCTCGACATCTACCGCGTCATGCGCCCGGGCGAGCCGCCCACGCCGGAGACGGCAGAGGCGCTGTTCAAGGGCCTGTTCTTCGATCCCGAGCGCTATGACCTCTCGGCCGTGGGCCGCGTGAAGATGAACATGCGCCTCGGCTTCTCGGCGGAGGACGCGCCCGACACGCTGCGCACGCTGCGCAAGGCGGACATCCTCGCCGTGCTCAAGACGCTGCACGAGCTGAAGGACGGCCGCGGCCAGATCGACGACATCGACAATCTCGGCAACCGCCGCGTCCGTTCCGTCGGCGAGCTGATGGAGAACCAGTACCGCGTCGGCCTGCTGCGGATGGAACGCGCGATCCGCGAGCGGATGAGCTCGGTCGACATCGACACGGTGATGCCGCACGACCTGATCAACGCCAAGCCTGCGGCGGCTGCGGTGCGCGAGTTCTTCGGCTCCTCGCAGCTCAGCCAGTTCATGGACCAGACCAACCCGCTCTCGGAGGTCACGCACAAGCGCCGCCTCTCGGCCCTCGGCCCGGGTGGTCTCACGCGTGAGCGCGCCGGCTTCGAGGTGCGCGACGTGCACCCGACGCATTACGGGCGCATCTGCCCGATCGAGACGCCGGAAGGCCCGAACATCGGCCTGATCAACTCGCTCGCCACCTATGCCCAGGTGAACAAGTACGGCTTCATCGAGACGCCGTACCGCATGGTGAAGGACGGCAAGGTCGCAGGCAGCCCGCGCTACCTCTCCGCGATGGAGGAGGAGCGTCTCGTCGTCGCGCAGGCGAACGCGACCATGGCCGATGACGGCGCGCTGACCGACGACCTCGTCTCGGTGCGCAAGAACGGCGACTACGCGCTCGTGCCCGCCGAGCAGGTGACGGCGATCGACGTCTCGCCGAAGCAGCTCGTCTCGGTCGCTGCCGCGCTCATCCCGTTCCTCGAGAACGACGACGCGAACCGCGCGCTGATGGGCTCGAACATGCAGCGCCAGGCGGTGCCGCTGATCCAGGCCGAGGCCCCGCTCGTCGGCACCGGGATGGAGCTGCCGGTGGCGCGCGACAGCGGTGCCTCGATCATCGCCCGCCGCCCTGGCGTGGTCGACCAGATCGACGGCGCGCGCATCGTCGTGCGCGCGACGCGCGAGGACGGCTCGACCGAGGGCGTCGACATCTACCGCCTGCGCAAGTTCCAGCGCTCGAACCAGAACACCTGCATCAACCAGCGCCCGCTCGTGAAGGTGGGGGATGCGGTGCAGCCCGGCGACATCATCGCCGACGGGCCCTCGACGCAGCTCGGCGAGCTCGCGCTCGGCCGCAACGTGCTCGTCGCGTTCATGCCCTGGAACGGCTACAACTTCGAGGACTCCATCCTCATCTCCGAGCGCATCGTGCGCGACGACGTGTTCACCTCGATCCACATCGAGGAGTTCGAGGTGATGGCCCGCGACACCAAGCTCGGGCAGGAGGAGATCACCCGGGACATCCCCAATGTCGGCGAGGAGGCCCTGAAGAACCTCGACGAGGCGGGCATCGTCTATGTCGGGGCAGAGGTGAACCCGGGCGACATCCTCGTCGGCAAGGTGACGCCAAAGGGCGAGAGCCCGATGACGCCAGAGGAGAAGCTGCTCCGCGCCATCTTCGGCGAGAAGGCTTCCGACGTGCGCGACACCTCGCTGCGCCTGCCGCCTGGCGTTGCGGGAACGATCGTCGACGTGCGCGTGTTCTCCCGCCGCGGCGTGGACAAGGACGAGCGCGCGCTCGCGATCGAGCGGGCCGAGATCGAGCGTCTCGCCAAGGACCGTGACGACGAGAAGGCGATCCAGGAGCGGTCGTTCCTCGGCCGGGTGCGCGAGCGCCTGCTCGGCAAGAAGGCGGGCGCCGGCAACAAGGGCATCAAGGCCGGCACCGAGATCAACGAGGCGGTGCTCGCAGAGATCCCGCGCGGCGCCTGGCGGAACATCGTGGTGGCAGAGGATGCCGCCATGGCCGAGATCGAGCAGCTCAAGCGCGAGTTCGACGAGGCGGTGCGCAAGCTCGAGGCGCGCTTCGTCTCGAAGGTCGAGAAGCTGCAACGGGGCGACGAGCTTCCGCCGGGCGTGATGAAGATGGTCAAGGTCTTCGTCGCGGTGAAGCGCAAGCTTCAGCCGGGTGACAAGATGGCCGGCCGCCACGGCAACAAGGGCGTAGTCAGCCGTGTCATCCCCGTCGAGGATATGCCGTTCCTCGAGACGGGCGAGGCCGTCGACATCGTGCTGAACCCGCTCGGCGTGCCCTCGCGCATGAACGTGGGCCAGATCCTCGAGACGCATCTCGGCTGGGCCTGCGCTGGCCTCGGCCGGCAGATCGGCGAGGTGCTCGACGCGGCGCGCCAGACCGGGCAGTTCGGGCCTCTGAAGGAGAAGCTCAAGGACGTCTACGGCGATGATGTCTACAAGGACATGATCGAGGAGATGGACCGCGGCGAGCTCGGCGAGCTTGCCGACAATCTCCGCCCCGGCGTCCCCATCGCGACGCCCGTGTTCGACGGCGCGCGGATGGACGACATCGAGGGCATGCTCGAGAAGGCGGGCCTCGAGCGGTCGGGCCAAGTCACGCTGGTCGATGGCCGCACGGGGGAGCCGTTCGAGCGGAAGGTGACGGTTGGCTACATCTACATGCTGAAGCTGCACCACCTGGTGGACGACAAGATCCACGCGCGCTCGATCGGGCCGTACAGCCTCGTCACCCAGCAGCCGCTCGGCGGCAAGGCGCAGTTCGGCGGCCAGCGCTTCGGCGAGATGGAGGTCTGGGCGCTCGAGGCCTACGGCGCCGCTTACACGCTGCAGGAGATGCTGACGGTGAAGTCGGACGACGTGTCGGGCCGCACGAAGGTCTACGAGGCCATCGTGCGCGACCAGGACAATTTCGAGGCCGGCATCCCCGAGAGCTTCAACGTTCTGGTCAAGGAGCTGAAGTCGCTCGGCCTGAACGTCGAGCTCGAGAACCGCGGCAGCTGAGCAGCGATACGGGAATCCCTTCGGAGGCGGGCGCGGCGACGCTGACCGCGCCCGCTCTCCGGCAAAGGCGAGGACGACGATGAACGAGCTGATGAAGATCCTGGGCACGCAGCCTGGCGCGCTCACCTTCGACCAGATCAGGATCTCGATCGCGAGTCCGGAGCAGATCCGCTCCTGGTCGTACGGCGAGATCAAGAAGCCCGAGACGATCAACTACCGCACGTTCAAGCCCGAGCGTGACGGGCTGTTCTGCGCGCGCATCTTCGGTCCGATCAAGGACTACGAGTGCCTGTGCGGCAAGTACAAGCGGATGAAGTTCCGCGGCATCATCTGCGAGAAGTGCGGCGTTGAGGTCACGCTCGCGAAGGTGCGCCGCGAGCGCATGGGCCATATCGAGCTCGCCTCGCCGGTGGCGCATATCTGGTTCATGAAGTCGTTGCCCTCGCGCATCGGCCTGATGATCGACATGACGCTGAAGGATCTCGAGAAGGTCCTCTACTTCGAGAGCTACGTCGTGCTCGAGCCGGGGCTGACCGACCTCAAGCTGTACCAGCTCGTCTCGGAGGACCAGTACCAGGCGAAGGTCGACGAGTTCGGCGACGATGCATTCTCCGTCGGCATCGGCGCAGAGGCGCTGAAGCAGATTCTCTCCGGCCTCGACCTCGATGCGGAGAAGACCAAGCTGCGCGTCGAGCTGAAGGAGACGACGTCCGAGGCCAAGCGAAAGAAGCTCGTCAAGCGCCTGAAGCTCCTCGAGTCGTTCCTCGAGAGCGGCACGCGGCCCGAGTGGATGATCCTCGACGTCGTGCCGGTGATCCCGCCCGAGCTTCGCCCGCTCGTTCCGCTCGACGGCGGCCGCTTCGCGACCTCCGACCTGAACGACCTCTACCGCCGCGTCATCAACCGCAACAACCGCCTCAAGCGGCTGATCGAGCTGCGCGCGCCCGACATCATCGTGCGTAACGAGAAGCGCATGCTGCAGGAGAGCGTCGACGCCCTATTCGACAACGGCCGCCGTGGCCGCGCCATCACGGGTGCGAACAAGCGGCCGCTGAAGTCGCTGTCCGACATGCTGAAGGGCAAGCAGGGCCGCTTCCGCCAGAACCTGCTCGGCAAGCGCGTCGACTATTCCGGCCGTTCGGTGATCGTGGTCGGGCCGGAGCTGAAGCTGCACCAGTGCGGCCTGCCGAAGAAGATGGCGCTCGAGCTGTTCAAGCCGTTCATCTACTCGAAGCTCGAGAAGTACAACCTCGCCACCACCATCAAGGCCGCGAAGCGGATGGTAGAGAAGGAGCGTCCCGAGGTGTGGGACATCCTCGAGGAGGTCATCCGCGAGCACCCGGTGATGCTGAACCGGGCGCCGACGCTGCACCGCCTCGGCATCCAGGCCTTCGAGCCGGTGCTGATCGAGGGCAAGGCGATCCAGCTTCACCCGCTCGTCTGCACCGCCTTCAACGCCGACTTTGACGGCGACCAGATGGCCGTGCACGTGCCGCTGTCGCTCGAGGCGCAGCTCGAGGCGCGCGTGCTCATGATGAGCACGAACAACATCCTCAGCCCCGCCAACGGCAAGCCGATCATCGTGCCGAGCCAGGACATCGTACTCGGCCTCTACTACCTCTCGCTCGAGACGCCCGAGTTCAAGTCGATCGCGGACGACCAGGCACCCGCCTTCACCGGCATGGGCGAGATCGAGCAGGCGCTCGAGGCGAAGGCGATCGGGATCCACTCCAAGATCCGCACCCGCCGCGAGACGGTCGACAAGGACGGCAGCACGTACATTGCGCGCGTCGTGACGACGCCGGGGCGGATGATGATCGGCGCGATCCTGCCAAAGCATCCGAACCTGCAGTACGACCTGGTGAACCGGCAGCTCACCAAGCGCTCGATCTCCGACGTGATCGACGCCGTCTACCGCCATTGCGGCCAGAAGGAGAGCGTGATCTTCGCCGACCGGCTGATGGGCTTGGGCTTCCGCAACGCGGCCAAGGCCGGCATCAGCTTCGGCAAGGACGACCTGATCATCCCGGCCGAGAAGCAGGCACTGATCGCCAAGACCGCGGCCGAGGTGAAGGAGTTCGAGAACCAGTACCAGGAAGGCCTGATCACCTTCGGCGAGCGCTACAACAAGGTGGTCGACGCCTGGACGCGCTGCGCCGAGGACGTTGCCGAGGCGATGATGAAGGAGATCCGCCGCCAGGAGGTGGGGCGCCCCACCAACAGCGTGTGGATGATGAGCCACTCCGGCGCCCGCGGCTCGCCGGCCCAGATGCGCCAGCTTGCCGGCATGCGTGGCCTGATGGCCAAGCCATCGGGCGAGATCATCGAGACGCCGATCATCTCGAACTTCAAGGAAGGCCTCACCGTGCTCGAGTACTTCAACTCGACGCACGGCGCCCGCAAGGGCCTGGCCGACACCGCGCTAAAGACCGCCAACTCGGGCTACCTCACGCGCCGCCTCGTCGACGTCGCGCAGGACTGCATCGTCATCGAGGACGATTGCGGCACCGAGAAGGGCATCACCGTGCGTGCGGTGCTCGACGGCGGCGAGGTCGTCTCCTCGCTTTCGGAGCGCATCCTCGGCCGCACCGTCGCGAAGGATGTGCCGAACCCGATCACGGGCGAGGTCATCGTTCCGCGCAACGCGCTGATCGGCGAGCAGGAGGCCGACGCGATCGAGCAGGCGGGGGTGGACAGCGTCTATATCCGCTCCGTGCTGACGTGCGAGACGCGGATCGGCATCTGCGCCAAGTGCTACGGGCGTGACCTCGCGCGTGGCACGCCGGTCAACACCGGCGAGGCGGTGGGCGTGATCGCCGCGCAGTCGATCGGCGAGCCGGGCACGCAGCTGACGATGCGCACCTTCCACATCGGCGGCGCCGCCCAGCGCGGCGCGGAGCAGAGCCAGGTGGAAGCGGCCTCCGACGGCGTGGTGACGGTGAAGAACCGCAACGTCGTGCTCAACTCCCAGGGCACGCCGGTGGTGATGAGCCGCAACTGCGAGATCCTGCTGCTCGACGACCAGCGTCGCGAACGTGCGCGCTACCGCGTCCCCTACGGCGCGCGCCTGCTCGCCGACGAGGGCGCACAGGTGGCCCGCGGCCAGAAGCTCGCGGAGTGGGATCCGTACACGCTGCCGGTGATCACCGAGCGGTCCGGCATCGTCGACTATGTCGACCTCATCGAGGGCGTGACCGTCGTCGAGCGGATCGACGAGGCGACGGGCCTGTCCTCCAAGGTGGTGGTCGACTGGAAGCAGCAGGCCAAGGGGGCTGACCTTCGCCCGCGCATCGTGCTGCGCGACGAGAAGGGCGAACTCGTGAAGCTGCCGAACGGCACCGAGGCGCGCTACTTCCTCTCGGTGGATTCGGTTCTCTCGGTCGACAACGGCTCGCGCGTGAACGCCGGCGACGTGCTCGCGAGAATTCCGCGCGAGAGCTCGAAGACGCGCGACATCACGGGCGGCCTGCCGCGCGTGGCGGAACTGTTCGAGGCGCGCCGGCCGAAGGACCACGCGATCATCAGCGAGATCGACGGGCGGGTGGAGTTCGGCAAGGACTACAAGGCCAAGCGCCGCGTCGTCGTGAAGAACGACGAGACGACGGAGGAGCGCGAGTACCTCATTCCGAAGGGCAAGCACGTCTCCGTCCAGGAGGGCGACTACGTCCGGATCGGCGACCCGCTGGTCGACGGCCCGCGCGTGCCGCACGACATCCTGAAGGTGCTCGGCGTCGAGGCCCTGGCCGACTATCTCGTGAACGAGATCCAGGACGTGTATCGACTGCAGGGCGTTAAGATCAACGACAAGCACATCGAGGTGATCGTTCGCCAGATGCTGCAGAAGGTCGAGATCCAGGACCCGGGCGACACGACCTTCCTCGTCGGCGAGCAGATCGACCGGGTGGACTTCGACATCGAGAACCAGAAGCGTCTCGAGGCGAACGAGCGGCCGGCGTCGGCCTTCCCGGTGCTGCAAGGCATCACCAAGGCGTCGCTGCAGACGCACAGCTTCATCTCCGCGGCCTCGTTCCAGGAGACGACGCGCGTGCTGACCGAGGCGGCGACGGCGGGCAAGGTGGACGAACTCTCCGGTCTCAAGGAGAACGTCATCGTCGGCCGCCTGATCCCGGCGGGAACGGGCAACGTGATGATGCGGCTCAAGGCGCTTGCCGCGCAGAAGGACCGCGGCCGTGCGGTCACCGGCGGCACGCCGGCGCTGCCCGACAGCGGCTCGGTCGCGGCCGAGTAGGAGGCGTTGCGGGGCTGGCACGGCCATGCCGGAGGCGTGGTCCTGCCATGCCCCGCCGTTTCGCCCGGCGCGGCGGGCGAGGCGATGCTTGACAGGGGGGTGACCCCCTCGTAGGTTCCGCGCCCTTGACCCCGGCCGCACAACGGTTCGGGTGAGAGGTTTTGGACATGCTTCGGCTCCGGTGCCGCCGCTCCTGATCGTCAGGGTGGCCGAGGTCGGGGACGGGTTGAGCCAGCGGGCGCCGGCCAGTGCCGGGGCCCGCATCGTTGCGTGGGTTCGAGTGCCGCATGGCCGGGTTGGCCGGCGGCCGAGGCAAGAGGGTCTGGATGCCGACGATCAGCCAGCTGATCCGCAAGGAGCGCCACGACAAGCGCAAGCGGAACAAGGTGCCCGCGCTGCAGGGCTGCCCGCAGAAGCGCGGCGTCTGCACGCGCGTCTACACCACCACGCCGAAGAAGCCGAACTCGGCTCTTCGCAAGGTGGCCAAGGTGCGCCTGACCAACGGCTACGAGGTGGTGTCCTACATCCCCGGTGAGGGCCACAACCTGCAGGAGCACTCGGTCGTCATGATCCGTGGCGGCCGCGTGAAGGACCTGCCGGGCGTGCGCTACCACATCCTGCGCGGCGTGCTCGACACGCAGGGCATCGCCAAGCGTCGCCAGCGCCGGTCGCTGTACGGCGCGAAGCGGCCGAAGTGATCGGGAGGAGCTGAGAGATGTCCCGCCGCCACCGCGCAGAGAAGCGCGAAGTCCTGCCCGATCCGAAGTTCGGCGACCTCGTGTTGTCGAAGTTCATGAATGCGCTGATGTACGACGGCAAGAAGTCCGCAGCCGAGGCGATCGTCTACGGCGCGCTCGACGTCGTGAAGCGCCGCGTGCCGAACACCGATCCTCTCCGCGTCTTCCACGAGGCGATGGAGAACGTGAAGCCGGCCGTGGAGGTGCGCTCCCGCCGCGTTGGCGGCGCGACCTACCAGGTGCCCGTCGAGGTGCGCGCCGAACGACGCCAGGCTCTGGCGATCCGGTGGCTGATCGACGCCTCGCGCAAGCGCGGCGAGCACACGATGCGCGACCGGCTGAGCAACGAGCTGCTCGATGCCGCGAACAACCGCGGCTCGGCCGTGAAGAAGCGTGAGGACACGCACCGGATGGCCGAGGCCAACCGCGCGTTCTCGCATTACCGCTGGTAAGACGAACCAACCCCTGAACTGGCGCTGCTGACCAGACGCCCGACGGAGAGAGACCATGGCGAAGGCGAAGTTTGAGCGGAACAAGCCGCACTGCAACATCGGGACGATTGGTCACGTGGACCATGGGAAGACGTCGTTGACTGCGGCGATTACGAAGGTTTTGGCGAAGAGTGGTGGTGCGACGTTCACGGCGTATGACCAGATCGACAAGGCGCCTGAGGAGCGTGCGCGCGGGATCACGATCTCGACGGCGCATGTGGAGTACGAGACGAAGAACCGCCACTACGCGCATGTCGACTGCCCGGGCCACGCCGACTACGTGAAGAACATGATCACGGGTGCGGCGCAGATGGACGGGGCGATCCTGGTGGTGTCGGCGGCGGACGGCCCGATGCCGCAGACGCGCGAGCACATCCTGCTTGCCCGCCAGGTCGGCGTTCCTGCGCTGGTGGTGTTCATGAACAAGGTGGACATGGTCGACGACCCCGAGCTTCTGGAGCTCGTGGAGCTCGAGGTTCGGGAGCTTCTGAAGAGCTACCAGTTCCCTGGCGACGACATCCCGGTGATCAAGGGCTCTGCGCTGTGCGCGCTGGAGGACCGGGAGCCTGAGCTTGGCGAGCAGGCGGTTCTGAAGCTGATGGAGGAGGTTGACCGCTACATTCCGCAGCCTGAGCGTCCGAAGGACCGTCCGTTCCTGATGCCGATCGAGGACGTGTTCTCGATTTCCGGCCGCGGCACGGTCGTGACGGGCCGTGTCGAGCGCGGGATCATCAAGGTTGGCGAGGAGGTCGAGATCGTTGGCCTGAAGCCGACGGTGAAGACGACGGTGACGGGCGTTGAGATGTTCCGCAAGCTTCTGGACAGCGGCGAGGCTGGCGACAACATCGGCGCGCTGTTGCGTGGCACGAAGCGCGAGGACGTGGAGCGGGGTCAGGTTCTGGCGGCTCCTGGGTCGATCACGCCGCACACGAAGTTCATGGCGGAGGCCTACATCCTGACGAAGGAGGAGGGCGGTCGTCATACGCCGTTCTTCACGAACTACCGTCCGCAGTTCTACTTCCGGACGACGGACGTGACGGGTGTGGTGACGTTGCCCGAGGGCACCGAGATGGTGATGCCTGGTGACAACGTTCGGATGGAGGTTGCGCTGATCGCGCCGATCGCGATGGACGAGGGGCTCCGCTTCGCCATCCGCGAGGGCGGACGCACCGTCGGCGCCGGCGTGGTGACGAAGATCGT
>NZ_VFAC01000011.1 GCF_007644105.1 Elioraea rosea | reverse complement strand
ATCCGCGAAGCCGCCGCGCGCCCGGCCGATGCGGCGCCGATCGTCGGCGGCGACCGCATCCGCGGCGAGGCGGTGCCGGTGCGCGACCCGGCGGACCGGCGCCGCATCGTCGGCCATGTGGTGTGGGCGGATGGGGGAACGGTCGATCGCGCCGCGAAGCGCGCGGCCTGGGCGCTGCACACCTGGAACGAGACGGAGGTCGAGCACCGCGCCGCCGTGCTCGAACGCGCCGCCGAGCTGATCGAGGCGAACCGCGAGGCGCTGCTCGCGCTGATTGCGCGCGAGGGCGGCCGAACCCTCGTCGACGGCGTGGCGGAGGTGCGGGAGGCGGCGGATTTCTGCCGCTACTACGCGCACCAGGCGCGGATCTGGTTCGGCGCGCCGCGCGAGCTCCCCGGGCCGACGGGGGAGCGCAACACCTGGGCGCTCTCGGGCCGCGGCGTGATCGCGGCGATCAGCCCGTGGAACTTCCCGCTCGCCATCTTCGTCGGCCAGATCGCCGCCGCGCTCGCTGCCGGAAACGCCGTGCTCGCCAAGCCCGCGGAACAGACGCCGCTGGTTGGCGCGAAGGCCGTCGCGCTGCTGCACGATGCCGGCGTGCCGCACGACGTGCTCGCCTTCCTCCCTGGCGACGGGCCTGGCGTCGGCGCGGCGATGGTCTCGCATCCCGCCGTGTCGGGCGTCGCCTTCACCGGCGGCACCGAGACGGCGCGCGCGATCGCCGCAGCGATCGCCGCGCGGGGAGGTCTTCCCATCCCCTTCGTCGCCGAGACGGGCGGCATCAACGCGATGATCGTCGACAGCTCCGCGCTCCCGGAGCAGGTGACGGCGGACGTGCTTGAGGGCGCATTCCGCTCGGCCGGGCAGCGCTGCTCCGCGCTACGGCTGCTCTGCGTGCAGGAGGACACAGCCGACCGCGTGCTCGCGATGATTGAGGGTGCTGCGCGCACGCTCACCCTCGGCGACCCGCTCGACCCCGCGACGGACATCGGCCCGGTCATCGACGCCGAGGCGCGGGATGCGCTTGCCGCCTGGGCGCCGCCGAAGGGGAAACCCCTGTTCACGCTGCCTCTGCCCGAAGATTGCGCGAACGGCACCTTCTTCGCCCCGCGCGCCATCGAGCTGCCAAGCGCCCGCGCCCTCGACCGCGAGGTGTTCGGCCCCGTGCTGCATGTCGTGCGCTGGCGCGAGAGCGGCCTCGATGCGCTGCTCGACGACATCGCCGCCTCCGGCTTCGCGCTCACGCTCGGAATCCACAGCCGGGTGCAAGCAACGGCGGAGCGCATCACGGCGCGGCTCGGGGTGGGCAACACCTACATCAACCGCGCGCAGATCGGTGCCGTGCCTGGGGTTCAGCCCTTCGGCGGGCATGGGCTCTCAGGCACCGGCCCGAAGGCGGGCGGGCCGCTCGCCATCCTCCGCTTCACCACGGAGCATGTCGTTTCGGTGAACACGGCGGCCGCCGGGGGCAACGCAGCCCTGCTCGCGACGGACGAGGCGTGACCTTGCCGGGCTGAGCCGCCGGGCCTAGCGTTTCATCGTCGAGAGGAAACGAGCCCGAGCGTGACATCCCCTTCCCTGGCCGCCCCCGCCCCGGCAGCCGATACGGCGCCGCAGCGTGCGGGTGCGAACCTCGCCATCATCCTGTCGCTCAGCTTCTGCCACATGCTGAACGACATGATGCAGTCGCTGCTTCCCGCGCTGTATCCCGTGCTCAAGGACCAGTTCGCGCTCGACTTCGCGCAGATCGGGCTGCTGACGCTGGCCTTCCAGTGCACCGCCTCGATGCTGCAGCCCGCCGTTGGCCTCTACACCGACAGGAACCCGCTTCCCTACTCCATGGCCATCGGCATGGGGGCGACGCTGGTCGGGCTCGTCCTTCTCGCCACCGCCTGGTCCTACCCGCTTCTCGTCCTCGCAGCGATGCTCATCGGCTGCGGCTCGGCCGTGTTCCACCCGGAAGCTTCGCGCGTCGCCCGTGCCGCGGCGGGCGGCCGCTACGGCCTCGCGCAGTCGATCTTCCAGGTCGGCGGCAACACCGGCTCGGCAATCGGGCCGCTGCTTGCTGCCTTCGTTGTCGTGCCGGCCGGCCAGGGGCGGGTGCTGTGGTTCTCCGGCGCGGCCCTTCTCGCCTCGCTCGTCCTCTCCCGCGTCGGCGCCTGGTATTCCCGCGCCCGGCGCGCGCCCGGCAAGGCGCAGGCCGCGGCGCCGCAGCGCCTCTCGCGGGGCAAGGTGCTGCTCGGCATCACCGTTCTGATCGTGCTGCTGTTCTCGAAGAACTTCTACAGCGCGGCGCTGACGAGCTTCTTCACCTTCTACCTGATCGAGCGCTTCGACGTGTCGATCCAGACGGCGCAGCTCTTCCTGTTCGCCTATCTCGCCGGGCTCGCTGGCGGCATCCTCGCAGGCGGGTGGATCGGCGACAGGATCGGCCGCATCCCGGTGATCTGGTTCTCCATCCTCGGCGCCCTGCCCTTCACCCTGATCCTGCCCTACGCCAACCTGTTCTGGACCGGCGTGCTGGCCACCCTGATCGGGCTGATCATGTCCTCTGCCTTCTCGGCGATCATCGTCTATGCGCAGGACCTGATGCCCGGGCGCATCGGCTTCGTCTCCGGCCTGTTCTTCGGCCTTTCCTTCGGCCTCGGCGGGCTCGGCGCTGCGGCGATGGGCGCGCTCGCGGACTGGACGAGCATCGAGACGGTCTACGGCATCGTCTCCTTTCTGCCGCTTCTCGGGCTTGCAACCGCGCTCCTGCCGCGCGTCGGCGGGCCGGCGGAGAAGCCTCAGCCCGCCTCGCGATAGACGTAGCGATACGACTCGCGGAAGCCGAGCCGGCGATAGAGGCTGAGCGCGGCGTCATTGTCCGCCTCGACCTGCAAGGCCCCCCAGCGCGCCCCTTCCGACCGCGCCCAGCCGAGCGCTGCGACGCAGGCACGGCGGCCGAGCCCCCTGCCGCGGAAGGCGGGCATCGTCGTCACATCGCCCAGGATCGCGATCGGCCCGACCGCCGCTGCGAAGGCGACGGCGGCCACACGCCCCTCCTCCTCAACCGAGATCCACGCGCCAGGCACCATGAGAAGGGACGGTGTCGCCCGCTTCTCCGCCATCCGCGCAGCATTGGCGCCCGAGCCAGCCTCGCGCACCTCGAGCCAGGCCTCGTCGGGCGCTTCCGCCATCGTCGTCTCGCCATCGGGAAGCGGCAGCCCGTCCAGCGCGCCGAGCATCACCACCGTATCGACGCTGCGCGAGAAGCCGCGATGCGCGAGCAGCCGGTCGAGCGCAGGCGGGGCGAGCGGCGTGATCCGCAGCTTGGCGGGGCGCTCGAGCCGCGCATACCAGGCCTCGATCCGCGCGACACGCGCCGGAAGATCGGCCTCGTCCTCCGGATCGAGCCAGCAGGCGCTGTTGGCGCGGCCCGACCCGCCCGGCCCCGCGCCGGCACGGATGATGGCCGAGCCGTCATAGGCCACGCGCTCGGCCGGCACGGCGGTGAGGCAGGCGCGCTCGATCGCCTCGATGGGGGGAAGCTGCATGGCCGGGAGACAAGCACGGCCCTGGGGGCGGCGAAAGTGCAGCGAAAGTGATGTAACCCCGACGCGAGCCCGTGCGAAACGAAGGCACCGCGGATGGCGGAGGGAGAGGCGTGGAATCGATCTACTGGGTGATGGCCTGGGCCTGCCACAGGAAGTGCCGGCACTGCTACGAGGACCGTTTCCGCCCCTATGTGCGCGGCGCGCTCGAGGCCGTTCTGGCGGAAGCCGAGCGCAACGCGCCACGCATCATCGCCAACCTTCCGCCCTCGATGACCTATCTCGACCTCACCGACCCCAACGAGGACGGCACGCTTCCCTCCAAGACCGGCCGGATCATCCTCTCCGGCGGCGAGAGCCTGATGGATCCCGTGCGCGAACGCGTCACCTACCCCGTGATCGAGCGGCTCATCGCGAAGTACCGCGACGCGGGCGGGGTGAAGATCGTGGTGCAGACGACCGGCGATCTTCTCACGCCCGCGATCGTCGAGGAGCTTCTCGCGCGCCGCGTCTGGATGATCTCCGTCGCCTCCATTGACGACTACCATGTCGGGCTCGAGGGCGAGGCGAAGCAGAAGGCGTTCATGGCGAGCCTTACCGCCATGTTCGAGGCGGCCGGCATGCGCGCCTCCGGCGTGGCGCAGCAGAACCGCAAATGGCTCGACGAGGCGGGCCCGCTCTACTCCTTCTTCGGCGCGAGCCCGGACGCCTGGATCGGCAAGATCTGGCCGCGCGGGCGGGGCTGGCAGAACGGGCTCTCCACCGCGACGATGGCCGACAATTTCTGTGCCCGCTGGTCGGGGGCGATGAACTTCCTCAATCACCAGTATTCCGGCTCCGAGGTGAGCATCGAGCCCGATGGGGCTGTCTATCCCTGCTGCATCAAGACGAAGCTTCCCATCGGCAACCTCACCGAGGACGGGCTGATCGACATCCTCGACAGTCTCGCCGGCGATCCGGTGTACGAGGCGCTGAATGCCGGGCAGCCGCAGCGGATGGGCCTCACGCACGGGTGGAGCCTCGAGACCTTCCTCGAGAAGTCCCGCACCACCGACCCGAAGGGCCGCGCCTACGCCAATCTCTGCATCGGCTGCGACCGGTTCCATGACGAGGTTCTGAAGCCCCGCATCGAGGCCGCGGCCGCCCGCCGCCGCGCCCGCATCGCCGCGGAGTGAGCATGCTCCGCCGACGCACGCTCCTTCTCGCAACGCTTCTCGCACCGGCAGCGCGCGCAGCGACGCCTGCCAATCCGCTTCTCCGCGCGCCATGGGCAGAGGTGCTCGCCGCAGCGCGGGGCCAGACCGTGTTCTGGAATGCCTGGGGCGGGGATGACCGCACGAACGGCTTCATCGCCTGGGCGAATGATCGCGTCTCGGAACGGTTCGGCTTCCGCATCACCCATGTACGGCTGCGCGACACCTCCGAGGCGGTCGCGCGCGTCGTCGCTGAGAAGGCGGCGGGGCGCAACGAGGGCGGCTCGGTCGACCTCATCTGGATCAACGGGCCGAACTTCCTCGCGATGAAGGAATCGGGTCTGCTGTTCGGCCCGTTCCTCGATCGGCTGCCCAATGCAGGGCTGATCGACCGCGAGGGCAAGCCCGCGACGGTGACCGACTTCACCGTGCCGGTCGACGGGCTCGCCGCACCGTGGCGCATGGCGCAGATCGTCTATGTCTACGACAGCGACACGGTGCGCGCGCCGCCGCGCTCGATCCCCGCGATGCTCGATTGGGCGAAGGCGAACCCCGGACGGCTCGCGCACCCGACCGTGCGCAACTTCCTCGGCGCGACCTTCCTCAAGCAGGCGCTCTTCGAGCTCGCGCCGGACGCGGAGGTGCTGGCCGGCCCCGCGACGGATGCGAATTTCGGGCCGACGACCGGACCGCTGTGGGCGTGGTACGAGGCACTCCGCCCCCATCTCTGGCGGCAGGGACGGCAGTTCCCCGAGAACGGCCCGGCGCAGCGCACGCTGATGAACGACGGCGAGATCGACATCATGATCTCGTTCAACCCCTCCGAGGCCTCGACCGCCATCGCCAACGGCCAACTTCCGCCGAGCGTGCGCAGCTATGTCCTCGAACGCGGAACCATCGGCAATGCGAGCTTCGTCGCGATTCCGTACAACGCTGCTCACGCCGCCGCGGCGATGGTACTCGCCGATTTCCTGTTGAGCCCCGAGGCGCAGGCGCATGGGCAGGACCCGCGGGTGATGGGCAACTTCACCGTGCTCGCGCTCGAGCGGCTCGCGCCGGAGGATCGCGCGCGGTTCGAACGCTTGCCGCGCGGCGCGGCAACGCTGACGAATGCCGAGCTCGGCCGTCCTCTGCCCGAGCCGCACCCGTCCTGGATGACGCGGATCGTCGCGGAATGGGAACGGCGCGTCTCGCGCTGAGCACGGGCACGCGCCCTGCGCTGCTCAAGGCAGCGCCGGCCGTGACGCTCGTGCTGTTCCTCGGGCCGATCGCGGGCGGGCTTGCCGGAACGGCCGGGCCCGCCTTCGGCTGGCTTCCCGCGATCGGCGGCAACGCGCTCTCGCTCGACCCGTGGCGAAGCCTGTTCGCCTGGCCGGGCTTCGCCTCCTCCCTGCGCGTGACGGTGACGACGGGGTTCGCGGCGACGGCGATCTCGCTCGGCCTCGTCATCGCCTTCTGCGCGGCCTGCCACGGCACGGCGGCGTTCCGCAGGGCACAGGCATTCCTCGCACCGATGCTCGCAACGCCGCATGCGGCGCTCGCCATCGGCTTCGCCTTCCTCATCGCGCCCTCAGGCATGCTCGCGCGCCTCGCCTCACCCTGGGCAACCGGCTGGACACGCCCGCCGGACATCGCCTCGGTGAACGACGAAGGCGGCCTCGCGCTAATCGCTGGGCTCGTGCTGAAGGAGGTGCCCTATCTGCTCCTCGTCACCCTCGCCGCACTGAACCAGGTGCGCGCCGAGGCGCTCATGCGGGCCGCGCGCACGCTCGGCTACGCGCCGATGATGGGCTGGATGAAGGTCGTGCTGCCGTTGGTCTATCCGCAGATCAGGCTTCCGATCTACGCCGTGCTCGCCTTCAGCCTCTCCGTCGTCGATGTCGCGCTGATCCTCGGCCCTGGCACGCCGCCGACGCTTGCAGTGCTCGTCATGCGCTGGTTCTCGGACAGGGAACTGTCGCTGTGGTTCCCTGCGAGCGCCGGCGCGCTTCTGCTTGCCGCGCTGGTGGCTACGGCCGTCGCGGCATGGCGGCTCGCGGAATGGGCGATCGCCCGCGCCGCGCGGACCTGGCTCGAAGCCGGAGCGCGAGGCGGTTTCGCCCCGGCTTCCGGCCTGATTGCCGCAACAACGCTCGGCACCGTACTCGCGCTCTCGGCAGGCGCCGTCGCGATGCTCGCACTCTGGTCGTTCGCCGGAGCCTGGCGGTTTCCCGATGCGCTGCCGCGATTCTGGACGCTCGCGACCTGGCAGGCGCAAAGCACCGGGCTCGTCTCGCTGGCCGCGACCACGCTGCTCATCGGCGCGGCGGCAACCGCGATCGCCGTCGTGCTCGCGCTACTCTGCCTCGAGGCGGAGCAGCGGTTCGACATCGTTCCAGGCCGCGGCGCACTGATGCTTCTCTATCTGCCGCTGATCCTGCCCCAGATCTCCTTCCTGTTCGGGTTGCAGGTGGCGCTCGTCCGCCTCGGCATCGACGGCACGGTGGCGGCCGTGATCTGGGCGCATCTTCTTTTCGTTCTGCCCTATGTCTTCCTCACGCTCGCCGACCCATGGCGGGCGATCGACACGCGGCTTGCGCGCAACGCCGCCTCACTCGGCGCGGGGCCGTGGCGCGTGTTCCTCGCCGTGAAGCTGCCGGTGATGCTTCGCCCGATCCTGATCGCGGCGGCGGTCGGCTTTGCGGTGAGCGCGGGGCAGTACCTGCCCACGCTGTTCGCCGGGGCGGGCCGCGTGTCGACGCTGACGACGGAGGCCGTGACGCTCGCGGGCGGATCGGACAGGCGCATCGTCGGCGCCTATGCCATGGTGCAGGCGCTGCTGCCTCTCGCTGCCTATGCGGCGGCACTTGCCGCGCCCGCGATCCTCTGGCGCAACCGAAGGGGGCTCGCCGTCACATGAGTGGCCTGTCGCTTCGCCGCGCCAGCCTCTCCCTCGGCGACGCGCCGCTGGTCGGTCCGCTCGATCTCTCCATGTCCAGGGGCGAGGTCGTCACGCTGATGGGCCCGTCCGGAAGCGGAAAGTCGAGCCTGCTCGCCTGGGTGTGCGGCACCCTCGCGCCAGCCTTCGCGGCGTCCGGCACGGTCCTGGTCGACGGCGCCGACGTCACGGCCCTGCCGGCGCATCGCCGGCGCATCGGCATCCTGTTCCAGGATGACCTCCTGTTTCCCCATCTCTCCGTCGGCGGCAATCTCGGCTTCGGCCTTCCCGCTTCCGTGCGGGGGTCGGCGCGGCGTGCGCGCATCGCCGCCGCGCTCGCCGACGCCGAGCTTGACGGGTTCGAGCACCGCGACCCGGCAACGCTGTCAGGCGGGCAGCGTGCACGCATCGCGCTGATGCGCACCCTGCTTGCCGAGCCGCGTGCGCTTCTGCTCGATGAGCCTTTCGGCAAGCTCGATGTCGCCCTGCGCGACCGCATGCGCCGCTTCGTGTTCGAGCGCGCCCGCCGCCTCGCCCTTCCCGTGCTGATGGTCACGCACGACCCGGAGGACGCGGCTGCCACGGGCGGAACCGTACTGCATCTGCTCGCGGGCGGAACGGTTCGCCGCGCCGACCCCGGAGAGGAGCTTGCCGATGCGCTTCCCGCCTGAACGGGCCGTACCTCTGCCCGACCCGCGCGACCCGGCCGTGACGATCGCGGATGTCGAGCGCGCGATCCGCGACCGGCACCCCGTTCCGCATCTGACGCCAGAGCAGGCGGAAGGGCTGATCGCGGAGGGCCATGTCGCGGTGTTCGACGTACGAAGTGGGGAGGAGTTCGAGAGCGGGCACCTTCCCGGCTCCGTGCGCATCGAGCCCGGCCTGTCTCCCTGGCGGTTCGCCGCCGCGCATGGCGCAGCGTGCAGCGGCCGCATCGCGCTCTTCATCTGCTCCGTCGGGCTGCGGAGCGCTCGGCTCGCGGAGACCGTTACAGGCCCACTGTCCGCGCATCGGCCGATGGGCGTGGCGAACCTTTCGGGCGGGCTATTCCGATGGCTTGCCGAAAGGCGCCGGCCGGCATTGCCGGGGCTTCACCCCTACGACGATGCATGGCGCGCGCTGCTGCTGCGCATGTTGGACAGCGTGGACGACGCGGTTCCGCGTTAGGCTCGCCGCGCCCAGCACGGGAGCGCCCGATGACCCTGATTGCACAACCGCACCACCTCACGCCTGCCGAAGCCGCCCAGCTCTCTCAGCTGCGGCACCGCCGGCGCACACGCCGGGTCGTTCCGCAGCCCGCCCCGGCGAGGACGCGCGGCCAGGTGCTCGCCGATGCGGTCGCCGCCACAGTCGGCTCCTGGCGCTTCATCGGGCTCCAGTCGGCTCTGATCGCGCTCTGGATTCTCGTCAACACGCTGTTCGGCGGCGACGCCTGGGACCCCTACCCGTTCATCCTGCTGAACCTGCTGCTGAGCTTCCAGGCCGCCTACACCGCGCCGGCAATCATGATGAGCCAGAACCGTCAGGCCGAGGTCGACCGGAGCCGCGCGATGGCGGACTACGACGTGAACGTGAAGGCAGAACTCGAGATTGAGCTGTTGCACCAGAAGATCGATCTTCTGCGTGAGCGGGAGCTTCTCGCGTTGACCGAGCTCCTGCGCGAGACCATCAAGCGGCTCGATGCGCAGCAGAGGTTTGGACCTCAATCGAGCGTCTGATCCTCGAGCGCAGTGCGGGCGAGCGCGAGCGCGGTGTCGAACGCCGCCTCGAGCGTCGGGTTCACGCCGCGGCAGCCGGCGGCCACGGCCTCGGCCCAGTCGATGTAGTCACGCTTGCGGGCAAGGTCCCACGAGGGTGGCGGGCTTACCGTGATGGCGCGCAGGTTCGCGGCCTTGTCCGCAAGCTTCACCATGCGCGCCGCTGCGCTCTTGCCCGGCGCCTTCTCGATCTGCAGGCGCTTGCGCTCCGCCTTCGGCAGCGCCTTGTCGTCGGTCACCTCGGCGACGATGGCGGCGACCTCCTCGCCGAAGCGCTCGGCGAGCTCGGCCTCTGTCACCGGCCGGCCGGCCGAGTCGCCGTCCTCGATCGTGTCGTGCAGCAGCCCGGCCAGGATGGCGGCCAGCGGCGCACCTGCCGCGGCCAGCGCGGCGCCGACCTCGATGACGTGGTTGACGTAGGGCTCGGCCGCAGCGCCCTTGCGCCGCTGATGCGTGTGCACCTCGGCGGCGAAGGCGGTTGCGCGCAGCGCGAGGGATTCGTTCGTTTCGGTCATCGGAGCAGTCTAGTCGCGCCGGAGCGGACGCGACAGGATGGCGGGCAATGACCAGCACTGTCCTGATCGCGGGCGCGGGGCCCGTGGGGCTCACCGCCGCCCTGGCGCTCTACCGGGCGGGCTTCGCCGTGCGCGTGTTCGAGAAGCGGCCCTCCCTCTCCGCCGCGAGCCGTGCGAGCACCTTCCACCCCTCGACGCTCGGCGTGCTCGACAGGCTCGGCGTCGCCGGAGCGCTCCTACCTCTCGGCCGCCGCGTCGAGGCGCTCGCGTGGCTCACAGCGGGCCGCGGCGCGGACGCGGTGATATCCATAGCGCACGTTGCGCGACGCACGGCGTTTCCGTTCCGGCTGCATGCCGAGCAATCCCTGCTCACGCCGCTTCTTCTCGCCGCCCTCCCCGAAGGCACGGTGACGTTCGGCGCCGGAGTTTCGGGACTCGAGCAGGATGCTTCCGGCGTCACGCTGAGCATGGAGGACGGCACGCGGCACCGCGGTGACTGGGCCATCGCCGCCGACGGCGCGCACAGCGCGCTCCGCTCCGCCGCTGCCATCGCGGTCGAAACGGCGCCGTACGGGCATCGCGTGGTGAGGCTGATGACGCCCCTGCCGCTCGACGAGATCGTTCCGGGCCTCGCGCGCGCAGGCATCGCCTATGTGTATGACGGCGAGGCTAGCGTGAGCCTTCTCGCCATGACCGGGCTCTGGCGCATCATCATCCGCGTGCCAGCCTCGACGAGCGACGACGACGCCCTGGGCGAAGCGTTCCGCGCGCCCATCCTCCGCCGCTTCCTGCCCGGGCTTCCCGATCCGTTGCCAATTGCCTCGGCCGATGTGTACGGCGTCGCCCGAGGCATCGCGCGGCGCATGCGCGCCGGCCGGCTTTGCGTGATCGGCGACGCGGCGCATGTGACGAACACGCGGGGCGGCATGAACATGAATGCCGGCATGCATGACGCCGCCACCCTTGCCGCGAGCCTCGCCGCCACGGTGCAGCGCGGGGACGAGTCGCATCTGGATGCGTGGGAGGCGGCGCGCCTCTCGGTCACGCAGGAGGTGCTGCTCGCGCGCACCGATCGCGCCGTCGCCTCCGCCACCGCCTGGCGCGACGAGGCGGTCGCCGCCGCTTCCGATCCCGCCCGCGCCGAGGCCTGGCTCGTCGCCGCCTCGATGCTCGATACCTGCGATGCCGGAGCACCGCCGCCATGACCCCCCGCTTCGTCCCGAGCCGCCGCGCCGGGCTTCTCGTTCCCTCCGCCAACCCTGCCGTGGAGCCGGAGTTCCGCGCCCTGATGCCGGAGGCGGTGGCGCTGCATGTCGCGCGCCTGCCGGTGATGCCCGGAACCACGCTCGAGCAGCGCAACGCGGCCTATCTCGCGAGCTTCGAGCCCGCACTCGCGAGCTTCGGCGAGCTTGCGCTCGATGCCGCCGCCGTCGCGCTGACGGGGGCGAGCTACGCGATGAGCCCCGAGGAGGACGAGGCTTTCGCGAAGCGCCTCGGCGCGCCGCGCGGCATCCCGGTCGTGCTCGCAAGTCGCGCCATCGCCGCTGCGCTCGCGGCGCTCGGCGCACGCGAGATCGTCCTCTACTCCCCCTACCCCGACTGGCTCTCGGCCCGCGCCGCGGCATATTGGCGCGCGGCGGGGTACGGCGTGACGGAAATCAGCGCAAGCGACGGAACGTTCCGTGCCTACGAGATGACGCCCGAGGAGGTCATGGCGGGCCTCGCCGCCGTGCCCGACCGGGCGGGCGTGCCAGTCGTGCTCAGCGGCACGGGCATGCCGACGCTCGATGCCATCGCCGCCTCGCTCGACAGGAAGGGGCCGGTGATCTCCTCGAACGTCGCGACGGCCTGGGAGCTCACCACCGCGCTCGGCCTGCCGCCAGCGCCGGTGCTCGCCGCGCTCGCGCCGGCGCTCCTCATCCGACCTTGATCAGGAGCTTGCCGAAGTTCCGTCCCTCGAGCAGGCCGATGAAGGCCTCCGGCGCCGCCTCGATGCCGTCCACCACGTCCTCGCGGTAGCGGAGCTTGCCCGCGCGGATCAGCGGGATGGCCGCGGCACGCCACTCGGGAAGCCGCTGCCAGCTGTCGGAGACGATGAAGCCCTGGATGCGAAGCCGCTTGCGCACAGCAGACATCAGGTTCGGCCCGGGTTGCGGAACCGGATCGTTGTATTCAGCGATCATCCCGCACATCACCATGCGCGCGAAATCGGCGAGCCTTGGGAACACCGCGCGCTGCACCGCCCCGCCGACGTTCTCCCAGTAGACATCGACGCCCTTGGGACAGGCGGCATCGAGCGCCTGGATGAAGTCAGCGTCGCGATGGTCGAGGCAGGCATCGAAGCCGAGCTCCTCGCGCACATAGGCGCATTTCGCCGCCCCGCCGGCGATGCCGATGACGCGCGCCCCTTCCGCCTTGGCGATCTGCCCCGCCACAGCGCCAACCGCGCCGGAGGCGGCGGAGATCACCACCGTCTCGCCGCGCTTCGGCTGGCCGATGTCGCTCATCCCCACATGCGCGGTGAGCCCCGGCATGCCGAGGATGCCGAGCGCTGTCTGCACCGGCGCCTCGGCGGGGTCGAGCTTCATCAACTCCTTCGGCGAGGCGACCGACCATTCCTGCCAGCCATAGGCGCCGAGAACGATGTCGCCTGGCTTCAGCGCCGGGTCGTTGCTTTTCTCGACGCGGGCGACGGCGCGGCACTCCATCACCGCGCCGACGGCGACGGGCTGGGCATAGCTCTTCGCCGCACTCATCCGGCCGCGCTGGTAGGGGTCGAGCGAGAGCCAGAGATGGCGGAGAAGCACCTCGCCCGGCCCAGGCTCCGGCACGGCGGAGCGGACGATGGAGAAATCCTCCACCCGCACCTTGCCTTCGGGCCGCCGGGCCAGCAGCACCTGCGTGTTCTCAGCCATCCTCGCCTCTCCTTCTGATTGCCGTGTCCTGCCTGCCTGCCCGCGCTACCGCAGCGGGTCGGGCCATACCACGGGCGGAAGCCGCAGCAGCGGCACGCGCGCTGCCGTCAGCACCTGGTCCTCGATCGTGATGGGAATCTCCGCAACGCGCTCGCCTCCCTCGCCCGGGCGCGAGGTGGCGGTGAGCGCGAGGCGCGCGAGCGCTGCCGGGCCGCGCCCGATCAGCCCTGCCGCGACCAGCCTGTCGAGAGCCGCGCCGAAGCCCGCGAGCCAGGCCGTCACCGCCCCGCGCGGCTGCAGCCCGGCATCGAGCGTGAGCGTTCCCGCGGCGCGGACGGAGAGCGGCCCCCACACAGCCCAGACCCTGTCGAGAACGAGCGCCCCGCCCTGATCGCGCCAGAGCGCGAGCGATCGCGCAGTACCGGACGCTGCGGGAATGAGACCGCGCAGCGTCGCTTCGGCGGAGACGGAGGCGAGCTCGCGCCCGAGCGGCCACTGCGCCTCCGGCGGCGGCAGCGTCACGCCCCAGGCCTCGAAGGCGACCGTCGTGCGGCGCTCGGCCGGCACGGAGGCGCGAAGGCTGCGCACCGCAAGTGGTCCCTCCGGCAGCTCGAAGACCATGTCGCGGCCATCGACCACCGGTGCGCCGCCGCGGACAAGCGGCACGGTGGCGGCAAGCGATGCGGCCTCGACCGTGACGGGTGCTGCGCTACCCGCGCCGAGGCGGCAGGGGCAGGCGATGTCAGCCACGATCTCGCGCGGCCGGCGCGGGGACAGCACGAGGGTCACCGCCTGCGCCTCGGCCGCCACCGGCACCACGCCGCCACCCGGCAGGGAGACGGCACCGGCATAGCGGGGGACCGAGAATCGAACCCTTGCATCGAGGGGGTAGCCCCCGCGCACGGGCGGGGCGTGGGTGAGCGTCGCGCCGGCAGCGCGCTCGGCAGCGATCGCGGTCCCGGCCTCGGCGATGAGCCTGTCGGTCGCCACCCACCAGAGCGCCGCATGGCCGAGAGCGCCGACCACAAGAAGGGCAAGGAGGATGAGGACGACCCGCCTCACTGTCGCATCTCATCCACAGGCGGCCACCTCCGCCGCGACTTGTCCCCCGCGCGGGGGAACCGGCCCGGAAAGCCGCGGAATTGCTTGGCAAAACCACGGCGGATGAGCCACTTGGGCCCACGCCTTGATGTGATAGTCAAGCTCGGGAGACATCGGTTCTCACAGGGTTATCCACAGGCGGCAGGAGAGCGTCGCTGGCCGTCTCGATCGTCGTGGCAAGCTCCTCCTCGAAACGCGTCCTGTCGAGCCCCAGCGGGATGGGGGGAAGGATCGCGACGGTCAGCGTCCCAGGGCGCTTCCGGAAGGACCGGCGCGGCCAGAACCGGCCAGAATCGGTCGCGACGGGAATGACGGGGAGGCCGGAGCGGGCGTAGAGCGCCGCCACGCCAGGCTGGTAGGGATGGCGCGCGCGCGTCCCCGGCGTTGCCGGCACGCGCGTGCCCTGGGGAAAGATCACCACCTGCCTTCCGTCCTCGAACGCCGCGGCGGCGCCGCGCAACAGGCTTCGCATCGCCGCCGCACCCGCCCCGCGATCGACGCCGATCATCCCCGCCCCGCGGCTGAACCAGCCATAGAAGGGAATCAGCAGAAGCTCCGCCTTCAGCACGTAGGCAGGCCGTGGCAGGAGCGCGAGCCAGACGATGGTGTCGAAGGCCGATTGGTGCTTGGCCGCGATCAGCGCCGGCCCCGAGACGGGCAGGTGCTCCCGCCCGGTGACGCGGAGCTCGATGCCGGCGAGATGGCGCATCAGCCGGATCACCTGCCGCGCCCACCACTGGATGAGGGCAAGCGTCGGGCCGCGGCCGAGAAGGAGAACGGGCGAAAGCAGCACCGTGCCGAGGGCGGTGAAGAGGAAGAACGCCAGGTTGAAGAGGGCGGAGCGAAGCCAGGTCACCCCCGCTCACCCCTGGCGCTGCGGCGGCGGCCGGCGCGGCTCGCGCGACAGGCCGCGCGCCTCGAGCTCCTCGAGGTAGCGCTGCCACCGCGCCTCGCGCTGCTCGCCGAGCTCACGCAGATACTCCCAGGAGTAGATGCCCGTGTCGTGCAGGTCGTCGAAGACGATGCGGATGGCGTAGTTGCCGACCGGCTCCAGCCGGAGGATGCCGACATGGCGCCTGCCCCAGAGGATCACCTTCTGGTCGGGCGCGTGGCCCTGCACCTCGGCAGAGGGGCTTTCGACGCGCAGATACTCCGCAGGCAGCGTGAAGCTCGCCCCGTCGTCGAAGGAGACGACGAGCTCCTTCTCCGCGCGGCGCAGCCTGATCTCCCTCGGCGCAGGCATTCAGCCGTGCGGCGGCTCGTCGAGCCGTCGTGCCTCGTCTGCCAGCATGATCGGGATGCCGTCGCGGATCGGGTAGGCGAGGCCGGCCTGCTCGCTCACCAGCTCGCCGCGAGCCCGGTCGTAGCGGAGCGGCCCCTTGGTGAGGGGGCAGACGAGGATCTCGAGCAGGCGTGGGTCGACCGGTGGCGGGGCCGCCTCGGTGGGGGCGTTGGCGTCGTTGGGTTCGGTCATGAGAACCGCGCTCCTCCTTCGGCGTCCGACCCGCCATGCGCCCCGATCTCGACGAGCGCAAGCAGCATGTCGGAGCGATCCTGGATCGTCGGCGCCTCGAGCAGGGCCTGCTTCTCGCGCGGCTCGAAGGGGCAGACCATGGAAAGCGTGGTGATCAGCATCGCATCGGGCGTCTCGCGCACAGCGTCCCAGTTCGCGTCGATCCGCCTGGCGCGGAAATAGGCGCGCAGCGACTCCTCCAGCCTCTCGCGGTCGAGCACCGGTCGCACCGAGGCATCGAGATCGCCAAGGAAGGCCGAGTAGTCGGCGCGGACGCGACGATAGCCCCTGCGCATCGGCAGTTCCTGCGCCACGGCGAAGCGCGCGACGCCGGTCAGGGTGATCAGAAGCCGGCCATCGTCGGTCTCGCTGAAGGAGGAGACGCGGCCGAGGCAGCCGATGCGGTAGAGCGCGGGACCGGAGGCGCCCGGCGTGTCGCCGGCGTTCGGCTGGATCATGCCGAACATCCTGCCCTGGCCGAGGCTGTCCTGCGTCATCGCGAGGTAGCGCGGCTCGAAGATGTTGAGCGGCAGGCGGCCGAACGGAAGAAGCAGCGCCCCGGTAAGCGGGAACACCGCAATTTCCGACGGCAGCTCCTCCGCGGAGGGAAGCCAGGCGTCGGTGGTCATCGCAGGGGCGTCCCCAGTATGTGCTGTCCGCTCAGCTGAACAGGAGCGTGGAGAGCCGGCGGCGTGCGGCGACGGTCACGTCGTCCGAGAGCCCCCAGGCCTCGAAGAACTTCAGCAGCTGCAGCCGGGCGGCATCGTCGTTCCAGCCCTTCTTGCGCCGCATGATCTGCAGCAGCTGCTCGGCCGCCTCCTCGCGGTGGCCGATCGCGTTGAGCGCGACGGCATAGTCGAACCGCGCGGCATGATCCTCCGAATCGGCGGCAAGGCGGGCCTGGAGGGAGGATAGCTGCGCCTCGGCCTCGCGGCCCTTCTCGGCGACCTCGAGGGCGGCCTTCACGCCCTGCACCTCGGCATGGCTCTCGACATTGGCAGGCAGGTTGGCGACCAGCGCGGCCGCCTCCTCGCTCTGGCCGAGCGCGATAAGGGCGCGGCCGAGCAGGCCGATCGCCTCGGCGTTCTCCGGCTGCTCCGCGAGCACCGCGCGCAGGATCTCGGCCGCCTCGTCATGCCGCCCCTCCGCGCCGGCGGCCTTGGCGGCGGTCATCAGGTCCTCCGTCGGCATCGTGCCGCCGGCCATCTGCACGACCTGCTCGATCACCTGCCGGACCTGGCTCTCGGGCAGCGCGCCCTGGAAGAGCGGCACGAGCTGGCCCTGCACGACTGCGACCACCGTCGGCACCGACTGAACGCGAAGCCCCTGCTGCGCCAGCATCGCGACGAGGCGCTGGTTCTTGTCGATGTCGATCTTGGCGAGCCGCACCCGGCCGCCCGCGCCGCGCACCACCTTCTCGAGGACGGGGGTGAGCTGCTTGCAGGGCCCGCACCATGTCGCCCAGAAATCGATGACGACGGGGATCTGCTGGCTCGCCTGGATCACCTCGGCCATGAAATTGGCCTCGGTGACGTCGATCACCGGATCGGGAGCACTGCCGTCGCCGCCGAGGCCCTGCTGTGTACCGGGCTGCGGCTTGGGCGGGTCGAAGATGATTTCCATCGGCCTTCTCTCACTGGTGGTGCCGCTCTTTGGGCCTGCGGCATTCCTCCGGATGCATAACATGCGCATGGATGGCCGGGGAGCAAGGGCGGGGCGAGCAAGGGCGGGGTCCGGGGCGCGCGGGACGCTCAGCCCGCGGCGCCCTCGAGGGGGGCGAGATCGGCGATCATCGGCGCATGGCCGGTCGCGGCGAGGAAGCGGCGGAAATCCTCGGCCGAGACCGCGGTGGTGGCGGTGTTGGCGAGCGGGTGGGCGGTGAGTCTGCCGGTCGCCTCGGCGAGCTCGCGGTCGAGGATGAAGCCGACGCGGCGGGCACGGTCGTTCACCAGGGCGAAGGGCGTCACCGAGCCGGGCGTGACGCCAAGCAGCGCGAGCAGCTCCTCGGCGGAGGCGAAGGACATCCTCGGCAGGCCGAGGGAGCGGGCGAGCGCGCCGATCGGCACGCGGCGGTGCTCGGGAAGGGTCGCAAGCCAGTGCCGCCCGTCGCGGTCCTTCAGGAACAGGTTCTTCACATGCGCCCCGGGCAGGCGTGCGTGGATCGCAAGCGCCTTGCTCTCCGCGACCGTGAAAACGGGGTCATGATGGATGGTCTCATGCCCGATGCCCCGCGCCTCGAGCCAAGCGAGGAAGGCCTCCGGCGTCATCGGTTCTGCCTGCATCGCCGCGTTTTGGCGCCTTAACGAAGGATACGCAATCGCCTGCGCATGATCCCCCGACGGACACGCGCAGGGAGCCCTCCCGATGACTGAGCCAGCCCAGGCGACGCTCACGACGCAGCCTGCCGCGGAGGCAGGCCGGCGCACGTGCCTCGTGGTCGACGACAGCCGCGTCGTGCGGCGCATCGCGCGCGGCATCCTCGAGGGCCAGGGTTTCGCGATCGAGGAGGCGGAGGACGGGCAGAAGGCGCTCGAGGCCTGTCGCCGGGCCATGCCGACCGCCATCCTGCTCGACTGGAACATGCCTGTGATGAACGGCATCGAGTTCCTGCGCGCGCTCAAGGCCGAGTTCGGCGAGGGCGCCGCGACGGTGGTGTTCTGCACCACCGAGAACGAGATGAGCTTCATCATGGAGGCGATGCAGGCCGGCGCGAGCGAGTACATCATGAAGCCGTTCGACGCAGAGATCCTCACCTCGAAGTTCGAGCAGGTCGGCCTCCTGTGACGGTACCGGCCCCGACGAGACCAGCGCCGTTCACCCTCCCGGCGGCGCAGGATGCCGCTTCCGTGCGCGTCGTCGTGTGCGACGACAGCGCGGTGATCCGCGGCCTCGTCACCCGCATGCTGGAAGCCGATCCCGCGATCGAGGTGGTGGGCCGTGCGAGCAACGGCCGCGAAGCAGTCGAGGCGGTGCGCCGCACCAGGCCCGATGTCTGCGTGCTCGACATCGAGATGCCGGTGATGGACGGGCTCGCCGCGCTTCCCGAACTGCTCAAGGTCGACCCCGCGCTGCGCGTGGTGATGGCGAGCACGCTGACGACGCGGGGCGCGGATGTGGCGATGCGCGCGCTGCGACTGGGCGCGGCCGACTACGTTCCGAAGCCGACGACGACGGGCGCGATCGCGGGCGAGGCGTCGTTCCGCGACGAGATCGTCGCCAAGGTGAAGGGGCTCGCGCGCCAGCGGAGGCACGGGCTCGGCCCTGCCCGTCCGGTTGCGGCACCGATGGCGCCGAGGCCTGCAGCACCGCCGCTGCGCGCCGCCGCTGCGCAGGCTCCCGCCATCCTCGCCGTCGGCTCGTCCACGGGCGGGCCGCAGGCGCTGTTCACCCTGTTCGCGGGGCTCGGCCGCGGCTTCCCGCTTCCGGTGATCGTGACGCAGCACATGCCGCCCGCCTTCACCCCCATCCTCGCCGACCATCTGAGCAAGGTGGGCGGGCCGCCCTGCGCCGAGGCGAAGGACGGCGAGACGCCTCTGCCGGGCCGCGCCTATCTCGCGCCGGGCGACACGCACCTCATCCTCTCCCCCGAGCCTGGCGGGCCGAAGCTTCGCCTTTCCAAGACACCGCCAGAGAATTTCTGCCGCCCCGCGGTCGACCCGATGCTGCGCAGCGCTGTCGCTGCCTATGGCGGGCGCGTGCTCGTCGTCATGCTCACCGGCATGGGGCAGGACGGGCTCAGCGGCAGCAAGGCAGTGGTCGCGGCAGGCGGGCGGGTGATCGCGCAGGACGAGGCCACGTCGGTGGTATGGGGCATGCCGGGCGCAGTCGCACAGGCGGGGCTCGCCTCCGCCGTTCTGCCGCTCGGGGAGATCGCCGGTGCCGTCACGGGCATCACCGGCAAGGGAGCACGGGCATGAGCCAGGCGGCCTTCACCTCTCTCGCGGCACTGCTGCATGCCCGCTCGGGCCTCGTTCTCGGGCCCGACAAGATGTACCTGGTCGAAACGCGGCTCGGGCCGCTGATGAAGCGGGAGAAGCTCGCCGATCTCGGCCTGCTGGTCTCGCGCATCTCCTCGCCGGCGGGAGAGACGCTTGCGCGCGAGGTGGTCGAGCTGATGACCACCAACGAGACCTTCTTCTTCCGCGACGGCAAGCCGTTCGAGCATTTCAAGCTCTCGGCGCTGAAGCGCATCCATGCCGCCCGACCTGCCGGCCAGCCCATCCGCGTCTGGTCCGCCGCCTGTTCGACGGGGCAGGAAGCCTATTCGCTCGCGATGATCGTCGCCGAGGCGAAGGCGGTGCTGGGCGACAGGCGCGTCGAGATCGTCGGCACCGACCTCTCGCGCGAGGTGCTCGCCAAGGCGCGCGAGGGCGTCTACTCGCAGTTCGAGGTGCAGCGGGGCCTGCCGATCCAGCTGCTGATGAAGTACTTCAAGCAGGAAGGGCAGAACTGGCGCCTCTCCGAGGCGATCCGCACCATGGTGAGCTGGCGCGAGGGCAACCTGCTCGGCGACCTGCGGGGCCTGGGGCGTTTCGACATCGTGTTCTGCCGCAACGTGCTGATCTATTTCGATCAGGCGACGAAGGGGCGCGTCCTTGCAGCGATTGCCGGCCAGATGCCAGCAGACGGCGTGCTCTATCTCGGCGGCGCCGAGACGGTGCTCGGCATCACCGACCGTCTCAGCGCGGTGGCGGGCGAGCGCGGCGTCTATGAGCCGACGCCCGCACCAGGCGCGCGCGGCACCGCGGCGGCCTGAGGCGAGGACAGCAGCCCCTCTCGCCTCGCGGCCCGCGACGTTGCAGCATCGCCTCCTCATGCATGGGGAGGGCGACCTTGGCGACGATCGACGGTGCGAGACTGCTTTCCGATCTCCACAGGCTGCGTGACTTCGGGCGGTTCAGGACGGGCGTGCACCGCCCGACGCTGTCGGAGCAGGACATCGCGAGCCGGCGCTGGCTTGCCGGCAGGCTCGAGGAAGCCGGGCTCGAGGCGAAGATCGATGGCATCGCCTCGGTGTTCGGGTTCACGAAGAACCCGGGCAGGCGGCTTCTGATCGGCAGCCACCTCGAGAGCCAGAACGAGGCGGGCTGGCTCGACGGCTGCATGGGCGTGATGTTCGGCCTCGAGGTTGCGCGTGCCCTGCCGCATTTGCCGATCGACGTCGTCGCCTTCGTCGACGAGGAGGGCCACTACGGCAACTTCCTCGGCAGCCGCTCCTTCATCGGCGAGGTGACGGACGCCGAGATCGACGCCGCGCGCAACCGAACCACGGGCGAGAGCATGCGCGAGGGGCTTGCGCGGGCGGGGCTCGCCGACGTGCCCCGCATCACGCTCGATGACCCCGCGCGCTATCGCGGCTTCCTCGAGGCGCATATCGAGCAGGGCGACGACCTCGAGGCCAAGGGGCTCGGCATCGGCGTCGTCACCTCGATCGTCGCGATTTGGAACTTCCGCATCCGTTTCGAGGGCGTGCAGAACCACGCCGGCACCACGCGGATGGCCATCCGCCGCGATGCGCGCGTGGCGATGACGCGTCTCGCCAACCGCATCGACGACACGTTTCCCGAGGTGATTGCCGAGCGGAGCGTATGGACGATCGGGCGGATGTCGCTCGACCCCAATGCGCCGTCGATCGTGCCGGGCGGGGCGGAGATGAACGTGCAGTTCCGCGATGCCGACCCCGCGGTGCTCGACAGGCTCGAGGCGCATCTGCGCTCGCTGGTCGCCGAGGCCGACAAGGCAGGCCTGTGCCGCGTGACCATCGAGACGGCCTCGAAGACCATTCCCAAGGTGATGGACCCGGCCTTCCAGGACGCGCTCGCCGAGGCCGCGGAGGCGCATGCCAAGGGGCTCTGGCAGCGCATGCCCTCCGGCGCGGGGCACGACGCGCAGGTGATCGCGCTCAGGCTGAAGGCAGGGATGCTGTTCGTTCCCTCAATCGGCGGCATCAGCCACCACTGGACGGAGGATACGAAGGAGGAGGACATCGCGCGCGGCTGCGCTGTGCTCGCCGACGCCGCGGAGAAACTGCTCGGGTGATGGCGGGCGTTGGTCGGCCGGCGCGAGCGGACTATCCCGATCAGTCGTACCGCAGGTCCATCGCCTTGCCGCCGAACACGCGCCAGGCAAGCACAGTATAGGCGGCGATCACCGGCAGCACGACGAGCGCGCCTGCGAGGATGATCGAGAGGCTCTCGGGCGCGGCTGCGGCCTGCCAGAGCGTCAGCTGCTCGGGCACGATGTAGGGGAAGAAGCTCCACGCAAGGCCCGCGAAGGAGAGGCAGAACAAGCCGACAGCACCCCAGAAGGGCAGGCGCCGAAGGGCATCGCCTGGCAGTGGAAGATGGCGCAGGAGTGCGACGAGGCCCGCGACGAGCGCGAGCGTCATCAGTGGCATCGGCGCGAGAAGCATGACGTTGGGGAAGTCGAACCAGCGGTGGAAGATGCGCTCGCTCGCAAGCGGCGTGGCGACCGAGACGCCGACGATGCCGAGCGCGACGCCCCAGAGCGACCGCCGCGCCCAGGCGACGGCCCGACGCTGGAGCGCGCCCTCGCAGCGCCAGATGAGCCAGGCCGCGCCGATGAAGCTGTAGGCGATGGCCACCCCGATGGCGGACAACGCTGCGAAGGCGAGTGCGGCCGGCGCATCGTCGAAGCCGAGGACGTAGCGGCCGAGCATCCAGCCCTGGGTGAGCGCCGCGAGAAGCGAGCCGCCGAAGAAGGCATGATCCCACCGCCGCTTGTCGTGAAGCTCGGTCGCCTTGGCCCGGAACTCGAAGGCGACGCCGCGAAGCGTCAGGCCCAGGAGCATCAGCGCGACGGGCAGATAGAGCGCGGTGAGAATCGCGCCGTGCGCCGTGGGGAACGCCACCAGCAGCAGCCCGACCCCGAGAACGAGCCAGGTCTCGTTCGCGTCCCAGAACGGACCGATCGAGGCGACCATCCTGTCGCGCTCCGGCTCGTCGGCCGCCTGCGGCAGAAGCAGGCCGACGCCGAGGTCGAACCCGTCGAGCACGACATAGGCCAGCACCGAGGCCGCCATCAGCGCGGCGAACACAATGGGCAGGACATCCGGCGGCAGAAACGGGGTCATCGCGCTCAGGCCTTCGCTGCCGGCACGGGGCGGGCAAGCGTCAGCGGATTGCCGCCGCCTTCCGAGCCGGGCAGCGCCTTGGCCTTGCGCGCGAGCCGGAACAGCGTCGCGACATAGGCGAACAGCAGAAGCGCATAGAGCGTGAGATACATGACGAGCGTCGACAGAACCGTTCCGGCGGCGATCGGGCCGACGGCGTCGGCCGTCGTCAGCACGCCGGTGACGAGCCAGGGCTGCCGCCCGATCTCCGTGACGTACCAACCCGCGAGGGTGGCGACCCAGCCGGCAAAGGTGGCGGCGACGAAGCCGCGGAGAAGCAGCGGCGGCAGCTCGCCCCTGCGGCGGCGGAGGAACCACGCCCCCGTCCAGCCCATCGCGATCATCAAGAGGCCGACGCCGACCATGACGCGGAAGGCGAAGAACACCGGCGCCACAGGCGGGTGCAGCCCCTCGAATTCGTTCAGCCCCGGAACGACGCCGGCCGCCTCGTGCTTGAGGATGAGCGACGCGCCGGAGGGAATGGAGATCTCGAAGCGGTTCTCGCGCGCCGCCTCGTCGGGGATCGCGAACAGGACGAGCGGAACGTGCCCGCGCGTCTCCCAGTTCCCCTCCATTGCCGCGACCTTTGCCGGCTGGTGCTCGAGCGTGTTGAGCCCGTGCAGGTCGCCCACGAAGGCCTGGACGGGGGCCAGCACGGCGGCCATCACGATGCCGGTGCGCAGCGCGACGGCGACGTCAGGCCCCCTGTCGCCCTTCAGCCACCGATAGGCGGAGAGCCCGGCGAGGAGGAACGCGACCGTCAGCGCCGAGGCGATGAGCATGTGCGCAAGCCGGTAAGGCATCGACGGCGTGAAGACGATCGCCCACCAGTCGACCGCGTGCGCCACGCCCTCGCGGATCTCGTGGCCCTGCGGCGTGTGCATCCAGGAGTTCAGCACCAGGATCCAGAACGCGCTCATCGTCGTGCCGAAGGCGACGAGCACGGTCGCCCCGGTGTGCATCCAGCCCGGAACGCGGCGATAGCCGAACAGCATGATGCCGAGGAAGGTCGCCTCGAGGAAGAAGGCCGTCAGCACCTCGTAGGCGAGAAGCGGGCCGGCGATGTTGCCCACCCGCTCCATGAAGCCGGGCCAGTTCGTTCCGAACTGGAAACTCATTGTGATGCCGGAGACGACACCAAGCGCAAAGGAGAGCGCGAACACCTTCACCCAGAACCGGTAGGCGTCCATCCACTTCGCATCGCCGGTGGCGTTGAAGCGCAGCTTGAAGAACAGCAGCACCCAGCCGAGCGCGATGGTGATGGCGGGAAAGAGGATATGGAACGAGATGTTGGCCGCGAACTGGATGCGGGCCAGGACGGTCGCGTCCATCACGCGGTCTCCTTCGCCCGCCGCGGCCGCGCGAGCGACACGACCCGGTCCTTCACCTCCATCAGCTTCGTGACCTTGGCGCCGAGCGCGAGAAGCGCTGCGAGGCGTTCGGTCTCGAGCCGCTTCACGTCATCGTACCAGGTGGTGAGCTGCTCGATCAGCCCGTGCATCTCGGCCATCCGCGCCTGGGCATGCTTTTCCTCGGCGGTGCCAGGCTTCTGCATCAGGAGCTCGCGCAGGACCGACAGCGTGGGGTCGACCTCCCGCTTCTTCCGCTCCTCGGCAAGGACGCGGAGGATCTGCCAGACATCGTCTGGCGTGGTGAAATGGTCGCGCCGGTCGTCGGGGATATGGCGGAGCAGGACAAGGTTCCACGCCTGCAGCTCGCGCAGGCCCATCGAGACGTTCGAGCGGGAGACGCCGAGCGCCTCGACGATCTGGTCTGCGTTCAGCGGCACGGGCGAGACGTAGAGCAGCGCATAGATCTGCCCGACGGTGCGGTTGATGCCCCAGCTTCTGCCCATCTCGCCGAAATGCAGCACGAAGGACTGGACCAGGGGTGGCAGGTTCACGGCGTCTCGCCCTTACTGCGGTTTCAGGAATTTCTGAAACTTTGATATAGGGCAAAACCGGCCGTTTCAACCGGAAATCAGAAGGGGCGGCAGGTTGCCCCGCCGCCCCTCCTCGACCCTGCCGCGGTGCGGCCGGTCGGCCGGGTCAGGCCTGGGAGACGAACTTCACGTTCAGGTAGGCCTCGAGCCCCTCGGTGCCGCCCTCGCTGCCGTGGCCGCTGTCCTTGATGCCGCCGAACGGCGTCTCGGGCATCGAGACGGCGAGGCTGTTCACGCCCACCATGCCCCACTGCAGCGCATCGGCGATCGCCGTCGCACGCTTCTCGTCGTTCGTGAAGGCATAGGCCGCGAGGCCGTAGGCCACGCCGTTGGCACGCTCGACGACCTCTTCGAAGCTCTTGAACGGCACGATCGGCGCGATCGGCCCGAACGGCTCGTCGCTCATCACCTTGGCATCGGGCGGAACGTCGGCCAGCACGGTGGGCTTGTAGAAGAAGCCCTGGTTTGCGGGGCGCTCGCCCCCGGTCGCCACCTTGGCACCCTTCGCCTTGGCGTCCGCCACGAACCCGTCCATCGCCTCGAGGCGGCGGGCATTGGCCATCGGGCCCATCTGCGTCGAAGGGTCGAGCCCGTCGCCAAGCTTCAGGCCCGAGGCGATCTCCGTGAAGGTCGAGAGGAACTTGGCGTACTTGCTCTCGTGCACGAAGAAGCGCGTCGGCGAGATGCAGACCTGGCCGGCGTTGCGGTACTTCCCGCCGGCCGCGATCTTCGCAACCGCCTCGACATCGACATCGTCGAACACGATCACCGGCGCGTGGCCGCCGAGCTCCATCGTCGTGCGCTTCATGCCCTCGGCGGCCATCTTCGTCAGCTGCTTGCCCACCGCGGTTGAGCCGGTGAACGAGATCTTGCGCACCTTCGGGTGGTTGATCAGGTAGGTCGAGACCTCCGACGGCACGCCGAACACGAGGTTCAGCACGCCGGCCGGCAGCCCGGCCTCCTGCAGGCAGCGCGCCATCTCGACGGCGGTGCCAGGCGTCTCCTCCGACGCCTTGAGGATGATCGAGCAGCCCGCGCCGAGCGCGCCGGCGATCTTGCGCATCGGCGTCACGGCCGGGAAGTTCCACGGCGTGAAGGCGGCGACGATGCCTACGGGCTCCTTCAGCACCATCTGCCGCACGCCGCCGACGCGGCCGGGCACGATGCGGCCGTAGGAGCGGCGACCTTCCTCGGCATACCAGTCGAGGATGTCGGCCGCAGTCGCGACCTCGACCTTTGCCTCGGCCAGCACCTTGCCCTGCTCGAGCGTCAGCACCGTCGCGATCGCGTCGAGGCGGGCGCGGATCAGGTCTGCTCCCTTGCGCATGATGCGGCAGCGGTCGTAGGCGTTCATGGCCTTCCAGGTCGCAAAACCCTTCTCGGCCCCGGCGACGGCGGCCTCGAGGTCATGGCCCGAGGCGTGCGGCAGGTCGGCCAGCGATTGCTCCGTCGCGGGGTTGAGCACCGGCTCGGCCGCCGTACCGCTGCCCTTGCCGAACTTGCCGTCGATCAGCATCTCGAGTGTTGCATACATGCGGTATCTCTCCCGTCTCTATGGTCGGTCAGATGGGGCCGGGCGGGCCTGAGGTCGAGTTCAGTCGAGCGTGATGCCCTCGGCGCGCACGACCTGGCCCCAGCTCGCGATCGCGTCCTTCATCCAGGCGGCGAATGGCTCGGGCCCCTCGGCTCGGTTGACCCCGCCGAGTTCCGTCACCTTCGCGGCGATGTCCGGCTGGGCAAGGACGCGGCGGATCGCGTCTGAAAGCGCCGCGACGGTGCCCGCGGGCGTGCCGCCCGTCGTCACGATGCCCTGCCAGGTGCCGCTGTCGACCAGCGTCTTCGGCAGGCCCATCTCGCCGAAGCTCGGCGTGTCGGGCAGGGCGGCGAGGCGCGGCGCGCCGGAGACCGCAAGCCCCTTCATCTGCCCCTGCACGACGAAAGGCTGCGTGGCGGTCGCGCCGTTCAGCAGGACCTGGCACTCGTTCTGCGCCACGGCGCGGATCGCGGCCGCCCCGCCGCGATACGGCACGTAGGACCAGGTGATGCCGAAATGCTTGGCGAAGACGATGGCGGTCAGGTGGTTCGCCGCGCCCACCCCGCTATGGGCCACATTCAGCTTGTCGGGATTCGCCTTCGCGTAAGCAACGAGCTCCGGCACCGTCGCGGCGGGCACGGAGGGATGCACCGCCATGATGTAGGGTGCGAACAGCACCATCGTGACGGGGGCCAGGTCCTTGTTCACATCGAAGGACAGCTTCGAGAACAGGGCTGGCGCCGTGGCCAGGCTGCCGACATCGGTGAGCAGCAGGGTATGCCCGTCAGGCTGGGCCTTGGCGACGAAATCCGCCCCGATATTGCCATTCGCGCCCGGCTTGTTCTCGACCACGACGTTCTGGCCGAGCGCCTCGGTGAGCTTCGGGGCCATGAGCCGCGCGAGAATGTCGCTCGTGCCGCCGGGGGCGAAGGGGACGATGAGCCGGAGCGACCGGTTGAACTGTGCCCTTGCGGGCGGGCCTGCCGCCACGAAGGGAACGGCGGCGATCGCCCCGAGGACGGCGCGGCGTTTCGTCATGGCTTCCTCTGACCCTGCGGTTGGTTTCTTCGCCGGCACGCTAGGCGCCGGCTCCGGCGCCAGCAAGGCCCCTGGCCGGCGCGAGGCATGGGCCGGGCGCTCGGGAGCCGGGCGCGGTGACGGCTTGCAATCGGCGAAGCGCTGCGTATAGTCCGCGGCCTTCGCCGGGGCTCGCGCCCCGGCGGACGGATGCGGGCGTAGCTCAGGGGTAGAGCACAACCTTGCCAAGGTTGGGGTCGAGGGTTCGAATCCCTTCGCCCGCTCCAGTCACCTCAAACAACTCAGTTTCTCTGGCGTAGCCGGCCGCCACGAACCGCAGGTTCTTTGGCATACTTGCGTGCGACCTTGATGGTGCGCGGTCGGAACAAGCGCCCGTTTCTCTCCACAGAGGCGGAGAACTCTCCGAACCTTGAGGCTGGGGCGATTTGGCCAAGAAGGTTCAGCGCGCTGATCGCGAACGGTTTTCGCGGCGCTGGTCGTAACGTCAGTTAATCAAGCGACCGGTTATCCGCTCGACGCCGAGGCCAAATGCTTCGTCACCGAGCCCGACCGTCCGGCTCCGACCAGCCCAAGCCCCCACCTCGGGGCAACACCCGAAGCCCGCGGCGCGACTGGCTCAGCTGGGCGCGAATTCTCCGCACCGACGATGCGCGCCGCTCACCTGGCGCAGCCGTCCGGTCCAGTCGGCCACGTTCGCTGCATGCCCCACAGCACGGCCTCCGGGTTGGCACCGAAATGCTCGGCGCTCATCGCCTTGAGCTTGGCGGCCATGGCGTCGAACTCCGCCTTTGCCGCGAGGAACGCCTCGAGGCTCCGTTGCTGGTTGCCGACGTAGTCTCCATGGCTGAAGGAACTGCCCGCCAATGCGGCCGACGTAGTTCTGTTAGGCGAGGTCCCGATCAGCCTTCCGGCGACGTGCTCGCGGCCGGCGACGAACCTTGGCGCGTTCGTTCCGGGTGCCAAGTTCGGAAAGCGAGCGTTGCTGAGCCAGATGTGGCGCAACGTCGAACCCTCCGAAGGTTTGGCGCCGGTCATCGTCGACCGTCTGTGCAACGTGCTTGTCACGCCCGGCCGTGACGGGATGCAGATCCTGCTGGTCGAGCAGAAGCTTGCAATCGCCGCCTCCGTTTGTCGGACAGCCGCCGTCATGGTGAACGGCAGGATCGGGGCCATGTTCGAAACGGCGGCTCTTGTAGCAGATCAGGACCTCCAGGCGCGCTAACTCGGTATCGCACACCACGCGCATTGAGCGAGAGGCGGACAGGATGATCGAACGGGCTTGGGGATGGTGACCGATGAGCCTGCCAGTGGTTGCCCTGTCGGATCCTGGCGCGGTCGCATGCCGTCCATCGGCCCGAGCGCAAGGACGATCCGTCAGCGCAGCGTCGCGCGACGCCGGCACTGCGTCAGGGTCGGGATTTCCCCAACAATCGCCGGGAGCCAATTGGCGCATGCGCCCGTGCGCCTCTCGCTCAGCCCATCAGCGCTGCGAGCGTGTGCGCCCGACGGCATCCTGCCAGGCGCTGTACAGCGCCTCGCGCGTCGATGCCGGCATGCCGGGAGTGAAGCGACGCTCGGCCCGCCAGCGCTCGGCCCAGGCGCCGGGGTCCGGCGCCAGCCCCGCCTGCAGCCCGGCGAGACAAGCGGCGCCCAGCGCGCTGGTCTCGGTCACCGCCGGGCGGTCTACCGGGCTCCCCAGAATGTCGGCCAGGAACTGCATCGCCCAGGCGTTGGCGGTCATGCCGCCATCCACGCGCAACACGCTGCCGGCCTCGCCATTCCAGTCACGGCGCATCGCCTCGATCAGGTCGCGCGTCTGGAAGCCGACGCTCTCGAGCGCGGCGCGGACCAGTTCATTTCGGTCGGTGGCGCGGGTCAGCCCGTACAGCGCGCCGCGGGCCTCGGCATCCCACCATGGCGCGCCCGCGTGCTGGTGGTGCCCTGGGCGGGCGCCAGGACATGGCTCATCGCATGCGTCTCCTGGAGAAAAAGGCGGCGGCGGGAAGGACGCCTTCCCGCCGGCCCCATCGTCAGGCCCGGTTCAGGTGCGGCGCGGCGGCGTCGCGGGCCAGCTCCGGATCAGGGCGTCGTAGTCGACCGTCTGGCCCTGGGGCTTCTCGTTGGCGAGCTTGCGCTGCGGCGCGATGTTGCCGTCGCGCTCGCTCTGTGCGAACCAGTCGTTGGCAGTGCGGCGGGGGTTCAGCTTCGGCCCGCATTCACCCTGCACGTTGGCGCGCTCAAGCCGCTCCAGCACGCTGTCCTGCGCGGCGGCCAGCGCGTTCATCGCCTCCTGCGCGCTCTTCGCGCCGGAGCTCGCATCGCCGATGTTCTGCCACCAGAGCTGCGCCAGCCTCGGATAGTCAGGCACGTTCGCCCCCGTCGGCGTCCACTGCACACGCGCTGGGCTGCGGTAGAACTCGATCAGGCCGCCCAGGTTCTTGGCGCGCTCGGTGAAGCTCGGGTGCCAGATGTCGCTCTCGCGGATGAAGGTGAGCCCGACATGGCTCTTCTTCAGCGAGGTGCTCTTGGCCACCGTGAACTGGGCGTAGAGCCAGGCGGCACGGCGCCGATCGAGCGGCGTGGACTTGAGGAACGTCCACGAGCCGGCGTCCTGGTAGCCTAGCTTCATGCCCTCGCGCCAGTACGAGCCCTTCGGGCTCGGCGCCATGCGCCAGCGCGGCGTGCCGTCGGCGTTCACCACCGGCAGGCCGGGCTTGACCATGTCGGCGGTGAAGGCCGTGTACCAGAAGATCTGCTGCGCGATCGCCCCCTGCGCCGGCACCGGCCCTGCCTCGCCGAAGGTCATGCCCGCGGCCTGCGGCGGCGCGTACTTGCGCAGCCACTCGACATACTTCTCGACCGCGTAGACGGCCGCCGGGCCGTTGGTGTCGCCGCCGCGCTCGACCGATGAGCCGACGGGGCGGCAGCCCTCCATGCGGATGCCCCATTCATCGACCGGCTTACCGTTGGGAATGCCGCGGTCGCCGTTGCCCGCCATGGAGAGCCAGGCATCGGTGAAGCGCCAGCCGAGGCTGGGGTCCTTCTTGCCGTAGTCCATGTGGCCATAGACGCGCACGCCATCGATCTCGCGCACCGTGTTGGTGAAGAACTCCGCGATGTCCTCGTACGCGCTCCAGTTCAGCGGCACGCCGAGCTCGTAGTTGAACTGGCGGCGGAACGCCTCCTTGATTGCGGGGCGGTTGAACCAGTCGTAACGGAACCAGTACAGGTTCGCGAACTGCTGGTCGGGCAGCTGGTAGAGCTTGCCGTCGGGCGCGGTGCCGAAACTGCGGCCGATGAAGTCCTCGACATCCAGCGTCGGCAGCGTCTGGTCCTTCATCTCGCCGGCCATCGCGTCGCTGAGCGCCACGGTCTGGTTGTAGCGATAGTGCGTGCCGATCAGGTCGGAATCGTTGATCCAGCCGTCATAGACGTTGCGGCCGGACTGCATCTGGGTCTGCAGCTTCTCCACCACGTCGCCTTCCTGGATCAGGTCGTGGCGGATCCGCATGCCGGTGATCTCGTTGAAGGCCTGCACCATGGTGCGTGCCTCGTACTCGTGCGTGGTGATGGTCTCGCTCACCACGTTGATCTCCTGGCCGCGATAGGGGCGCGAGGCGGCGATGAACCAATCCATCTCCTGCATTGCCTGCTCGCGCGACAGCGTGCTCGGCTGGAACTCGTTCTCGACCCAGCGGCGCGCGACACCCTCCTGCGCCAGGGCACTGCCGATCCCCTGCACGAACGGGGTGGCCAGAAGGGCGCTGCCGGCAAGCAGCGCCGTACGCCTTGGAAGTTTCTGAGACATGGTCTTTTCCTCGCTCTCTCGTTGGGGGGCCGGTCTGGTGCCGGCGTCTTCAGGCTCCTGATTCAGGCCCACCGGAACAGGATGGCGGCCCACAGGACGGCGATCGCCGAGGCCGGGCGCAGATCGTCGCCGACGAGGCCCAGCCAGGCGAGATGGATGAAGGCGGCCGACAGAAGGGACAGGAACAGTCGGTCGCCCCGAGTGGTGGTGATGCCGAGCATGCCAGGCCGTGCCGTTTCCGGACGGAGCGCGGCCAGCACCGTCATGACCAGCAGCGTCGCGGCGATGGCGGCGAAGAAGGTCGCGGTCTGCCAGGTCCAGCCCATCCAGTCGAGGTTCATAGCCGCGCTCCCTAGACCCGGCCGAGCGCGAAGCCGCGCGCGATGTGGTTGCGCACGAACCAGATGACGATCGCACCCGGAACGATCGTCAGCACGCCGGCAGCCGCCAGCAGCCCCCAGTCCATGCCGGCGGCGGAGACGGTGCGGGTCATCGTCGCGACGATCGGCTTTGCATCGACCGTGGTCAGAGTGCGCGCCAGCAGCAGTTCGACCCAGCTGAACATGAAGCAGAAGAACGCCGTCACGCCGATGCCGTTGGCGATCAAGGGGCAGAAGATTTTGACGAAGAAGACCGGGAAACTGTAGCCGTCGAGTGCGGCGGTCTCGTCGATCTCCTTCGGGACGCTGCTCATGAAGCCCTCGAGGATCCAGACCGCGAGCGGCACGTTGAACAGGCAATGCGCCAGCGCCACCGCCCAGGGCGTATCGAACAGCCCGACTGCCGAATAGAGCTGGAAGAACGGCAGCGCGAACACCGCGGGCGGCGCCATGCGGTTGGTCAGCAGCCAGAAGAACAGGTGCTTGTCGCCCAGGAACCGGTAGCGGCTGAACGCATAGGCCGCGGGCAGCGCGAAACCCAGCGACAGCAGCACGTTCACGGTGACGAACTTCAGGCTGTTGATGTAGCCGGAATACCAGCTAGCGTCGGTGAAGATGCGCTTGTAGTTGGCCAACGTGGGGCTGTGCGGCCACAGCGTCAGCCCGGTCGTGATCTCGGCATTCGTCTTGAAGCTCATCGCGACGAGCCAATAGGTCGGCAGAAGCAGGAACAGCAGATAGAGACCTAGCACCCACCGCCCGCCCGTCATGCCACGCATCAGCCATTCTCCCTGGCGTCGGCGCGCGTCATGACGGTGTAGAACACCCAGCAGATCGCCAGGATGATCAGGTTGTAGACGATCGACAACGCGGCGGCCTTGCCCAGGTCGAACTGCCCGAGCGCGGTCTTGACCAGGTCGATCGAGATGAAGGTGGTGCTGTTGCCGGGCCCTCCGCCGGTGACCACGAAGGGCTCGGTGTAGATCATGAAACTGTCCATGAAGCGCAGCAGCACCGCGATCAGCAGCACGCGCTTCATCTTCGGCAGCTGGATGTTGCGGAAGATCGAGAAGCCCTTTGCGCCGTCGATGCGTGCTGCCTGGTAGTAGGCATCGGGGATGCTGCGCAGCCCTGCATAGGCCAGCAGCGCGACGAGGCTCGTCCAGTGCCAGACATCCATGAGCACGATGGTGACCCAGGCGGAGAGCGGGTCCTGGGTGTAGTTGTACGGCACGCCCAGCCGGTTCACCGCGGCCCCGAACATGCCGATATCGGGACGCGCGAACACCTGCCAAATGGTGCCGACCACGTTCCAGGGGATCAGCAGCGGCATCGCCATCAGCACCAGCGTCGCCGAGACCTTCCAGCCAGACCGCGGCATGGCCAGTGCCACCGCGATGCCCAGCGGCACCTCGATCACCAGAGCCAGGAAACTGAACAGGAGATTGCGCCACAGCGCGTCGAAGAAGCGTCCACCCAGGTCGGTCGTGGGGTCGAGCAGCTCCTTGTACCAGCCGATGCCGTTCCAGAAGAACTGGTTGTTGCCGAACGTGTCCTGCACCGAATAGTTGACCACCGTCATCAGCGGGATCAACGCGCTGAAGGCGACGATGCCGACCACCGGCAGCACGAGGAACCAGGCGCGATCGTTGCGGGGACGCTGCATCAGGCGGCCTCCCTCGCCGGTTCGAGGGGGACGACGCGCCGGCTGTCAGCATAGAGGTGCAGGTGCGCCGGCGGCAGCAGCACCGAGGCGGCATCTCCATCGGGTACGACACCGTCAGGCACGGTCGCCACGAACGGGTTCCCGGCCAGCATGCAGCGCGCCAGCCGCACCCGGCCCAGGTCCTCGATGCGGCGGACCGAAACCGGCACGCCTGCACCGGCCCGCGCGAGGCTCGCGAATTCCGGACGGATGCCGAGTTCGAGCCGCCCTGCCGTCGTACCGTAGTCGGCGCCCAGCGGCACGGCGTGGCCGTCGACCCAGGCAAGCCGCCCAGCAACCTCGCAGGGCAGGAAATTCATACCGGGCGAGCCGATGAAATGGCCGACGAAGACATGCTCCGGGCGGGAGAAGAGCTCATCCGGCGTGCCGACCTGCACGACCTCGCCAGCGTTCATGACGACGACCTGGTCAGCGAAGGTCAGCGCCTCGGTCTGGTCGTGCGTAACATAGATCATCGTGACGTCGATGCGGCGATGCAGCGCCTTGAGCTTGCCGCGCAACTCCCATTTCAGATGCGGGTCGATCACGGTCAGCGGCTCGTCGAACAGGATCGCGGCGACGTCGCTGCGCACGAGGCCGCGCCCAAGCGAGATCTTCTGCTTGGCATCCGCCGTCAGGTTGCGGGCCGGTCGGTCGAGCACAGCGACCATGTCCAGGAGTTCGGCGATCTCGGCGACACGGCGGGTGATCTCGGGCTCGGGCACGCCACGGTTCTTCAGCGGGAACGCGAAGTTCTGGCGAACCGTCATGGTGTCATACACGACCGGGAACTGGAACACCTGGGCGATGTTCCGTGCCTCGGTCGGCAATGTGGTGACGTCCCGGTCGTCGAAGCGCACGCGCCCTTCGCTCGGATGGATCAGGCCGGAGATGATGTTGAGCAGCGTGGTCTTGCCGCATCCCGACGGCCCGAGCAACGCATAGGCGCCGCCCTGCGCCCAGACGAGATCCATCGGCTGCAACGCATACGGCCCGCCGGGCCGATAGGCGTGTGCGAGCCGCTCGAGGCTGATGCGCGCCATCAGCCCGCTCCTCGCGCTGCGGCGCTGGGGGCGACCAGCAATCGTCCGTCGGCGCCGAAAGCGAACAGTCGGCGCGGGTCGAGCCAGACCAGAATGTGGCTGTCGGGCTCGTGGCGGTGCACGCCCGGCACCTGCACCACGCGGTCACGCCCATCGGGAAACGTGACATGCACAAAACTCTCCGAGCCGGAAATCTCCGCCACCCGCACCCGCCCGGCAAGCGCCACAGCCCCGGGCACGGCCTCGAGCCTGATTTCGTGTGCGCGCGCGGCAAGCGTCAGGGGGCCGTCCGGCAGCGGCGGTAAGCTGCTGGCCTCGAGATCCTCGCCGGTAGCGAGCCTGATGGCGCCGTTGGCCTTGATCGCGGCGAACTGGTTGATCGGTGGGTCGGAGAAGGCGCCGGCGGTTACCAGGTCGAGCGGCTGTCGATAGACCTCGGAGGCTGGGCCGAGCTGGGTCACCTGCCCCTGGTGCATGGTGGCGACACCGCCGCCGAACATCAGCGCCTCGGCCGGCTCGGTGCTGGCATAGACGAACACCGCGCCACTGGCCTCGAACACACGCGGCAGTTCCTCGCGCATTTCCTCGCGCAGCTTGTAGTCGAGATTCGCCAGCGGCTCGTCCATCAGTACGAGGTCGGCATCCTTGACCAGCGCGCGCGCGATCGCAGTGCGCTGCTGCTGCCCGCCCGAAAGCTCGCGCGGGGTCCGGTCGAGGAACGGCTCAAGCCGCAAGAGCCGTGCGGCGGTCTTCACCTTGTCCACGATCGCGCCGCGCGACAGGCCGGCGACGCGCAGCGGCGAAGCGATGTTCTCGAACACAGACAGCGTCGGGTAGTTGATGAACTGCTGGTAGACCATCGCAACGCGCCGGCGACGGACCGGCATAGCGGTGACATCGACGCCGTCGAGCAGCACACGCCCTGCATCGGGGCGATCGAGCCCGGCCATCAGGCGCAGCAGCGTGGTCTTGCCCGACAGGGTCGGGCCCAGCAACACGGTCAGGCTGCCGCGCGCGAGCGACAGGCTGGTGGGGTGCAGGTGCACGACGCCACCGACGCTGAGCGCGATGTTCTCGAGCACGAGCGCCATGGCTACTCAGCCGCTCGCATGCCGCTGCCGGCCGGTGCGCCCATGAAGCGGGCGAGCGCCGCCATCTCGGCCTCGGTGGCGACGAGGCCGCGCTTGGTGCGCCGCCACAGGATGTCGGCAGGTGCGCGCGCCCATTCCTGCTCGATCATCCAGCGCACTTCGCGCGCGGTGAGGTCGGCGGCGAGCGGCGGCTCTGGGCCGGATGCTCCCTCAAGCACGACGAAGGCACGGGTGCCGTACTGGCGCGCCAGGCGCCGCGCCGTGCGGTCCGCGAGCCAGGGATGGGCGGCAAGCAGCCGCTGCGCCAGCGCCGCCGCGCCATCGTGCGGAAAATCGCCGCCCGGCAGCGACGCGTTCGCCGTCCAGGGGCCTCGCATCTGCAGGTGCGGCGCGAGACGCAGCAGTGCCGACTCGGCGAGGCGGCGGAAGGTTGTGATCTTGCCGCCGAACACCGACAGCAGGGGTGGCCCACCGGCCGGCGCATCGAGTTCGAGCACATAGTCGCGGGTGGCTTCCTGAGCCTTCGAGGCGCCGTCGTCGTACAACGGCCGGACGCCGGCATAGGCCCACACCACGTCGGACGGCGTGACCGGCCGGCGCAGATAGGCGCTGACCGACTCGCACAGGTAGCCCGTTTCCTCGGCGCTGATCTCGACGCTGCCGGCATCGCCCGTGAAGTCGCGGTCGGTGGTGCCGATCAGCGTGAACGCGTCCTCGTAGGGTATGGCGAAGCAGATCCGCTCGTCGGAATTCTGGAAGATATAGCACTGCGGGCCGTCCCACAGGCGGCGCACCACGATGTGGCTGCCCTTGACCAGCCGTACCTTCGACGGTGCGTTGACGCCGACGGCGTGCGCGAGGAAGTCAGCGACCCAGGGACCTGTGGCATTGACCAGCGCGCGCGCCGAGACCTCGCCCGCGCCCTCGCCGGCCAGCGACAGGTGCCACAGGGCGCCGACGCGCTGTGCTGCCGTGCAGCGCGTCCGCACGCGCACATCGGCTCCCCGGTCGGCTGCGTCGCGCGCGTTCAGCACCACTAGCCGCGCATCCTCGACCCAGCAGTCGGAATACTCGAAGCCGCGGGCGAACTCGTCTCGCAGCGGCACGCCCACCGCATCGCTGCGCAGCGCCACGCTTCGCGTTCCAGGCAGGATCCTTCGCCCGCCGAGATGATCGTACAGGAACAGGCCGAGCCGGATCATCCACCACGGGCGAAGGCCTGCATGATGGGGCAGCACGAAACGCAGCGGCCAGATGATGTGCGGCGCGGCGCGCAGCAGCACCTCGCGTTCAAGGAGCGCCTCGCGCACCAGCCGGAACTCGAAATGCTCGAGGTAGCGCAAGCCCCCGTGTACCAGCTTGGTCGAGGCCGAGGAGGTTGCGCCGGCAAGGTCGCCCTGCTCGACGAGCAGCACCGAGAGTCCGCGCCCTGCGGCATCGCGCGCGATGCCGGCACCGTTCACGCCACCGCCGATGATGGCAAGATCGAACGTGTTGTCGGGGGGTGACAGATCGTTTCTCCCGGCTGCGCCGCCCTTGTCCAATGAGGGGCAACATTGACCGAGCGAGCGTGACGAAGCTCAAATGAAACTGCAAGGAAAAAATCCGCGCGTGGATCGCGGCCAAAATCTTTCGAATCAACGCAAATGAGTTTCGTTTTCCGCGAGCGGCGGTTCGTTCCCCATCGCCTCGTCTTCGCTGGCCGCACCCCGCGGCCCCTGCCCGGCGGCGACGACCAGCTCCACGCCTGCCTCGGCGCAGGCCTGGGCGAAGCGGTCGGGAGGCCGTGCATCGGTGACCACCGCGGCGAGCTGCGCGACATGGGCGATCCGCACCGGTGCGCTGCGGGCGAACTTCAGCGCATCGACCACCAGGATCACCTTGCGCGCGTTGGCGATGATGCGCTGGGTCACCCGCACCTCGCGATAGTCGAAGTCGAGCAGCGTTCCATCCTCGTCGATCGCGCTCGCGCCGATCACCGCGAGATCGACCTTGAACTGTGAGACCATGTCCATCGTCGCTTCGCCGACGATCCCACCATCGGCACGGCGGACCAGGCCGCCGGCGACCACCACCTCGATTTCCGGGCTGGGCAGCAGGATCGAGACGACGTGCAGGTTGTTGGTGATCACCAGGAGGCCGCGGCGGCCGGTGATGGCGCGGGCGAACTCCTCGGTGGTGGTTCCGATGTTGATGAAGAGGCTCGATCCATCGGGCACGAGACGGGCGGCGGCGGCGGCAATGCGCTTCTTCTCGTCCGCCGCCAGGGCACGGCGGGCGGCGTAGGCCATGTTCTCGGTGCCTGACGCCAGCATCGCGCCGCCATGGACACGCGACAGAAGCCGTGCCTCGCAAAGCTCGTTCAGGTCCTTGCGGATGGTCTGAGGCGAGACCGCGAACTTCTCGGCGAGCGCATCGACCGAGACGCGCCCTGCGACGCGCACCAGGGCCATGATCTGATCTTGCCGGGCGGAGAGGGTGAACATGCCGCGCAGTCAAGCGCCGTCGGCGGGCTGGGTGCAAGATGGGGCGCTGTGATAACGCGCGATTTCTGGAAGACCCTAAAGCCCGCACGGTCGCAGGCGCTGGCCATGGCTGTGCCTCTTGCCGGTCGTCCCGATGGCTTCACAAGGGGCGCTTGACGGTGGGGTGGTTGCCCAAAGGCGCAGGATCGTGCTGCCCGCAAGGGCAAGGCTCGCCGCTCAGAGACTTTTCCCTCCCCGGCTCACTTCCCTGCTCCAGTCACCTCATTCGACTCAGCCTCTCCGACGTGGCCGGCCGCCGAGAACCGCCCGGTCTTTCGGCTTTTCGCACGCGAACTTGATGGTGCGCGAGCGCAACGGCCGCCCATTTCTCTCCTCGGAGGCGGAAAACTCTCCGAACCTTGAGGGTGGAGTGATTTGGCCAACAAGGTTCAACGTATTGATCACAAACAGTTTTCGTCGCCGTAGACGCGAAATGAGTTAATCAAGCGACCGCTCCTCCGCTCAGCACTGGGGTCGAACGCGCGATCGCAGCCCCGAAGCTCCTGCGTGACGGTCAGATGCCAGCGCCCTCCTGTACGCGCTCTCGGCTGTGTTACCGTTCCGCCATGCGAGCCGACGACGATTTGAGGCAGACCGCCAGTCCTGAGGCCCAAGGGGTAGCGCATCAGCGCCCCGCCTTACTCCCCCTCCTGCCGAGATCCCAGCCAGCATCGCCGAGGACCTGGAAGCCGCGGTGGCCCGCTTCCGCGCGGTGGCGTCGACACTTGGGTGAGAGGTTATAGGTCGTGATGTTTACGGAACGTTCGACAATCGTTGGCGTCACATGACGAATAGTACGCCAGCTGCCGGGCCGACCGGTGTAAGCCCCGCCGCGACGGGTCCAGCTGGTGCACGCTTCGAGGCCGAAGTTGCCGCTCACTACCTGCTGACGATGCTTGCGGAGGCGGATCCGCGGGGGCTTCCAGGCATCACCATTGAACGCGTTGAACTGCAGCGTGCCGGTGAGGGGCATCCCTTAGACGACGTGATTGTCCACGGCGTAACCCCTGCCGGTGACGCAGCAGACTCGGAGGTGCAGGCTAAGCGTACCATTACGTTTGCCCCAGCAGACTCCGTATTCAAGGACGTTGTGGGTCAGATCGCGAAGGCCTTCCAGACGGTCGATCTATCGCACGAAAGGCGCCAATTTGCGGTCGCTACTGCGAGGAGCTCGTTCAAGATCAACGGCTCCTATCAGGATGTCTTGCGTTGGGCTCGAGAGCTCGAGTCCACCTCAGGTGGGTATCGGACAGGGGTCATCGCCGGGTCTCCGGGTCACGGAGCCTGACCGCCGGGCCCCTACGAGCCCAAGCCCCCGTCACGGGGCAACGCGCGAGGCGTGCGGGCGCCTGGCTCAGCCGGGCGCGAATTCTCCGCGCCGGTGGTAGGCGTCGGTCGCGTCGCGAAGGCGCCGGGTCCTGCCGGCCAGGTTCGCCGAATTGCCCCATAGCACCGCCTCCGGGTGGGCGCCGAAATGATCAGCGCTTGTTGCCTGCAACTCGGCAACCAGCGCATCGAACTCGGCCTGAGCTGTGAGAAACGCCTCCAGGCTGCGCTGCTGGTTCGCCGCCACCCTCTCCGCCCGATCAGCCCGCATCGCTCTATCCGTCCTCTACACTTCCCCCACGTCACTCGGTGCAGCGCCGAAGCGAAGCGAAAAAGCGAGCAAGGACATTGCGATGGTCGCAGGACAACGATCCGAGTGTGATCCATCATCCTGGTGCCGTCAGATCTCGACACTGCGGCATCGTCCGCCGCTGGGATGACCCGGAGCGGCGCTCGGTCCTCGTGCGCAGCGGCATGCACAGAACGCCACTCGCGACGGAGGCTGTGGCAGACGACACAGTGCGCGACGCGCCGGTCGCCGCTGCCGTAGCCATGGAGCCATCTGCCGAGCCCCCACCGCCGCCCGACGCGCTCGTTCCGCTCTCCCTCTTGCCCGAGCGCCTCAACACAGCGGGCGTCTGGGAGGCGATCGTCGCGCTCGTGTTCGATCCCGCCAACCGCTCCGCGCTCGCCGACCGGGTCATGGTGCAGCAAAGCATCGCGCCCAACGATCCCGTCGCGCGGGCGCTCATCAGTGCCGCAAGGGCACATCCGGAGGCCGTGTTGGCAGCGATCTAGCGCGCAAGAAAAGTGAAGGAGGCCTAGCAAACTTAGTTGATCGTTGCGCCTGAGACTTCGACAACACGCTTCCACTTCTCTAGCTCGCGCATGTGAAACGCCTGCGCTTCCGCCGGCGTTCCGCCGGCCGGGAGCGCTCCGGCCTGCGCGAGGCGCTGGCGCACGTCATCGCGCTTCAGGGCTACGTCGATCTCCGAGGCGAAGCGCTCGAGCACGGCCTGTGGCGTGCCTGTCGGCGCGGCGAGTACGACCCACGATCCAAGATCGAACCCGGGCACGGCTTTCTCGCCGATCGCAGGAACGTCGGGCAGTCCTGGCCAGCGCTGGCCGGAGGTGACGCCGAGGATTCTGATCTGGTCACCGCCCATGTAGCTGAGCCAGGTGGGAAGGCCATCGATCACCATCTGCACGGTACCGGCAACGAGCGCCTGCGCCGCAGGTCCGCCACCGCGGAACGGTACATGTTCAAGCTGGATCCCGGCCTGGCTCCGGAACATCTCGGTGATCAGGTGACCGGTCGAGGCATTCCCGCTCGACCCGTAGTTCAGCTTCCCGGGTTCGCGCTTCGCAAGCGCGATGAACTCCTCGATGGTCTTGGCCGGCACACCGGGATGCACGACGAGGACCTGCGGAAAACTCGCGACGTGCGACACGGCGATGAAGTCGCGCCGAACGTCATAGGGCAGCCGCTGGAACATGTGGGGGTTGATGGCGAGCGTGCCCGGAGAGCCGACGAGGAACGTGTATCCGTCCGGCCCTGCGCGAGCGACAACCTCCGTCCCGATGTTTCCGCTGCCACCCGTGCGGTTCTCGACCACCATGTTCTGTCCGACCCGTTCGGCGACCGCCGCGCCAACGATGCGGATGACGACATCCGCCGCCCCCCCCGCCGCAAAGGGCAGCACGAGCCGCACTGGCCGATCGGGCCAAGTCGACTGCGCCTGCGCTTGGCTCGGCATCGGCACGAGCCACGCGGTCGTCAGCGCTGCGAGCCCTGCGGCAAGCATCCTTCGGTTCATCGTCTCTACTCCTCCCATCAGAGGCACCCATCGGCCTGCCACCCGTGCGGCAGGACGTGTCGTGGCCTAGCCGAACGTCCGGTCAGAGACCGGAAGATCCGTCACGAACATGTGGCCTGGGGCATGCGTGATCATCTCAGGGATCGCGCTGGCGAGCGCGGCCGCCTGAGCGGTGATGCCACAGGCCCAGAAGGCAGGAACCGTCCCAGGCGAAGGCTCCGGCTTGCGGCCCCAGTCGATCTCTGCGAGATCGGCGATACCGACGCGGCCGGGGTCGCCAACGTGTACCGGCCCGCCATGACACAGCGGAAACCGCGACGTCAGCTCTATCACGCGAAGCAGCTGCGCCTCCGGAACGGGCCGGTAGCTCAGCACAACCGGCCCGCGGAATACACCCGCCTCGCGCGCCGGAAGGCTCGAGCGGTACTGCGCTGGAAAGGCATCCTCGCGCACGAGATGGGGAAAGCGGATCCCTGCCTCAAGCAGCACCTGGTCGATCGACAGGTTGCAGCCGGTCAGGAAGGCAACGTGGTCGTCGCGCCATAGGGGGCGCAGGTCGCTCACCCGTTCGACCAGCTGCCCGTCGCGATAGACGCAGAAGGCAGGAATGTCCGTGCGGAGATCGGCCTCCGGCGCAGCCAGCGTGGGGTGCGGATAGCCGGGGTCGGTGACGTCGAGAAGCGGCAGCGAGCGGGGGTTGCGATGGCAGAAGCGCATGAAGTCGAACGCGTAGCGCTCGGGCAGGATCGTGACATTCGCCTGGTGGTAGCCGAGCGCAAGCCGCTTGGTATTGCCTGTCCAGCGGCGCTCCCTGATGGCGGCCCGCACGGCTGCAGGCGCGGCGTGCGCGAGCGCCTCGCGCTGCAGGGTCGGAAGATCGGCCACGCTCATCCGCACAGCTCGACGATCGCGTGCGCCACGGTCCGCGACGTCGTCATGAGCTCCGTGACATGGACACGCTCGTCCGGTGCGGGCCATTCGGGATATCGCTTGATGTCACCTGGCCCGAACTGCACGGACGGAATGCCAGCCGCCTGCAGCACGTTGCCGTCCCCGAAATTGCCGATTCGCTCGACACCGCCGACCTGGGGCTCCTTGCCCGTCGCGTGGCGGTAGCCGTGGATCATCGCAGCGACCAGCGGGTGATCGTCCTCCAGCGCGGTCGGTTCCATGTAGAACGGATCGTTCGCACCGTTGGCGGGGATGATGATCTCGCAGTCAAGCGCCGGGTGCTGAGCCTTCAGGCGCTCGACCACCGCAGTGACATCCTCGATGACCCCCTGCAGCGTCATTCCGGGCACGGTCCTGATCTGGAAGATGAGGTCAGACGAGGTGCCGTAGTGGTCCTTGGAGACGGCGTCGTAGCGGATCATGGGGAAGCCAGGAAGTTGCGGGTGCGGCCTGTGGCGCGCCCAGCCATTGTGCGGCAGCGGCGTCAAGCTCGGGCCGAAGGCGCCGATCAGGAGGGCATGCTGCTCGAGCGGGTTGAAGTACCCTGCCCGCGCCTCCTCGGTGAAGCGGAAGAACAGGCCTGGCGTCTTGGTACGCAGCCTGACGCGGACCGAGCCCACGATGACGGATCCGATCGTGTTCGCCGAGTGCTCGAGATTGATGCAGTAGTCGGCCTTCACACCGTTCTTCACGAGGGTCCGCGTTCCCGTTCCGCCGACCTTGTGCGCAGCGACGGGACAGAACAGCACGTCCCCCTTGAGCGGAACGCCAGCGCGTTGGATGGCGAGGATCGCCTCGAACGCGGCAGCGAGGCCGCCTTTGTCGTCCTGCGCGCCAAGCCCCCAGATCCACCCGTCCTCGTAATGCGCGCTGTGCGGATCGACCGTCCATCCCGGCATCAGCACGTTCACGTCGAGGTGGCCGTTGATCATCACCGTCGGCCCGCCACCTGTTCCCTTCAGCAGACCGATTGACTGGCGCGTCAAGCGCCCCTCCTGCAGCGGATGATGGACGTCCATCTCCGTCACCGAGAAGCCGGCCTCGTGCATGCGCTCAGCCATGAACGCACCGACCTTCGCTTCCTCGAAGTGCTGGCTCGGGATCGCAATCATCTGCCGAAGGAGCGCAACCATCGCGTCCTGGTCGATGGCGTCGCGCGCCCGTGCAGACATTGCAGCTTGATCCATCTTCGTCCCCTTGACCGACATCGAAACGGGATGTTCAGTCATCCGAGCCGCCTTGTGAAGAGCGGCCGGGAGCACTGGGCAAGGAGATCTCCTATGCGACACGTCATGATGGCTGCCCTCGCAGTCAGCCTCGTTGCGTACTCGTCAGGAGACGTGGTGGCGCAGACCGCGCCATTCCCAACGCAGCCGCTTCGCATCATCGTGCCGTTCGCTCCGGGAGGCGCTCCGGACATCGTTGCGCGACTGCTTGCCGAGCATGCCTCGCCGCAGCTGGGGCAACCGGTTCAAGTGGAGAACCGCACCGGTGCCGGCGGCAACATCGGGATGCAGGCAGGCGCACGTGCGACGCCCGACGGCCACACGATCCTGATGTGCACGCTCGGCTGCGCGTCCAACGTCTTCCTGATCGACAATCTCGGCTGGGATCCGCGGACCGACATCCGTCCTGTCATCATGGCGGGTATCGTCCCAAACGTCCTGGTCATCGGTCAGAGCATCCAGGCCACATCCGTCCAGGAGTTCCTGGCGCTGGCACGCTCGAAGCCGGGACAACTCACCATGGCCTCCTCTGGCGTAGGCTCGGCATCGCATCTCGCAGGCGAAATGTTCAAGGCCCTAGCCGACGTGCGCATCGAGCACGTGCCATACAGAGGTTCGACTGCAGCGCTGCCAGACATCATCGCAGGTCGCGTAGACTCAATGATCGTCAGCGTGCCGGAGGCGCTGCCGCACATCCAAGGCGGCCGCCTGAGGGCACTCGGCGTCAGTTCGCAGAGCCGCTCGACCGCGATGCCGAATGTGCCGACAATCGCTGAGTCAGGTGTCCCTGGCTACGGAGCGGTCGCCTGGTCGGCCCTCGTCGTGCCGGCGGCAACACCGGATGCGGCGACGATGAAGCTGAACGAGGCATTCGGAACAGCGCTGCAGGCTCCGGCCGTGCGCGAGAAGTTTGCAGAACTCAGCATTCAACCCGTCGGCGGCACACCTGAAGAGCTCCGCCGCTTCATGGACAGCGAGATGGACGCATGGGGCAGGCTTATCAGAGAGCGAGGGATCAAAGCAAATTAGGTCAGTTGACGTCATTTCTTGCCAGACGCGTACCAGTATCACTACAGGTGGGTGCTTCTAGGGTTTTATGGTGCGTTCTTTTCCGCAGCACCAAAGGACGCGTTGGGGGCTAAATTCTTCGTCGGAGCGCCCGCACGACGGCAGCGGTCAGTCGAGCGTTGAGCATAGTCAACCCAGTCTTAGGGCCTCAGCGAAACGCTACAGGATCAATCCGAAGACCGTGGCCAAGTGGGAGAAGCGCGAAACCGGTGTCACCCACCCACCCGGTCCCAGGGAGCCGAGTTCCACTGTCGTGTTGGTCGAGGGTGAAGTCATCTTCGTCGCATGATCCTCCCTCCTCCGCCGTTGGTCCGAACGAACACATGTCCCGGACCAACCAAAGGGGCGACGGTCAAGTGTCACGATCAGTCCATTGCATCATCAGGTGGGCGTCTGGGCGACCCGGAGGGGCTGACCTATCGGCGGCATAACGGCGAGCGCAAGCTTGCGATGTCTCTCCGAAAGGCGCAGTAGCCGCCGCCTGCGTGGGGCGCGAACGCGATGCCCCTAGCCTCGCGATCTTGACTGGGGCTCGATCGTACCCCTCCGGCACCTCGAGGGACACACGACGGGCTCGGCAGAGGCTCCGACCAACCTGAACCGGGCGTGACGAGCCGAAGGCGTTCGGGGCCCTCTCAGCGGCGTCGCTCGATGATGTTCCGCTCAACTGCACGCGCCCAGGCGCGGCCAATAGTCGCGCTGCCTGCGGCAATGATGTCTTGCTCACGGAAGCGCGTGAACCGGCCGTCCTCGACGAGCACCTCGCCAGCAACCATCACGAAGCCAGTATCCCGCCCGCTGCCGTTCCAGACAAGAGTCGTCACTGGATCATGCACCGGCTGCACGTGTGCGCCATCGAGACGATAAGCGACGAGGTCAGCCTGCGCGCCGGGTGCGATTCTGCCTAGATCATCGCGGCCGATCACCTCTGCAGCCCCCTCGGTGACTGCAGTGATCAGCTCCCACGCGTTGGCTGCTCCTTGCCGCTTGCTGTCGTACTTGCTGTTTATCGATGCCAGCCGAACGTCGGCCAACAGGTCGTGCGCATGCGCATCTGTTCCGATCAGCGCCGTGACGCCCTCGGCGGTAAAGCGGCTGCGCGCAGCAAGCGTGCCGAGCCTCGCGTATGCGAGCGGACAATGCGCAACGGCCACGCCGCGTGCGGCCATGAGGCGAAGATCTTCGGGGGATGCGAAGACACAGTGTGCGGCAATCAGCCCGGGCTGAAGCAGTCCGAGCCGGTCGAGATACACGACCGACGACATGCCGAAGCGATCGGTGATGAGCGCGATCTCCTCAGGACTTTGGGCGAGATGCACCGTCACGGCCGCGTTCATGGCATCACGAGTGCGGGCGATGCCACGCAGCAATGATGGCGTGCAGTGGTTCGGCGCCAAAGGCCCAAGGCCGACACGAACGCGGCCGGAACTGCCCTGGTCGAAACGAGCATGCCACCGATGGAACGTCGCAAGCACGTGCTCGACGCCGGAGTCTGCGCCGTCGTTCCACGCCCATGATGCTCCCGTCGGCGAGGCGAGGAATGGGTGGACGTAGGCGCGCAGCCCGATCTCACGTACCGCGAGGCCGAATCCGTCATGGCCTGCGCGCGGCATGTCGATGATCATTGTGGTTCCTGACTTCAGCACTTCAAGTTGCCCGAGTGCCGCGATCTTTCGGATATCGTCCTCGTCGCAGAGTTCGGTGACGATCTCTCCGAGGGGGATCATCACGCGGTCGATCAGCTGGCCCTGGCTCTCGTACTGCCTGTCCTCCATCACGCCGCGGAAGAGCGGCCCGCTCACGCAATGGCTGTGCGCGTTGATGAGGCCGGGCATCAGCAGCGACTCGCCGAGATCCCGCATGAGCGGGGGCTGTGGCTGATCCGGCGAGAGAATGGCAGCGATGGTGCTACCGTCGATGACGACCGTCGCGTCATCAAGGATTGCCGGCTGCCGGCCGTCGTGGGCGAGAACCCATTTGGCCCGCAGGCCATGCACTTGTATCACGAGGATGCCTCCTTCGAACACCTCATCGGGCAGCACCAGCGGCTTGGCTCGGGCGGCCGAAGAGGAGGTCCAGCCGCGCAAGGCCACGTGGCGCGAACAGGACGACGAGGACGATCAGGACACCGAACGCGAGCATCCGATGGTCGCCTGCCATCCGCAGCCCCTCGGCCGAAACAGTGAGGACGAGGGAGCCGATCAGGGGGCCTTGCAGGGTCCCGATGCCGCCGACGAGCGTGATCGCCGTCATCTGGACCATCAGCGCGATGCCGAGCGCCGACGTCGGTGTCAACACGAGCACGAAATGAGCGTAGACAGCACCAACCGCGCCCGCGAGGAAGGCGCTGATCGTCAGCGTGAAAAGCTTGTAGCGGGTGAGGCTTACGCCCAGGCTCTCGGCTGCGACTTGCGAATCGCGGATCGCTTGGATGATCAGGCCGGTCCTCGAGCGGACGAGCCAGCCGAGGAAAGCGAGGCTGGCAGCGAGGCAGCTCCAGATGAGCACGAAGGTCGAGGCGCGGTCGGCTGGCCCGAACGAGACGAGCCCCAGGCCCGGAACCGACAATGGCGTGAAAGGCGGGATGCCGGCGAGGCCGAGCTCGCCACGCGTGAGGTCCACTAGGTTCGAGCAGAGGATTCGCACGATCTCGGCGAAGGCCAGCGTGACGATGGCCAGGTGCGGCAATGAGCGGATACGGAGCAGCGGCAAGCAGACGAGCGCCCCGACCACGGCAGCCGCCACCGCGCCGAACCACATCGTCACCCATGGCGAGAGGCCACCATGCATCGCCGACAGCGCCGAGACGTAGGCACCGATGCCGAAGAAGGCCTGGTGCCCGAATGTCTTGAGCCCTGCATAGCCGACGGCGAGATTCCAACTCGAAGCAAATATCGCCCAGATCATCGCCAGGCTGAGGACCTGCAGCACATACGCATCGCGCGTTATCAGCGGAACGAGGCCGAGCAAAGCGACGCCCGACCACAGGCGTGGACTTGCACGCAACCACGCCGGAAGGAGCCTCATGGGCATCACGCCTCGCGTATGCGTTGGCCGAACAGGCCCTGAGGCCGGAGCCAGATGACGATGATCAGCACAGTCAATGCGACCGCCTCGCGCCATTCGGAGGAGAATGCCGCGACACCGAGTGCCTCGATGATTCCGAGCAGGTATCCGCCGATCACGGCACCCGGGAGGCTGCCGAGGCCTCCGAGGACGACGACCACGAACGCCTTGAGGATTGGCGGCACACCCATCCAGGGGTTGATGGCAATGATCGGCGCGAGAATGATGCCCGCGAGCGCTGCCAGCATGGCTGCGATTCCGAACGTCGCTGCGTGGATCGCCGGCGTGTTAATCCCGCAGGCCGACGCGGCCTCGGGGTCGGATGCGACGGCGCGGATGGCCATGCCAAAGCGCGTGAAGCGCAGCAGCGTCACGAGGCCGGCAACGACGATGATAACCGCGAGGAGGATGAGCACCCGCTGCGCCGGAAGCCGGACGCCTGCGACATGCACGATCCCTTCGACGAAATAGGGGAGGGATTGGAAGCGCTCGCCCCACGTCATGAGCGCGATGTCCTGGAGCACGATCGAGACGCCAAGCGTCGCTGCAATCGTGCTGAAGTCCCATCCACGTTGGCGCATCAGCGGTGCCACTGTGACGCGATGGACGAGCACCGCAGCAAGGAATACGCCGAGCAACGCCACGGCAATGGCCGGTGCCAGCGGCAGCTCCAGCAGCTCGAATGCGGTCAGCGCGAAGAACGCCCCGAGCATGAAGAACTCGCCATGGGCGAAGTTCAGCACACGCATGGTGCCCCAGATCAGTGAAAGGCCAGTGGCCATCAACGCGTACATGCTACCGGCGATGAGGCCGTTGAGGACCTGCTCCCACAGGAACATCGGGGTCATCATGCCGCACCGCCTTGGGCCACGTGGGTGCCGAAGTACACGCGCTGAACGATATCTCCGGCGCCGATCTCGGCGGAGGGACCGGCCGCAATCAGCCGCCCCCCTTCGAGCAGGACGGCCCTGTCGGACATCGCAAGCGACTTGCGAACGTTCTGCTCGTTGAAGACGATCGTCATGCCGGCCCTGCCGAGGGACATGATGATCGCTTCGACCTCATTCACCGCCTTGGGCGACAGGCCAAGGAAAGGCTCGTCGAGGAGCAGCAGCGACGGCTCCGCCATCAGGCCGCGCGCGATCGCGATGAGCTGTTGCTGTCCCCCGCTGAGGTCTCCCGCCCGTTTGCCGAGGAGCGCGTCGACACCGGGGACGAGCGAGACCACCTCACGCAGCCGTTCATCGCGACGGACGCGGGGCAGCAGATAGCCGCCGAGCAGGAGGTTCTCCCGGGCCGTCATGCCGGTAAAGAGCCGCCGACGCTCGAGAATGAGACTCATCCCGAGGCCGACACGCCGCGCCGCTGGAAGCCTCGAGATGTCCTGGCCGCGGTACAGCACGCGGCCGCGTACAGGGACGAGCCCCGCCATCGCCTTCAGCACCGTGCTCTTGCCGGCCCCGTTGGGGCCAAGCACGCAGGCCGTCGTTCCCTCCGGGACATCGAGGCTCACATCCCAGAGCACCTGGAACGCTCCGTAGAAGACGCTGACGTTTTCAAGCCGCAGCATCGTGCTCGCCAAGATAGAGCGCGCGCACGTCCCGCCGGGCCGCTACCTCTCCGGCTGGCCCTTCGGCGATCTTTCGCCCCTGGTGCATGAAAACGAGCCGCGTCGCGAGCTCCTGGATGACAGTCATGTTGTGCTCGATGATCACGAGGCTCACTCCCGTCTGGCCGATCCGGCGCACGACGTCGATGAGGCCGGGAACGCTTGCCTGGTCGACTCCGCCTGTCACCTCGTCGAGCAACAGCACGGAGGGGGAAGTGGAGAGGGCGCGGGCGAGTTCCAGGCGCTTCCTCTGCCCCGTGCTCAGCTGCGATCCAGCCCTCGCGGCGGCGTGAGAGAGGCCGACGTGCTCTATCAGCTCGATGGCCAGACGCTCGGCGGCTGCCCAGGTCTCGCCACGTACTAGCGCACCAACGAGCACGTTCTCGAACACCGTCAGATCATCAAAGGGGAGAGTGACCTGGAATGTGCGTGCGAGGCCGCTCCGGCATCGCCGGTCGGCGCTCCATGACGTGATGTCGGCGCCCCTGAGGAGCACCTGTCCGCCGGTGGGCTGCAGGCTTCCCGCAAGCAGATTGAACAACGTGGTCTTGCCGGCGCCGTTGGGCCCGATGATGCCGACTGCCTCGCCCCGGCCGACAGTGAGGTCCATCGCATCGACCGCGTGAACGCCACCGAACACCTTGGACAACCCCCGCGCCTCGAGCGCGGGGGCGTCCTCTCCCGAATTGGCTGCCACGTCGGTGCCGGTGCGCCGTGACCTACCGGGAGCCGGCAGGCCGATACTCGCTCGATGCGAGCGCGGGCGGCCAGATGATATGGCTGATGCCGTCCTGAACCTGCGCGATCGGAGCTGAGAGATAGTCGGCGCCCACCATCGCGGTATTGTTCGTTGGGTCGAAGCGGTAGCGCCCCATCACGCACGGCATGTCGACCTTCTGAAGCTCGGCGACGATGGCGTCGGGGTCGAGAGACTGGGCGGCATCGATGACGGTGAGTGCCAGCATCATGTAGCAGTATCCATAGGCGACATCGGTGTTGATCTCCCGGTTGAGGGAGGCACGTGCCCGCTGCGCGAAGTCACGATGCAGGGCGACCCGATCGGGATCGAACAGCTTCGGCAACCACACCATCCCCTCCGTCGAACGGCCGGCAAGCCGGGCAAACTCCGTGATCAGGGGATAGTAGATCCCGGCGTGCAGCATCCGCATGCCCTGTTCGTTCCATTGCCGAACGAAGGAGGCGCCGGCCTGCGGGGAGGTGAACGTCGTCACCACCAGGTCAGGGTTCAGAGCGCGAAGCTTGGAGAGCTGCGGAAAGAAGTCCGTATGGTTCAAGGGCACGACCTCGACGGTCGCGACAGACCATCCCTCCTCGCGCAGCAGGCGGCTCACATCCGCGACGTTCGAACGCCCCGCATCCGTTTCCTCGACAACGAAGGCGATCCTGCCGCCACCTGCAGGAAGCCTTCCCTGCGTCCGCATCACCTGGGTAAAGTCGCGAAGTGCTATAGCGTAGACGTCGCTGTTGAAGTTCGCCTTGAAGAAGCGGCGGTACTTCTCGCGGTCGTCGCGGATCTTGTTCGAGATCGCGGTGGCGATCGACTGGCCGCTCATGATCGGGGTGCGGAACTGGGGCGAGAGCTCCATGATCGCAAGGCTGACCGAACTCGCAAACGCCTCGCCGATCAGGAAGTGGACCTGGTCGCGGCTGAGGAGCTTCTGCGCCCCTGACACGCCAACCTCCGGCCGTGACTGCGAGTCCTCGATGATCATCGTCACGCTCTGCTGTCCGGCGCCGACGCGAACACCACCACGCGCATTCCATTCGTTGACGGCAAGGCGCATACCGTCACGCAGCGAAATGCCAGTAGTCGCGGCCGGGCCGGAGGCTGGCAGCACGACACCGACCTTGACCTCGGCGCTGGCAGTCCCGGCGGCAAGCGCCAGCACGACGGCCCCGACAGCGCCGCGAATCCATGTTCTGATCGTCACGTTGTTGCACTCCCGCAAGGTATGGCGACGGTTAAGAGGTCAGCCGAGCAGCACGAACCTGTCAATGGACCATCGCTCAGAACGAACCGATATCGAGATGGCGGTCGAGTAGGCTCGACTTCATCGATAGGCCGGAGCAGAAGAGCCCGACGATCGGGTCGATCATCTCGTAGAACGGCCGATCATGCGCTGTCCGCTGCCGCGCCGCCGCATTTGCGTCGTGCACGCGCGCCACCAGGCGGTCGTAGTCGAGCCGTGTGAAACGCCGGTTCTCGAGCACCCACTCGCCGGCGACCATCACGCTATCAACGCCTGCGCCGCTCTCGTTGAAGACCAGCTGCGTCAACGCGTCATTCAGCGGCACGTAGGCGATCTGGTCGAGGTCGAGAAGGACGAGATCGGCGGGCGCGCGGGCCTCGATGCGCCCAAGTCGTGGAACGCCGAGAATCTCGCCGCCGATGGTCGTCGCCATCGCGAACACGTCATGCGGGCTCAGCCAATCGCCGGCATTCCGTGCGCCGGCGCGCGACACGAGGGCCGCCATCCGCATCGCCTCGAACATGTTGAGCTGGTCGGAGCAGGTGCAGGCATCGGTGCCGAGCCCGATGCGGATGCCGGCCGCCCGCATGGCGGCGATGCTCGCAATGCCGTTGCCGAGGCGCAGGTTGCTGGCCGGGTTGTGCGCGACGGAGACGCCCTTCTCCGCCAGCAGGGTAATGTCGTCGGCGTCAAGCCAGACGGCATGCGCGGCGAGAAGATCGGGCCCCAGATAGCCGAGCCTGTCGAGGTGTCCCACCAGGCTGGTACCGTAGCGCTGTCGTGCAACGCGCGCTTGCACCTCTGATTCCGCAACATGCGTATGGAGGCCTACGTCGAACTCGCGGGCCAGCCTGGCGGCGGCGGTCAGGAATGCATCGCTGCAAAGGAGCGGAATTGTGGGCGCGATGGCCGCGCGTACCCGCCGCGATCGCCAGGTCGAGAGCACCTGCCTGCAGCCCGCGAGCGTGGCATCTCCTGGCGCTGCCCTCAGCGCCTCAAGCCTTTGGCGGGCACTATCCGGCATCGCGGCAATCAGGCCCGGGATCGCCTCCCAGAACGTCATGTCGGCGATCGACATTGCGATCACGGCCCGCATGCCGACGGCGTCGTATCCGGCAGCGATGGCGGCGAGTCCGTCCTCGGTCGGAACCGGAGGGTGAACGACCATGTCGTAGCAACTGGTGCAGCCGCGCAGGATCATCTCGGCTGCCGCGAGAGTGGCCGAAAGATGGAGGTCCTCCGCGGTGGCGCCACCCGTCACCCAGGGCGCTGCGTTCTGATGGCGTTCCAGCGTCCAGCCGGGGTTGAGGCCCTTGGCAAGCGTGAAGTGGCTATGGGTGTGGGTGTTGACGAGGCCCGGCACGACAAGGCGCCTTCGCGCATCAACCCGACGGATCGACGTATCAGAGACACTGAGCGGCGCTGCGATGGCGCTGATGGTGTCGCCTTCGATGAGCACGTCGGCGCGAACTGGATGCGTGCGGGATGGGTCGAGCACGAGCCCTCCCTCCAGCACGATTCTCTCTCGCGCGTGTGTCATCATCATTCGTCGGGTTGGCAGGCGGCAGGTCCAGCGACGGGCCTGCCGCCTCCTGCCTCAGTTACGTGAGCGCTGAGACTGGTACAGCTGCTGGAGCGAGGCCTGCTCCGCCCGCAGCACCTCGGCGAACTGCGGACCATCGAGATAGGCAAGGGTCGAGTTGATCCTGCCCATCAATGTCAGGAAGCCTTCGTCGCGCACGAGGGCAGCGAAGCCCGTGCGGAGCCGATCGATCCGAACCTGCGGCGTTCCCTGCTTCACGAAGATGCCGAGCCACAGGCCCCACGCGATGTCAGCCCCCGCCTCCTTGCAGGTGGGGATCGTATCCAGTGCGCGAAGCCGCGCATCGGAGGCAACGCACAGCGCCTTCAGCCGGCCCTGGCGAACATGGTCGCCCACGACGCTCGGGTCGCCGGCATAAGCCATCGTGTTCCCACCGAGCACGTTGGTCAGCGCCGGTCCGCCGCCGCCGAACTCGATGCCGCGCATCTGTGTACCCGTCTCCCGCTTCAGCATCTCGAATGCGGTGTACGTCCACCCATTGGCGTTGTCGGAGCTGTAGACAAGACGGCCGGGATTGGCCTTCGCGTACTCGATCATGCCGCGAAGATCGTTGAACGGGGCATTCGCGGCAGCGACGAACACGATGGGCGAGGCCGTCAGACGGGCGATGGGAACGAAGTCGTCCGACTTGTAGGGGAGGTTCTCGACCTGCGGACGCAGCGAGTTGATGGTGGGCTCCCCAAGGAGAAGCGTATGGCCGTCGGTGCCGCCCTGTGCAACGAAGGTTGCGCCGACAACGCCACCGCCGCCGGCGCGGATCAGCGAGATCATCGGCTGCTGGAAGTGTGGTTCGGCGCTCGTTGAGATGATCGCGCCGTGCACGGAGAGGGCCCCACCTGGCGGATAGGGGATGACGAGGCGGAGCGGCTGCGATGGGAACTCCTCCGCGCGCGCCCCGCCGCCTGGGGCTGCGAGTGCCATCGTGGTGGCGAGCGCCAGCACGACCAGTCTTGATGTGCGAAGCATCAGCGTGTCCTTTCGCTTTGCATTGTCGGGGAGGAGGAGCGCCGCATCCGCTGCCAGAGCATGAAGAGCAGGGCGGCGCTGAACAGCGCGATTATTCCCGCCGAGATCGGGCGGGTGACGAAGATCGATGGATCGCCCGACGAGAAAGCAAGCGCCTGGCGCAGGTTGCCTTCGAGTGACGGCGCGATGAGCAAAGCGATGATAAGCGGGGGAATAGGCATACCGATGCGCCTCATCCCGTAGCCTGCGAAGCCGCCCGCAAACATCAGGATCACGTCGAAGCCGCTCGAGTTAACAGCGAACGCGCCCGCTGCACAGAGCACGCTGACGCAGGGAAGGATAAGCCCGCGTGGCAGGTTTGCTAGGCGACGGAAACTCCCGATCGCGCCGATGCCGACGGCGATCAGCGCGACGTTGGTGATGAAGAGCAGCACATAGAGGGCGTAGATGATTGCCCCGTGGTTGACGAACAGAAGCGGCCCAGGTGTCAGCCCCTGGGCGATGAAGGCGCCGAGCAGGACGGCAGTGACCACGTCGCCCGGAATGCCGAACACGAGCATCGGGATGAGCGTTCCGGGAACCGAGGCGTTGTTGGCTGACTCTGCCGCCGCAATCCCCTCGAGCGAGCCCTTGCCATACAGGTCCGGATGCCGCGAGCGCCGCTTTGCGATCGCATAGCCGATCCAGCACGCGATCTCCGCACCCAGCCCCGGCAATGCGCCGATGAATGCCCCGATGCCGGATGATCGCAGGATGGTGGGGGCGACCGCCTTCATCTGGTTGGCCCGCAGCGGCTGACCGCCGCCGGCACGGCTGGGCAGTGTCACCCCAGTGTCGTCGCGCTGCCCCGCCTGCACCAGCACCTCGCTCAAGGCGAACATGCCGATCAGCAGCGGGACGAGCGAGATTCCACCCAGGAGATCGGTCACGCCGAAGACATAGCGCTGTGTCCCCGTCATCGGGTCCATGCCGACACAGCCAAGCAGTGCACCGAAACAGGCACTGACGAGCCCGAGGAATGGGTTACCACCGCTTACGCCGGCGATCAGCAGCAGCGAGACGACGAACAGCACCGTGTACTCAGGCGCCGAGAAGGTGACGGCGAACGCCGCCAGCGGCGCCGCGACGACCACGAGCACCACGGTCGCCAGCATGTCGCCGGCGACCGAGGCGAAGAGGCTCATCTGAAGCGCTTCGCGCGCCCGGCCCTGGCGCGCGAGCACATGACCATCGAGGGAAGTCGCTGCCGCGGCGGCCGTTCCTGGCGTATTGATGAGGATTGCGGGGATGGAGCCGCCATACACGGCGCCCTTGTAGATGCCGAGCAACGCGCCTATCGCGACGGTTGGCGGCAGGAAGAACGTGAAGGGCGTAAGGATTGCGATGGTCATCGTCGCGGTCAGGCCGGGGATGGCGCCAACAATCACGCCTAGGACTAGCCCCCCGATCGCCGCTGCAAGCGGATAAGGCTGCAGTGCGAGCGCAGCGCCTGCTCCGAACTGCTCGATCATCTAGAAGAGCAGCCCCTCCGGCAGCATGATGCGCGCTGACTTCTGAAACACGAGAAGAACGGCGAATGGGAAGCAGATGGCGAGAGGAATCAGGATGGAGAGGCGGCGGTACCCTAAGGCCAGGCCAAGGGTCAGAATGGCCAGCATCGAGGCGACCAGGAAGCCAACCAAGAAAAGCCCTGCTCCATAAATGCCAAGGCTCGCAGCGACGATAGCGACGCCAGCGGTGCTGGTCGTCGCCTCGCCGCCTGGAGGGTCTGCCGAGCCGTCGGTCCCCTCACTTTGGGCTTTTGCGCCGCGAGGCCCCAACAGCAGAGCCAAGCCCGAGAGGCCGAGCACGCACGCGACTGCGCTCGGGAAGAACTGCGGCGACTGAATGGACGGAATCGCGAGCAGGTCGCCGATGCCGCTGCTGGACCTCAACAGCACGAAAGCAGCGAGCGCGAGCACGACGCAGCAGGCGCCAAGGACACGCTCCGCCACCAGACAACCTCCCGCACTCGTGTTGGTATCCATCCCGGCCGCTCCCGCCGCGAAACGTGGCAAAGACGCAACGGCATATAGAATGGTAAGGGCACGTGGCGGTGATCAGAAGAAGTGAAATGCTGAAGAGTGATTTGCGAAACGCGCAACTCACTAGGATCGACCTCGATCACTCCGCCCGCGTCTGCTACGTGGCGCTCGCGTCGCGTCCTCCTCGAGGGCATTGAGCAGACGTTGCAGCGGTGCGGCCGGTTCCTCATCCCGGCTAATCGCAATCACGATGCGGCGGTTGGCCCATGAATCGCTCAGCGGGATCTGGCGCAACCCAAGACCGATGGCGAGGGGACGGGCCGCGTGTTCGGGCAGGATCCCGATGCCGAGGCCTTGAGCGGCGATGTGGCAGATCGTGTCGAAGCTCCGCGCTTGGACGCGCACACGCAGCGTCAATCCGGCCTCTGCGGCCTTCCTCGCTAACAGCCTGTAGGTTGCCGAGTTCGCATCCAACGTCACCGTATCCTGCTTCGCGGCGTCAGCGAACTTGATCGACCGCATCTTTGCGAGCGGGTGGCTGCCTGGGAGGATTACGACAAGCCTGTCTTCTGTATAGGGCAACAGCGTGAGGTCATCCCCCGCGCCTTCGTCGACGATGACGGCGGCGTCCGCGCGGCGTGACCGCAGTGCCTCCAGCCCTGCGACGCTCGGCTCCTCGTCAAGATCGACGCGGATACCATCGTTGGCCGCGATGAAGCGCGAGAGGTCGAGCGCGAGCTTGCGGGCGAGTGCGGTGCTGCTGGCGACGACCCTCACATGGCCACGGATGCCGGAGCGGTGTTCCGCAAGCGTGAAAGCAAGCCGCTCGCTGAGGCTGAGCACGTCACGGGCGTAGCGCAGCAGCGCCAAGCCTGCAGCGGTGGGCTCTACGCCATGAGGGCGGCGCCTGAACAGCGGAGCGCTCGCACCGTCGGCAAGATTCTCAAGCCTGCGGCTGACGGCGGAGACGGCAAGGTGGGCAAGGCCCGCCGCCTTGGTGATGCTGCCCGTCTCGCATACCGACACGAAGAGCCTCAGCGTATGAAGGTCGAACTGTATGCTCACGGAGATCGCTACTGCCTTATTCCATGCGGGTGGGGAAAACGGATTCATTCCGTCGGACGACATCTGGGTCGGTACGTCATGACAGCTTTCCGGCCAGCAGTGTGGCCGATATCTGCCCCACCGCAACTGTTGCGCTCCGCCTCCGCGGCCATGCCGAACGCGCGTCGCGTAGGAGGCGCGATCGCTTTCACAAGCCGTGCTTCGTTCTGGTCACATGGCGGAGCCGGCAGCTGAGACAGCGCACTTCTGGGGAGTGTAATGCGAGGCAAGAGCATGATCCGTGCCGAAGAGGTGACGAGGCTTCTGCTCTGCTACGGGCCAGTGAGTCATGTCAGTATAGGCCACATTGTGCCGAGTCGAGAGGATGTGGCGTCTGTTGAAGCGTTTGACCTCGAAGCCATGCGCGAGCGGAGAGGAGCGGAGACCGGTCGACGCCCAAGGTATTGTGCGACCCGCGCTCCGAAAGCTCGAGCACGAGGTGCCCTGGGTAACCGAAATTCGTATTATTGATGGACAGAGACGTTCCGTCCTGGGTTCCCACCGCTGCTCCAGTCACCTCACACAACTCAGTCTCTCCGACGTAGCCGGGCGCCAGGAATGGCAGGGTCTTTGGGCGTTCCGCGCGTCACCTTGTTGGTGCGCGAGCAGAACGGCCGCCCGTTTCCCTCCGCGGAGGCAGAGAATTCTCCAAACCTTGAGGGTGGGGCGATTTGGCCATCAAGGTCTAATGCATTGGTCGGGAACGCCTTTTTTGCGCCGCAACCTTGTGGGCGTTGGAGATCTGACTGCTCCTGCAATCCGTAGGCGCTGATCAATTCGGCGGCCATCACGTTGCGCCGAACAATGCTCATCTCCGATCGCCGTCCTCGCCCGCGCAAGAACCTGGCGACAGGGGAAGCGGGCTCAAGCATCTGGGCTTGCTCAGCCCAGGATAGGAGAACCGCAGCAGGGTGCCGCTGGAGATCTGACTGATAACCGCCGGATCCGTCTAGAAGGCCTTGGACAATACCTGGCGCCAGCAGCGTGAGCCTCAACACCTATCCAACGGGACCCCGCTCGATCTTCTCGCCAGCGGCCATCTCGCTGATGGAGGCGTAGTGCCGGTTAGCGAACATGTACGGAGAGCGGAAGGGCGGGCGAGTATGTCGAGCAGCGGCGCGTCCGCGCACGTTGGGGTCGGCGCTGGCAGCCAATCCATGAGTCCGACAAGTATACGGTTGCCCGTCTGACCACGCCTGCTGCTCTGTCAAAATTCGACGCAACACGACAGCGGACCGACCGAAACGGTAGTGAAGGGGGATCACCCGACCGTTTTGGCGTCGGTTCGACAGTTCGCCCGCACATCGTCGAAGGCAGCCCGCAAATGCGCCTGGAGCGCAATGATATCGGTCGCGACCGCGACCATGTCGTAGCCACGCTCTACGAGTGAAACCGCGTCCCCGGCGCTTGCCGCAAGGCGGCCTAGTCGCCGCCCATGGGCGCGCGCGGCAGCAGCCACCTTTTCCTCCGCTCGCCGGAAGCGCGGGTGTTCGAACGCGCCGTTGATTCCGAGCGAGCAGGAAAGGTCCATATGGCCGATCCAGAGACAGCCGACTCCGGGCGTGGCCGCAATCGCATCGGCTGCTTCGACCCCCTCCTCCGTCTCGATCTGGGCAATAAGCAGCGAGCGCTCGTTCGCGCTCCGGAGCTTGTCCGCCAGGTCACCGCCGCGCCAGAGATCATGCGCGATCATCGTTGCGACGCCGCGACGACCATCAGGCGGGTAGCGCGTCGCCGCGGCCAGGAGGCGCGCCTCCTCGGCCGATGACACCATCGGTGCCATCACGGCATCGGCGCCCATGTCGAGCGCGCGGCCGACAAGGTCGGCGTGCTTGGCGGGAACGCGCACCACCAGCGGCAGGTCAATGAGGCGGCAGGATACCGCAACCTGCTTCACGGTTTCGAAGCCGAACCCCGAATGCTCCATGTCGAGCACGAGGAATTCCGCGCCGGCGGCGGCGACGATCGGGCCGATGCCAGGCGTCGCAAACTCCATGACGAAATGGCCGAGGAGCAGATCTGCGCCGGCCATCGCCGCAGCAAGCCCGGGTTGTCCCATTCCGGCTCTTCCTCCAAACGTGCTGCGCGAGGGCGCAGCACTCATTGACTCATCAGACAACCCAATCATAGGCTCTGAGAGAGCAATAAGGAAGGCGGTCGGTGCGCCGGCGTGACCTTCCCAAGATGGAGGAAGCATCATGCTGACACGCCGTTCCGCGTTCGCGTCGCTTGTCATGGCTGCGCCGCTCGCCGCCCCCTGGATCCGCACCGCGGCCGCGCAGGGGCGGGAGCTCCGCTTCGGATCGCCCTGGCCGACGACGTCCACGCCGCACGTCGCGCTTGTGACCTTCGCCCGCGAGGTCGAGCAGGCGACGCAAGGACGCATCAAGGTGCGCGTGTTCCCCGACAGCCAGCTCGGCGACATCCAGGCGCTGATCAACGGCCTGCAGCTCGGCACCGTCGACATGACGTACCTGGCGATCGGCAATGCAGGCGTGCTCCGCGGCGGCGGCGCTCTGAACGTCGCCTACGTCCCCTACCTGTTCAACACGAAGCAGGACGCGGAGCGGATCGCCAACAGCCCGGTCTTCCGTGAGCTGTACGACACCCTGGCCCAGCAATCTGGCGCGCGGATCTTCGCTGTCCATGGTGCGCGCTCGCCGAGGGGGCTGCAGAACAGCAAGCGTGCGGTCGCGAAGCCTGAAGACGTCCGCGGGCTGCGCATCCGCATCCCGCCGATCGATGGTCTCCGCCTTGCCTTTGAGAAGCTTGGGGCTCGGCCCGTCGTGCTTGGGCTTGGCGATACCTACCAGGCGATCAGCCGAAACCAGGTCGATGGGCACGAGAACGGCATCGACGCGGCAATCGGCTACAAGTGGTACGAGGTCGCGAAGCACTGGACGCAGACGAGCCACGTCTTCGAGACCGCTGCGTTCTACGCCAACGAGAAGCTCTGGCAGGAGTTCTCGCCGGCCGATCGCGAGGTGATCATGGAGGCCGCGCGGAAAGGTGGAGCCGACATGACGGCGGCGACCGAGGACCTCGACGCGAAGGGGCTCGAGACATTCCGTGCGAATGGCGTGACGATCACCGAACCGGACATCCAGGCATTCCGCATCACGCTGCGCGATGTCGCGGCGCCGCTGGAAGGACGCGTCTGGCCGGAAGGGCTCGTCGCGCGTCTTCGTGCCATGCAGGGTTGACCACCGCGCCCTACCACCATGGAAGCGCGAACTGAGCATGCGCTCGCTCGGGCGGCGCGGTCGCTTGCTGCGCTCGTCCTTCGCCTCGTCGACATCGCGATCGCGCTGACGATCCTTGGCCTGTTCGGGATCGTTGCCTCGCAGGTGATCGACCGGAACATCGCCCCCTTCTGGCGGCACTCGCCGGAGGAGTACGTGAAGGTCGGCCTGGTCTGGCTCTGCTTCCTGGGCTTCGCGCGGGTGTACGCGGCCGGGGAGGCAATCCGCATCACCTTCGTGCACGATGCGTTGCCGCGCCGCGTGCAATCAGTGATGGACATCGCGTTCGACCTCCTTGCGATTACCGTCCTGGTGGTGATCGTCTGGAAAGGCCTCGTGTTCCTCCAGATCGCGCAGATGCAGATGATTCTTGGCACCGACCTAACGCTCGCCGTGCCCGGGGCAGGCCTTGTCTTTGGCTGCGCGTTGATGTTGGCAACTGCGGTGGTGCGCGTGGCCGCCCGCTTGGCTGCGCTGGTCGGACAGGCCTCGTGATCGCACTTCTGTTCGTCTCGTTCATCCTGCTCCTGCTGGTTGGCGTCGATGTCGGGTTTGCGATGGTCGCCGCTGCCTGGATCGGCATCGAGCTGCATGGCGGGCGGGGCGTCGATGCCGTGCTGCTGCCGTCGTCGATGCTCTCCTATGTCAGCCTCTACGCCCTCGTGCAGATCCCGCTGTTCATCCTGGCGGGTGAGCTCATGAACCGTGGCGGCATCACCGCGCGGCTGATCGACTGGTCGCGCGCGCTAGTGAGCGGTCGGCGAGGCGCGCTGGGCCATGTCGGGATCGTCTCCAACCTGATGCTCTCGGGCATCTCCGGCTCGGCGATCGCCGATGCGATCGCGACCGGCAAGCCGCTGATCCCGGCCATGCAACGCTCGGGGTACGGCCAGAGCTATCCGGCTGCCGTCATCGCGGCCGGGGCGATGCTCGGCCCTGTGATCCCGCCCTCGATTCCTATGGTCGTCTATGCGCAGATGGCGAACGAGTCGGTTGCGCGCATGTTCTTCTCCGGCATTCTGCCAGGCCTGTTGCTCGCGGCCGGCTTCTTCGTGATCTGCTCGATTGAGGCGCGGCGGCGGCGCCTACCCGCCGACGCCAAGGCCACCTGGCGCGAACGCGGCCGACAGACCGTCCGCGCGCTCTGGGCGCTCGGGATGCCGGTGATGATCCTGCTCGGGATCCGCTTCGGCCTGGTGACCGATACCGAGATCGCTGCGGTGGCCGTGCTGTACGCCTTCCTGGTGTCGCGGTTCATCTATCGCGACCTGCCACTGGCGGCGATCCCGGCGCTGCTCGTCAGCGCTGCGCGGGCGAGCGCCGTGATCCTGTTCCTCCTCGCCGCTGCAGGGCCGTTCTCGTGGCTGGTGGCCGAAAGCGGGGTCAGCGGCGCTATCGTCGGCACCATCCGCGGCATCACCACCGACCCAACATTGACACTCCTGATCGTCAACGCGGTCATGCTCGTCGTCGGCATCCTGATGGAGCCATTGCCGGCCATGGTCATCTTCGTGCCCGCGCTGTTGCCGATCGCGACGGACCTTGGCATCGACGGCGTGCAGTTCGGCGCGCTGATCGTGATCAACCTGATGGTGGGGTTGATCACGCCGCCGGTCGGCCTGCTGCTGTTCGTGGTCGGCAGCATCGGCGACGTGAAGTTCGGGCAGGTCGCGCGCGACGTGCTTCCCTTTCTCGGCTGGTCGATCGTCGTGCTCGTGCTGATCGCGGTATGGCCTCCCTTGACGCTGTGGCTCGCCGGGCACGTCTGATGAGGCTGGACGAGGCGCACAGCATCGCGGACCTCGAACGCGCGGCTCGCCGCCGCTTGCCACGGTTCGTCTATGACTTCATCGCCGGCGGCGCGGGGCAGGAGCGGACCCTCTCCGCCAACCGGGCGGCGTTCGAGCGCCGCTCGCTCGTGCCGCGGGTGCTCGGGGGGGCCTCACCGACACCCGCCGTTGATCTCCTTGGGAAGACCGCGCGCCTGCCGCTCGCAATCGCTCCGATCGGGCTTGCGGGTCTCTTTCATCCTGATGGCGAGATCGGGCTCGCCCGTGCCGCCGCCCGGGCCGGCATTCCCTTCTGCCTGTCGACGAACTCAGTCGCATCGATCGAAGAGGTCTCGCGTGCGGTCCCCGACGGCCGGCTGTGGTTTCAGCTCTATCCGCTCAGGGATCGTGAGATGATGACCGGACTGCTTCTGCGCGCCGCCGACGCAGGCGCAGAAGCCCTCGTCCTGACCGCGGATCTTGCTGCTCAGGGTAGGCGACTGCGTGATCTGCGCAATGGGTTCGCAGTGCCGCCGCGGCTGGGGGCTAGGGTTCTGCTCGATCTTGCCGCGCATCCAGGCTGGTCGATCGCCGCGCTGCGGGGGCCTCGCATCGGCTTCGGCAATCTTGCTCGCACGCGCGAGGAAGGGGCAATCAGCATCGCGCGCCATGTAGCGACAGTGTTCGACGCCGAGTTCAGCTGGGACGATGCCGCACGGCTGCGCGAGGCCTGGCCTGGCCGCTTCGCGATTAAGGGCATCCTCCATCCGGAGGATGCCCTGCGCGCGGTCTCAATCGGTGCGGATGCAGTGATGGTGTCGAACCACGGTGGCCGTCAGCTCGACATGGCGATCGCGGCCATCGACGCCGTACCGCCGATCGCGGCGTCGGTAGGCCCGGCAACGACGCTGATGATGGATGGGGGCGTCCGTCATGGCAGCGAGGTTCTGGTGGCACAGAGCCTCGGTGCGCGCGCCTGCCTGGTCGGCCGGGCCGTCATCTGGGGACTTGCCGCCGCCGGACAGGCGGGGGCTGAGCGGGCTCTCGGAATCCTCGGCGAGGAGATTGCCAACGGTCTTGCCCTGCTGGGCACGACCGGCGACACCGATGGCCAGCAAATGTTGGAGCTGCGGGATGACTGATGCTGCCGAACCGATTGCGCGAATTCGCCTGCACCAGCAGGTTGCCGAACGTCTGATCGAACTGATCCAGCGCGGCGACTTTCCACCAGGCTCTCAACTACCCTCGGAACATGAGCTGATGCAGCGGTTCGGCGTTGGCCGGGTCGCGGTGCGGGAAGCGTTGCAACTTCTGGAAGGACTTGGCGCGATCGCGACGAGCCACGGCGAGCGGGCTCGCGTGCTCGAGCCCTCGGCGGCTCGGATCCTTGGACGCTTCGGTGCCGGCATGGCCCATCTGCTACGGAGCTCACCTGAGAATCTCGAGCACCTGAAAGCTGCCCGCCTCGAGCTTGAGACCGCCTTGGTGCGGAAGGCTGCCGAGCGGGCCCAGACGCAGGATGTTGCCCGGCTTGAGGCCGCCATCGGTGCCATGCGTGATGCTGGCAGTGGGCTCGCGTTCCTGCGGGCAGACATGCAGTTCCATCGCGAGATCGCGGCGCTCAGTGGCAACCCACTCTACCCCGTGTTGCTGGAGGCGATTCTCGACTGGCTTTCCGAGTTCCACATTGTCCAGGTGCACGTCTCAGGTCTCGAGGCGCTGACCGTGGCTGAGCACGAAGCCATCGTGCGTGCGGTGAAACGCGCCGATCCGGATGCCGCGGCGGAAGCGGTCCGGATCCACCTGACGCGCGCCAACGAGCTCTACCGGCTTCACGGTCGGGGGAAGTGACGAGGCGTTACGCAAGATTTGTGATTTGGTCTGTCCACACAATTGGAAGGTTATCGAAGAGCATAGGACGGCTGAGGCTCTGCGTCTGCCGCCCATCCAGAATTGCCTCGACGAAGTCAGGCGCGAGCAGCGTCAGGCGCAGCAGCGACCCGAGGTACCCCCGCTCGATCTTCTCTGCAGCGGCCATCTCACTGACAGAGGCGTAGCGTCCCTCGTCGAGCATCCGCTGGTAGCGGAAGGCGCGTGCGAGCGCCTTGAGCAGCGTCGGATCCGCGCGCGTTGCGGTCGGCGCTGCCAGCCCATCGATGACCGGTGTGACGATCGTCTTGCGCCCTGCGCGGCGCTTGATGCGCAGCGGCACGCGCACGGTGACGTGCGTCGGACCGCTCATGCCGCCGGCCTCATCGTGAGATCGCGTGCTAGGCTTGCGAGCCCCTCGACGCGCAGGGTGATATCGGCTCCGTCGTGGCCGACCGTCACGCGCTCGACCAGCAGACGCACGATCCTCTGCTGCTCGGCGGGGAACAGCTCGTCCCAGAGCGGCGTGAGATTGCTCAGCGCCTCGCGAACCTTGCGCTCCGTCAGGTCTGGGATATGGTTCCGACCAGCCTGCCACGTGCCCATCACGATCTCGGGCTGCAGCAGCATCGCGCGGAGTTGCGCGGTCACCACTCCCTCGATCTCCACCGCCGAGATGCGCCGGACGATGCTGTCGTCCGCGTCGCCCTTCCGCGCCCGCTGCGCCACGTAGTAGCGATAGAGCCGGCCTCGCTTGCGCGCATGCGTCGGCGAGAGCGCCCGACCGTCGACGCCGAATATCAGCCCCTTCAGCAGCGCTGGTTCCTGCTGGCGATTGGCGGCGGCGCCCTTGCGCGGGCTCACCTGCAGGATGGCGTGCACCCGGTCCCAGAGATCCCGCGGCACGATTGCCTCGTGCTCGCCGGGATAGATGGCCCCCTTGTGCACGACCTCGCCGAGATAGGTGCGGAGGTTCAGGATCTTGTAGACGTCGCCCTTGTCCAGCGCCCGGCCAGCCTTCGCCGTGATCCCTTCCGCTCGGAGCCACCACACCGTCTCGACGCCCGAGCCCGTCTCAGCGAAAAGGGTGAACACCCGGCGCACGCGCGCGGCTTCGTCTTCGTCCGGGATCAGCTTGCGGTTCTCGACGCGGTACCCCAGCGGCACCTTGCCGCCCATCCACATCCCCCGCGCCTTCGACGCGGCAACCTTGTCGCGGATGCGCTCGCCGATCACTTCGCGCTCGAACTGCGCGAAGCTGAGCAGGATGTTCAGCGTCAGCCGACCCATGCTGGTCGTCGTGTTGAAGCTCTGCGTCACGGACACGAACGTCACGCCGTGCGCGTCGAACACCTCCACCAACTTGGCGAAGCCCATGAGGGAGCGGCTGAGAGCCCTGCTGGTACGCCGTGAAGGGCCAAGGCCACTGGCAAGGGGACCGGCGCCAGACCACGCTCTGGACGATCCCGAGCCGGGACCAGGATGCCGCCACCATGCACGGCACGCAGAAGCCGATGGAGTGCATGCGGCGGCCGATCCAGAACAACAGCGCACCCGGCCAGGCGGTCTACGAGCCCTTCTCCGGCTCCGGCACCACGCTGATCGCTGCGGAGACCACTGGCCGCGCCTGCCACGCCATCGAGCTCTCGCCGGCCTACGTTGACGTCGCGGTGCTGCGCTGGCAGGCCTTCACCGGCGAGGCGGCGACGCTCGCGGCCACCGGCGAGACGTTCGAGACGATCCAGCGCGAGCGAGCCGAGGAGGCGACCGATGCAGGGCGTTCGGTTTGAACCGACGGAGGAGCAGCGACGCACGGTGCGTGCGATGAGCGGCTTCGGCATCCCCCAGGAGGACATCGCCACCTTTCTCGAGATCGAGCCGAAGACGCTGCGCAGGCATTTCCGGCGCGAGCTCGACCGCGGCATGGTCGAGGCCACCGCCAAGGTGGCGCAGTCGCTGTTCCAGATGGCGACGACGGGCAACAACGTCGCGGCCGCGATTTTTTGGATGAAGGCGCGCGCGGGATGGCGCGAGAAGCAGGAGCTTCGCGTCGGACCGACGCAGATGGACCAGATGACCGATGCCGAACTTGAGCGCATCCTCCAACACGTCCGCGACGAGATCGCCGAAGCCGATGAGCTGGCTGCCGAAGCCGCGCAGCTCACTGCAGAGCAGCAACCACCATCGCAGTAGCCCTGTTCAACACCGACCAACGACCGTTGCTCGGTGACGAACAGATGCAATGGGGAAGGCGTGGCGCTACGGCTCGCGAGCAAAGACGAGGACGGAATTGGCGGGGATCGTAAGTTGGACCATCCAGGGGTAGATCGTGCCCTGAGACGCATGCGAACAGACGCTACCAGCGTTTCCGCTGACAGCAGGGTTCGGGAAGTGATCGTAGAAGTCGCTGTTGAACCGTTCGTGCCAAGTACCGGGCCAAGGCATCTCGACGCGGTAGCCATGCAACGTCGCTTCGTTCAGGCTCGCGACTATCACGGCGTCATGGCCTTCCCCCTCAATCCAGCGATGCGCCACCAGGACGCGGTTCCAATCGTCGGTGAGCAGCGTGCGAATGCGCTCGCCGCGCAGAGCGGGCATTAGCCGACGCAGTGCGATGAGTTCGGCAACGCATCGCCGGAAGTCCGCCATGTGGCGGTCCGCGCCGTCCACCCCGTCCCACCAGATCAGGAACTGCGACCAGTTCTCGACGTCGTCATGCCACGGCTTGTCCTCGAGAAACTCCTGACCCATGAAGAGCATGGGGATGCCGGGCCCGGTCAGCAGCAGCGCAGTGGCGACCCTGCTCCGGCTGCGCGCGTACCAGGAGCGCGGGTCCGACGGGTCGGCCAGCGCTGGGATGCGGGGCAGTCGCGGCACACGACGCTCGTGATCCCAGCGCACGATGTCGTGGTCCTCGAGACACTGCACCGCCCGCCAGGCATCAGGGAAGCCGGGCGGCGGGTGCAGCGCATCAGCCAGCGCCCCCATGCGGACCGTCGCGGCTCGACCACCCGACGCTTCGCGAAGAAGCTCGCGGGCGGCATTGCGAAAGCCATCAGCCAACGCTGCGTCGAAGCCCAGGCCCTGCGGATCGACAGCGCGAGCGCGATCCCAGTTCCAGTACTCGGCGAGCTGGATCGCTTCCGGCCGATGGAAGCGCAGCGTGGATGCGAGGTCGCGAGCGAAGCGATCGCCATGCGGATGATTGGTGGCGACGCTCACTTGATCGTAGCGGATACCGTCGATGCGGTACTCGTCGTGGAAGAAGCGCGCATTCTCGATCAGGAAGGCGCGTACCTCGTCTCGCTGGTAATCGAACACCAGCCCGCCGGCATGCTCGCCGTTGCCGAAATAGAGGGTTGCCTTGTCGTCCTGCCAGGCGGCGCCGCTTGGCGTCTGCCGATCGTAGAAGGCGATGCTGCGGCCCGTTGCGCCATCGAACCCACCGCCGGCGTGGTTGTAGACAAGGTCGAAGATCACCGCGATGCCATGCAGGTGGCAGAGATCGATCAAGCACTTCAGCTGATTGGGGCCGGTGACGATGTCGGCCGTGGCAAGCGGTGCCGCGCCCTGTGCGGCGAGCAGCGCATTCACGATCCCCACATGCCGGTCGAGGTCAGCCGGCTGCTCGACCTGGTACGCCATTTCTGGCGAGTAGTAATCGAGACCATTGTACCCGAGGCTGAAACCGCCATCATACTCCTGGATCGGCAGCAGCTGGACCGCGTTGACGCCGAGTTGGGCGAGGTAGGGGATGCGTTCCGCGACGTCGAGGAAGCGGCCGTAGCGCCGGCGCCGGTCCTGTCCTTCTGCATCAACCGACCAGAAGACGCCGACGTGCAGCTGGTAGATGACGAGGTCGCGGAAGCCAGGGGGGCGCCAGCCCTGGCTGCGCCACGGGTAGGTATGGCCCCCACGGACAAGGCAATGGCAATTCGGGAATGGCGGCTCGAGGCCAAGTTCGCGTGCGTACGGGTCGCGCTTGAAGCCCTCCGAACCGCCCGCCGGCCCCCTGATCCAGAAAAGGTACGGGTCTCCGTCGTGCACACCCGCCGCGAAGCAGGCCCAGGTACCGTCGCCCCGCGGTTCCATCCGCGTCGCCGGGCCGGGGGTCCACCCGGAGGCGCTGGCAGCGGCGAGGTCCGCAGAACCGACAACTAGATGCACGTCGCGCGCTGCGGGAGCCCAGGTTCGGAACGTCGCACCGCCCGGAACCAGCGTGGCGCCCATGGGCATGGACCGGTCGAGACTGCCGTTCGCCATCTGCATGGCGGTGCTCCGCCGTTACGCCCGCCTAACATAGCATATCAGAGGTCGAATTTGTGACCGCTACGTCACGTCAGGTCGAGGAGCGCTTTATCAGCCTCGCAACGGTGGTGTGGGTCCATGCAGTGCGGCCGCGGGGCGTCGGCACGCCACGGCGGGTCAGTGCGCGGGAAAGCTCCGCCTAGCCCTCGACGCCATCCGGCCCCAAGGCCTCGATCTCAAGCAGGACCCGATACCCGGTGCGGTCGGCAGCGTCACGCCGTGCCTCCGTCGCGGCGAGCGCGTCAGGACCAACGGTGGTCCGGTACCCCCGATCTCCGCCAAGGTGCTTGCCGCGTGCCTTCGCAGCCGCCAGCGCCGCCCGCGTGCGTTCACTGATCAGCTCCCGCTCCTTCTGCGCCATGGCCGCGTAGACCCGCATCATCAGGTCATCCGCGCTGGCATGTCGGCGGCACGGATCGCGAGGCCCTCCTCCAGCAACTGCGACAGCGTGTGCGCGCGGCGGGTGATGCGGTCCAGCCGTGCCGCGACCAGGACCGCGCCAAGCTGCCTGCACCGTGCCAGTGCCACCTGGAACCCTGGCCGCCGATCGTCCTTGCCGCTCGCAACGTCGGAGTACTCCGCGACCAGCACCCAGCCCTGGCTCTCGAAGAAGCGCCGGATGCTCTCGCTCTGCGCTTCGAGGCCGAGCCCGCTCTGGCCCTGCTCGGCCGTCGAGACGCGGGTCAGCCCGACCGCGTAGTGCGGCCGGGCGTCGCGGCGTCGCATCAGCCGGCAATCCGATAGATCGAGTAGGACACCTTCGCCCCCTGCTTGTTGGGGCCGACCTGCCGCACACGCTCCAGGACCTTGACGCTCACGCCGAGCTTCTTCAGCCCGGCGAGGTAGCCCCGCACCGTGTGCGGCGCCCAGCCGGTGGCCTCGATGATCTGCGCGATGCTCGCCCGGTCCTCGCGGCGCAGCAGCATCAGCACCGCCTCGGTCTTGGTGCCGGTGCGTGGCGTGCGCGGTGCCTTGCTTGCAGGTGCCAGCGCCGCCTGCAGCGTCACCATCACCGGGGCAAGGTCGCTGCCACCCTCCCAGGCCGTCAACACCGCCTCTGCGGCCATACGGAGACCACCCACGCCACGGGCCGCAGAAGGCCGCTGAGGGGGCTTCAGGCTCTGACCACCGCCGCGTGTGGTGGCCGCCGAGGCCTCCACCGCTACGGGCGAGCTGTGAGTCACCGTCGCGGCAATCGCTGCCTCCGGCTCCGGTGCGGGGTACTCCGGCCCCTCGATCAGTGCCAGGTCGACGCCCAGCCGCTCATCGCGGGGGCGGTCGTCGACCTCCTCCTCAACCCCGATGGCTTCAAGCCCAGCGGCCGTGATCGCCAAGCCGTGCCAGCCCTCTTCGGTCTCGATGGTGAGTACACCGGTATCGCGCGCTTCGAGCTCTGCCAGCACCGGCAAGCCGCGCTTGGCCAGCGCCTCGCACACGCGCTGCAGTGACGCACCGGGCAGGCGCCTGGTCTTCGTCACAAGCCGGTCGTCGCGCGCTGCTCCTGCACTCAAAACAAGCAGATGGGTATCGGAAAGGGTCGTCATCGTCAGGGCTCCTCGTGGCGGAGCCCGACCGCCGGGCTCCTACGAGCCCAAGCCCCGCTCTTGGGGCAACGTGCGCGCCGTACAGCGTGCCCACACCACGTCGCTCCACGCGTGAGCGAAGTGAAGCGATAACCAGCGCAATAGGATTGCTATCTTCGTGCAACCAGAATAAAAAAATGATTGGGTGCGTCACCCGCACCACGCTCGTGCTGACGAGGCTGCATTCATGTGAATCGTCGCCCCGCCGGGGCCGTCCGGAGCGGCGCTCGGTACCCGCGCTCAGCGGCACGGAGGGCGGCGATTAGCTGCGGAGGCGGTTGCAGGCAATGCCGTGTGGGATGCGCTTACCGCGGCGGAGGTCGTGATTGAGTCCTCTGCGCAGCTAGCCCCGCGGACCGACGCGCTCGTGCCGCTCTCAGTGGTCGGGGAGCGGCTGAAGGCCGCCGGCGTCTGGGAGGCCATCGTCGCGCTCGCTTTCGATCCCGCCAACCGCTCCGCGCTCGCCGACCTCATCGTGGTGGAGAAGCCGGCGAACGCAACGAACAGGCGCTGGATCAACGACGGATCGTGTCAGCCCGTTCCGCCACGGCGCGATGGCCGCCCCACCGCACCCCGATTTGCACCGCGCGGTCACAAACGAACTCGACGACGCTCTCGCGGGTGCCCGAACCATCGCTTCGGCATCTGTAGAGCGGCGTCGCTCGGCTGACATGGAAACTCGGAGAGGCTTCACCGCCCGCCATGTCACTCCAATCACCACTGACGATCGGGCTCAGGGTGAACTGCGGTACACGCTCGGCACCAGCGCTGCCGCCGGTGCGGCCGATGACCCAATCACCCATGTCATCGTCACCGTGCGCCGGCGCGCTGATGCCGCCGAGCACGAGAACGGAAAGCAGCGCGACAACCGTCTTTGTCATGACACATCCCTTTCGTTTGCGCTTTGCGCTCCGACGAATGTCCTCGTCGGGGATGCGGCAATCGCTGCGCCGCACTGCATCGAGATGCGCCGAAAAACGCGCCAGTGCGTGTTCTATCCCGCGAGCATGCGTGAGTGTCGGTGAATGCCGACGCCGGGCGCGCGAGCTGCGGGCAACCGTCGCGGGATGAGTGCATGAGAGACGCGACAGACTGCGAGCGCTTCCGCTCACGCGTTCTCACGGCAGCTCGCACCGTATAACTCGCCGCTGGCTCTCCGCGCTCGCATGTTCCTCTGCGAAACGAGGAGCGTGACCATGCCGAGCGACGACCAGGCCCACCATGCACCAATTGCACGACGCGCGTTGCTGGCGACTGGCGCGTCCATCCCGATCGGCTTCGCCATGTCGGGTTCCACCAGCCACGCGGCGGTGACCGCGCACGACGTCGACAGTCGATCAATCCATAGGAGCAGCACGATGACCACGATCACGACGCGCGACGGCGTGTCCATCTACGTCAAGGACTGGGGGCCGCGCCGCGGCCAGCCTGTCGTTCTGAGCCACGGCTGGCCGCTTAACGCGGACAGCTGGGAGAGCCAAGCGCTGCATCTGGCGAGCAACGGCTACCGCGTCGTCGCGCATGACCGGCGCGGCCATGGCCGGTCCAGCCAGCCGTGGGACGGCAACGACATGAACCACTACGCCGATGACCTCGCGCAGGTGATCGAGGCGTTCGACCTGCGGAACATCGCGATGTTCGGCTTCTCGACCGGCGGCGGCGAGGTCACGCGCTATGTCGGCCGGCACGGAACCGGCCGCATCGCCAAACTCGGTCTGATGTCGGCCGTTCCGCCCCTGATGCTCAGGACGGCGACGAACCCCGGTGGCCAGCCGATCGATGTATTCGACGGCCTCCGAGCGGCGAGCCTCGCCGATCGCTCGAAGCTCTATCTCGACATCGCGAGCGGCCCGTTCTTCGGCTTCAACCGTCCCGGCGCCGAGGCGTCGCAGGGCATGATCCAGTCGTTCTGGCTTCAGGGCATGATGGCCGGCCACAAGAACACCTATGACTGCATCAAGGCCTTCTCCGAGACGGACTTCACCGAGGACCTGAAGCGTTTCGACCGGCCGACCCTGATCGTCCACGGCAGCGACGACCAGATCGTGCCGATCGAGCCCTCCGCCAATGCAGCAAAGCGGCTGCTGCCTCGGGCTGAGCTGAAGGTCTACGACGGGGCGCCTCACGGCCTTGCCGACACCCACAAGCAGCGGCTCAACGACGACATACTCGCCTTCCTCCGCAGCTGACGGCGAAACCCCGAGGCCGCGCCATGCCCAGCACCGACACCATGCGGGCCGTGATCGTTGACGAGGACGGCGCTGCGCTGCGCCTCGCCGTCGTGCCGCGGCCCTCACCAGGGCCGGGGCAGGTGCTGGTCCGCATCGCGGCGAGCGGAACCAACCCGCTCGACGTCAAGATCCGGATGGGTGCCGCCCCGCACGCGCGGCACCCGCTTCCGGCCGTTCTCGGGATCGATCTTGCCGGCACGGTGGAGACGGTCGGCGAGGGCATCACGTCACTGCGGGTGGGCGACGAGGTCTATGGTATGGCCGGCGGGGTCGGCGGGTACCAGGGAACACTCGCGGAATACGCCGCGGTGGATGCTGCGCTGCTGGCGCGGAAGCCCGTCAACCTGACCTTCCGGCAGGCGGCGGCACTGCCACTCGTCTTCATCACCGCCTGGGAAGGCCTGGTGGACCGTGCCGGCGTCCGCGCGGGCCAGACCGTTCTCGTGCAGGGCGGCGCCGGCGGGGTCGGCCAGATGGTCATCCAGCTCGCCTTGGCGCGCGGTGCCGCGGCGTTCGCGGTCGGCGCGCCGGAAGGTCGTCTGGCCGTCGAACGGCTAGGCGCGACATTCGTCGAGCGCTCCGAGCCGGTCGGCGACTACGTGACGCGCCTCTCCGGCGGTAAGGGGTTCGACCTGGTTTATGACACCGCGGGCGGCGCCGCGCTCGACGCATCCTTCCTGGCAGTGCGCCGCTTCGGCCATGTGGTGAGCTGCCTCGGCTGGGGGACGCACGCGCTGGCGCCGCTCTCCTTCCGAGCGGCGAGCTACTCCGGCGTCTTCACTCTGCTGCCGCTGCTAACCGGCGATGGACGCGCGCATCACGGCGAGATCCTCGCCGAGGCAGCCCGCATGGCTGACTCCGGCAAGCTGGTTCCGCCACTCTCGGCACAGCGTTTCACGCTGGAGAGTGTCGGCGAGGCTCATCGCCTCATCGCCGGCGGCACTGCCCGCGGAAAGCTCGTGGTGGACGTCGCCGGCGATTCAAAGGAGGCCGTGCTCCCGGATGACGATGGAGCCGCTGCCCTCCGATGAGAATCCTCCTCCCATGCCTGCCAGCACGCACAGCTCAGCAGCACCGACTGGCAGCCGATCACGCAACGAGCAGGAGCCTGCAATGGCAAGTGTGCCCCGTCGCGCCCTCGCGATGATCCCAGCTGGCGCTGCATGCGCTATTGCCGGCTTTGCCCGCGCGCGCATTGCGAATTCGGCAACCATTCCATCCCATGTTCAGATGCCCCCACCGTTGGCCAGGTTCTCGATCGGCCGGTTCACCGTGACTGCGCTCGTCGACGGCTACGCGGACATGCCCTTCAGCTGGTTTACCGGGCGTCCGCGCCAGGCGATCGAGGGGCTCGCACGGGTCGGCTTCGCTGCCAGGCCGGGCGGCATCCGCTTCGTGTTCAACCAGTATCTGGTGGACGATGGCGAACGCCTGATCCTCATCGACACCGGACCCGCTGGCGCCATGGGCGATAGCGGTCATCTGCCGGCCGCGCTCGCCGCGATCGGCGTGAGGCCCGAGCGGATCGACGCGGTGATCGTCACGCATGCGCATGTCGACCACATTGGCGGATTGACGGCCGGCGGGCGCCGGAACTTTCCCAAGGCCATCCTGCATGTGGACCGGCGCGACGTCTCCCACTGGACGGATCCGGCGAACCGGGCCGCTGCTCCGGATTTTCTGCAGCCCAGCTTCGACGCCGCCGCCGAAATGGTGCGCCTCTATCCCGATCTGCAGCCGATCGACGGCGAGCGCGAGATCACCCGCGGTGTGTCCGTCGTTGACCTCACCGGACACACGCCGGGCCACATCGGAGTGCGGATCGAGGATGCCGGGCAAAGCCTGCTGATGGTGTCCGACATGCTATTTCCCGCGATCCATCCTTCAGACGCAGCCGCCGGCTTCTTCTTCGAGCAGGATCCCGCAGCGGCGCGCCGCATGCGGTCCCGCTTCTTCGCGCTTGCCGCAGCGGAAGGGGCGCTGATTGCCGCGACCCACATGCCGTTCCCGGGGCTTGGCCGCATCGTCCCCGACGGGGGCCAATTACGTTGGCAGCCGGCGGCCTGGGCACACGAAGGATGACCACGAGTTGGAAGCGCGCCACCTCGGAGCGCGTAACCGACGACAAGGAGGAGATCTCATGACCATCGTCTCTGACATGCGCGCCGTTGCGTCAACACGCCGCGGATTCTGTCTGTGCTGCCTGGTGACAGCCGGTCTCTCCGCCTCGGGCCGCTGGCTGACGCCGCGGCAGGCCTTCGCGCAGGCGCAGGGAATCGTCGGCGGCATCCGCGCGGCAGCGGCCACGGCGCCAATCACGCTACACCGTCTGCGCGGCGGCATCGGCATGCTGGAAGGGTCGGGCGGCAACATCGCCGTGCTCAGCGGCCGCGACGGCAAGCTGCTGGTCGACAGCGGCATTACTGGCTCACGACCGCGCATCGAGGAGGCGTTGGAGACCTTCGGGCGCGAGCCGATCCGTCACCTCGTGAACACGCACTGGCACTTCGACCATTCGGATGGGAACGAATGGATAGCGAGGTCCGGCGCGACGATCACCGCGCATCGTAACACCGGCAAGTATCTCGCGATGACGCAGCGGGTGGAGGACTGGGATTTCGACTTCCCGCCGGCGCCGCGTGCCGCGCTGCCCACGCGCGTCGTGCGAGGCGAAGAGGTGATGCGGGTGAACCGCGCGACCGTCACGATGCGCGAATACGGCCCCGGGCACACCGACAGCGATCTTTCGGTCTTCTTTGCCGAGGCCGAGATCCTGCACACCGGCGATACCTTCTGGAACGATGCCTATCCGTTCATCGACTACTCAACCGGCGGAAGTATCGACGGCACCATCCTGGCGACCGAGACGAGCCTCGCGATGAGCGGTCCCGACACGCTGGTGATACCGGGTCACGGGCCGGTGGGCACGCGGCAGGATCTGCGCGACTTCCTCGACATGCTCGTCGACATCCGCGACCGGGTCACGGCGCTCAAGCGGCAGGGGCGGACCTTGGACGAGGTGATCGCCGCGCGGCCGACCGCGGCGCACGACGCGCGCTGGGACGGATTCGTCATCCCGCCACCCTTCTTCACCCGCCTAGTCTTCGCGGGCGTTTGAGCGGCATCGAACGTACCGCCAGTACCCAGTCGTGCGGGAAAGGTCCCGCACGGCGCAACAACCCACCCATACCGAGGACAAGCCATGATCCGCGCCACTACCACTCCGGGCCGCCTGCTGCTGACGCCGGGCGACCACGCCGTGATGATGATCGACTTCCAGCCGCAGATGGCCTTCGCCACGCGCTCCATCGATGCCGTCATGCTGCGCAACAACATCGCGCTTATCGCGCAGGCAGCGGGCGGTTTCGGCGTCCCTACCATCCTCACCACGGTGGCCACCGAGAGCTTCAGCGGGCCGATGTTCCAGGAGGCGACCGCCGCCTTCCCCGGCCAGACGCTGGTCGAGCGCACGAGCATGAATGCCTGGGAGGACGAGGGAGTTGTCGCCGAGATCAACCGCATCGGCCGGCTGCGTGTCGTGCTGGCGGGCCTGTGGACGTCGGTCTGCATCGTCGGACCCGCGCTGTCGGCGATCGACCAGGGTTTCGAGGTCTCGGTCGTCGCCGATGCTTGCGGCGATGTCAGCGACGAGGCACATGACCGCGCCATGGAGCGCATGGTGCAGGCCGGTGTCCGCCCGATGACCACGCTGCAGTACCTGCTCGAGTTGCAGCGCGACTGGGCGCGGAGCGAGACCTACGGGATGACGACCAGCATCGCCCGGCGCCTGGGCGGCGCCTACGGCCTCGGCATCGTCTACGCGACCACGATGTTCGGCGGCGGCGAGGGACACTGACCTTTGGCGGCGACGACGAGGGGCGATTCCAGCGTGCCCTCGCGGTGCGTCGAACGATCAGACCGATCTGAAGGCGCAAGGAATGAAGGCAGTCGTTTTGAAGGGCCCGGCCGGGCCGGAGGTGCTGGCCGTGGTCGAACGGGCTGATGTCGCGCCAGGTCCAGGCGAGGCGCTCGTCGAGGTTGCGGCAGCAGGCGTGAACTTCATGGACATGGGCGTTCGGCATGGACGCGCCGGGGCTGGCGAGCCGAGCGAACATTTCCTGGGAGTCGAGGGCGCAAGGCGGGTGCTCGCGGTGGGCGACGGCGTGGCGGAGCTGAAGCCGGGCACCCGCGTCGCTTGGGTCTATGCCCCTGGGAGCTATGCCAAGCGTGCATTGATCACGACCGACGCACTCGTACCCACCCCCGATGGGATCGATGACCTGAAGCTCCTGCTGATTCCTTGACGGCGTGCTGTCGTCCGATCGGGGCGTTGAACGTCGCTGCCTTGGGATCCGCGTCAGGTGGTGCGGGCGCGAAGGCGCGCCAGTTCCTCCGTGGCCTCGCCCAGGTCCGACGTCTCGAAGCCTTCCTCGAAGAGCGACAGCGCGTCCTGTAGCGCCGCCGCATGGCCGCACAGCCGGGCCAGGCCGGTGGCGGCGCGCAGCTCCCAGCCAACCGCGCCCTGGGCACGCGCCGTTGCAATAGCTGTCCGGAAATCGGCCTGGGCCCGCGGAGCGTCTCCCAGGGCCGCGTGCAGGCCGGCGCGGATGCGATAAAGCTCCGCAAGGTGCAGCCCGCTGCCGCGGGTGAGCGTCGCCTTGAGGACCGTGCCGACGAACGCGATGGCCTCCTCGGCGCGCCCGAGCAAAGCGAGTCCTTCAGCCAGCGCCGAACCGAACCCGGCCATGTAGAGCTCATAGCGGTGTGCCTGCAGGACTTTCAGTGCGCTCCGCAGGAACTCAGTCCCGGCGCGCGCCTGGCCGGAGCGGATCAGCGCCTCGCCGCGCATACCCAGCGCGACCGCCTGGTAGGGCCGCAGGGAATGCCGCACCGCCAGAGTGTCGAGACGCTCGGCCAGCGCCTGGAAGGTCGCCCAGTCCCCGGTCCACCGGAACACGTCGGCACCCCAGATCAGGCCGATGCAGCGCGTGACCACATCGGCTGACGCGTCGTCTGACGCCAGTGGCCGCGCAGCCTCGACGGCCTTGTCGGGGCAGCCCTGGAGCCAGAGCGTCCTGGCCAGAGCGATGATGGGATTGCGGTGGAAGGCGAAGTGGCCCGGCGTGACGCGCTCGAACTCGGCCATCCCGAGAGCCGTCTCCAGGTGCAGGCGCGCGGCGCCCTGGTCCCCGGCCAGGTGGAAGGATACGCCCAGCATGGTGTGCGCGGCGGCCATACCCGCCGGATCGCCGAGCGCCGTGCCGATCTCCTGCATGCGCACCGCGATCGGCAGCAGACGCGAGACCTCGTCGGCACGGCGGTGGAACATGTGCAGGCGGCCCAGCAGCCGGAACTGCTCTTCCCTGTCCGCCAGGCCTTCGGCGATCAGCAAAGCCCGCTCCAGCGCGTCGCGCGCCGCGTCGTCATTGCCGTCAATGAACGTCAGGGCGTGCCCGAGCGCAGCCTGCAGCGCCAGGGCGGTCCGGTCGTCCAACTCGTCAGCGCCGGCCAGGGCGAGGGCGGCGGAACTCCATTGCCGGCATTCGTGCAGCAGCGACAGCGCGATGAAGAGGCTACAGGCGTGCGCCGCGAGCGCGATGGAGAGGTCGCGGTTGGCCAGGTCTGCGAAGCTCCAGCGGAGCGCCGTCTGCACGTCGCCGAGGAGGGCGCGTTCGCGCGCCCGCCGCGCCGCGCGATCCTCCGGCGATGTGCCGGCGCGTTCCTCGGTTAGAATGGCCAGGACCGCGGCCGCATGGCGCCGCGCCGTCGACGCGGCCTCCCCGGATGCCTCGAGCTTCTGGGCGGCATAGGCGCGGGTCGTATCGAGCAGGCGATAGCGCATCGCGCCATCGTCGCGTCGTACGGCGACCAGGCTCCTGCTCACCAGCGAATCGAGCGCCGCTGCTGCATCGGTCTCCTCCATGTCGGCGCCGGCCACGGCGAGCGCCGCCGACAGCGAGAAGGTGCCCGCGAAGACGGACAGCTTGCGTAGCGTCCGGCGCTCGTTCTCCGACAGCAGTGCGTGGCTCCAGTCGAGCGCCGCGGCAAGGGTTTGGTGCCGCGGCGGTGCGGTCCGCCGCCCCTGCCAGAGCAGGCGCAGGCGGGTGTCCACCAGCGCCGCCGTTTCCGCGAGGCCAAGCATGCCAACCCGGCTGGCGACGAGCTCGATCGCCAGCGCGATCCCATCGAGCTTCCTGCACAGCGCCGCGATCGTTGCCGCTGCCTCGTCGGTCACCTCCTCCCGAAAGCCGACCGCGGCGGCGCGGTCGAGGAAGAGCTTGGTCGCCGGATAGGCCAGCAGCACGTCGGCCGTTACGCGGCCATCCCGCGGCGGCACCGGCAGCGGCGGCAGCTCGACCACGTGTTCGCCAAGCACCCGCAACGGTTCGCGGCTGGTCACGAGGACCTGGACAGAGGGCGCCTCGAGGTAGAGCCTTTCGGCCAGTGGTGCCACGGATGTCAGCACGTGCTCGCAATTGTCCAGGACGAGCAGCACCGGACGATCTGCTAAAAAGCCGAGGATCTCGTTCGTCGGGTCTTCAGACCGCGCGGAGATGCCGATCGATGCAGCGACCGCGGCCCCGACCAGCGCCGGGTCCTGCCCGCCCGCAAGGTCCACGATGCGGACCTCGCGTGCGCCGCGATCCCGCTCCGCCGCCGCGACCGCGAAGGCGACCGTCGTCTTCCCGATGCCTGCCGGGCCCGAGACGGTGACCAACCGGTCGCGGCCCAGCCGGCACATCAGGTCGGGGACCGTGTCCTCACGCCCCAGCGGCAGGCCACGCGAGACGGTTGCGATCGCCGAATCGGAACGAGCCGCGGCCGGCGGCCGCTGCACTTCCGCTCCGAAAGCCGTCGCCGGGACCACCAGGCAGTAGCCGCGGCCGGGGACGTTGGCGATGTAGCGCGCGCCATCCTTTCCCTCCTCGAGCGCCTTGCGCAGCGCCGAGACATGGAACCGAAGCCCGCTCTCCTCGACGATCATGCCGGGCCAGCCCCTGGCGAAGAGCTCCGACTTGGAGACGACCTCGCCGGCCCGTTCGGCCATCGCGGTCAGCAGGTCGAAGGCCCTGCTGCCAATGGGAACGGGCTTTCCGTCGCGTTCCAGCAGCCGCTCCGCCGGGAATAGGCGGAACGGGCCGAACTCGAACCCTTTTCGGCTGCTCGTCGTGCTCATCCTACTGGCGATCGTCTCCGATCCCGGCGCCCGCGTCGACCGTGGGCCGTCTGCTGGTGGCCACAGCCACGTGAGCCTCGCCGCGGGTGCATCCGCCGGCACAGTCAGAGACCGAGTTCGGTGAGTCCAGGGTGGTCGCCGGGACGCGTTCCCAGTGGCCAGCGAAACAGGCGCTCCGCTTCACTGATCGCCACGTCGTTGATGCTGGCGTGCCGCTCGTTCATCAAGCCGTCCGGAGCGAACAGCCAGTTCTCGTTGCCGTGGCTCTGCCACCAGCGGCCTTCCGGATCGCAGCTCTCATAGACGAACCGGACTGCGATGGCGGCGCCAGCGAAGGCCCAGAGTTCCTTGATGAGTCGATATTCGCGCTCACGCGCCCACTTGCGCGCTAGGAAATCCTCGATCGCTGCACGGCCCGAGAAAAACTCCTCCCGGTTCCGCCAGCGGCTTTCTGGCGTGTAGGCGAGTGCGACGGTTGCGGGATTGCGGGTGTTCCACGCGTTCTCCGCAGCGCGCACCTTCGCCATCGCGGTGTCCCGCGTGAAGGGCGGCAGCGGTGGTCCTAGTGTCATTCGATGCTCCTCATGCGACGCGGCAGACTGTGTGCGCGGAGGATGCGCCATCGCGCCGGCGGCGACGCGTGAGGAGCGGTGAGGCCGCGTGAGGCGCGACCTGCGGGACGCAGTCCTGCCGGGTCCGGCGGAGGTGGGCAACGCCAACTCACGGGGCAACACCAACCTTCACTCGGCTTCTAGCAGCGCCGGCTCGATCATCGGGTACGCGGATGATCGCTACGGGCATGACGGCGTCCGCCTTGATGATCGCTTTGAAGGAGATACGTCCTTGCGCGGAACGGTGCTGATTACAGGCTGCTCCAGTGGCTTCGGCGCGGCGACCGCCCGCCTCTTCGCCGAGATGGGCTGGAACGTGGTCGCCACCATGCGCAGGCCGGAAGCTGATCCCGGTCTAGCCGAACTGCCGAACGTGCTCGTCGAACAACTCAACGTGCAGGATCCGCGGACCATCGCGACCGCGATCGCCAACGGCCTCGCGCGCTTTGGGCGGATTGACGTCCTCGTGAACAACGCGGGCTTCGGGCTCTTTGGCGTCTTCGAGGCCACCCCGGCGGAGAAGATCCGCGAGCAGTTCGACGTGAATCTTTTCGGGCTGATGGAGGTCACGCGCGCCGTCCTGCCGCATTTCCGTGCCAATCGGGCTGGCGTGGTGGTCAACATCGGCTCCGGCGCTGCCGTCTTCGCACTACCGATGATCTCAATCTACTGCGCCTCCAAGTTCGCACTGGAAGGGTTCAGTGAGGCGCTGTCCTACGAGCTTGCGTCGCTTGGCATTCGCGTGAAGATGATCGAGCCCGGCGGCGTGACGACGACGCGCTTCGGAGCGCGCGGCGAATCGGAGGCGACCGCTCTTACGCCGCCTGCCGACTATAGCGACTTTGTCGCCGCGTCCGAGCGCCTTTTCGCAGACCTGCGGGCCTCCGGAGGTGCGGCCACGAGCGAGGAGGTGGCGGAGGTCGTCCATGCCGCCGCAACCGATGGAACCGACCGGCTCCGCTACGTCGCGAGCGAGGACATCAAGCCTCTGATCGCAGTGCGGCGGGAGACATCCGAGGACGACTACATGGCCTTCATGCGCAGCCGCGTTACGCCGCGCTTGGAGATGTGAGATGGACCAGGAGCGGTGCAGGACATCGTTCCGGGCCGAGCATGTGGTATCACGGCGGTTCACGTCGCCTGACTGCCTTCGCTACATGCACGACTACGGTGGGCCTGCCGGCTTCCGCCTCGCGGTCCGGCATCCCACCCGCGTGCGCGGTCTCGTCATCCAGAACGCGGTGGCGAATGCGGCGGGACGGAATCTGGACGTGAGCCGCGAGCTGACGCCGTTCTGGCAACGCCGCGACGCGGAGACTGAGGGTGCGGCGCGCCAGCCTTTGTATCGGGCGACCACACGCGGCCAATACACGCAGGGCAGCACACGCCTTCACCGCCTCTCCCGCGACGCCTGGCCGCACGATCAGGCCAGCCTCGACCGGCCGGGAAATGGTGCGATCCAGCTCGCGCTGCTGCACGACTACTCGGACAACCTCGCGCAGTATTCCGCCTGGAAGGAGTACCTCCTTCGGCACCGGCCGAAGGCACTGATCGCCTGGGACCGCGGAGATCCGTACTTCAGCGCGCAGGCCGTCGGGTTCTACCGCGCGGTGCCGCCGGATGCCGAACTGCATCTGTATGGCGGCGGCCACTTCGCTCTGGCAACCCAGATCGAGGAGATCCCCAAGGCGACGCTCAGTTTCCTTGGGGCGATCGAGGAACGCGGCTGACCGCGCGCGGCAGCCAATGGATTGCTCCGCCCCTTCTTCCGGTGGGTGGAGCCGCGTCCTGGATACGGTGCCCTCCCCGCCAGGATCCGGGACGCGCCCATCGTGGCGTCAGTCAGGCGGCCTCGCCCCATACCGTCGCGCCGCCTCCGCGTAGAGAGCGCCGACGCGACGCAGATCGGCCTCGAAACGCACTGGTGTCGCCGGGCGGGGTTCTAGGCCGAGTGCCAGCAGCCTTGCGACCACAACTGGGTCGGCCACGATGTCACGCATGTGCGCTGCAATTTCCTCACGCAGCGGCAGCGGCATACCCCTCCATCCGAACAGCCCAGGAAATCCCTCCAGTTCGAGCTCCGGGAAGCCGGCTTCGTGCGCGGTCGGCACCTCAGGCGCCGCCGCTGCGCGCTCGGCATTGCTCACGGCCAGCAATCTCAGCCTGGTGGCGCGGACCATGGGGAGAGCTGGGGCGAGCGGCACATAGGCCATGTCGAGACGCCCGGCCGCGACATCGGGCAGCATCGTCGTCAGCGAGCGATAGCTGACATAGGTCATGTCGATACCGTTTGCGCGGAAGTAGGCGTTGAGGATCAGATACGCGCCGGGTGCGCTTGCCCAGGTGAGCCGCTGCGGCATGGCCTTCGCGTGCGCAAGGAAATCGGCCAAGGTCCTTGCCGCCGCGTCCGGTGCAACAACAAAGCCGATGAAATCGGTTACTGGCGCCGCGATTGGAACAAGTTCGGTCACGGTGTCATAAAGCAGCGGCGCGAACATCAGTGGCGCCGCGGTGTAGATCGCCGCGGCCGAGAACAGCAGCGCCGAGCCCGGACGGCTCAACACGAAGGCCTGCGCGGCCACAACTCCATCCGCGCCGGGTCGGTTCTCGACGAACCAGGGCTGGCCATATCGACGGCTGAGCCCGTCGGCGAGCAGCCGCGCCACCGCGTCCACACTGCTTCCGGGCGGCGACGGAGTCACGATCCTGACGGGCCCGTCCGGCCACGTCGACGGCACGGACGCGCGCGCCGGTAGCGCAGAGATGGCCAGCAAGGCCGATACGTCGCGTCGCTTCGTCAGGCGCATCGGCAGCCTCCTAGTGCGGGCGGGTGATATGCGGATCCCGGCGCCGCAGCCGGAACGGGTAGTCTCCGTGCGGCTTTGGCGGTCGAACAGCATAGCCGGACGTGGTGTCCACCGCGACGCTGGATGGTGACGACAAGGACGCAACAACCGGGGCGGGACCGCACCGCCACGCAGCGCGCACAGGTGTCGCGGGCGGTCACGCTTCGCGACATCTCACACCGCTTCACTGGCGAAGGCGCGCCTTCGTGGTGAGCATCGGGACCTGCATCGGACCGGCGCCTGCCCGGCGGAGGAACGATGAAACTCCAGTGTGAGAAAGGTCAAGCCATGGCGGAACTGCTTCCCAGGATCCTGGCAGCCTATGGCGGGCTGGAGCGCTGGCAGGCGTTCAGAACGGTTGAGGCGACCATCGTCACCGGGGGCGCATTCTGGGGCACCAAAGGGCTGGTGCAGGATCCGGACCCTCGCCGCATGGTGGTGGCGCTGCACGAGCAGTGGGGATCGCTGGAGCCCTACGGCGACCCGGACTGGCACACGACCTACACGCCCGATCGCGTCGCCATCCTCCGCGGCGACGGCTCCATCGTGTCGGAGCGCAACGACCCGCGTGCGAGTTTTGCGGGCCATGGCATGGATACGCCCTGGGACCCGCTGCATCGCGCCTATTTCAACGGCTACGCTCTCTGGCTCTACTTCACCACGCCCTTTGTCCTCGCCCATCCGGGCGTACGCGTGACGGAGCTTGAGCCACTCCAAGCCGGAGCCGAGAGGTGGAGCGTCCTTAGGGCCGAGTTCCCGTCGACTATCGCCACGCACTGCAGAGTTCAGGACTTCTTCTTCGGCGAGGATCTCATGCTCCGCCGGCACGACTACCGGGTGGACGTGGCCGGGTCCTTCGCGGCCGCACAGCTCATCAGCGACCACCTCGACGCAGACGGCATCCGCTTCCCCTGTCGGCGGCGCGCCTATCGGGCACGCACGGATGGCGAGCCCGACTTTGACGCGCTGATGGTCTCCATCGACACCAGCCGCGTGGCCTTCAGCCTGTGAGCGTGGCAACGGCGCACGGGAGGCAATCGCGGCTGATGTGCTCCGCGCGGAGCAGGCTGCCGATCGTTCCGGCCTCCTTCTTCGGGATCGTCCTCGGGCTGATTGGGCGCGGGAATAGCTGGCGGGCTGCGCACCCGCTTTGGGAGCTACCCTCCGCGGTCGGGGAAGGCCTCGTGTCGCTGGCAGCGTGGTCTGGGCCATCGTCGCGCTGCTGTTCGCCGGCAAGTGGTTCTTAGTGCGGGACAAGGCACCGGCGGAGGCACGGCATTACGTCCAGTGCTGCTTCATCTAACTGGCGGGCGTGACTGGCATGCTTGTGGCCATCGCGGCCCAGCCGGGAGGCAGAACCCTGCATGTGCTGCTGTTCGTCCTTGGTGCTGCATTGCCGAGACGACATCAGTCCTGTACCTGCCGAGCGTTGTTGGGACCTACGTCACCGCGAGCGCCGGCGCCGTACTCGGCTTCGCCGAATGGGGCCGCCTCGCATTCGGCGTCGGACTGCTCGCCTGGCTTGCGCTGGAGTCCGTCGTCCTCCAGCGACTACTGACCGGGCCTGAGATGCCGCCGATGCTGCGGCCCACACTCGGCATCCAGCTCGCCCCGCAGGCCGTCGGCGCGCTTGCCCATTTCAACCTGATTTCCGGGCCATCGGACGCGCTCGCCTACGCCCTCGTCGGGAACGCACTTCTCCAGCTCCTGTTGCTGGCGCGGCTCGGCCACTGGATCCTTGCGGCGGGCGTCGCCGTCTCGGCGTGGAGCTTCTCGTTCGGGCTGACAGCCCTGGCGACAGCCATGCTGGACATGGTGGCTCGGGGTTATACCGGACCCGTCGCGCTCTTGGCGCCGGCAGTGTTCACCCTTGTCTGCGTGCTGCTCGCAGTGCTCATGCTGCGCAGCAACGTCCTTCTGGTCTCGGGCCGGATTCTGTCGCAGTCGCCTACAGCCTCCCTCTATGGCCTTGCTGCCGATCGTCAATAACTCGAGTCACGAGGCTCCCTTGGCTGGAAACGGCATCCGCGTCCTCGTGTATAATTCGGCGTTCAGCGCGACTAATCTTGTCGCGCAGAGTCAATACGGACTTCAGTGATCAAGCTGGACGAGGCGTCCCAAGTGCAGTCTCAGATCCGATGCGAATGAGCCGCGGAGGATGACAACGCGCCCGTCAACGAGCGCTTGAGCCAGCGGCGTCGCAATGCCGATCCGATCGCATCGTCTCGACCGGAACTGCAACTGGCGCCCAGCCGTGGCCATTATCCATGTCGCCATGCGCGCTCCCTTGCTCGGCCACAGCGCTCATCGGTGATACTCAGACCGGACCTCGGAGAGCCTCCTTCCAACGTGCCCTTTCCTGCTCCAGTCACCTCACAGAACCCAGTTCGTCGACGTAGCCGGTCGCCAGGAACCGCAGGTTCTTGGACCTTTCCAGCGTCACCTCGATGGTGCGCTGGCGCAACGGCCGCCCGTTTCTCTCCGCGGAGGCGAAAAACTCTCCGGACCTTTTGGGGTGGGGAGATTTCGCCACCAACGCGCACCGCATTGTTTACACAGAAACGTCTGCCAGACGTCCCTGATGCAAGTCCGTAATGCGACTGCTCCTCCAGTCCTTGGACACTTGCTGGACGTTCCCGAGGTCAGCTTTGTGTTGTTGTCAGGCAGCACCAACCGTCGCCGGGCGCGGATGGCGGCTATGACGTCGAACTCCTTCGCGGCCTGTGGGCTCGATGGCGGTCTGGGTACAACGAGGCCAAGCACTCCCGGGTGAACTCGTCGATTGCCATCAGGATCCAGGATCGGCGGGTGTCCAGGAAGCTGAGGCCCGAACAAATCTCTACCGAACTAAAAAGGAACTAATCGGCTCGGGCTGCACGACTGTCGACAGCTTGAAGTGTTCAGCATTGATGCAGATCACCAATCGGCCCCGGCGAAACGCCCAGATTGAACCGCGGAAACGTAGGTTTCGTTCGCGGTCTCAGGCACAACGTGACCTATGCGACCTAACTACGGCCAGGCAGCGGCGGATGCGATCTTGCCCGATGATCTTGATGTCGTCTTCATCTCGAGCTGGACGGAGTCCTCCGCCCTTGCCAATGGGATTGCGCGGCTCAATCGACGCAGGGGTGTGCTCACCGTACTCGGCGGCCCACACCCGAAGTCCTTTTCCGCGTGCCCATCGTCGACGCTCTCGAGACGCAAGCTCCGATGCCGACAGTTATGGGCGACGCGCTGAAACGGAAGCCATGCGGCACGCCGTGTGTACCGGGCCATCAGCCCGTCCATCGCTGAGACGACAGTGACGATGACACCAGAGCAGGTGCTGGCGAAGGCGTTGGCCTGCGAAACCGTCGGCGCGAGAGGCGCAGACAGCGCACCGGCGTTCGACGCGCTCCATCAGTTGATCCAGGCCGCTTTCCCGCGGCTGCACCGAACGCTCGCGCGCGAACGTGTCGGGCCCGGGTCAGCGCTCCTCTATCGGTGGCAGGGCACCAATTCATACCTGCTCCCCTGGGCGATTCTCGCACACCAGGATGTCGTCGGCGTCGAACCCGAGAGCCTCTCGCAATGGGCGCATCCGCCGTTCGGCGGTGTCATCGCCGAGGGGTATGTCTGGGGGCGGGGTGCCCTCGACATGAAATCCTCCCTCATTGGCGTGATGCAGGCGATCGAGGATCTGCTCGCCGATGGCACTGTTCCGCAACGAACACTCCTGATCTGCCTTGGTGCAGACGAGGAGATCGGCGGCCGCGAAGGTGCAGCGCACATCGCCGAAGCTCTCCGCATGCGCCAGGAGCGCCTCGCCCTCACGCTGGATGAGGGCGGTTTCATTGTCACCGGCGCGTTCCCAGGTATTGCTCGCCCTGTCTCGCTGATCGGCGTTGCCCAGCGTGGCGAACTGCTCGTTCGGCTGAGCGCAATCGCAAGCGGCGGCCATGGCGGCCTCCCTGAGCGCTCCCCGGCCGTGCCGCGCCTCATCCGGGCGCTCGACCGGCTGGCGCGACGTGCCCTGCCAGGCCCTGTAGACGGGGCGCCGCGGCAGATGCTGCTCGCCCTTGCCGAAGCCGCTTCGCTTCCCTGGCGCTGGACCTACCGCCTGGCTGCAAGGCTCGGTCGACGGACGGCGCGACTCCTGCACGGCACCGATCTCGCCCCATTGATGCAGAGCACGATCGCCGTTACCCGTCTCGAGGCAGGCGTGGCCAACAATGTCGTTCCGCGCACCGCAAGCGCGGTACTCGATATCCGCCTGCGCCCGGGTGACGACAGTGACGAGGTCCTCCGCCGCATCGACGCTGAGGTGGGGAAACGCTTCGGCATCACGCTCGAAGTGCTTGAGCGGATCGAACCGTCCCCGACGAGCCGCGCCGACGGCCCGATCTTCGAGGCGCTCGCCGGTGCCGTCCGCGCGCTGTCACCCGAGACGGTGATTGCGCCATACCTCTCGCCGAACGATGGGGATTCGAAGTTCTTCGCTGATCTTGCGGTGGTGCAGTATCGCCTCGTTCCACTCCATGTCCCTGCGGCCGACCTTGCTGGGATCCACGCCGCGAACGAGCGTATCTGTGTCGCGGCCTATCGTGCGCTTGTGGCCGGCTACCGCAGCATCATCAGCGCTATCGACGCGGTGGACGATCCCCCGCCCAGTGCAGGGAGGCTCGCGTGACGCTTCAGCATGCGTTTGGCCAGGCCGTCGATCTGGCAGCGGCGTATTTCCTGTCGCGACGGTTCAAGGCGCGCGACGGATGGACCCGAGAACAGCTGCTTGCCCACCAGCGCGATGCATTCAAGGTGATCGTGCGGCATGCGGCGCATGCCTCCCCGTTCTACCGGACGCACTATCGCGGCATCGAGATCGCCGACGGGCCGGAACCATCCCAGCTCCCGGTCACTAACAAGCGGCTTCTGATGGACAATCTCGAAGCCGTGGTGACTGACCAGCGCCTCTCGCGCGACATGCTCGACCGCCATCTCGCCGGTGCGACGGGTGACTCGCTCCTGTTCGGCGAATACCGCGTGGTTGCGACGGCCGGCACCTCAGGCCTCCGCGGCATCTTCGTTTATGATCGAGCGGCCTGGCGAACCGTGCTCGCCAACACGCTGCGCTGGCAGCACTTCGCCGGCATCGCCCCACGGTGGCCCAACCGCGTACGCATATGCTCTATCGGCGCGGACAACCCCATGCACGTAACAAGCCGGATCCCGATGAGTGGGGACATCGGGTTGTTCCAAATCCGCCACCTTCTCGCGACGGACCCCATCGAGCATCTCGTGTCGAGCCTCGCCGAATTCCAGCCGGACGTGATCCTGCCCTATCCTTCGGTTGCTGCCCTGATCGCGCGCGAACAACTTGCGGGGCGTCTTTCGATTTCGCCGCGCGTGGTCGCGACGCACAGCGAGTTGCTGACGCCCGAGATGGCTCGCCTGATCGAGCAGGCCTGGGGCATCGAGGCGTTCAATCACTATGGCCTGACCGAGGAACCGCATGTCGGTGCGGACTGCACGCGGCATGCGGGGCTTCACCTGTTCGAGGATACGGCCATGATCGAGGTCGTCGACGACGAATACAGGCCGGTTCCTGACGGCACCCTCGGGACGCGCTATCTGCTGACGAACCTCTACAACCGGATCCAACCGCTGATCCGCTACGAGGTGACCGACATGCTCGCCAGGGCGCCTGCGCTCTGTGCCTGCGGCCGCCCGTTCGGGCTGATCGCTGCGATGGGCGGGCGAGCAGAGGATCTGCTGCACCTGCCGCGCGCTGACGGGCAGCGGGGCGAGGTTTCCGTCACTCCCATGCTGGTGAGTTTGGCGGTGGAGGCCTTCCTCGGCGTGCGCGAGTACGCTGTCGAGCATGACGCAAGCGGCATTCGCCTTCGTCTGGTCGTGCCGGATGCCGAGGACAGGCGGAAGATCGGCCAGGCCCTGCCGGCACGGCTCGGCTCCGATATCGCAAGTCACGGGGCCGTGCCCCCGCCGATCACCCTGGAGTTTCTCGACGGGCTCGCACGCAGTACGCAAAGAATGGGCAAGCTCAGCGTCGTCGCCCGCCGGCGCGGTGCATCACCACAGCCTGGCTGCCCCGCATGACAGCGCGTTGGAACGTCATCGCCCTGCTCGATGCACTGGCGGCACGTGGCACGAACCCGTCCGTCATTGTCGCCGGCGAGGGCGCTCCCCGCTCATTGGATGGCGCGACGCTCGCGGCCAATGTCCGAGCCCTCGCCGCCACGTTGCGATCGCGCTACGGCGTTCGGCGCGGCACACCGGTCGGGCTCCATGCGCCAAACGGGACTGCCTGGGTTACCGCATCCCTCGGCATCCTAGCAGCAGGCGGCATGCTTGTGCCGTTCGACGATCTGATCGAGACAGCGCACGCGATCCAGCCCCTGCAGGGAAGTGGCGCAACCCTGCTGTTTACAACCCGCGCACATCTCGACACTGGGATGGCCGCGCTTCGTCAGGCAGGGCTGCAGCCCCTGCTTCTCGATCCCCGCGTGGGAGTCGCAAGGGAATTCCAGCACTGGGAGGACCTACTCGGCGAAGCGCCCGTCACCCTAGAGAAGCCTGCCCCCGAACATCCCGCTGCCCTGCTCGCGACATCGGGAACCACCGGCACCCCCAAGACCTTCATCCTCACCCACGACAACATCGGCAGCAATGTCGACGCCCTCACAGGGCTCGGGCTGATCGGTCCGACCGACCGCGTTCTTCTGCCACTGCCGCTTCACCACGCCTATCCACTGGTGGTTGGCATGCTGACCACACTCACCGCCGGCAGCGCGCTGGTGTTGCCTACGGGGCCCACCGGCCCGACGATCATGCGCGCGGCGCGGGATGGCGATGCAACCGTGATGGTGGGCGTGCCGCGACTTTACGATGCCATTGCCACTGCTATCGAATCCAGGCTCGAGGCGCAGCCCTGGCTGCTGCGCGTGATCGCACGCGGCGCGCTCGCGGCGAGCGCGGCTCTACGACAGCGCACCGGGCTTTCGCTGGGCCGCGCCTTGTTCGGCGCGGTTCGCCGATCCGTGGCCCCCTCGCTGCGCCTGCTCGTGTCCGGCGGCGCGAAACTGGAGCGGAGCACCGAGGAACGGCTCGAGGCACTCGGCTGGATGGTGCTCTCCGGCTACGGGCTTGCCGAGACGGCATCGATCTTCACGGGCAACAGGCCCGAACGCCGCAAGACGGGCAGCGCCGGGCTTCCTTTCGGCGAAGGACGCGTGCGCATCGCGGAGCCGGATGCAGGCGGCGTCGGCGAGATCCAGCTCCACGGCCCCTCGGTCACCGAAAGCTATGTCGGTAACCCGGAGGCGACGCGCGCTTCCTTCACGGAGGACAGGTGGTTCCGCACCGGAGATCTCGGCTATCTCGACAGCGATGGATATCTCTTCGTCACGGGCCGCGCGAAAGAGGTTCTCGTCCTCGGCGGGGGCAAGAAGGTCAGCCCGGAGGAACTCGAGCGGGTCTATGGCACGGCACCGCAGATCCAGGAGATCGCGGTGCTCGAACAGGACGGCGCGCTCGTCGCACTTGTGCGCCCGGACCACGTGAAGCTTCGCGAGATGGGGGCGACCAATCTGCGCGATGGCATCCGCGTGGTGCTGGCCGAGCGAGCGCAGAGCCTACGGTCCCACGAGCGGCTTTCCGGCTTCGCGCTGACGGACGAGCCGCTGCCCCGCACACGCCTTGGCAAGTACCGCCGCTTTCTGCTGCGTGAACTCTACGCAAGGGCACTGGCAGGGCATCCCGCGCGCGCGCCGCGTCCGCCGATGCCGGAGGATATAACACTCCTGGCCGACCCGACAGCCGCGGCCATCTGGTCACTGCTGCAGCAACGCCAGCCTGGACGGGAGCTGGATCTCGACATGAACCCCGGCCTTGACCTGACATTCGATTCCTTTGCGTGGATGGAGCTGACGGTCGCGCTACAGGAACGTTTCGGCGTGACGTTGAATGAAGGCGAGATCGCGGGAATCGTCAGCGTGCGCGATCTCCTACGCCTTGCGGTGATGCGGCGGAGCACCGGCGTAACGCTGCGGCGGCCGCCTGCCATCGCGACGGATATCGACCGCTGGCTCGCGCCGAGAGGAGTCCTGCTCACAGCTACCGGCCTTTTCCTCTATGGGCTGAACCTCGCTGCGATGCGCGGCTTGTTCCGGCTCAAGGTCGTCGGGCTCGAGCATGTGCCGATGCAGGGTGCCTGCGTGCTGACGCCCAATCACGTCAGTGACCTCGATCCGCTGGCCATTGCGGCCGCTCTCCGGCCTTCGCGCCTGCGGCGGCTCTATTGGGCCGGTGACATCGTGCGCCTCTTCTCCAACAGGGCGAGCCGGCTCTTCTGCCGTGCGGTACATCTCTTCCCGGTCGATGAAAGACACCCTTCGTCGGCCGTGGACACGGCCGAGCGCGTCCTTGCCGCGGACCAGGCGCAGGTGTGGTTTCCGGAAGGCTGGCGCTCGCCCGATGGTCGGCTTCAGCGCTTCCTCCCCGGCATCGGCCAGCTTCTGTTGCGAAGCGGCGCGCCAGCTGTTCCCGTGTTCATCGCCGGAGCCTTCGAGGCGCTGCCTCGCGGACGGCGCATCCCGCGGCTTCGACGCATCACGGTCGTGTTCGGCCCTTCGGCCCATGCGGCGGATCTGCTCGCGGAATGGGGCCAGGGCAGCGAGGACGAGCGGGTCGCTGCGGCGCTGCGCGAGCGGGTCCGACACCTCGCCGAGAACTCCGGGTTCCTGGTCGAGGTGGTGGACCCGCCCTCGCGCTAATCGGGCAGCAGCTGCGCCGATACCGCCTCGGAGACGACGCGTGCGCGACGGAGCGCTTCGATCTCGTCCGGCGCAAGCCCGAGCTCGCCGAGCACGGCGCGCGTGTCGGCGCCGAGACGTGGCGCCGGCGCGAGAGTCACCAGTGGGGATGCCTCCGACCATGCGTAGGTTGGTGCGACAGTTCGGATCTGCTGACCGCCTGGCCCGCGGCGCAGGATCGAATAGACGGTGGGGCCGCGCCGGATCGGCGTGCCTGGCCGCTCTGCGCGGATGGTGGGAAGCCGGTCTAGCGGCTCGACCGCGACGATCGCGACGTCGCGGTCACGCAGTGCTCCGGCGAGCTCCGCACGTCCGCGCGATCTGATCGCGCGCGCGAGCGCCTGGGCGAGCGCCCCGTCCGCCAGCGCCGATCCTGCGAGGCCGAGCGTGGCTGAGATGCGTTCGCGCGCCGCGGGCGGGGCGGCGAGAAAGATCCAGCCATCGCGGGCACGGTAGAGCCGGCTCAACGGATGCGAGCCCCAGGCCCATTGGCCTGACACGCCCTGCTCCGCTAACCCGTGCTCGTCAGCGACACAGAATGGCAACTGAATGAGCTGCGCCGCCTGGGCGAGGCTCGTGGCCGCCTCACAGCCGCTGCCGTCGCCTCTCGTGCGTTGCAGGAGCGCAAGGGCCGTACCCAGTGCGGCGAGGTAGCCCGTCAGGTAATCGACGCAGGAAGCGATTCCGTGGTGGATCGGCGCTGCTTCGCTTCCATAGCGAACCATGATGCCGGAGGCGGCCTGGAGGACCGGGTCATACCCTTTGCGTGTATCGAACGGGCCCGGATGCGGCCCGCGGAAGGCTCCGATGTGCATTACCACCAGGCGCGGATTGACGGCAAGCAACTCTGCCGTCCGAAGACGCAACCGTTCGCAGGCAGGCTCAGAGAAGTTGTGCACCACAATGTCGGCACGGAGCAGAAGTCGGTCGAGCAACGCGCGTCCCGGCGCAGAGGCGAGATCGAGCAGCATGCTGCGCTTGCCCTGGTTCACGTCCACACCGTACCAGCAGGTCAGCCGCGGCCCGTGATGCGGCCGTGGACTGTCGATCTTGATCACCTCCGCGCCGTACTCGGCCAGGGTTCTGCCGCAGACCGGACCGGCGACCATGCTCGTGAGATCGAGCACGACCCTTCCCGCAAGCCGTGGACCCTCGGCTTTGCCGCGACTGACAGTGGCGCTTGGGCGTTCAATCGGCTGATCCCCCTGCCCGACAACCCAGACGGCTGGCCCCGGGGCGAGATCCCCTCGCCCGCTGACTTGCACGATTCCCGCCTCGCGAAGTGCGGGCTGACGCAGCCATTCGCCGGTCTCGCGCTGGACGCTGCATGGGATGCCTGAAGCATTCAGCAGAGCCTCCCACTCGGCGGCTGGGCGCGCCGCAAAGCATGCCGCGAGAGCCGAGCGGAGCCTGCCCTGCCATCGGCGCGAGAGCCGCGTACTATCAGCGATATTGTTCCGCTTTCGTTTTTTTGTTTTCTCGTATTGATCTAATTCTGCAAGCCCCTCTGCTCGCAGGCGAGGCCAAAGTCCGAGTGTCTCGAGCAGGAGACGCGGGATGCGATCATGGTCAACTGCGAAGATGTAGAGAAGCCGCCCATCCCCACAGCGGTAGTTCGACATCAGCGCCGGGACAGCCGCATCGGCTCGAGCGGCGATGCGCTGCTGCAGTGAACGGGGCAGACGGCCAAGCAACGGCCTCAACGCCGGCATCACGACGCGGGAAAGTATGCGTGACCACTTCGGGATGTCATAGCGCCTTGGCTGCGGGCTGATCCCGAGCGCGGCACTTCCCATCGCGGAAGCGCCGGCAGCCGCGAGTGGGACCTCGATCACGTCGCCTGCCCCACTCCCCTCGCGCGCAAGCAAGGCGAGGCAAACTGCAACAGCCCCGTGGACCGCGCCATAGACGGAGGCATGCGGCAGAGCAGTGAACACGGGCGGGAAGCCGAGAACGTGGCGCAGGATGTTCACGTCGGTGAAGAGTCCGCAAGCCGCGCCAAGCGCCCCTTCCCAGCCTGGAGCCTCGCGATGGGTCGCGTCGCTCGACGCGAACCCGGGAAGGCGCAGATAGATCAGGGCCGGATTCGCGGCGCGGCAGACCTGGGGAGAGAGCCCAAGGCGTTCCATCGTGCCAGGTCGGAAGTTCTCGACGCTGACATCCGCGACCCGCAGCAATCGGATGGCTTCAGCACGCCTCTCCGAATCGTTCAGGTCGAGGTGAACGCGCTCCTTGCCAGCGTGCAGATATCGCGAAAGCGGCGTATCGGCCTCTTCCCGACCAAGCCACTCGATCCTGGTCACCTGCGCACCTTGCTCGGCGAGCAGACGGACCGCAAGCGCGCCAGCAAGTCCAACCCCGGCAAACTCAACGACGCGGCGTCCACGGAGCGGAGCGGGGCGGGTGCTTTCCTGCATCGTGCACTCAACTAGCTTCGCGTCGGGCACGCCTTACGATCCTTATCCCTTTCGATAGCGATACCGTCCCCCGTGTCTCGACGCCAGAGAACAGTTCCCTCGCCGGTTACATTCGGCAGAGGACAACGTCTGGCCCATGGTGTTGCGGGCGCGTCATGACGGCATGCGCTGCGAACCACGCCGATCCCGATGGGGCCGGGTCCTCCGCCTCGACGACCGGTATAGAAGGGGCGGATTTCTTATCCGGCATGGCGTTCATACGAGTCCAGCCGCGTCGACGATGGCGCCGCTCAGTGGCCTGCCAAATCGCGACGGTCATCTGGGGGGCCGGTGTCGCGACGCAACGAGCGCGCACGATATCGACGAACTGAGCTTCCCCCGCTCCCAGGAGTTGTTGACAAATATCATGACCGAGCACGCTACCCTGAGATGGCCGACGTGTCGTCTTCTCAGGCGACGGCCGCCAAGGGCTGGTGCTGGGCAGCCCATATGATCACTCGCTGATCCTTCGACGAATGTGGTGCCGGAATGATGATCCGTGGGAGCGGCATCCGGTCCAGCTGCCTCCCATCCAGGACCGCCTCGACGACGTCCGGCGCCAGCGACGGGGTCAGTCTACGGTTCGAAAGGCGGGATGCTGACGCACGTCACCCGCCGACGCACCACCAAACACGGCCTGCTTCCTGAATTTGCATAACGACGTATCTACGCTGGCCGTGGTTTTGTAACTACGGAACGTGTTTTGGCCACATCAGAGCGGAGCGCGATGTTGTTCGCGCCCCGCACGTCACGATCTCGCAAGACAATCATCGTTGCACACACCCACTCTGCAATCCCGCGCCAAGGTACTAATCGCTCGTGACTACAAACTGACTCGAACGTTCTAGGTAATGAATGAACGTGGCCGAACGCCGGCGTGGGCTGGGCGGTTTACCGTACCGGATTGACGCTACGGTCAGCGCGCCGTTCCGCGGGTCACGACAGGCGATGACCAAGGAAGAAACGCAGCATCTCGCGCGACGCGTCAGGCCCTTGCGGATCGGTAAAAGACCCGGCCGCATCTCCGCCGGACCACGCATGTCCGCTACCATGCACTGCCCAACGCTCGATGACCGCGATACCGCCCATGTCGGTGTGAACGGTGCGTGTATAGGCACGCCCACCAGGCACTTGCCCGGCCTGGGTTGTCGCCGTCAGCATAGCGCCAGCAGCGGCCTGCTCCATGACGGAAAGTCCGTTCTGCTCATGCACCGTTGCGTCCGCGTCACCGTGAAACACGATCGTCGGGACTAGTCGCCGGCCTGGGACCTTCGCTTGCCGAGGCTTCGTTGCAGGAGCGCCACCGCGCATGGCTGCGAATGCGCTCATCGCATCATGGGCAGCACCGCAGGCAAGGCCTGAGTGGACGCCAACCGCGGCGTACAAATCGGGATAAGCCATGCCCATCACGGCCGACGCCGCACCACCTGCGGAGAGCCCGGCAACATAGACGCGCGCGGGATCCACGAGATGTGTGCGCATAACCTGCCGCGTCAGTCCAGCGAGGAGCGCCGGCTCTCCCCGATCGCGCTGCTGATCGAGCGAGCGGAACCAGTTCCAACACTTGTGCGCGTTGGCGCTCGGCGGCTGCTCAGGATACGCGACCAGCACGCCGTGCTGCTCCGCAAGGCGGTTCATCCCGGTACCAATTGCAAAGTCGTCGGCGGACTGGGTGCACCCATGAAGCATCACAACGAGGGGCATCGGCTCTCCGCCATAGGCAAGCGGCGTGAACAGCTTGTACGTGCGATGCCCACTCGCGCCGGTGAAGCTTTCGTGGGTGAATCGCGCACCGGGAGGAATGGTGGAGGTCTTTCGGCGGAGAGTTGCTGGCTCCTGCCCGAACGTCCACGTGCCTGACGCGCGCTCGTGCTTCCCCCGCCGCTCATTGCCCAAAGAGGCCGCTGCCCCTCTCGCTGCACCACGTGCGCTCATCATCTCGAGTGCGTCGGTGACCCCTCCAGTCACCGGGTCGACGTCGAACACGCGGGCTGAAGCGGCGCGAGCGGTAGGACCGGGCGGCGAGGCTTCGCGCGGCGATCCAGGGTTTCGCTGTGCCCCTCGGGCAAGCGCCCGCTGCAAGACGGCCGTTGCCTCGTCGAGGCGGCCCTCGCGGGTTAGACGCGTTGCCTCGAGCATGTGCGCGGACAGTAAGGAGTGCATTGGCATGTGTGGAGCTTTCGAGATCCATGCCGGCAGCATCACGCTGCCGGGGGACAGGCTTCATGTTTGTGGTGAACCACGCTTGGGTGCGCGCGTTGCAAGGTTCCTCAGCGGATGCGGTCCGCCAGAGCCTCTTTGACCGCGGGGCTGGCCTGCAGCGCGCCGAGTACGGAAATCGAAGCGATCGCCGACCTTGCCAGTTCAGGGCTGACGTCCTCGCCGATTCTCACCAATCCGAGCACGCGGATCTCAAGCGGCCGTCCGGATTTCTCAGCCGCGACAAGTTCAGCGCGGCCGAAGTGTCGTAGCCCGAGGTCGAGCTTTTGACGTGCCACCGACTGCCGCGCGGCATCCGCATGACGCTCAAGCTGGTTGCGGATCGCCGTTCGGATCAGGTCCGTCCGATTGGCGTAGAAGCCTTCCTGCACAAGCAGATCGATGTGCCCAAGGTCGACATGACCAAGGTTGATTGTGATCTTCTCAGTGTCGGCGCCGGCCTTTAGACGATGAGCAGTGCCGGACATCCCTCCATCATCCCATTACCATCCCACTGGATGGTAGGTTGTGGCGGGCCAGGGGATCGTCAAGTAGTAAAGACGGCCGATCTTACGGGGTGCCTGATCGAGCTCACGAAAAGACCGCGAGATCACCTGGCGTCGTCAGGCGTGCGGGCCCGGCGGATCTGGTGGAACGCCGCGCTGCGGTTAACAGCCAGCGGCCCGCAGCGTGGCAACCAGCGGCGGGCCCGTCGAAGTTGAATTACGACGAGGTGTTTGCGGAACCCCTCACGCCCGCCTGCGTTCAACCCTCGTCGCACCCAGCATCGAAGAAGCGTACCCGTGCCTGGATACCGCCCGCCAAAGCATCAGCGATCCTGAAATGGCCAAACCTCGACCGAGGCCTCGTCGCCTGCAGACCACTAGCACCGGCCTCCCCGCAATCCGCGCCATCGATCCGCTGGCGCTGCGCACGAGCATGCCTCTGCGCAACTGTCGAGCGATCGCTGGCGTGCGGCCTGATACGGAGGCCGCGTCGATCGCCACGCGCGTCGCCTGCATCGCGAACGGTGGGCGACGTGTGACCAAAGCCGCTGAGGGATGCTGCGCAGGCAGTTCGAACCTGAGGGGACTCGGCTGGTCGTTGCACGCCTTCGGGTACTTCTGTGCTCCAGTCCGCGCCGCGCAACAGCCTCCCGTGATCCGCTGCACGGCTGCGAATCCGGCGGGGCCTAGTCAGTGACAAGGTGGTCGCCAGAGCTGACCAGGCCTTGTGTCGGGGCCCGATCGGCTGCCTTCGGTCGGCGCAGCTTGTTGTGCTGCGGTGACATGTCCCGCCCTCCCGAGCTCGTGATCAGCGTCCCAGTCTGCAACGAGAGCGAGCGCATCATTGCGTGCGTGGACGCCATTGCCGTCACGCTTGCGCGGCGCGACCGTGCTGGCGTGGTGCTGCTGGTCAACAATTCCGACGACGGATCGGCCAAAAAAGCTTTCCTCGCGCTGGCAGAGCGTGGCGTCACAGCAATCGTCATCGACACGACGCTTGCGCCCTGGATGGCGACGGCAGGTTGGGCGCGTCGTCTGACACTAGACGTCGCTGCCCGCTGGGCGCATCCCGATGCCGTCTTGATGACGACTGACGCTGACGGGCGTGTGGCGCCGGACTGGGCAGAGGCAAACCTCGATGCGCTCGCAGGCGGCGCTCATCTCGTTTGCGGTCGCATCGCGGTAGACGCCGCGGAGGCAGCCCTGCTGCCGGACAGCATCGCCGCCTCCGCCGCGATCGAGAGCGCCTACAGGGCACTTTCGATCGAACTCGACGCCCGGCTCGATCCCCGGGCGCATGATCCATGGCCGCATCATGGGCTCGCATCCGGTGCCAGCCTTGCCATCCGAGCGCGCGACTACGATGCGATCGGGCGGATGCCGCCACTGGCTTGCAGCGAGGACCGCGCCTTCGCTGCGCTTGTGGAGTGCCACGATCTGTTCGTCCGGCACAGCAGTGCGCCGCTCGTCACAGTCTCGTGTCGGGTGCACGGTCGCGCGCGCGGCGGCATGGCGACTGCGATCTCGGCGCGGATCAACGATTGTGACAGTTTCGCTGACGCAAGCCTTTTGCCTGCTGCAATCACAGCGCACCGCGCCAGGTCGCGCCGCGACCTGCGCGCTGCTTGGCGTGAGAGAGGCGATGTGGGCCGTATTATGAGCGGGCTTGGCCTCTCCGCGGCGCAGGCAAGGCGTGCCCAGCATACCGCCACCTTCGGTGCCCAGTGGGTTGAGGTTGAAGCTGCTGCCGGATGCCTCGGTGCACCACGCATGCGGCCAAGCGATCTCGCGCGTGAGCTTCCCGAATTGCGTCGCCTCGTCGAGCAGGCGCGAGCCGCGTCATGAAACTGGCATCGCCCGTTGCGCATCGGGACTTCGTTGCCTCCGTGCGCGCGATCGCGCCGCGCATCGCAGCCCGTGCGACGGCCGCCGACCAGGGTGAAATGACGCTGGCGGCCGACATTGATGATCTGCGCATCAACGGGGTGCTAAGGGCGCCGCTCAGCGCCGTCGCCGGCGGTGTCGGGCTCTGCTGGCACCCCAGCGCCGTCGCAGACGGCGTCGATGTCCTCCGGTTGCTCGGACGGGCCAATCTCGCCGTCGCGCGCCTCTTCGAAGGCCACGTGAACGCAGTCAAGCTGGTGAAGCTCTATGGCGCACCGACGACGCAGGCGAGGGTCGCGCAGGCTGTACGTGCCGGCGCGCTGATGGGGGTCTGGGGCGCCGATGGAGCGCGTCCCGTGACTGTCCGTGCTCGCGGCGATCGCTTCGTACTAGATGGCGCGAAGCGGTTCGCGTCCGGCCTCGGGCTTGTGTCGATCGCGGTGCTGAGTGCCGCTGACGCCGACGGTGCAAGCAGGCTCATCGTGGTGCCGGCCGACGATCCTGCGCGTGCCGACACGGCAACGTGGCGGGTAAGCGGTATGCGCGCCACGGCTTCGGGCGACTTCGACGCAACGGGCCTGGCGCTTCACCATGACGCGCTCCTCGGTGGCCCAGACGATTTCCATCGCGAGCCGCATTTTCACGGCGGCGTCTGGCGCTACGCTGCGGCGCAGCTCGGCGGACTTGAAGCGCTGGTCGAGGCGATGCGGGTAGATCTTGCCGCAAGCGGTAGACTTGCGGATCCGCACCAGGCGGCGCGCTTTGCGCGCGGTGCGATGGCCTGCGAGACGGCGCGGTTGTGGGTGCGCGAAGCGGCGATGACGGTCGAGGCGCCTGGTGCCTCCCCTGACAGCGCCACACGGTCGGTTCTAGCACGGCTCGCCGTAGAGCGTGCGGCGATCGAGACAATGACCGAAGTGGACCGCGCCCTCGGCGCCGCGTCGTACTTCACCGATCATCCGGTGGAGCGGCTGCGCCGCGACTTGTCCTTCTACCTGCGGCAGGCTGCACCCGACCGTGCCCTCCACGTTGCGTCGGAGATGTTGGCTGCGCGCTCGGGCCCGGTCGGCGACTTCTGGGCAGCGTCATGATGCCGCGTCTGAGTGCTGTCATGGCCGCGGCGACCACAGCGCCTTTCGCCGATCTTGACGACATCATCGGGCCCGGGGGCCTCGTGGTGCTTGCGCCGCACCCTGATGACGAGAGCCTCGGCTGCGGCGCCTTGCTGCGGGCCGCAGCATTCGCCGGACGCCGCTCAGTCGTGGTCGTGGTGACGGATGGACGCCGGTCACATCCGTCATCGCCGAGCGTGGGTGCAGACGCGCTGGCCCAGTTACGCGCGCTGGAGGTGCGGGCGGCGCTTGCGGCCCTGCATCCTGACATCGCGCTGATCGAGCTGGGGTATCGCGACTGCGAGGCGCCGGATGCCCCGCCGGCCGCGGCCATCGCTGCCAGCGTGATCGCCGGTGCCGTGGACGAATTCGGCGCGACAGCGCTTGTCGCCACATGGCGCGGCGACCCGCACAAGGATCATGTTGCGACGGCGGAACTGGCGCGCCGCGTCGTTGCACTCAGGCCGGGGCTCCGGCTGTGGAGTTACCCCATTTGGGGCCGGTTCGCGCCGCCAGAAGGGGCAGCTGACGCCGCGGCGCCGACACGGATCGTACGCTTCGATGCCAGGCGCTTCTGTTCGGCGAAAGCGGCGGCCATCGCATGTCACCGATCGCAGATGACCCGGATGATCCACGATGATCCTGACGGCTTCATGATGATCGGGGAGATGCAGACGCATTTCATCGACCATCCGGAGGTGTATCTTGCCGACTAGCGGCGTTCGCGCGCACCTCGCCGCCCTCTACGCCGGCTCGGATGACCCGTGGAACACGCACGGAAGCGCCTATGAGCGAGAGAAGTTCTCACAGACGATGGCGAGCCTTCCGCGCTCCCGCTATCGGCGCTGTCTGGAAGTGGGCTGCGGCGCCGGCGCGCTGACAGCGCTGCTGGCCGCGCGCTGTGACGGTCTCGTCGCCATTGACTGCACCGCAGAGGCCGTGGCCGCCGCGAAGGCGCACGCATCACGCGCGAACGTTGCCTTCATCGAGGGCACAGTCCCTTGGGTCTGGCCCGCGCAAGCACCTGACCTCGTCATTCTTTCCGAGGTTTTGTACTTCATGACAGACGACGAAAGCGCGGCTCTTGCCGTGCGGCTTGCTGAGGACTGCGCCGATCATTGCGACGTTGTGCTGGTCAACTGGCGGGGGGACACGGGCGGTGCCATTAACGGGGAGGCCGCCGCCCTTCGGCTAACCCGTAGGCTGGCCGAAACACATCGTCTCCTTGCTTCGTGCGGGTTCGGCCGGTTTCACATCGACGTGCTACGCCGAATTCGTTGTCGGGAGTCATCCGGCGCTGAACGGGAGGAACTTGAGGGCAGAGATTCGGGCACGGACCACCGAGGGTAAGTGACGGTTGCAGAGTCCTGCTCGGAGCCTCGCTCGTAGCTGTGAGTTGCGACTGGCGGGGCCGCCGGCCCGCACCGTCGGCGCCCCCCGCGCGAGCCATGGAAATGACGTCCCATGTTGGCCATGACGATACCCGGACTCGATCGATGACCTTCTCGGATAAGCGAATCTGGTCGAGGCGCCCGACTGCGACCACTTCAAGCGATTCCTCGATCACCGCCCTGTAGCGATCACAGTGGCTGAGTTGCTGCATGGGGAAGGTGTCGTCTAAGCGCCGCTCTCCAGGTCACTAGGTGGGGTATGGTTCGAATGCTGGCGCACCCCCTCCGCCAGTGGTCGAGCGAGGTGCATTCTCCGGCGTAATTGAGGTGGTGCGCGTACCGCGACCTGGACCAGCTTCGCGATGCTGGCGACGATCTCGCTAGGCGGGCAGGAGCTGCTCTCGCCGAATGGGCTTGAGCGGCAGCGCATTCGTGAGACCCTGGCGGGTGTGTTCGGCTGCACAAGTTGCTCCTGCGCCTCGTAAGGGATTATTCGGGGAGCACGGTGGCCGGCACGCGCCGGTCGCCGCGCTCATGCGTGGCGGTGAAGGTGAAACCGACGATCTGCCATCCCGCGGTGCCTCGCGTGAAACGGTGCTCATAGGTGCCCCAGACTTCCCAGAGCGCGGGCTCGGCCCCGAGCATGCCGGCAGGAAGGCGGTTCCAGGCGTACCCATGGCTCGTCAGAACCGCGGTGTCGCCGTCGATCCGCGCCAGGTGATTGGTGCGCAGGTGCAGCGAGGTCTTCGCGCCCTGGAAGGCGCGGCGCCATCCGGCGATCAGGTCGTTGGCCGCCACCTCGGCAGCCGGCCCGGCGCCGAGCGAGGACATGTCGAGCCGCAGCCGGTCAGCGAACTGCGCACGCGCCAGCGCCCAGTCCTTCGTGTCCACCGCATGATCGAGCCTGTCCGCGATGTGGCGTAGCGCTGACTCGTCCAGCAGCCTGGCGAGGCCATCCGGCTGCAGCGCCACCGCCGGCCCGCCGAAGATGAGCGCGGCGGCGGCCACCAAAAGAGTCCTTCGCATGATCTTTCCTCCTTGTCCTGCGGTCGTCAGGCGAGCTGCCCGTCTGTGACGTCAAGATCGATGCCGGTGACGACGCTGCGCGGATCGGCCAGCATCATCACCGATGCCGCCATCTCCTCCGCTCGCATGATCCGCGGCGTGACGAGCGAGGCCGCGACAGCCTCGGCCTGCAACCCCTGATGCGCAAAGCTCTCTCGCAGCATCGGCGTGTCCACTGCGAGCGGGCTGATCGACACCACACGGATGCCGTGCCGCGCATGGGCAACCGCTGCAGCTTTGGTCAGCCCGATCACCGCATGCTTGCTTGCATTGTAGTGCGCGGTGTTGGCGAAGCCCCGATGGCCGGCAACGGAGGCCATATTGATGATCACGCCGCCGCCCTGCGCGCGCATACGCGGCAGCGCATACTTCATGCCGTGGAAGACACCTGCGACGTTGGTCTGCATCATGTCGGCGAAGTTGGCGACCGTGATCTCCTCAATGGCACCGGGCGTCATGAAGATGCCGGCATTGTTGAACAGCACGTTCACCTGCCCCCAACGCGCAGCGACGGCGCCGATCCAACGCTCGACCTGTGCCGCATCGCGCACATCCACCGGCGCCCACCAGGCCTCGCCGCCGTCGGCGCGGATTGCCGCCTCCACCGCGCGGCCTTCGGCGTCGCGACGCGCGCAAATCGCCACGCGCGCGCCCTCAGCAGCGAAGGCCCGAGCAGTGGCTGCGCCAATGCCGGAGTTGCCGCCGGTGATCGCCACCACCGTGCCGGCGAAGCGGCCGACGCGGTCGGCGTGCTGCGCCCGCGCCGGGGCGCTCGCGCCTGCAGCGAGCGCGGCGCCGAACCCGGCGAG
>NZ_VFAC01000010.1 GCF_007644105.1 Elioraea rosea | reverse complement strand
ACTGGCGACGCACCGCCATGCGCTACGACCGATGCGCCCACACCTTGTTCCCAGTCTTCACACTCGCCGCAAACCTACATTCTGACTCAATCAGCGAGTCCTGAGCTTAGGCACCCAAAACAGACATGCGCGCTCAACACACTGCTCGAACACACCAGCTAACGCACTTCCAATCCTTGGCCGTCGCGCTAGAGTATGTATGCTACACAATACTTGTTGGTTGACAACGATCGCAAGCGATATGAAAATTTATCCTTATACAAATCTACTTCATCGTACAGTCTTCATGCGGACTGCAGCTTGTGAGCAGGGTCGTAAAAACCGCGAACATAGCGCTTAGTAGAAAATTACAGTTTGGGCAGCCCGAGGAATGGTGCTGCTGGACAGGATTGAACTGTCGACCTCTCCCTTACCAAGGGAGTGCTCTACCACTGAGCTACAGCAGCACCCCAGAGGTTCCTGCCACAGCCCTGCCCCCCGTTCAAGGCCCGAGCTTCACACGTTACCACAGTCCGAAGTCAGGCGGCGCCCAAAAAGGCCGCGATGAAGCGCCATTCAGCCTCTCGGCATTGCGCACAGATCAGAAAGATGCAGCTTGACTGGTATACCTCGCCGGCGTGCACGTTAATGAATGTGCACAGGTCTGGAGACGACGGCACACGCCGGCATGGTCGCGCGAACCTGCATCTGAGCCAGCGTCGCCGCATATGCTCCCATCTCCGTGTCTCTTGTTGGCGCCGCAATGGGTAGGCTTTCTTACTGATTGATGGTTTGGAGCGACGCGGGTAGGTGTGATTTTGGGTATGTCGGCGGTGCTGCGACGGCCACCCGACACCGCCGTTCGTTCTGACGCTCGCTCAGAAGCGCCGCCTGTTGCCGTAGTTTCCGCCTTCGCACGGGATCCCGCGGGTGGACGATCGCCGCGTGTTGAGCGGCATCATCTACGTGGTCGGTCACGGCCTGCAGTGGCGCAAGGCGCCTGCGGCCTACGGCCCGCACAAGACGCTCTGCAACCGTTTCGTCCGATGGAGCCGGATGGGCGTATTCGCCCGGTTCTTCGCGGCGCTGGCCGCCGAGGGCGCCCCGCCAGCACCGCTGATGATCGATGCTCCCACCTCAAGGCGCATCGCACTGCCGCCGGCCTCCTCAAAAAAGGGGCTTGTCGCCGCTGCATCAGCCGAACCAAGGGCGGCCTGAACTCCAAGCCCCACGTCGTCGACGGTCAGGGGCGCCCGTAATCCTCCAACTGAGAGAGAGCTAGCCGAGCGCCACCGCGGAGCGCCGACGCTACCAAAACTCCCGCGCCCTCCGAGCCAAGGTGGACGTCCGCCGCCTCACCATACGTTACGGCCGATGCGCTCACAGTGGCGCGCGAACACAATGGCCGCAGCCAACACACGCTGGCTCAATCAGTGAGTCCTGAGGCTTACAATACAGGCTGCCGTGTCGAGGGAGGCAATGACGGGTCGTGGGCCGCGGCTAAAGAGTGCGTCTGATGGAAACTCGCTGGCCAGTGTGCACATATTAGTGTGCGCAACCAGGGCCTGACCCGGGACCGGACCAGGAGACGAAACCCATGCCCAGCGACCTCACGCGCCGCCCGCTCGCGCTTGCCGCCGCCCTGGCGACCGGCCTTCTCTTCAGCCCTTCCTGGGCGCCCGCCGCGGCCCAGGAGCGCGTCGTCAACGTCTACAACTGGACCGACTACATCGATCCGGCGGTGCTCGAGAAGTTCACGGCGGAGACCGGCATCCGCGTCCGCTACGACACGTTCGACAGCCTCGAGACGCTCGAGGCAAAGCTCTCTGCGGGACGCTCCGGCTATGACGTGATCGCGCCGACCAACGAGCCCACCTTCTCGCGCCTGATCGCCGCGGGCGCGCTGATGCCGCTCGACAAGGCGAAGATCCCCTCCGCCGCCGGGCTCGATCCGACGCTGATGCAGCGGCTTCGGAGCTCCGATCCCGACAACCGCCACGGCGTGATCTATCTCTGGGGAACGATCGGGCTCGGTCTGAATGTCGAGCGCATCCGCGCGCTCGCCCCCAACGCGCCGCTCGACAGCTGGGACCTTCTGTTCAAGCCCGAGCACGCGCGCGCCATCGCCCGCTGCGGCATCACCATCATGGACAGCCAGACCGACGTGATCCCCTCGGTGCTGCGCTATCTCGGCCTGAACCAGGACAGCACGGGCAGCGATGATCTCCGCCGCGTCGAGCAGACGCTGCTCGGCATCCGCCCGCATGTGCGCAGCTTCGCCTCGGGCGGCGCGCTCGAGCAGCTCGCAACCGGCGAGACCTGCCTCGCGCTGACCTACTCGGGCGATGTGATCCAGGCGAGCGCGCGCGCGGTGGAGGCGAACCGCGGCGTCGCGGTGCGCTACGTCGCGCCGAAGGAAGGCGCGCAGCTCTGGTTCGACGTGCTTGCCATCCCCCGCGACGCGCCGAACGCGGACAACGCGCATGCATTCATCAACTTCGTGCTGAAGCCGGAGAACATCGCCGCGATCACCAACGAGGTGCGCTACCCCAACGCCGTCCCGGCCTCGAAGCCGATGATCGACCAGGCCATTACCTCCGACCCGAACGTCTATCCGCGCGAGGAGGATTTCGAGCGGTTCTTCACCGTCTCCGGCGTGCCGCAGACGGCCGACCGCGCGCGCAACCGCACCTGGGCGAGATTCAAGGCGGGACGCTGAGCGTGGGGCGCCGTTAGGGGATCATGCCGCCGGGGAACGGTCCCGCGCCGCGGGGGCCGGGGGGGCAGAAAGGCACCGAGCCGTGGCGTGACCCCGAGGCGGAGCCGTATCTCCGCCTGCGCGGGCTGACGCGCCGCTTCGGCGAGGTCACCGCCGTCGCCGACATCGATCTCGACATCTATCGCGGCGAGCTCTTCGCCCTGCTCGGCGGTTCGGGCTCGGGCAAGTCGACGCTGCTCCGCATGCTCGCAGGGTTCGAGCGGCCCGATGCCGGGACGATCACGCTCGACGGGCAGGACCTCGCCGCCATGCCGCCCTATGAGCGGCCGGTGAACATGATGTTCCAGTCCTACGCGCTGTTCCCGCACATGACGGTTGCGCAGAACATCGGCTACGGGCTGAAGCAGGAGGGGCTCGGCCGGTCGGAGATCGCCGCGCGCGTGGCCGAGGCGCTCGAGCTCGTGCAGCTCAAGGGGCTCGACGCCCGCCGCCCGCATGCGCTCTCCGGCGGGCAGCGCCAGCGCGTCGCGCTCGCGCGAAGCCTGGTGAAGCGGCCCAAGCTCCTGCTTCTCGACGAGCCGCTCGGCGCGCTCGACAAGTCGCTTCGCGAGGCGACGCAGTTCGAGCTCGTCAACATCCAGGAGCGTACCGGCACGACCTTCATCATGGTCACGCATGACCAGGAGGAGGCGATGACGATGGCCACCCGCATCGCGGTGATGACCGACGGGCGGCTCGCGCAGGTGGGCACGCCGGCGGAGGTGTACGAATATCCGACGAGCCGCTTCGTCGCCTCCTTCCTCGGCACGGCGAACATCTTCGAGGGGCTGGTCAAGCGCGCCGATGCGACCGGCGCGCTCGTCGAAAGCACCGCCTTCGATGCCTGGTTCGAGAGCGACTCGGATCCGCCCAAGCCTGAAGGCGGGCGCGTCTTCGTCGCGGTGCGGCCGGAGAAGATGCGCATCGAGACGGCGGCTGCAGAGACCCAGCCGCACGGCGCCAACCGCCTCTCCGGCACGGTGCGCGACATCGCCTACTATGGCGACTTCGTCATGTACGTCGTTGCCTTGCCGGACGGTTCGGTCGTGCGCGTCTCTCGGCCGACGGAGACGCGCATCACGGAGCTGCCGATCACCTGGAATGACCCGGTGACGGTGACCTGGCCCTCCTTCGCGACCGTCGTGCTCGCGCAATGAACGGCGGGGGCGGCGCCAGCATCGCCTCGGGCCGGCTCGCGCGCCTCGTCGTGCTGGCGCTGCCGTATCTGTGGCTCCTGCTGTTCTTCCTCCTGCCGTTCCTGATCGTTGCGAAGATCGCGCTTTCCGAGATCGCTGTCGGCATCCCGCCCTACGCGCCGATCCTCCGCTGGACGGAGGAGAACGTCCTGACGGTGGTGCTGAACTTCGGCTCCTTCGCCACTCTGCTCGAGGACGGTTTCTACCTCGATGCCTATCTGCGCTCGCTTCGCGTGGCGGGCATCTCCGCGCTTCTCTGCCTGCTCGTTGGCTACCCCATGGCGTACGCGATCGCGCGCGCGCCCGAGCACCGGCGGAACCTGCTCCTCCTTCTGGTGGTGCTGCCGTTCTGGACGAGCTTCCTGCTTCGCGTCATGGCTTGGATCGGCATCCTGCAGGACCAGGGCGTTCTGAACGCGCTGCTTCTCTCGCTTGGGCTGATCTCCGAACCGTTGCGCCTGCTCTATACCGAAGGCGCCGTCTATGTCGGGATCGTCTACTGCTACCTGCCCTTCATGGTGCTCCCGCTCTACGCGACGCTCGCCAAGCTCGACCCCGTGCTGCTCGAGGCGGCGGCGGATCTGGGCGCGAGGCCCTTCCGCGCCTTCCTGACGGTGACGCTGCCGCTGTCGATGCCGGGAATCCTCGCCGGCTGCATGCTGGTGTTCATCCCCGCCGTCGGTGAGTTCGTGATCCCCGAGCTTCTTGGTGGCCCCGCGGCGCAGCTCGCCGGGCGGGTGCTTTGGGTCGAGTTCTTCCAGAACCGGGACTGGCCGATGGCCTCGGCCCTCGCGGTGGCGCTGCTCGTGCTGCTCGTGGTGCCGATCGCGGCGTTCCAGCGCCATGCCGCAAGGCGCGGCAGGGCATGAGCCGGCGTCTGCCCTGGCTCGGGCTCGCGCTCGGCGCGGGCTACGCCTTCCTCTACCTGCCGATCGCGCTTCTCGTTCTGCTCTCCTTCAACGACAGCCGCCTGGTGACGAGCTGGACCGGCTTCTCCTTCCGTTGGTACACCGCGCTCTGGAACAACGACCAGCTCGTCGGTGCCGCGATCCTGTCGCTCCGCATCGCCGCTGTCAGCGCCACCGGCGCGCTGGTGCTCGGAACGCTCGCCGGCTTCGCGCTCGCCCGGCTCGGCGCCTTCCGCGGGCGCACCCTGTTCGGGGCGATGGTCGCTTCACCCCTGGTGATGCCGGAGGTGATCACGGGGCTGTCCCTGCTTCTCCTCTTCGTCGCACTCGCCGCGGTGACCGGCTGGCCGGGCGAGCGCGGGGTGACGACGATCACCATCGCCCACATCACCTTCGCCACCGCCTATGTTGCCGTCGTCGTCCAGTCCCGGCTGGCGGATTTCGACGAGAGCCTCGAGGAGGCGGCGATGGACCTCGGCGCCAGGCCCTGGACCGTGTTCGCGACCATCACCCTGCCTCTGATCGCGCCTGCCCTGGCCTCTGGCTGGCTGCTTGCCTTCACCCTCTCGCTCGACGACCTGGTGATCGCCTCCTTCACCTCCGGGCCCGGGGCGACGACGCTGCCCATGGTGGTGTTCTCCGCGATGAGACTCGGTCTCACGCCGGAACTTTTTGCCCTGGCCACGATCATCATCGCGATGGTTTCCGTCTGCCTCGTTCTCGCCCTGCGTTTGGGGCGGGTTGCAAGCGCCGCGGCGCGCGTCTAGGAAATCGCCTGTCCTGAAAAATGTTGGGGCGGCGCCGGGGCGCTTGCCGCGGAGATCGAACATGTCCGTACCTGCCGCACCGTCGCTGACCGCTGAGCGTCTCGACCGCATCAGCCCGTCGCAGACGATCGCAATCAGCCAGAAGGCCCGCGCGCTCCAGGCCGCCGGCCGCAACGTGATCAGCCTGTCGGCCGGCGAGCCCGATTTCGATACGCCCGAGAACATCAAGCGTGCCGCCATCGCCGCGATCGAGAAGGGCGACACGAAGTACACCGACGTCGCCGGCACCAAGGCGCTGCGCGAGGCCGTCAGCCTCAAGTTCAAGCGCGACAACGGGCTCGACTACGCGCCCGACGAGATCATCGTCTCGACCGGCGGCAAGCAGGTCATCTTCAACGCCATGCTGGCGACGATGAACGCCGGCGACGAGGCCATCATCCCGACCCCCTGCTGGGTCAGCTACCCCGACATTGTTCAGCTTGCCGAAGGCAAGCCGGTGTTCGTGCCCTGCCCGCAGAACAACGGCTTCAAGCTGCGGGCGGAGGACCTCGAGGCGGCGATCACGCCGAGGACGCGCTGGTTCATCCTGAACAACCCCTGCAACCCGACGGGGGCCGCCTACTCGGCGGAGGAACTGAAGGCCATCACGGAAGTACTGATGCGCCATCCGCATGTCTGGATCTTCACCGACGACATCTACGAGCACCTCGCCTATGACGGGTTCAAGCCGGCCACCATCGTCGGCGTCGAGCCGCGGCTGAAGGACCGCACGCTCACGATGAACGGCTGCTCCAAGGGTTATGCGATGACCGGCTGGCGCATCGGCTTCGCCGGCGGCCCGAAGGCGCTGATCAAGGCGATGGACAAGCTGCAGAGCCAGTCCACCTCCTCGACCTCCTCGATCAGCCAGGCGGCCGCCGTCGAGGCCCTGACCGGGCAGCAGGACAGCATCAAGGTGATGGTCGAGGCCTACAAGGCGCGGCGCGACATGGTGGTCGACGCGCTGAACGCCTGCCCGGGCATCGTCTGCCGCAAGCCCGAAGGCGCGTTCTACGTGTTCGCCGGAATCCATGGCTGCCTCGGCAAGACCTCCGCCGGCGGCAGGACGATCGAGAATGACGAGGATTTCGTGACGGCGCTTCTCGAGGAGGAGGGGGTCGCTGCCGTGCACGGCTCGGCCTTCGTCGCGCCCGGACATTTCCGCATCAGCTACGCCACCGATACGGAGAGCCTTCGCGAGGCCTGCGCCCGCATCAAGCGCTTCTGTGAAGGGCTTCGCTGAGTACACCGCGTGCCCGGGCCACACCGGCCCGGGAACCGAACCGCCTGGAGACGACAGGATCATGGCCCACGCTGTGCCGGCGCTCGCCGAACGCCTGAAGGACGTCGAGGTCGCCGCGTCCGTCATCATGACGACGAAGGCCCGCGCGCTCACGGCCGCCGGCCATACCGTGATCAGCCTCGCCGTGGGCGAGCCGGACTTCGACACGCCCGCCCACGCGATCGAGGCGGCGCACAAGGCGGCGCTTGCCGGCGACACGCACTACCCGCCGCAGGACGGCGCGCCGGCGCTGAAGCAGGCGGTGCAGCGCAAGTTCAAGCGCGACAACGGGCTCGACTACGCGCTCGACGAGATCATGGTCGCCAATGGCGGCAAGCAGATCATCATGAACGCCTTCCTGGCCACGATCGACCAGGGCGACGAGGTGGTGATCCCGTCTCCGTACTGGATCAGCTACGCCGACCAGGCGAAGCTCGCAGGCGGCAAGCCCGTGTTCGTGCCCTGCCCGCAGAACAACGGTTTCAAGCTGCGCGCGGAGGACCTCGAGGCGGCGATCACGCCGCGCACCAAGTGGCTCGTGCTCAACAGCCCGAACAACCCCTCCGGCGCGGCGCTCTCTGCGGACGAGCTGCGCCAGATCGGCGCTGTGCTCGAGCGGCACCCGCAGGTGTGGGTGCTGTCTGACGACATGTATGAGCACATGGTCTATGGCGACTTCACCTTCTCGACGCTCGCCCAGGTGTGCCCGCAGCTCAAGGACCGGGTGCTGACGGTCAACGGCACCTCGAAGACCTACGCGATGACGGGTTGGCGCGTCGGCTTCTGCGGCGGGCCGAAGCCGCTCGTGAAGGCGATGGTGAACATGCAGGGACAGCTCACCAGCGGCATCTGCACGGTGGCGCAGGCTGCGGCGGCGGCGGCGCTCGATGGGCCGCAGGAGCTCGTGAAGGAACGCGCAGCGATGTATCTCGAACGGCGCGAGCTCGTCGTCGCCGAGCTGAACAAGGCCAGGGGCGTCGTCTGCCACCGCCCCGAGGGCGCGTTCTACGTCTATCCCAACATCGCCGGCTGCCTGGGCAAGACCTCGGCGGGGGGCAAGACCATCAGGACCGATCTCGACTTCGTCCTCACGCTGCTCGAGGAGCAGCACGTCGCGGCCGTGCATGGCGGCGCCTACGGGATGAGCCCCTATTTCCGCGTCTCCTACGCAACAGGCACCGAGCAGCTTCGCGAGGCATGCCGCCGCATCCAGGCCTTCTGTGCTGCACTTGCCTGACATGGTCGCGCCGACCAGCGTGATCCGCCCCGGCCGCGACGGCGACGCGGCCGGCTTTATCGCGCTGATCGGCGCCTGCTGGGGCGAGTATCCCGGCTGCGTGCTCGATGTCGACAACGAGGCGCCCGAGCTCCGCTCTCTCGCGAGCCATGTCGCGGCGCGCGGCGGGGCGCTCTGGACGGCGGAGATGTCCGGCGCCGTCGTCGGCATGGTCGCGACGGTGCCGCTGAACCACGACGAGTCGTGGGAAATCTCGCGCATGTACGTGGCGCAGAGCCACCGGGGCACGGGGCTCGCGAGCGAGCTTCTCCGGACCGCCGAGCGGCACGCCCGCGAGGCCGGCGCCAGGCGCATGATCCTCTGGACCGACACGCGGTTCGAGGCGGCGCACAAGTTCTATGAGAAGCACTCCTACGTGCGGGCGGGCTCGATCCGCGTGCTCGACGACCGTTCCCGCTCGCTCGAGTTCCGCTACGCCAAGCCGATCACCGGCACGATCGTCGAGATGCTCGACCCGGCCGCGGCCGTCTCGGCAGAGCGGCGGCTCGCCGAGGTTCTGAAGGCCTGCGTCGATGACGGGGCCGTGGTGGGCTTCCTCGCGCCTCTGCCGATCGAGAAGGCGCGAGCGTTCTGGCGCGAACGCGGCTCGGAGGTCGCGGCCGCCAAGCGCGTGATCCTCGCCGCCTGGGTGGATGGCGAGATCGGCGGGTGCCTGCAACTCGACCTCGACGTGCCGGAGAACCAGACGCACCGCGCCGAGGTGCGGCAGCTCCTCGTGCACCCGGAGTTCCGTCGTCGTGGCGTGGGGCGCGAGCTGATGGCGCGGATCGACCAGGCGGCGCTCGCGCATGGGCGGCGCATCCTCGTCCTCCGGACATGGCCCGGCGGGCCGGCCGAGACGATCGTCCGTTCCCTTGGCTGGGCCTTCGTCGGCGTGATCCCGGGCTACGCGATCCGCCCGACGGGCGAGCCGGTGGACGAAGGCTATTGGTGGAAGCGGATCGAGTAGTGGGGTTCGCTCAGCCGAAAAAGCGCGCGAAGGCCTCGAGCACCGCCTCTGGCGCCTCTTCGGCGAGGTAGTGGCCCGAGGCGACCGGTTCGGCGAGGCGGAGGTCGTTCGCGTAGCCGCGCCAGATCGCCGGCACGTCGTACCAGCCGCCGACGCGGCCCTTCGCACCCCAGAGCACGGCGAGCGGGGCGGTGATGCGGGCCCCAGCGGCGCGGCTCTCGCGGTCATGCACGAGGTCGATCGTCGCCGCGGCGCGGTAGTCCTCGCAAATCGCGGTGATCGTACCGGGGCGGTCGAGTGCCGCGAGATAGTCGGCCAATGCTTCCGGGCTGAAGAAATCCGGCGGCACGCCGTGCTTGCCGCTGTGGCTCAGGAGCCAGAAGCGCGGGTCGGCCGCGATCATCGTCTCTGGCAAGGGGGCAGGCTGGGCGAGGAAGAACCAGTGGTAGTAGCCCATGGCGAAGGCCATGTCGGTGTGCTCGAAATGCTCGAGCGTGGGGATGATGTCGAGCAGGGCGACCTTCTCGACCGCCTGCGGGTGGTCGAGGCAGAGGCGATGCGACACGCGCGCGCCCCGGTCATGCCCCGCGAGAAGGAAGCGGGGATGGCCGACCTGCCGCATCAGAGCGACCATGTCGGCGGCCATCGCCCGCTTGGCGTAGGCGGCATGGTCAGCCGAAGGCGGCGGCTTGGACGAGAAGCCATAGCCCCGCAGGTCGGGGCAGATGACGGTGAAGCGACGAGCAAGCGCCGGCGCGACGCGATGCCACATCGCATGCGTCTGCGGGTTGCCGTGCAGCAGGAGAAGCGGCGGGCCCGACCCACCGGTGCGGAGCCGCAGGGTGATGCCGGTCTCAACCGTGACGTCTTCCAGCCTGAAGCCTTCGAACACCCTGTTCCCTCCTGACTTGCCTGGCCGGAAGCGTATCGGCCAGCCGCAGGGCCGGCGAGGGGAAGAAAAGAAAGCCCCCGGTATCTATACCGGGGGCAAGTGATACAGGGAGGCTTCACGTCTGGGAGACGTAACGCCCGATAATTCATGACGGTTCGGGAGTGTTCGGGACCGCTCGGGGACCATGGGAAAGATCAGGAAAAGCCTGCTCTAGAGCGTTCACTCTCGTTCGTGACCATTCATGTTGATCCGGGGCGCGAATGGTCCCAAAATGGTCCCAGACATTCATGGGACCATCAACATGCGCGTTACCCCCCGTTCGGATACCCCCCTCAATGCCAATAGCGCCAATAACGCCAATAGGTTGACCGGGAGGCGCGCGTGAGCCTCACCGACCTGACGATCCGATCGCTGCGGCCCCGCGCGGCAGGGCACTACGAGGCCGCAGATGCCCGTGGGCTAGCCCTTCGGGTCCATCCCAACGGACGGATGGTTTGGGTGCTCCGTGCGACGGACGGGCGCACTGGGGAGCGAGTGCGGCGTGCTATCGGCGAGTACGGCGAGGGGGAGGGCAAGGTCGGTCTCAAAGCCGCCCGCAAGCTCGCCGACACGTGGCGAGCAAAACTTTCGTCTGGGCTCGACCCCGAGGGCGACATGACGGTTGCCGACGCGGTCGAGGGCTGGCTCAAGGATGCCGGGCTGCGGAGTGCCGAGCAGGTGCGCCGGCGGATGGCGCTGCATGTCCTGCCGAAGCTCGGCAAGCGGCCGATCGCCACGATCACGCTGAAGGACGTTGCCGCGCTGCTCCGTGAACTGCGGCATGACCGGGGGCTGACGGCCGAGGTGAACCGCGTTCGCTCGTCCATGTCGGCCGTGTTCGCCTGGGCGAAGCGACAGGGCGAGGTGGTGGCAAATCCGGTGCTTGAGACCGAGCGGGTGATCGAGCCCAGCCAGCGGCGCGAGAAGGAGGAGGCGCTGCGTGTTCTCGACATGGAGGAGATCGCCTGCGTGTGGCGCGCGGCCGAGGCTGACGGCTCGCGCGTCGTCTCTGCTCTCGTTCGGTTGCTGATCCTCGTCCCCCTGCGCCGTGAGGAGTGGACCGCGCTGCGATGGGACGAGATCGAGGAGACGGCTGTGGGGCTGACGCTGCGACTCCCTGCTGCGAGGATGAAGGGCAAGCGCCCCCACGCGGTCCCGCTGCCCGATGACGCTGCCGCGATCGTACGGTCAATGCCGCGACATGGGCCGTTCGTCTTCACGATCGACGGCAAGAAGCCATTCGCCGGGTGGCGCACTGCCGCCGATCGGCTGCGCGACGCGGTGGCGCTGGCGGCGCCTTGGGTGCTCCACGATCTACGCCGGAGCACGGCGACGCACATGGGCGAGGCGGGCATCAGCGAGGCGACCATTGCCGCACTGCTCGCACACTCGCGTCGGCGCATCGCCGGCATCACAGCGACCTATGACCGTAGCGAGCGGATCGAGGAGAAGCGCGCTGCGTTGGACCGATGGGCGCGTGTGCTGCACGCGCATCTCAATCCTGCAGCGGCAGAGAACGTGACACCCCTCCGCGCCACGGTGGGGTGAACGGTCGCGCAAGGGGGTGTGAGCCGCCGCCACCCCCACCCCCTCGCTTGCCGCATTGACCATCGCGTAGTCTGACAACGGCGGGGCTAGGTTGGCCGCCGAACGCCCGGACCTCCGAACCGGGTTGCCCCGCTCCCTTTTTTCGGAGCGCGCATCGGAGGCGCGGGATGGCAGCCCAGATCGATCGCTATGGCGAGCTGATCAAGATCATTCTAGACGGGCATCAGAAAATGCTTGGTCCCGAAGCATCGCGCTTAGATGCGGCCCGGGCTGCGCACGACCGCACTGCGGAAAACTATGGCAAGAGCTATGCGAAGTCGCAGAACCCAATTTGGGCTTGGCGATGCATCACTGCCCTCAGGACCCTCTGCGTCTATGCCTCTCGCGAGTGTCCGGAGCTTCGTGCCCAGACCTTCGTCCGGGAATTGCCTGACTGGTGCTTGGCGTATCTTGTCGAGTCCGCTTACCGCATTGAGTGTCTCTCCGGCCTGCGCGACTTTGAGAAGCCGGGTGCGATGGATGGTCATCGGATGCAATTCCAGGGACCCGTTGACCTGGAACCGGAGCACGCCGCCGCCATGGTCCCACGCGCCTTAGGCTTCGTGCGTGACGGATGGAATGCGTTCTCGCGCTACGCCGCAGATTTTCTCCCTCGGCTGTATCTGGACGTTCGCGAGGTAGAGAAACTTGCCGGGCGGAAACCGTCGTTCAAGCTGCGCGAACTGACGGAGATGCTTGGTGTGTCTGATGCGCGAGCGGCGCTGCGCCGGGTTGCCAAGGTCAAGAAAGGGGTGGCCAAACCTACCAAGTAGGATTTGCCATGGCCACACCACGACCCGTGGTTTGGCCAATTACGACGGCGCTGTGCATGCACTAGATCGATGGCCATCGCTATCATTCGCGAGGTGCCGTCGATGACAACTTCACCTGCCCCTGAGCCGCTTCTGCTGTCGCCGAAGTCAACGGCAAAGGCGCTTGGACTGGGGCTCACCAAGACCTGGGAGCTGATCGGAAAAGGCGAGCTTCGCGCCCGAAAGATCGGCCGGCTGACGATGGTGGAGCGCGCATCCATCGCCGCCTTTCTCGACCGCCTGCCGCCCGCGCGCCCCGAGAAGGTCGCCTGAATCCAAACCAGCCCGGAAGGGCAAAAACGCAGCCGGCTCGCGGGGGCAAACCGCGAGCCGAGCGCGAGACACCCGGCACAGGGACGTACCCCCATGCAGACCTTAATTAGTACCACATCCGCCGAAGAGCTACACGCCGCCGGCTGGCCGGAGGACCGAGCGTTCTTCGCGAGCCACCCGACCGTGACATATCGAATTCGCCCGTGCATTGGCGCGGAGCGTCACCTTTACGCGACGGACCACGTCCTGGTCATCGCGTTGCCGATGCCGGTTCGGGCGCGGGTGCCGCTCGCAGGCACCGAGACGCCTGAGGAGATCGCGGTATTCGTTGCCGACATCGTCGGCCACGTCTGGCAGCAGCAGCACGGTCGGGAGGTGCGAGCATGAGCGCGATCATCTCCGCCGCCCTCGCGCTCGCCCGGCAGGGGTTGCCGGTGGTGCCCTGGTCCGCCAGCAAGAAGCCCGTCACGCCGCATGGCTTCCTCGACGCCAGCACTGATCCGGTCGAGGTGCAGCGGCTCTTCTCCCGCCCCGGCGCTGCGCTCGTCGTGGTGCGGATGGGCGAGCCCTCGCGTCTGGTCGCGCTGGACTTCGACACCGAGGATACCGCCCGCGCCTGGTGGCGTGCACATCATCACCGCCTACCTGACACGCGCACACATCGCACACGCCGTGGCGGGCTTCATCTCCTCTTCGCCTGGCCGGGTGGCAAGGTGCCGAGCCCGGCGGGCAAGCTCGCGCTTGGTGTCGATGTGCGGGGCGACGGCTCTGCCCTCACTTGGTGGCCAGCGCACGGCGGCGACGTGGTGCGCGACATGCCGCTCGACGGGCTGCCGCTCTTCCCCGGCTGGGTGCTCGACGCGATCACGCCGCCACCGCCGCCGCCTCTGCCTCCCACACGGCTGGCCGTCTCCGATCGCTACGCCGCCGCTGCGCTGGAACGCGCCATCGTCGCCGTTGCGACGGCGGCAGAGGGCACCCGCAATAGCACGCTGAACAGGGAGGCGCACGGGCTTGCCCGGCTCGTCGGGCCAGTACTGACCGCGCGCGACATCGCCGCCGCGCTGATCCCCGCTGCGCAGGCTGCCGGGCTACAGCCGCACGAGACAATGCTCACTGTCTCGTCCGCTCTTCGCGCGCGAGGTGTCGCATGAACAGCATCGCCGCCATCGTCCGCGAGGCCGACGCCATCGCCGCCAAGGCCGCACAATCCCACGCTGATGCCCCATGGCCGGAGCCCGACTGGAACCTCGCCAACGACGACCCGTTGCCGCCGCCGGCGCTGCCTCTCGACCTGTTCCCCGCAGCATGGGGTGACTGGATGCGCGCCGCCGGCGAACGGCCGGGCGCACCTGTCGATTACGGCGCTGTTTCCGTATTGGCCGCGATCGGCGCAGCGATCGGCAATCGGCGCTGGGGCCAGGTGCGTGAGGAGTGGGAACACCCGCCTGTGCTCTTCGCTGCGCTGGTCGGTGAGCCGAGCTCGAACAAGTCGCCGGCAATGCGTGCGGTGACGAAGCCGATGGCCGAGATCGAGGCCGCGCTCAACGACGACTGGAAAGACCGCCAACGCGACCACGCGACGCACGTGAAGGCCGCGAAGCACGCGCGGGCCAAGTGGGAGAACGACGCGAACACGGCGTTGAACATGGGCAGTCCCCCACCCGTCATGCCTGAGGCTGCGCTCGATCCCGAGACGCTCGACCGCCGCCGGCTGCTCGTTGATAGCGTCACGACCGAACGACTTGCGCATATGGCCCGCAGCAATCCGGCCGGGCTGCTCGTCGCCTCTGACGAGCTCGCGCGCTTCCTCGGGTCGATGGACCGCTATGGCAACAAGGGCAGCAGCGGCGCGGATCGTGCTTTTTGGCTTGAAGCACACGGAGGAGGGCGGTTCAGCGTCGATCGCGTCGGTAAAGACGAGGTGATTCAGATCGTCGTGCCCAATCTCACGGTGGGCATTCTCGGGGGCATTCAGCCTGACCGCCTCGCCTCCGCGATGCTCGCCGGCGACGATGACGGCTTAGCGTCGCGGTTCCTATTCTCATGGCCAGGCAAGGTGCGACCCCAGCCGCCAATTGGTGCTTCACAGCGTGCGTTTATTGCGTCGGCACTGTCCCGCCTCATCGCGCTGCCTTGCGATAGCGCCAAGCCCGTCATGCTGCCCTTCACGCGCGAGGCTGAGCAGCGCATGGACGCTTGGCGCGTGGAGGTGTTTGGCATGGAGAACGATGCCGCCGGACTGTTCAAATCGTGGATCGGCAAACTGCCGGGGCAGGCGGTCCGGCTCGCGGTGATCTTCGCACACATGGAATGGATCGCAGGGCCGGAGCATCTGCCGCCACCCGCCGCCATTCGGGTGGAGGATGTCGAGGCCGCGATCGCGCTGCTGGTCGCGTACTTCACGCCGATGGCGCGGAGAGTGTTCGGCGCCTCTGCGCTGCCGCGCGCAGAGCGTGATGCACGCACCTTGGCCGCGTGGATGCTTCGGCAGCGATGCATGCCGCAGACGCTGAATGCGCGCGCCCTGCACCGACAGGCGGCCGGCCCGGCGATCCCCGACCCGGCTCGGATCACGGCAGCGCTCGCCGAGCTCAACGAGGCCGGATGGGTGCGCCCTGCTCCGGCTCGTGAAGGCGATCACCCCGGCAAGCCCCGCGCCGACTTCGCCGTAAACCCTGCGCTTCGCGCTGGCCGAGCATGACATGGCAGCCGGTACAGACCCCCTTCTGCGACGTGCGTGCAGCCCTGCGCCGTCATCGGCATCTGAACGAGGTGACGAAATGAGCCGAGTGAACCGGCATCGAGATTTCAACCGCGCCATCGGGCCGCTTCGGCACGCGGCACGAGTCGCTGCCGACGCGCTTGCAATTGCTATCCCCGACGCGCCGCCCCCACCCGCTCTGCCCCCGCTCCCCATGTCGATCCGCGAGGCGCGATGGATGCAGGCTGTTCTCCACGCCGCCGACGCTGCCGACCTGCCGGACACGATGCAGCAGCGGCAGAACCTGCGCGAGATGCTCGTGAAGATCGCTGCGCTGATGGCGAGCGTCCCACCACACCCGCTCATGCGAAACACCCTCCGGGCGCTCTACGTCGCCGTGCCTGCGATAATGGACTCCAAGCGGCCCGTGGGAGAGTGCCTGCATGACGCAGTGGTAGCCGGGCTGTTGACCCCGTCACAGGCCGAGCAGTGGCGCTACAGGCTTGGGCTCTAGGCGCCATGCAGGGGCGGTTGACAATCGAGGAGATAGAAACGCTGCCGGAGAGGCGTGCGCCGACTGCAATCGTGCGGTTCCACCTCGACGGCGTGCGCCTTGCGTACACCATCAGGCATAAGCGACGTGGGCAACTCCTGCTCGCACCCCCTGAGGCCGCCGATCGTGGCCCCGGCGCGGCGCTCCCTGCCGACGCCCTGGCCGCGCTACGCGATGCGATCGAGGCGACGCCCGCGGCTGATCCGGAGTTGCGGCGCGCCATGGCGCGCTCTTGGACGCCCGCGCCACGTGCGCTGACGCGGCTTGCGTGGTGACAGACGAGGGCCGACCGGACGCGCGCGCGGTGCGCGCGCTCGCGCGTCATGCTGACCGCGAGCCATTTGTCTTACGGGCTATCGCCGGTGACGATCCTTTAGCTGATGTGGACGCGGCTCGGCCAATGGTTGCGGGAGCTGATCGTTAAACAGCGCAAATTCTTCGTTGTTCTGCATCTTTAACGGGAGCAGCTCATGGACATACGATCATAACGCGCATTACCTCTCGCCCATCGGTTGAGCGACCGAGGGAAATGGAGGCCACTTGATGCGTATCCTGCTCGTTGAGGACGAACTGGTTGTTGCACGCTCGGTTGCCGCGCTTCTCAGCGGGCATCGGATCACGACCGACATCGCCGGAAGCGGCGAGGACGGCCTCGACCATCTTCGCACCTACAGCTACGACGCCGTGGTGCTGGACAGGATGCTGCCGGGTATGGACGGGCTCGAGTTCGTCCGCCGCGTCCGCACCGCCCGGATCACCACGCCCATCCTGATGCTCTCGGGCCATGGCGACATCGCCACCCGGATCAAGGGCATCACCCTCGGCGCCGACGACTTCCTGACCAAGCCCTTCGAGCCGCCCGAGCTGGTGGCCAGGCTTCTCGCCATCGTCCGCCGCGCCTCGGGCTTCGCCGACCATACGCTCCGCGCCGGGCCGGTCGAGATGGATCTCAAGTCGCACGACTGCACGGTGAACGGCCGCAAAGTGCACCTGACAGGCAAGGAGCAGGCGATCCTACAGCTCATGATGACCCGCAAGGGCACGGTGCTGTCCAAGGAGGCGATCCTGACCCACCTCTACGGCGGCATGGACGAGCCAGAGATCAAGATCATCGACGTGTTCGTCTGCAAGCTCCGGAAGAAGCTCGCCACGGCCGGCAGCCCGAACCTGATCGGAACCGTCTGGGGCAGCGGCTACATCCTACGCGAGCCCGAGCATGCCGCCGCAGGACCGGTATCCTAGAGGGTTCGATCGCGATCCGACCGATACTCACTTGCAATCTCCGCGCGGTAATTGAAGAATCTTGAAACAAAATCTTCCGACATTTGCCACAATTTGTTGTCGGAGAAGATCATGAGCCGTAGTTGCTTCTCGTGCGTCGTTAGTTGTCTTGATTCCAAAGACAAATCCAGCGCATTCGATACCACTAGATATGCCTCAAGCGCTTCTTCGTCACTCGCCTCTCTGAGTGCGCTTTTCGGGTCGTCTATGAGATCGAGCATTTCGTCGCATCCTCCGTCGCCCCTCTCCTGCCGACGTATGCTTTGGGCCAAAGGTTAACGAACCCTTAACTTCGCAGGCACATGTATGGCCGTGGTAGCGAGCCCTGAGCTTAGAGCGTTGATAACAGGCGATTAAGCGATCGATAACGATGCGTTGAACGAAATCGACGGGTTTCCACTGGGTCCGCAGTTCGACGGCTACCGGTGCCCGTCAGCGGTCCCTACGACGCCGCTCCCACTGCGGATCAAGGAACGGCTCAGACCAGACGCGCGCGTTGTGCGCGCTCGCGCGCGACGCAGGGCGACTACAGTCGCGTGCTCGCCTAGGGACGGAAACACGCTCGCTCTGGACGTGCACCAGCTTAAATTGTGGACCACAGCGGAGGCTGTTGCGCTTCGCGAAGACCTGTTCCGGCACGTTGGTCCGGCCTCGGCCCGGAAAGCAAACGATCCGCCTCAGGGCGGCGCCGCGACCAGAACGGCCGGCGCCGGTCAACCGCCAGCGCCAAAAGCGCGACGGCACCGACAGGCGTTTGGCTAGTGTTGCCCGCCCCGAGAGCGAGAGGCCGCCGAGGCGGCATGGCCAAAGCTTCCAAGCGGGCTCCTACGCATCCAATCGCCCTATGCGCTGGCGGAGAGCTAGGCGCTGTCGAACTGACGCCGACGGTAGGTAACGACAACGGCCACGATCGCTGTAAGCAACAAGCCAACGCTCGCGGGTTCCGGGATAGTTGAAAATCCTACCGCAAAGCGATCAAGCGTACCGGCCTGAACGTGAAATATGAGATCCGTATCAACACTGATCGCGCTAGCAGCGCGCGGACCGGCAAAGTCAGTGCGACGCAAACACGTGGCGCCCGGCTCACAGGAAAATATAACTGATGATTGCAATGGGTGGGGAAAGGGCGGCGAGTTCTGATTGAATATTGCAGCGGACTGGGTCGGGGAAAGAGCGCCGCTCGAAACGGTTACACCTTCCACCAGAAAACCAAAAGGTTTAAGAACTGCGTCAGGATCAACGAACGCAGTGAAGGTGACTAGCATCTGAATGCTGGTGTTCTCCCCAACAGAAAAAATAGGAACACGCGCTCCATTCACGTATCTCTCGAAAAATAGATCAGCGTACCCCCCGAACTCAAACGGCCTCACGAGAATATTTTGGCTATCATACACCTCCGCATAAAAGTCTCCAAATACTATGCCTTGAGAGACGATTGAGCCACCAGATGTCATCTCGCGTAGGCTACAGCTGTCGGCGAAGTCGCCGCCTTGGCATCCAATTAGATTAGCTGCGTTCGCTTTGGCCGCGCCCCCGAGCAGCCCCACCGCTAGGGCTCCGGCTACTGCTATGCGTGCACAAGAGCCCCCGCGCATCCGACCCTCCTTTTTTCGCTAAGGTTTATGGTCCTTTATCGTATCAATTCCAAAGTTGCATTGATCTGACGCAATGGACGATGAAGGCTCGGGACTGGGAGTAGCGCGGCTTGCGGTTTGATAGGCGCCTGTCTCCAACCCATCAGGCAGCCGGGCACTGCTTTACTCCGATCGCGCGGCGCACGGCCTCTCCATGACCGCGAACCGAAGCGAGCTCGGCAGCCTCGATCCCGTCGCCCTGTCCGACACCGATCCAAAAGGCTTGAACTTGGCTGGTGCGATAACGTTGGTCCTGCGCCGTTGCGAGCATGGTTTCTCGACGGTTCAGACTGTCCAACTCTGTGCACGCAGCCGAGTGCAATCGAACGACTCGTAAGGGAGCGTTGAAACCGTCATCCCAGCAATTTGTGCTGGCGGAGTGGCATGTTGAAGCACCCACCCAACAACACCGCCGCGCCAATTCCGATTACGGCTGATCGAAAGGACTTCATCAATCACCTCACCATTAGCGTATCCGTCTGCGAGCCACGCATGCGCAGACCACGCAGGCTCGGCCCGAACCATCTGCCAAGGACATGAATACAAAGTTTGCGCCAGGCGGCAGGCGAGGTTCCGCCCGGCGCGTGATGCGCCTGCTGCGGGCGGCTGGAGAAGCGAGGGGGCGATGGTTGCGCGAGCGGTGGCAGACCAGAAGGGTGTGCACGTAGGGTACACACCCGACGAAACGGCGCGACACGACACGTCAGGTCACTGACGGAAGCCTAGCGCCCCCGTTACCCTGGTGCAGGTGACGAGCGTGACCGAGCTACACCCGCCATTAGCAGCGCGGCAAGGCCGGTCGCTAAAAGCCCAATCACAGGCGGTTCCGCGACCGCGACGAGCATGTACCCATTGAACTGGAGCGAAATGCCAGCATCGATGCTCTGGCCTTCGTAGAACGTCAGGGCGAACTCGCTCATCGGCGCAAGGATGCCAAAGAATCCGTCGTAGCCGAAGTGAGGGCCGATATAACCGAGCGTTCCGTCGAAGAACGGGAGGACCCGTGCCGGGTCATCAGCGTATGTCTCCCACGTCTCGTAGGACAGCGTACCCCCAAACCCATAGACAGGCTGCTCGAAAGCCAGCGTGACGCGCCAGGAGCCAAGGCATGGATAGGCGTACGAGACACAACCTAGACTTCCTCCAAACCCTCCCGGATACGTGCTAATCGAATGTGATCTCCCGGCGATGCCTCGGGGTTCTCCCTGATCCCAAAAGACTATCGGAACATACGGATCGGTGAACGTTCCGTAGCCGTCCTCATACGACACGACGTGCACCGCGATCGGCACATAACGAATGCCAGGACCGGGCAGCATTGATGTGTTGAGATCGAGCACCGCATTGTGCCACGCCGCTTGGTCCAGATACGTCGCGCCGTGAGCGCCAGGCCCCATCGCCGTGGCGAGTAGAGCCGCTCCTGCGATCAATGCCCTCATTTCGATCCCCCGTTGCACAAATCTAATCAGCGTTTCGATTACGATCATGCCGGCTGACCAAGACCGCAATGAGAATCTGCGGACGCTGCGTGAACTAGGTCACACAACATACCTTTGCACCCGGATGTGCGTTGATCGGGACACCAAATCGGCGCCTGACAACACGCTTGAGCACGTTAGATGCGGGAGGACCGCTAGCTCGACATCCTCCGCGCGTTACCCTAGCCGCCACTAGGTTCCGAAATTCTCGCACAACCGTCCGCGTTCGCTGAGGAGTGACAGCGATCTCCATGTCATCGGGCGGCGCACCCTCGGCGGGATCTGAGCGGTTGCGTGTTGCGAGAGGGATGGGCCTGAGTGCTCCAGAGGTGGCTGGACTACGAGGCTGAGCAAGCGGACGCGGCGCGGGAGCGGGGTGGTGTTCGGGCGGGCCAACTTGATTGCCCGTGGGATTGAGAGTCGGCGAGGCGCGGTACGACGGCAGAGTGACGAGCGCACCTTGCTTCGCCTAGTCCGTCTGCTCGGCGGCCTTAGTGGGGTTCGTTAACGCGGTCGAAGGCGGCAGCGTCGTATTCCGGCGCATCACCACCCATCCCGACCTCTCAAGGTGCTCAGCTAGCAACTCGGCTACGATGAACGAGGCTAGCTCGTGAGCGTCGCGGTGTGCCCTGCCGTTGGCTCTGAACCGGAGCGCATACGCCAGCGCCCCTGTGAGGGTGACGCGATCGACAGGGACGCGCGGTTCATCAGCCATAGTGTAAGCCTAAAGGCACAGAACGAACAGAACAAGAACACGACAGCTTCGACCTGTCCGCACCCGACCGGACGCGCGCGCGCTGTGCGCGCGCGTATCGCCTTAGCTGCTCTACGTCGCAGGCGGTCGCTGGCGCGACCACGAATGAGAGGACGGACGTCGTGCCGGGGCGGGATTAGCCTCGGGGCTAGCAACTGCCCTGAAAGGGCATTTGAACGGTGCCTGAGCCGCCTTGGGGGAACTTGGCGAACAACGTCTCGATAAGGGCGGGGGCGACAACGGAGAGCAGCCCGCAGCTTCCTTCTGAGATTCCTCGTGCCTGAAACACTGGCGCGGCGCTGGGGCCAGCAGAGCGCCGAAACACCGACAGTACTCCCTCGCGAGTGAAGACCTGTCGAGATACGACCGACGTCGTGTAGCCGGTAACGCCATAGGTGGGCGTCAGCGTCGTTGTCCCCGAGTAGCTGGCAACATTACCGAAACGCGAGACCGTGCCGAACGATTGCGCGCCACTGTAGCCTGTGACGCCCCATTGCGGTATTGAAATGGGCTCGTTGACCGTCTGTCCTCTGTCCATCCCAAGCCCGACGACGGCGACGTAATCCGCCGACTCTAGGGACGGAGCAAGCTGGAAACGCCGTTTGGCAAGCTGCGCTGCCGTCAGGGAGACCCATTGCTGTGATTCAAGCGAGGCTGCCTGCTCGCGTGAGCCAGCGAGGACAAAAAAACTCGACGTCGCGGCGGGGGGTGGAGGAGCCGAAAATGACTCCAAACGCGTTTGGAGCTGTGGGGCACAGGCGGACAGGCATGCCAGAAGAGCCAGTGCTTTGCAGAAGCGCATGATTCAGCCCTTGGAAATCTGACGTCGGTCGACGATGCGAAGGAGCGTCAATCGTGACACGGCGAGCGTCAAGCCCTGCGCTGCGCATCATCCCGCCCCCGATGGCACGCTTGAGCTTCGCGTGTCGGGGGGCAACGCCAGCGCGCACGGGGTGTTCCTCGACCTGCTCGGCACCGTCGCCGCCGGCTAAACCGACGCTAACGCGTTGATGCGATTGCCCGGTCGTCAATCCGAGAAAGCAAACCGCCTTGCCGTCAATTGCGCGTCCTGCATCGCCTTGCGAATTTGCGAACGATACTTCCCGCGCTGGGCGGGCGACGCCTCAGGCGCTGGCTGAGCATGCGGCGTCGCTTCCGACTTGCGAACAGCTTCGCGCACAGCTTCCTTGCGAGAGCGTGGGGTTTCATCACGCGGGCGATCTGCGAAGGCTAGCGACCAATTTGCGTCACTCATCACGGCCTCCCTGCATGCGCGCAACGCGATGTGCGTAGCGCGGATTGAGCGCGGCATCAAAGTAGAGCTTCCGCCTTATCCACACAAAGCCTTCCGATTTGGTGATCGCGGCCACGTCCACCGGCCCACCAACGGTCTCTGTGGATCGCGTCATCTTCTCTTTCAACGATTCCAACGACACCAAGTTCTCCGCGAGGTGCGCCATCTCCTCGATAGAGAGCATGGAAACGACGTTGGTCAGCGGGCCGTGGTGGTTCTGGATCGTTCGCCCAACCCAATCGCTCATGAAGTCCTTCCGACACTGGGCGATAATCTGTGCACGGTCTTTTGGCGGCACGGTGGCACTAAGCTTCCCTTCAACCTCACGAATGATAGCCTCTGCTGAAGGGCCATAGCACCGAAGAACATTGGCATACACCTCTTCGCCTACACCACTAGCAAAAGTCTCTACCATGGCGTTTGATGCAAAGGAATTGATGTATCCCGGTTGTTGTGGCGTGATGACGGATTCTTCCTCGCGATCCCAGATCAGCTTATCCAGCTGAAAGCCTCGCACGCGATATTGGAAGCAAGCGGGGAATATATGGTCGTCGCCGTATCCTGCGACAACAATCCCACTCGGGCTTGTGCCATCGCCAAGCTCGCGGAATGCGAGTTGGACTGCCACCTCGATTAGCTCGACTTCGCGGCCCGCTGCTACAAGTGCGATGGGGGTTCCTAGAAAGAAGGAATCGCAATCAGCCTTTGCTGTGGAGTTGGCCCGCGCGACAGCCGGAGCAACATCAGCTTCAGTGAAAGGGGCTGTTACCGGATTGCTCACGATCCGCGCTCGCCACTCGGCGATGGCCGCGTCTATCGCAGGTGCGTCATTTGAGCCGCCAACCTTCGCAAAGATCTCGTGCGCTATCCGGCCTGCTAAGCCCAACACACGATACGCGAAGGCGCTCTCACGCAAGTCAGTGGTAAACACTGCGTGGTTCTGCTCAACGTAATCGAAGAACGCCTTTGCATACCCCTCGACAGTGGGAAATGACCGGTTGCCGAGTTCGCGCCGAAACAGCTTCACGATAATATCCCACGGCACCTGTAGGACGTGTGCGTTGCCGAAGGTCATCAGTCCCATGGGGTGATGCTCGGAAAGCTGGAAGACCTTGTTTTCGCCCTTGAAGTAGCGCGTCTCGGCTTTGCCGTTGGCGAAGCTAGTGACAGTGCCGGCGCTGTCCGCTGCGAGCACCGCAGCGCGACGATTCATGATTACGACTTCGGTCGTCACAGCGCGCCTCGCCCCCCGTATCCTTGAGATGCGTCGGTTCTCGAGATAGAGGGCGAGTGCTCCGCCTTTGCTCTGTCGGCGACGGCGGCGAGGGAAAGTCGGCGGGAAAGCAATGCGGCACGTGCCGTCGTTTCATCCCCCTTATTCGTTGCGCCCATTCGTGCCCATCCGCCCCGCCGCGATTCGCTCGAAATAATGCCAGCGGAGTGCCTGCGCGGACAGCACGAACGGACAGTGACGCGGGGTCGTGAGGCGGCCATCGGTGCCATTAGGCGGCTTCGTCAGCGACCGGGGTCGGCGGCCGTGCGATCTCCTGACCGAGCACTGAAGGCACAGCACCACGCGCCGCCGCCGTCTTGCGTCAGGTTCGGGCGCATGGAGGAGTTTTGGCACTACTGACACTATTGGCACTGTCGCAGAAACGGCTTAGAGAACCGAAATTTGAGTATCATTATACATACCACGTCTCGTGGAGAGGGATAGTAGGGCCCCTGGCCGAGCGTGGCCGGTCCCAGAACGGTCCCAGCCCTCCTGGCCGCTGCTGGCGAGGAAGCATCGATGAAGATCTAACCCATTGAAAAAGAAGGGCCCCGGTGTTTCCACCGGGGCCAAGTGATACAGGGAGGCTTCACGTCTGGGAGACGATGGGGTCCGAAGACCCCGGTTTCCGGCTGGGAGCCGGAACTGGTGCGGCAAAGGCCGCGAATCGTTCAACACAGAAACGAATACACCATTTCCAAGAATTCGTGTGTGATCACGATCACTCAATGATGCTGACGATATAGGCCGCACTTGCCTCTGTTGCAGCGCGAAATGGCCGGGGCCGCCATGCGGCGACCGCATACCGATGGCAGGATTGTGTTCCAGGCCATTGTTTCGAAACGGTTTCTAGGCGCACGCCGGTTTGGGGGCGTCGCGAGTGGCTGCCGCGGTCAGCCCTTCTCGGCGAGCCGCGCGAGAAGGAAGTCGCGGAACACGGCCACGCGCTTGGAATTCCTGAGCTCTTCCGGATAGACGAAATAGGCGTCCACCTTCGGGGCCTTCACCTCCGGCAGCACGCGCACCAGCCCCTCCGTCTCCTCGACCATGTAGTCGGGCAGCGCGGCGATGCCGAGGCCGCTCCGGGCGGCCCGCAGCATGCCGAAGATCGAGTTCATCTCGAGTGCGGGCTTGCGCGTCACGCCCGCCCGCTTGCCGGCTTCGGCGAGCCAGTTGATGTCGGGCACGGGGGGGCGATACTCGCCGTAGAGCACGAGCTTGTGGTCGGCGAGGTCCTCGATGCGCTGCGGCGTGCCGTGCTTAGCGAGGTACTCCTCCGAGGCGTAGACCACCCAGGAGATCGTCAGAAGGTGGCGCTGCACGAGATCAGGCTGCCGGGGCGGGTGCATCCGGATCGCGACGTCCGCCTCGCGCATGGCGAGGTCGAGCTCCGCGTCGTCGAGCACGACCGACAGCGTGATCTCGGGATAGTGGTCGAGGAAGTCCTTCAGCCGCGGCGCGAGCCAGGTCGAGCCGAAGGCGACGGTGGTCGTCACCTTCAGCCGGCCCGTGGGCTTCTCCTTGCTCTCCGTGAGCAGCGTCTCGGTCATCGCGAGCTTGGCGAACACCTCGCGCACGGTGCGGTTCAGCGTCTCGCCCTGCTCGGTGAGGATCAGCCCGCGCGCGTGCCGGTGGAACAGTGGCACGGCGAGCGCCTCCTCGAGCGCCGAGATCTGCCGGCTCACCGCCGACTGGGAGAGGTTCAGCGTCTCCCCCGCATGGGTGAAGCTTCCCGCCTCCGCCACAGCGTGGAAAACCCGCAGCTTGTCCCAGTCCATCTCTCGCTCCCGCTCCGACCGCGCACGCGGGATGTCCATGCCGCGCCGGAGCGGCGGCGTCCTCCCATCGTGCTGGCCATTCTTCTGGCCTGCGCCCCGCGGGCGCGGCCCCAGCCAACCTGCCTCTCGACTACTCCGCCGCCAGCGCCGTGGCGCCAGCGTTCGCCGCCAGGAACTTCTCGGCCTCGAGCGCGGCCATGCAGCCCGTGCCGGCGGCCGTCACGGCCTGGCGGAACACCTTGTCCTGAACATCGCCGGCGGCGAACACACCGGGAACCGAGGTGCGCGTGCTGTCGGCCTCCGTCACGATATACCCTTCCGCGTCCATTTCGACCTGCCCACGGAACAGCGCCGTCGTGGGCGAGTGGCCGATCGCGATGAACACCCCTTCGGTGGCGAGCGTGCTCTCCGCGCCGGTGAGCGTGTCGCGCAGGCGCACGCCGCTGACGGCGGGAGGGCTGCCTTCGCCAAGGATCTCCTCGACCACCTTGTTCCACACCACCGTCACCTTCGGGTGGGCGAACAGGCGCTGCTGGAGGATCTTCTCCGCCCGAAGCGAGTCGCGCCGGTGCACCAGCGTCACCTTCGCGGCGATGTTGGCGAGATAGAGCGACTCCTCGACGGCGGAGTTGCCCCCGCCGACGACGACGACCTCGCGGCCACGGAAGAAGAACCCGTCGCACGTCGCGCAGGCGGAGACGCCGGCGCCGGACAGGCGCTTCTCGCTCTCGAGGCCGAGCCAGCGCGCCTGCGCGCCTGTGGCGATGATCACCGTCTCGGCAACGAAGCGCGTGCCCGAATCGGCCTTGGCACGGAACGGGCGCCGCGAGAGATCGACCTCGGTGATCACGTCCTCGATCACCTGCGTGCCGACATGCTCGGCCTGCTTGCGCATCTGCTCCATGAGCCAGGGGCCCTGGATCACGTCGGCGAAGCCGGGATAGTTCTCCACGTCGGTCGTGATGGTGAGCTGCCCGCCAGGCTGGAGCCCGGCCACCAGGACGGGCCTGAGCGCCGCGCGCGCCGCGTAGATCGCCGCCGTGTAGCCTGCCGGCCCGGCGCCGATGATCAGCACCGGCGTGGTGATCTCCTCGGCCATCGCGTCTGTGTCCTTCCTTGCAGGCCAGAATATTGCCGAGCATGGGCCGTGAGCAAGGTCTGCGATGCACGCATGACACCGTTCGCGCCCTTCCGGCACCGGCCCGAGCATGCAATATTCTTTCGCGCTGGGAAGCTTCATCGTTACGGGGATTGCGTCCATGCGGAAAACCGCCGGCGAGGCGCCGGTGCTCGACCAGATCGACAGGCGGATCATCGCAGAGCTGCAGGACGACGGCCGGATGACCAATGTCGAGCTCGCCAAGCGTGTCGGCATCTCCGCCCCGCCCTGCCTCAGGCGCGTGCGCAGGCTCGAGGAGGCCGGCGTCATCCGCGGGTACCATGCCGACACCGAGCCCTCGCATCTCGGCTACGACGTGATGTTCTTCGCACTCGTCGGCCTCGACAGCCAGCGCCAGACCGTGCTCGACGCCTTCGAGGAGATGGTTTCCGCCTGGCCGGAGGTGCGCGAGTGCCACATGATCCGCGGCGGGGGGGACTTCATGCTGAAGCTCGTCGCGCGCGACACGGCGCACGAGAACGAGCTGACCCGCAGGCTCACCGGCGCCCCGAACGTCACCCGCGTGCAGACGCTGCAGACGATCCGCACCGGCAAGGACAAGGCCGGCGTGCCGATCGCCGAGGGTTAGCCGCCTGGCGGCAGCCGCTTCACGACGAACGCGGCACCGGAGAGCGCGTCGAGGATCGCCTGGCCGTGCGCCGCATCGCGCGCCTCGACGATGAGGTCGAGCGCGGCGGCCTTCACGCTTTCCGAGGCGAACAGCCTTTGGTGCGTCACCTCGATGATATTGCCGCCTGCCTGGGCGATCCGGCCGGCCACTTCTGCGAGCACACCCGGCCGGTCGGCGATGTCGACGGCAAGCCGCAGCATCCTGCCATCCCGCACCAGACCGCGCAGGAGCACGTTGGCAAGGATGCGCGTGTCGATGTTTCCGCCGCAGAGGATCGCGCCGACGCGGCGGCCGGCAAAGCGCTCCGGATAGGCGAGCATCGCCGCGATTCCCGCCGCCCCCGCCCCCTCGGCGACGAGCTTCGCCTCCTCGGCAAGCAGCACGATCGCCTTCTCGATCATCGCCTCGGAGACGACGAGAACCTCGGCGACCTGCTCGCGGATGATCGCGAAAGGCCGCTCGCCCACGTCGTTGACGGCGATGCCCTCGGCGATCGTTGCACCGCGCGTGCGCACGGGCTCGCCGGCGAGCCTCTGCGCGGCAGAGGTCCAGCCCTCGACCTCGACGCCGATGACGCGGATGCCGCGGTTCGCCGCGTGCGCGGCGAGCGCGCAGCCCGCGATCAGCCCACCGCCGCCGACGGGGATGACGAGGCTGTCGAGCCCGGGCTCGTCCTCGAGCATCTCGAGCCCGGCGGTGCCCTGGCCGGCGATGACCAGATCGTCATCGTAGGGGTGGATGATGGTGAGCCCACGTTCGGCGGCGAGCGTGCGCGCATGCGTTCCCGAATCGCCGAGCGTCTCGCCCTCGAGCACGACGGAGGCGCCGTGCGCGGCCGTGCGCGCGACCTTCGCGTTCGGCGTGAAGCGCGGCATCACCACGGTCGCGGCGATGCCGAGGCGCGCGGCGTGATAGGCCACCGCCTGCGCGTGGTTGCCAGCCGACATGGTGATGACGCCGCGCGCGCGCTCGTCCTCCGAGAGGGCGAGAAGTCGGTTCAGCGCGCCACGCTCCTTGAAGCTTCCGGTGCGGTGCAGCGTCTCGAGCTTGATGAACAGCTCCGCCCCGAGGCGCCGCGACATCGCATGCGCGGGGACGAGCGGGGTGCGGAGAACCTGGCCGGCGATGCGCGCCGATGCGGCCGCGACGTCGGCGGCCGTGGCTGGCATTAGCCGAAGGCGACCTGGGTGATCTCGTACTGCTTCGAGCCGCCGGGGGCGGCAACCTCCACCACGTCGCCCTTCTTCTTGCCGAGTATGGCGCGCGCGACGGGGCTCGAGATGGACAGAAGGCCCTTGGTGATGTCGGCCTCGTGCGCGCCGACGATCTGGTAGGTCTTCTCCTCCTCCGTGTCCTCGTCGATCAGCGTCACCTTCGCGCCGAACGCGACATGGCTACCGGAGAGCTTGGAGATGTCGATAACCTCGGCCGAGGCGATGATCGTCTCGAGCTCGGCCACGCGCCCCTCGATGAAGGACTGGCGCTCGCGCGCGGCGTGATACTCGGCGTTCTCCGACAGGTCGCCATGCGAGCGGGCCTCGGCGATCGCGCGGATCACCGCCGGGCGCTCGACGGACTTGAGCTGGCGGAGCTCCTCCTCCAACCGGCTCAGGCCTTCTGCGGTCATCGGGAACTTCTGCACGACACGCTTCCTCGATACACAATGGAAACCCGGCGCAAGGCTTCGCCGGACACCGCCCGGTGCACTGTGCGACGCCCGCGCGGCCGGATACGAAGCGACGCGCCCGCGGGCAGGACCTCTCTCTCAGGCCAGCCCGGGCGGCGCGCCGCGCCTAGAACGAACCCCGAAAATACGACTGCAAGGGGGCCACTTCAAGGGTTCCTGCCTTCAGCGCCGTGATGGCATGCACGGCGGCCCGTGCCCCGGCGAGCGTGGTGTAGTGGGGAACGTTGTGCGTCAAGGCACTGCGGCGAATGTCGAAACTGTCCGATACGCTCTGCCCGCCCGAGGACGTGTTGATGACGAGTTGGAACGCGCCGGACTTGATCGCGTCCACGCAATGCGGCCGTCCCTCGAGCACCTTGTTGACGAGGGTGACGGGCAGGCCCGCCTCGCGGATGGCCGAGGCGGTGCCGCGCGTCGCCACCACCGAGAATCCCATGTCGGCAAGCCGCCGCGCGAGCGACACCGCCGCGCCCTTGTCGCCGTCCTTGACGCTGATAAAGGCGGTGCCGGCGAGCGGCAGCTTCACCCCCGCGCCAAGCTGGCTCTTGGCGAAGGCGCGCTCGAAGGAGGCATCGAGCCCCATCACCTCGCCGGTCGACTTCATCTCGGGGCCGAGAAGAACGTCCACATTGGGGAAGCGGGCGAAGGGGAACACGCTCTCCTTCACCGCGACATGGCGGCTCACCGCGTCGTCGTCGAGCCGGAAATCGGAGAGCCGGGCGCCTGCCATGACGCGCGCGCCGATCTTGGCGACCGGCACGCCCGTCGCCTTGGCCACGAACGGCACCGTGCGCGAGGCGCGCGGGTTCACCTCGAGAACGTAGATCGCATCGTCCTTGATCGCGTACTGCACGTTCATCAGGCCGACGACCTTCAGCGCCTTGGCAAGCGCCTCGGTCTCGGCACGGAGCTCTGCCACCAGCGCGGGGGCGAGAGAGTAGGGCGGGAGCGAGCAGGCGCTGTCGCCGGAATGGATGCCCGCCTCCTCGATGTGCTCCATGACGCCCGCGACATAGACGGTCTCGCCGTCGGCGATGCAGTCGACATCCACCTCGATCGCGTCGTTGAGGTAACGGTCGATCAGCACCGGGTTGTCGCCCGAGACGCGCACGGCCTCGCGCATGTAGCGGTGGAGCTGCGCTCGGTCATGCACGATCTCCATCGCGCGGCCGCCGAGCACGTAGGAGGGGCGGATGACCACCGGGTAGCCGATCCGCTCCGCGATCGCCTCCGCCTCCTCGGCAGAGCGCGCTGTGCCGTTCTCAGGCTGGCGAAGCCCGAGCTTCTTGAGCAGCTCCTGGAAGCGCTCGCGGTCCTCGGCGACGTCGATCGCATCGGCCGAGGTGCCGAGAAGCGGGATGTTCGCCGCAGCGAGCGCCTGGCTGAGCCTGAGCGGCGTCTGCCCGCCATACTGCACGATGCAGCCGAGCACCTCGCCGTTCTCCTGCTCGCGGCGGACGAGCGCGATGACGTCCTCGGCTGTCAGGGGCTCGAAGTAGAGGCGGTCCGAGGTGTCGTAGTCGGTCGAGACGGTCTCGGGGTTGCAGTTGACCATGATGGTCTCGAACCCCGCCTCCTTCAGCGCGTAGGCCGCGTGCACGCAGCAATAGTCGAACTCGATTCCCTGGCCGATGCGGTTCGGTCCACCGCCGAGGATGACGACCTTCTTCTTGTCGGTCGGGTCGGCCTCGCACTCGGCGGGCTCGATGCCGTTGCCCTCATAGGTCGAGTACATGTAGGGCGTTTCGGACGCGAACTCTGCCGCGCAGGTGTCGATGCGCTTGAACACCGGCCGGATGCCGAGCTTCGCCCGGAGCGTGGCGACCTCGCCTTCCTTCATCCCCGCGATGGTGGCGAGGCGGCGGTCGGAGAAGCCCATCGCCTTCAGCCGCTGCAGCCCGGCCGCCTCGCGCGGCAGGCCGGCTGCGCGCACCATGTCCTCGGCCTGGACGATCGCCTCGATCTCGCGCAGGAACCACGGGTCGAACCGGCAGGCCTCGTGGATCTCCTCGACCGTCAGCCCCTCACGGAAGGCCTGGGCGACGACGAGCGCACGGTCTGGCTTCGGGGTGGAGAGAGCGGCGAGCACGGCACCCTTGCCCGCGCCCTCGAGCTCGGCCACCTCGTCGAGGCCGGATAGGCCGGTCTCGAGGCTGCGCAGGCCCTTCTGCAGCGCTTCGGCGAAGGTCCGCCCGATCGCCATCGCCTCGCCGACCGACTTCATGGAAGTGGTCAGGAGTGCTGGCGTGCCGGGGAACTTCTCGAAGGTGAAGCGCGGCATCTTCACGACGACATAGTCGATCGTCGGCTCGAAGCTCGCGGGCGTGACCTTGGTGATGTCGTTGGCGAGTTCGTCGAGCGTGTAGCCCACGGCGAGCTTGGCCGCGACCTTGGCGATCGGGAAGCCGGTCGCCTTCGAGGCCAGCGCCGAGGACCGCGAGACGCGCGGGTTCATCTCGATGATGGTCATCCGCCCGTCGGCCGGGTTGATGGCGAACTGCACGTTCGAGCCACCGGTGTCGACGCCGATCTCGCGCAGGCACGCGATCGAGGCATCGCGCATCCGCTGGTATTCCTTGTCGGTGAGCGTGAGCGCCGGGGCGATGGTCACGCTGTCGCCGGTGTGCACGCCCATCGGGTCGAGGTTCTCGATGGAGCAGACGATGATGCAGTTGTCGGCGCGGTCGCGCACGACCTCCATCTCGTACTCCTTCCAGCCGAGCACGCTCTCCTCGATCAGCACCTCTGTGGTCGGCGAGGCGTCGAGGCCGCCGGAGACGATCGCCTCGAACTCCTCGCGGTTGTATGCGATGCCGCCGCCCGTGCCGCCGAGGGTGAAGGAGGGGCGGATCACGGCGGGGAGGCCCACGAGCTTCAGCGCCTCGCGCGCCTCCTCCATCGTGTGCGCGATGGCGCTCTTCGGGCTCTCGATGCCGATCGCCGCCATCGCGTCGCGGAACTTGAGCCTGTCCTCGGCCTTCTCGATCGCCTCGCGCTTGGCGCCGATCAGCTCGACGCCGTAGCGCTCGAGCACGCCCATGTCGGCGAGCTTCATCGCCGTGTTCAGCGCCGTCTGCCCGCCCATGGTGGGCAGGAGCGCATCGGGCCGCTCCTTGGCGATGATCTTCTCGACCATCTCCGGCGTGATCGGCTCGATATAGGTCGCGTCCGCGAGCCCCGGGTCGGTCATGATCGTCGCGGGGTTCGAGTTGACGAGGATGACGCGGTACCCCTCCGCCCGGAGCGCCTTGCAGGCCTGCGCGCCGGAATAGTCGAACTCGCAGGCCTGGCCGATGACGATCGGGCCCGCCCCGATGATCAGGATCGAGGCGATGTCGGTGCGCTTAGGCATCGTTGTTGTCTCGTTTCAGATGGTAGAGGAATATCCGCCATCGACCGGGATGGCCGTGCCGGTGACGAAGTCGGAGGCGGAGGAGGCGAGGAACACGGCGATGCCGGCGAAGTCCTCGCCCGAGCCCCAACGGCCTGCCGGCGTGCGGGCGAGCACGCGCTCGTTGAGCCCTGGCACGTCCTTGCGCGCTTGGCGCGTCAGGTCGGTGTCGATCCAGCCCGGCAGGATGGCGTTGCACTGGATGTTGTCCGGCGCCCAGGCCGCGGCGATCGAGCGGGTGAACTGCACGATGCCGCCCTTCGATGCGCTGTAGGCTGGCGCGAAGGCCGCGCCGAACAGCGAGGTCATCGAGCCCGTGGTGATGACCTTGCCGCGGCCGGATGTCTTGAGCGCCGGGTAGGCGGCCTTGGCGGTGAGGAAGGCCGCGTCGAGATTGGCGGAAAGAACCGCGTGCCACTCCTCGAAGCTCGCCTCGTGCGCGGGCTTGCGGATGTTGATGCCGGCATTGATGACGAGGATGTCGATGGCCCCGAAGCGATCGACGGTCGCCTTCACCATTGCCTCGACCTCGTCGGCCTTCGTGACATCCACCTCGACGGACGCGGCCTTGGCGCCGCAGGCCTTCGCGGCGGCGGCGCTCTTCTCCTTGTTCCGCCCGGCGACCATCACCGACGCGCCGGCATCGGCCATCCCCTTGGCCATGCCGAGGCCGATGCCGCCATTGCCGCCGGTGACGAGCGCGACGCGCCCGGTGAGATCGAACAGGGTCATGGCCGTCCTCCCGCTATTGCCTGCTGCCCGTTACTGCCTGCTCTCGGTCGCGAGCTTCACCGCGATCAGCGCGAGCGCCGCGCCGAGAACCCAGCGCTGCGCGGCCATCCACATCGGGCGTGCGTTCAGGAAGCGGGCCACGCCGCCCGCGCCGGTGACGAGCACGGCATCGCCCAGGGTGCAGACGCCGACCTGGATCGAGCCGAGGACGATCGCCTGCAGGAACAGGCTGCCCGCTTCGGGGTTCATGAAGGGCGGCAGCACCGCGACGTAGAACAGCGCCACCTTCGGGTTCAGCACCGCCGTCGCGAGCCCGATGGAGAAGAGCCTGAGGTCGCCCTCCTTCGGCATTGGCCGCGGCGAGAACAGCGGCACGCCGCCCGGCCGGACCGACTGCCACGCAAGCCACGCGAGATAGGCAGCGCCGCCGAGGCGCAGCACGTCATAGGCGTAGGGGATCGCGAGCAGTGCCGCGGTGATGCCCGCAGCCGCGCCGAGCATGATCAGCGCCGAGCCTGCCTGGCAACCGAGCAGCGACACCATCCCCGCCCGGTTGCCCTGCGCGAGCGAGCGCGAGACGAGATAGAGCATGTTCGGCCCCGGCGTGATCCAGAGGCCGAAGGAGAGGGCCGCAAAGGTCAGCAGGGTGGCGGTGTCGGGCATCAGGAGCGGCCGTCCGTCGCCATCCGCGCCGCGAGGGCGGCGAGCACCGTGCCCATCAGCCAGCGCTGCACGCGGGCGAAGAGAGGCCGCGTCGCGAGCAGCACCGCGACCTGCACCGCCCCGAGGATGATCAGCGCGTTGACCGCCATGCTGATGGCGATCTGCGTCGTGCCCAGCGCGATGGACTGGGTGAGCACGCTTCCCGCGGACGGGTCTATGAACTGGGGCAGGAGCGAGAGGTACATCACCGCGATCTTGGGATTCAGGAGGTTGGTGACGAACCCCATTGCGAAAAGCCGCCGGGCGTCGTGGCGCGGCAGGCGCTTCGGCGCGAAGGGCGTGGCCCTGCCGGTGAAGGCCTGCCAGGCGAGCCAGGCGAGATAGGCCGCACCCGCGAGCCGCAGCGCGTCATAGGCGTAGGGCACGGCCATCACCAGCGCGGTGATGCCGAGCGCGGCGGCGACCATGTAAAACACGAAGCCGAGCGCGACGCCGAGAAGCGAGATCAGCCCTGCCGCGCGCCCCTGCGCGATCGAGCGGCTGATCAGATAGATCATGTTCGGTCCGGGTGTAAGCACCATCCCCAGAGAGATGGCGGCGAAGGCGAGCAGGGCTGCGGTGTCGGGCATGGCGCCCTCACGCCGCCTTCGCCCGGTCGATCATCTCCACGAAGCGGTGGAACAGGTAGTGGCTGTCGGTCGGGCCCGGGCTCGCTTCGGGGTGGTACTGAACCGAAAAGGCGGGCCTGTCGACCGCGGCGATGCCCTCGTTCGTCCCGTCGAACAGGGAGGTGTGCGTCACCGAGACGCCCTCGGGCAGGGTCTCGGGGATCACCGCGAAGCCGTGGTTCTGGCTGGTGATCTCCACCTTGCCGGTGGTCAGGTCCTTCACCGGGTGGTTGGCGCCGCGATGGCCGCGCTCGAGCTTGCGCGTCTTCGCCCCCAGCGCCAGGGCAAGAAGCTGGTGGCCGAGGCAGATGCCGAACACCGGCACCCTCTTCTCGAGCACCGCGCGGATGGCGGGAACGGCATAGGCACCGGTCGCTGCCGGGTCGCCCGGGCCGTTGGAGAGGAACACGCCGTCCGGTTCGTGGCGGAGGATGTCCTCTGCCGTCGCGGCCGCGGGCACCACCGTTACGCGGCAGCCGGCGGCGGCCAGGCAGCGGAGGATGTTGCGCTTGGCGCCGTAGTCGATGGCGACGACATGGCGCCGCGGCGCCTCCTGCCGCGCATACCCCGTGGGCCAGGTCCAGGTCGCCTCGTCCCAGGTGTAGGTCTGCCGTGCGGTGACCTCGCGGGCGAGGTCCATCCCCTCGAGGCCGGGCCATGCGCGCGCCTGCTCGACGAGCGCGGGAAGGTCGAACCGGCCATCGGCGGGGTAGGCGAGCACGCCCGTCGGCGCTCCAGCGTCGCGGATGCGCCGCGTCAGACGCCGCGTGTCTATGCCCGCGAGGCCGGGGAGGCCATGGCTCAGCAGCCAGGCGGGCAGCCCCCGATCGCTCCGCCAGTTCGAGGGTTCGGTCGGGTCGTCGCGCACGATCAGGCCGCGGGCTGCGGGCGTGGTCGTCTCGATGTCCTCGGCGTTGGTGCCGACGTTCCCGACATGGGGGAAGGTGAAGGTGATGATCTGCCCGGCGTAGGACGGGTCTGTCAGGATTTCCTGGTAGCCGGTGATCGATGTGTTGAAGCACACCTCGCCGACGGTGGTGGCATGCGCGCCGAAGCCGCGGCCCCAGAGCACCGTGCCGTCGGCCAGGACCACGGCGGCAGTCGCACCGGGCGGGCGGCCATCGGCGCTCGGTGCCTCGGCGGCGGCTGCGCCTGGCATGTCGGCCAGCGTCAGACCGGTCTCCTTGAGGATCACCGGCCAGTGGCGGGCAGGAATCGCCTTGCCCTGGCGCCACTTGCGAATGGCTTCGGTTCCGACGGCGGTGAGCTGGGCTGCCCGCTCCGGGCCGCCAAGCCGATCGATGATCTCGTCCACGCTGGCCATGACGCGGACACCTATGGGAAATCGCTTCCCGTTTCAAGCGCGATCGCCGCATGGGAAGTTTCTTCCCGCCCTCGCCGGGCTGCGCGCGATTCCCTATAATAGGGGGCTATCGTTCGAAAGGAGTGGCGCATGGGCCTGCGCGAGCAGTTCACCGAGGCGATGAAGGCCTCGATGAAGGCAGGGGACAGCGCGACGACATCCACCATCCGGATGGTCATCGCGAAGCTGAAGGACACCGACATCGCCACGCGCGACCTCACCAACCCCGAGGTTCCCCAGCAGGCCGATGACGAGGCGATCGCCTCGATGCTGCGCTCGATGATCAAGAGCAGGCGCGAGAGCGTGTCGATGTACCGCCAGGGCGGGCGGGAGGACCTCGCCGCGAAGGAGGAGGCGGAGATCGCGGTGATCAGCCGCTTCCTGCCGCGCGAGATGGACGAGGAGGAGATCAAGGCCGCCATCGCCGTCGCGATCGTCGAGGCGAATGCCAAGACGCCGAAGGACATGGGCAAGGTCATGGGCGTGCTGAAGGTCAAGCACGGCGCCTCGCTCGACCTCGGCAAGGCGGGGCCGCTGGTGAAGGCGGCGCTCGCGGGCTGAGCGGCGCGCCGCGGTGGCGATCCCCGAAAGCTTCCTCGACGAGCTCCGGGCGCGGCTGCCGCTTGCTGCCGTGGTCGGCCGCCGGGTGCAGCTCCGCCGCGTGGGGCGCGACCTCAAGGGCCTCTGCCCGTTCCACGCGGAGAAGACGCCGTCGTTCCACGTGCGCGAGGACAAGGGCTTCTACCACTGCTTCGGCTGCGGCGCGCATGGCGACGCGATCCGCTTCGTCATGAACACCGAGAATCTCGGCTTCCTCGATGCGGTGGAGAAGCTTGCCTCCGAGGCAGGCCTCGCGGTGCCGAAACCGACCCCCGAGGCAGCGGCGGCGGCAGCGCGGCAGACGACGCTCGCCTCCGTGGCCGAGCGGGCGGCGCGGCACTTCGCGGAGGCGTTGTGGCGGCGCGAGGGTGCGGCGGCGCTGGCCTATCTCCGCGGGCGAGGACTTTCCGACGACACGATCACCACCTTCGGCCTTGGCTGGTCGGGCGAGGGGCGCGGCGCGCTCGCCCAGGCGCTGAAGGGCGACGGCATCACCGAGGACCAGCTCATCGCCGTCGGGCTGATGAAGCAGGATGACGCCTCACGCCCCCCGGTCGACCTCTTCTTCAACAGGGTGATGTTCCCGATCCATGACCGGCGGGGCAGGGTGATCGGCTTCGGCGGGCGCATCCTCGGCGACGGGCAGCCGAAGTACCTCAACGGCCCGGAGACGGCGCTGTTCAGCAAGCGCCGCACCCTCTACGGCCTGCACCATGCCCGGGCGGCGTCGTCGTTGGGCAAGGAGATCATCGCCGTCGAGGGCTACATGGACGTCATCGCCCTGCACCAGGCCGGGTTCGGCGGCGCCGTCGCCCCGCTCGGAACGGCGTTGACGGAGGACCATCTCGCCGAGCTCTGGCGGCTTTCGCCCGCGCCGATCCTCTGTTTCGACGGCGATGCGGCAGGCGCGCGCGCGGCGCTGCGCACGGCGGAGCTCGCCCTGCCGAAGGTGGGGGCCGGACGGACGCTGAGGCTCGCCACGCTTCCCGCCGGGGAGGACCCCGACACGCTCGCCCGCCGCGGAGCGGAGCCGGTGCGCGCCGTGCTCGGTGCCGCGCAGGGGCTGGCCGATGCGCTGTTCGAGGCGGCAGCCGGCAGCCGTGCAAGCACGCCCGAGGCCCGCGCGGCGCAGCGGCGGCGTCTCGAGGATCTCGCCGGCCTGGTGGGCGACCCGACGCTCAGGGAGGAGTATCGCAGGCATTGGCGCGACCGCTGGTTCGCCGCCGGCCGTGCCGCCCAGGTACAATCGGGATCAGGCCAGCGTGGGTCAGGCCAGCGTGGGTCAGGCCAGCGTGGTTATGGCCAGGGCAACTCCGGCGCGCAGCGCGCGCCTCGGCCGGGGCTCGTGCCCGAGCGTGCCGGGGCGGTACGGGAGCGTGATGTTCTCGCCCTCATCCTCAGCCACCCCTCGCTTCTGCCCGAGGCGGAGGAGGCGCTGGCGAATCTCCAGTTCCGCACGGCGGCATGCGAGCGGCTCAGGGCAGCCCTCGTGGCCCAGGCCGAGCAGGCCTTCGGCCTTGACTCGGCTGCGTTGATCGACCACCTGCGCCAGATGGACCTGCGCGAGCCGCTGGATGCCGTGCTTGGCACGCGCCTTTCCGCCCTTCCTGCCTGCACGCTCCCCGGCGCCGCCCCCGCCGAGGCACGGGAAGCGTTCTTCCAGGCGCTGGGGCAGCTCGATCCGGGCCGCCTTGCTGCGGAGATTGCCGAGGCCCGCGCGCAGCTCGCGGCCGATTTCACCGAGGCGAACGAGCGCAGGCTCGTTGCCCTGGTGCAGGCCCAGAGCGTGATCGATGCCTCCGCAGGCGGCGGCGGCGATGACGCTCCGCACAGCACGCGGCGCCGCGTGACGCATACATAGGGTAGGGGGACGTTCTCGCGTCCCGGACCATGAGCTGGAGAGGTGATGCCGATGGCGAAACCCGCGACCGCTGCCCCGACCGACCAGGCGGCCGAAGACCTCGCCGATGGCGCGCTGCTCGACGTCCAGTCGATCGCCGTCAAGAAGCTGATCGCGCGCGGCAACGAGCGCGGCTACGTCACCTATGACGAGGTGAACGCCGCCCTGCCTCAGGGCCAGGTCTCGTCGGAGCAGATCGAGGACACCATGGCCATGCTGTCGGAGCGTGGCATCAACGTCGTCGAGAGCGAGGAGACCGAGGACCCCGACGCCGCGCCGGCCGCCAAGGCCGAGGCCGAGGAGGAGGGCGAGGGCTCGACGGGCAATGTCGACGAGGCCGAGATGGGCCGCACGGACGACCCCGTGCGGATGTACCTGCGCGAGATGGGCACGGTGGAGCTCCTCTCCCGCGAGGGCGAGATCGCCATCGCCAAGCGCATCGAGGCCGGCCGCGACATGATGATCGGCGGGCTCTGCGAGAGCCCGCTCACGTTCCGCGCCATCATCGCCTGGCACGACGCGCTGCAGGCGGGGAAGATGCTGCTTCGCGACATCATCGACCTCGAGGCGACCAATTCCGGCGGCGCGCCCGGCGAGGCCGCGGCGCTTCCCGCCGAGACCGAGGAGGTCTCCGAGGAGCCAGCAGCCGGCGAGGAAGGCTTCGATGACGACGAGGGCGCGCAGATGTCGCTCTCCGCCCTCGAGGAGAAGCTGAAGCCCGAGGTCCTGCAGACCTTCGAGGAGATCGCGGCCAGCTACAAGAAGCTCGCCAAGCTGCAGGAGGCCCGGCTCAAGCTGCTCTCCGAAGGCACGCAGCCGACGAAGCAGGCCGAGGCAAAGTACGAGAAGACCAAGGAGGAGGTGACCAAGCTCGTCGAGCAGGTGCACCTCAACAACGCCCGCATCGAGCAGCTCGTCGAGCAGCTGCGCGAGTTCAACTCGCGCCTGAACGCGCTCGAGGGCCAGCTCCTGCGCGTTGCCGACAGCGCCAAGGTCAAACGCGACGACTTCCTCTCGCAGTATCGCGGCCATGAGCTCGACCCGGGCTGGATCGAGCGCGTCGGCGCGCTTCCGGGGAAGGCGTGGAAGACCTTCGCGGCCAAGCATGCCGACGAGGTTGCCGAGATCCGCGCGCGGATCGGCGCGATCGCGACCGAGGTGCACCTGCCGGTCGGCGAGTTCCGCCGCGTGGTGCAGACGGTTCAGAAGGGCGAGCGCGACGCCGCGCGGGCGAAGAAGGAGATGATCGAGGCAAACCTCCGCCTCGTGATCTCGATCGCCAAGAAGTACACGAACCGCGGCCTGCAGTTCCTCGACCTGATCCAGGAAGGCAACATCGGCCTGATGAAGGCGGTGGACAAGTTCGAGTACCGCCGCGGCTACAAGTTCTCGACCTACGCGACGTGGTGGATCCGCCAAGCGATCACCCGCTCGATCGCCGACCAGGCGCGCACCATCCGCATCCCCGTGCACATGATCGAGACAATCAACAAGCTGGTGCGCACCTCGCGCCAGATGCTGCACGAGATCGGCCGCGAGCCGACGCCGGAGGAGCTGGCCGAGAAGCTCGGCATGCCGCTCGAGAAGGTGCGAAAGGTGCTGAAGATCGCCAAGGAGCCGATCTCGCTCGAGACGCCGATCGGCGACGAGGAGGACAGCCACCTCGGCGACTTCATCGAGGACAAGAACGCCGTGATCCCGCTCGACGCAGCGATCCAGGCCAACCTCCGCGAGGCCACGACGCGTGTTCTCGGCAGCCTCACGCCGCGCGAGGAGCGTGTGCTGCGCATGCGCTTCGGCATCGGCATGAACACCGACCATACGCTCGAGGAAGTGGGCCAGCAGTTCAGTGTGACGCGCGAGCGCATTCGCCAGATCGAGGCGAAGGCGCTGCGCAAGCTGAAGCACCCGAGCCGGTCGAGGAAGTTGAGGAGCTTCCTCGAGGATTGACGCCAGTCGACCCGTGGCGATCCCGGATTTTCAGACGCTGATGCTGCCTGTCCTCAGGCTAGCCGCAGCGGGCGACATCGAAGTAAAGGATGCCATCTCTCGGCTTGCCGATCAGTTCGAGCTGTCGCCTGGTGAGCGAAGCCTTCTGAACCCCGCCAGTTCCAACACCGTATTCGGAAACCGTGTGCATTGGGCAAAGACATTTCTGAAAGCTGCAGGCCTCGTTGAGCAGCCGAAACGTGCCTGGTTCCGAATAACTCCACGAGGACGTGACGTATTGGGAACGGGCCCTCAACGCATCGACGTCAAGTTTCTCATGCAGTTCCCCGAGTTCCGAGAATTTCGAACTAGAAGCAGGCGTGGGGATGCCGAGACGCTGCCATCAAATGCCGTGGAGACGACCAACGAGTTGTCAGAGGCGCTTTCAGGGCCTGCCAATCCCGACGAGGCGATCGCTCAGGCCCAGGCGGCGCTGATTGCCGTCCTGACGACGGAATTGCTCTCGAAGTTGCGAGCGATGACGCCTGGCGCCTTTGAAAAGCTTGTAATCGAACTGCTGCTCGCGATGGGGTACGGCGGCTCCCGGAGAGAGGCCGCGCGCGCTTTGGGGCGTTCCGGTGACGACGGTGTGGATGGCGTTATTGATGAAGACGCACTCGGGCTCGATAGGGTATTCGTGCAGGCGAAGCGCTATGCGGCCGGCAATGACGTCGGGCCAGCCGCGATACGCGAGTTCTTTGGTAGCTTGAACCTTAAGAAGGCTAGCAAGGGTCTGTTCGTAACAACGAGCGCCTTTTCGCGTGCCGCGCGCGATACCGCGGAGCAACTCGGAACTCGTATCGTCCTTGTCGACGGCGAACAACTCGCTGCGTTGATGATTCGCTTCGGTGTCGGCTGTCGAGTGGTCGAGCGTATCGAAATCAAGCGCCTCGACGAGGACTTCTTCGAAGACCTCGATACCTAAGTAAACCGGGCGGTGGCATGCCACCGCCCGATCTAAGTCACCCCTCGAAGATCGGTTCGGGCAGCCAGATGAAGCCGTTGGCATGGCGCGCGATCGAGCCAACGCCCGGGAAGGGGAAGTGATAGACGACCGCCCGCGTGCCGCTCGCGGCGAGCTCGCCGGCCACGCGCTGGCGGGTCGCTGCCCCCTGCGCCTTGTCGCTGTCGAAGATGTTGTGCCACTGCGGATTCTGCAGAAGCAGGACGTGGTGGTGGAACACGTCGCCGATGTTGACGAGGCGCTTGCCCTCGCTCTCGATCACGTAGGAATGGTGGCCGATCGTGTGGCCGGCTGACGCCATCGCCGTGATCCCGGGCACGACCTCGGTCCCGTCGCGCACCGGAATGATCCTGTCCCGCACCGGCAGCAGGTTCGTGCGCGTATAGAGCACGAAGTCGCGCGCTGCCGGATCGTTCAGAAGCGACTCCTGCGTCCAGAACTCGTAGTCGTTCATCGCGATCGCCACGCGGGCATTGGGGAAGTTCAGCCTGTCGCGGGCGTCGACGATGTCCCAGCAATGGTCGATATGGGCGTGCGTGATCGCAACGACGTCGATCGCCGCGGGGTCAATGCCCGCCAGCGCGAGGTTTCGGATGAGATGCCCGTTGTCCGGCCCGAGCGCCTTCGACCGGTCGCCCATGCCAGTGTCGATGAGCACCAAGTGCCGGCCCGTGTTGACCACGACGACGTTCTGCGGGCCGATCCACTTGTCTGTCGGCATCCGGTTCTCGCGGAGGATGCGCTCGACATCCGCCTTCGGTGCGTTCTCGAGCACGACATCGAGCGTCGGCAGAACGAGCGGGCCGTCGCTCACCACCGTGATCTCGAACACGCCGTGCCGGAACCGGTAGAAGGGCGGGGCGTTGGTGTTGAGGAATGGTGCTGCGGCATCGGCGGCGCGCATGCCGAGAAGCGGCGCGGTCGCGGCGGCGGCCAGCATCAGGCGGCGGCTGACCGACGGGGGGGGGGCGTTGTCAGACATGGTGTCTCCCATCACGGGCCGCGCGACCGAGTGTTCGCGGCGGCGATGACAGGAGACCCCGATCGTCGCCGCATGCGCAAGCCGCCAGTGCGGAACGACTACTCCACGGACTCCACCGTCAGACCCTCGCCGCGTCTTGGCGCGCGTCGTGTCGCGGCGGCGGCGAGTTTCCTACGCCTCTGTCCGCCCAGTACGGCGGCACGCGATATCATCCGGATCGGCGTCACGCGGCGCGCCTCGCCGAGGCCGTGATCGCCTTCGGCTGCCCAATCGGAGAACGCAACGGTGCGAAAGGCAGGCAGCGCGATCAGCGTCGTGCCGTCCATCTTCATGGGCCGTTCGACGATCCATTGCGCCGACTTCCCGGCGACCGGGAACTCGGCGGGATCCGGCGCGGCAAGGCGGTAGGCGACGAGGACCGATCTGGTCTCGTTGGCGATGTGGATCTCGACGGCCCTGCCATCATCCACGCGGTGTAGGCAGGCGAGCATGCTGTCGCCCGGCGCAACGGGAAGCCGTGCGATGACGACAGGTGGGTGGTGCTTGCCGCGCACCCACCACTGGTGCCACGCATAGTTGACCCATTGTCCCTTCTCGTCGAAGCCGTGCATGGTCCCGACCTGGGGCATCGACGGCGCATTGCGACGATACCCGTCGAGGCCGACCCAGACGGAGCAGAGCTGCGGCAGGGCCGTGTCGGGCCGTTTCTCCGCCATCGGCGCGGTCCATGCGCCCCAGACTTCCTCGAAGCGCTCGCCGTAGCGCGGCAGCGTCACCGCACCTGACCAGTTCCAGCTCGTGTTGCTCGCCCGTCGACGGCGCAACGGCATGACCTGCTCGGCCGGCCGCCGATCGGGCTGTGTGGCGTTCCGCACGCGTGGCCGGTCGGCAGGGCTCGCGGCTGCTGCCGGCGGAAAGTTCGGATCCGGCGCGAAATCCTTCGGTGCGAGCGGTGCGGGCGCGGCTTGCGCGTTCGACACGGCCTCCATCCGCGCACGCATGGCAGCGATCCTTGGCAGGCCTGGCGACGGCACCGGCGGCACCAGGCCACCCGCGAGTGCCGAGACGCCGATCTCCTGGAGTGTCGTGAAGGTCATGACCATTCCGCCTTCGCCGTGGCGAAGAGCTTGTGCGAGGTCCGCGGGTGGGCCCCATGCTCGGTGAGCACCGCTACGAGCTTCGGCTTGAGGTGCCCGGCGAGGATCTCGCCGGCGATGGTGTCGCTTCGGAAATGCAAGCCGGCGATCTCGCGATTGCGGCCGATCCTTCTCGCCAGGGTGTGCAGCGGCGACGGCCGCGTTCCGGCTCCGCTCGCGATGCCGGCATAGGGTGTGCCGGTGACGATCTCCTCGATGCAGAGCGCCATCAGCGTCGCCTGCGTCGCGTGCCCGCTGGGATAGGAGGCATGTCCCGGCACGGGGATGGGTGGGCAGAGGGCCGGGCAAACCTGGGACGGGCGCGGCCTGTTGTAGATGGCCTTCAGGTGCATCACCGCGGCCGTTGCGACCGCGCACGCAGTCTGGAGCACCAGGTAGGTGCAGGGGTGCGAGCTCGGCGTGATGGTGAGCAGGCACATGAACTCGGAGAGGAACTCGGCGTCCTGGCCGAAGATCTCGGCCAGCGCGTCCGCCCTCTCATCCTCTGCAAGGCGGATCAGCGGTTCGATCTCGTCGGCCGGGATAGGCTTGCCAGTGATCGGATCATTGATGCCGAGCTGGTCCCAGCGCTTCACCGTGGCAATCAGGCCGATTTTCCAGTCCGTTTCGAGGAAGCGGACGAGGATGGGCCAGGCCAGCCATTGCGCGGACCATGCCTTGAACCCGTCGTTCGGGAGGTTGAGCGTGCTCGTCGCGGCTTCACTGACGAAGGGGAAGTCCACTCGGTCGGCGAAGATCGCGCCGCCGGAGCCCCCGAGAATGCCGGCATGGCCTGTGTTGGCGGTGTTTGCCGTGTTGGCGGTATTCGCTGTGTTCGCACCCATGATTTCCCCCTGGTGTGTGGCACGCCGATCGTGCCGTTTCAGAAACCTGCGGCGCGGAACCTCGATACGAAGCTCTCGAGCAGGCGGCCGCGCAGCGGAGTTCGGGCAATGAACCGTTCGAGCGTGAACTCGGGTTCCGTCTCGCGGATGCGCTCCGCGGTCTCGGATGCTTCCTGCATCCGACCGAGCGCCACGAGGCTGACGAGGATGGTCCGGAGGTTCGGGGTGTGGCGCGGGTTCAGTGCGGCCGACCGCCTGCCCCACGCCACCGCCCTCTCGTAGTCGCCATTCACATAGTACGATTGCGAAAGGTAATGGTAGTAGAGGAAGCCGATCGGGTCGTAGGGCGCGAGGCGCACGCCGCGCAGGCAATGCGCGACCGCCTGGGGCCCATCCTCCATCCATCCGTGGTTCACCCCGCTGAACCCCCACGCCGGCGCACAGTTCGGACCGACGGCGATTGCCCGTTCGAGCAGACCGCCGGCGGTCTCGAAATCCCTCAGCGTGTAGCCGATCGCATAGCCGCTGACGGCGAGCGCAAGCGCGTCGTTGCCGTTTCGCTGGATGGCGGACACGGCAGCCCTGCGCCCCTCCTCCGCGTCCTCTGCGATGTCGGGAGACCACCCCATCGCGATGCGCAGGATGTGCCACCACGCCATGTAGGCGAAAGCCGTCCCGTAGGTCGGATCCTCGAGCTGCGCCTGGCCGAGAAGCGCGCGCGCCGTCGCGAAGGAGGCGGGCTCGAGCCGCTGCAGGTGGGCGAGTGCCTGAAGGACGAGATCATAGGCATCGAGGCTGTCGGGATGCCGGCGCATCGCCCGGCGGATCTCACGCTCGCGCAGTTCCGGCGCGAGCGTGGTCGCCACCTGCAACGAGATGCGGTCCTGCAGCGTGAAGAGGTCGCTGGCCTGCCCGTCGTGACGGTCTGTCCGGATGAGCTCGCCCGTCCGCGCGTCGCTGAGCTCGACCGTGATCCTGAGGCGGTCACCGGACCGACGCAGGCTGCCGCCGAGCACGTACTGCACGCCGAGCGCCTCGCCGACATCCAGCGGCGAGGCTTCCGGGCCATAGGCGTGGGTCGAGCCGCGGGAGATCACGGTCAGCCCGTCGAGGCCGGAGAGTACGTGGAGGATTCCCTCGATCATCCCTCCTGCAAAATAGTCATCGCCCTCCGGCGCAGCGGTGTCGCGGAACGGCAGGACCGCGACGGAGGGGCCGGGGTCGCGCCTGCCGGAGCGCCGGCCGGCTTCCGATGCCACGGCGGCGATGTCGAGCGCCTGCGGCCGCGCCAAACGAACGCTCAACGCGCGCACCGGCTCGGCGATATGGCGGAGATGCAGCGGCCCGAGGTCGGTCACCCGGCCGGGCAGGGGCGAGCGCGCCTGGTCGGCCGCGGCGCGCGACACCACGATGCTTCCGGGTTCGGCATAGCACTGGAGCCGCTGCGCGGTGTGGATGTCGGCGCCGTGGATGTCGCCCTGCGTACCCTCGAGGACCTGGCCGAAATGGACCGCGATCCTAACCGGGAGAGACGCGTCCTGCGATTCCTCGCCGAGCGCCTTCTGGACGGAAGCCGCCCAATCGATCGCGTCATCGGCGGAAGGGAACGCAAGCAGAAGCCCGTCGCCCGCCCGGTCCACCACCCGGCCGCGATAGGCGTCGACAAGCGGCTCGATGACGCCGCGCCGCACGCTGCTCCACCGCCGGACCGTTCCTTCCTCGTCACGCTCGGTCAGTCGGGCGTAGCCGGCGACATCGAGGAAGGCGAGCGCCGTCGCGCGGCGTGTCAGGATGTCCTGCGGCTCGTGCACACCAACGGCTGTCATTACCTTTCGCCTGTCTGGAATGTGGTCGTCCAAGAGGGACGGCGGGAGTCCAGCCCCTGCGGCGTCCCCTGCTGTCCTAGCCAACCTTAATGCAGCGCGTGTTCGTTTTGCGTGCGAAATCGCACCGATCGGCGTGGCCGCCCCGCGGGAACGTCCGCTCCGCCGGCCTGGCTACCCCCGCAGTGCCTTCGTCTCGGCGAGATCGTCCTCGAGGAAGGCGCGCACCAGAGCCTCGAGACCTTCATGCGCGCGGAACCCAAGCGCCTTCGCCCGGGCGTCGCGGAAGCGGGCCGGCCAGGTGCCGACGATCGCCTCCACCTCCTTGTCCTCCACCCGGCTGACCAGCCGCATCGCCGCGTGGCCGCCGACCGATTGCAGCACCTCCATCATGTCGCGCACCGTCACGGTCAGCCCGGGCGGGTTGATGCCGCGGTCGAGGCCGAGCGCCTTGCCGTCGAGCGTTGCGGCGTGGATCAGCCAGTCGGTCGCGGCGCGCGGCGAGGCGATCCAGAGCGCGAAGCTCTCCGGCACCGGCAGGAACGCCTCCTCGCCGAGGAAGGGCTCGCGCAGGATCGAGCTCGCGAAGCTGCTCGCCGCCCGGTTCGGCCGCCCCGGCCGCACCACCACCGTGGGCAGGCGGAGCGAGACCCCGTCGATATAGCCCTTGCGCGAATAGTCGTGGATCAGAAGCTCTCCGGCAGCCTTCTGCGCCCCGTAGCTGTTGCCCGGAACCGGCCGCGTCGCCTCGTCGATCACCGCCTCCTGCCCGCCGGAGAAGGTCGCGACCGAGGAGGTGAACACGACACGGGGCTTCGCGCCCGAGGCACGGCAGGCCTCGAGCAGGGTGCGGGTGCCGTCGAGGTTCACGTGCCAGCCGAGGTCGAAATCCGCCTCAGCCTGGGCCGAGACCACGGCGGCGAGATGGATGACCACACCGGTTCCGGCATCGACGAGGCGCGCGGCATCGGCAGGGTCGGCGATATCCCCGGTCAGGCAGGCGACGGGGAAGGCGGCGCCGGCGGGGGGCTTCGGCTCAGCCACGTCGAACAGCGTCATCGCGGTGATGTCGCGCTTGCCGAGCTTGCCCATGGTTGCGAGGCGCCCGGCGACCTTGCGGCCGAGGAACCCCGCTCCTCCCGTGATCGTCACCCGCATCGGCGTTGCCTCCCCCGCTATGATCGCCACGTTCATCGCTCGCACTGCGCCCGGGCGCAAGCGCCGAGGGGAGGCGCCGCCCCGGCTTCGGCGAGCCGTTTCAGGGAGAGGGATCGATGCTGAGGGCATTTGCCGCGCTCGCGATGATGGTCGCAGCCACGGCCGCGCAGGCGGCGGATCTCGGCGCGCTGAACCGCGCCTGGCCGAACGGCGATGGGCTGCCGGAGGGAAGGGAGGTGACGTGGCCGAGCACGAGCCCGTTCACCCCGCAGGAAGCACTCTGGAAAAGCGCCCCCGAGACGGAGGCGACCGGCACGCTCTTTCCGGCCCGCCGCGCCGCTGGCGCCCCACCGCCGCCGGCCGTCATCCTCCTTCACGGATCGGGCGGCGTGCTGTGGGCGCGCGAACGCACCTATGGCCGGCAGTTCGCGGCGATGGGAATCACTGCGCTCGTGGTCGATGCCTTCGCCGCGCGCCGTGACCGCGGCACGTCCTTCACCGAGCGGCTGCTGAACATCACCGAGAGTATGATGCTGGCCGATGCCTATGCCGGCTTCCGCTGGCTCGTCGAACGCGGCGAGGCGGACCCGAAGCGCATTGCCCTGATCGGCTTCAGCTATGGTGCGATGGCGACGATGTACGCGCTCAACGAGAACGCCGCCCGCGCCTTCGCTCCGAACGGCGAGCGTTTCGCCGCGCATGCCGCCTTCTACGGCCCCTGCATCGCCCGCTTCGAGGATCCGCGCACCACCGGCGCGCCGCTCCTCATGCTCTATGGCACGGATGACGAGTTGATCGACCCCGCGCGCTGCAACGAGACCGCGCGGACGTTCCGCGAGGGCGGCAGCCGCGTGGAGGTCATCGCCTACGAAGGCGCGGCGCACCAGTGGGACGGCGGCTGGGGCCCGCGGCGGATCGGGCGGCTGCTCAATGGCTGCAACATCCAGCTCGCGCGAGACGGCGCGGTGCGTGACCTCAACAGCGGGCTCGAGATGTCGGGCCGGCTGTCGCGGATGATGATCCTGGGCCTCTGCGTCGAGAACAAGCCGTACCTGATCAACGCCGACCCGGCGGTCCGCGCCCGCAGCAACGCCGATCTCGGCCGCTTCCTCGCAGGCGTGTTCGGCGCGGGGTGACGGCCGCCCTCAGGCGTGGTGCGCGAGCGCGGCGGCCAGCAAGTCGCGAAGCTGGCTGCGCAGCCCATCCGGGCTGAGGATTTCGACCGATCGTCCCCAGGTGAAGATGTGCCAGCACATCTCCTGCGCGCCGCCTGCTCGGAAGCGCACGATGAGGCGCCCGTCGCCGTCGCGCTCGGCTGACTGCGTCGGGTGGAAGCGCCACTGCGCGGCCTCGTCCGCCGTGTCGGCAGCGAAGCGAAGAGTGACCTCGAACGGCTCCTCCTGGAACGTGCCGAAGGCGCGGGTGGCGAAATCCTGCAGCGAGAAATCCCGCCGGCGCAGGAAGGGGATGTTGCCGAGCTCGAGGCTGCTCATGCGGTCGAGCCGGTAGAGCCTCGGCTCCGTCCACGGTTCCGGCGCGGCCACCAGCAGGGGCCGACTGCCGTAGAGCAGGCCGTAAGGGTGCACGGTGATGCGCGAGGCCGCCGCGGCGCTGCGCGAGCGGTAGTCCATTGAGACAGGCAGGCAGGCGAGGATGGCACGGCGGAGCTGGCCGATCAGCCCGTCCGGCAAGCTCGGCCGCGGCCCCGGGCGGAGGGCAGAACCTTCCGCCTCCATCAGCACCTCGAGATCGGGCTCGACGCGGCGCAGATGCTCCGGCCGCGCCATGGCGCGCAGCTTCGCCGCCGCCTGGTCGAGCGCCACGGCGCGTTCGTCGAGCCCGCGGCCGCGCCATTCCGCTGCCGCTGCCTCGATCGAGGCAAGCTCCTCCGCGCCGAGCGCGACGAGGCCGCCGAGCGTTCCCTGCGGCAGCCGCCAGCGGCGGACGCGCTCGCCCTGGTCGCACCGCTCGAACTGCGGGAAGACGCGCGCGACGGCGTCGCGCATCCGCTCCGCCGTGCGGCGGCCGACCGAGAACTCCCTCTGGATGTCGCCGAGCGAGAGGCCTTCGCGCGTCCCCTGGAATGCCAGCGCGAGGCGCAGAATTGTTTCGAGTTTGAGATAGTGCATCGCTGTCGAATTCCCCCCTTGCTCAATAGGGTTCCATTATGACCGTCCGGCGACGGAGGCAACAGCGCTCATCCGGCCAACCGGAAGCCGATCGGTTCCGCAGCGCCACGGCCGGCCGCCTCCTGACGAAGCAGGGCGAGAACCGAGGCATCGTCGTCCTCCTCTCCCATCAGCCGCGCCTTCCGCGCGGCGAGTGCGAAATCGGCCGGAACCAGCGGAGGCAGGGCGGCGAGTGCCGCCGGCGCGGGCCGGCCGAAGAAGCGCGCGAAGGCGAGCGCCGCGCGCGACGCCTCGAGCGGCGCGAAGCCGATCTTGACGAGGAAGCGCCTCTGGCATGCCGGGTCGAGCCTGTCGGGCAGATTGGTCGTGCAGGCGAACGGAAGCGGGTGATGCTCCATCCAGGTCAGCAGTTCGTTGACCTGTGTCACTTCCCAGGCCTGCGTGGCCGACCGCCTGTCTGCCAGCAGTCCGTCCGCCTCGTCGAGGATCAGGAAGCCGCCGCGCTCGCGGGCCTCGGTGAAGGCCGCGGCGATCGCCTTCTCGCTTCCGCCGACATAGCAGGAGAGGAGGTCGGAGGCGCGCTTGAGCATCGGCTTCAGGCCGAGCCGCGTGGCGAGGTGGCGGGCGAAGGCGCTCTTGCCCGTGCCGGGCGGGCCGGAGAGAAGCAGCGACACCGCGCGCGGCGCGCCGGGACGCGCGAGCCTCGACGCGAGCTGCTCGAGGTCATGGTCCGCCGCGGTCAGAGCGGGGTCGAACTCCTGTTCCGTCTCGGCTTCGGCAGGAGGCAGGGCGCCGCCCGCCATCGCCCGGCTGACGCTGAGCGCGCCGAGCCGCACCGCTTCCGCGCCGCCGCCCGTCATCGCCGCCGCGGCGACGGCGGAGACAGCGATCGCCGGTGCCGCCGGAACCTCGCGCGCGAGCCTCGCGATCTCCCGGCCCTCCATCTCGATGCCGGAACGGGCGAGCTCGCGCGTCCACAGCGCCGTGCGCACCGAGGCCTCCGGTACGCGCATCTCGAGCGCGAAGGTCATCCGCCGCACGACGGCCGGGCCCAGCGCCTCGACGCTGTTGGTGGTCCATAGCATCGGCACGGGCGTGCCCTCGAGCAGGCGGAGCAGGTGCGCGCGCGAGCGCTCGCCGCCGAACAGCCCGCCGAAGCCGCCGTCGAACAGGTCCTCCGCCTCGTCGAACATCAGGAGCGCGGGCGAGCCTGCGGAGAGAAGGCGCTGGGCGAAGCGCATCTCCGCCAGGCGCTCGGTTCGGCCTGGCTCGTTGCCCTCCTCGTCCGCCTCGGCGACGGCGAAGAGCGGCACGCCGACGGCCGAGGCGAGCGTCTTGCAGAACTCCGTCTTGCCCGTACCGGGCGGGCCGTAGAGGAGGATGTGCGTGCCGGCCCGGCGGGTGCGCAGGGCGGCGCGGAGAAGCTGCGCGGCGTGCGCGACACCGGGGCCGAGATGCTCGAACTCGGCAAGGCCGAGGCTCGGCGCCATCGCCGGCCCGAGAAGCCCGGCGGCGGCGGCGCGGGCGGAGGCGGGAGGGATGTCGAGCGGGTCACCGAGCCGCCGGCGCAGCCGCTCGAGCACCCTGAGGCCGCCATCGGGCTCGACGCCGACCAGCCCGGCCGCGCGAAGCGGCGCTCCAGGCCCAAGCCTGCGCTCGACCACCGAGGGAGGCAGGCCGAGCAGAAGGGAGATGAGCGGAATGTCGGCCGAGAGCCGCATCTCCCCGCCCATCGCCTCCGACAGCACGTCGTACAGCCGCTCCACAGGGCGGTGGATGCGATAGCGCAGCACGAGGCCGAGGATCGCCGTCTCGTGCGCATCGAGCCCTGCGGCGGAGGCGAGCGTCTCTAGCCGGGCGGAGAGAGGCGAGCGCGGCTGGCGGGCAAGCATCGACGCACGGCGGGAGAGGCGCTCGCCCAGGCGCTTGACGGCGGCAGCATCGGCTTCGGAGCGGTCGCCGGCGAAGAGGTCGGCCTGCGCGGCCTTGGCGCGTCCCCCGGCGCGCGTGGCGAGCCCGAGCGCATCCTCGAAGCTCGCGGCCCAGGCGGCAAGCGCGGCGGCCCGGCGCGACTTCCTCGGCAGGTCCGCAAGTGCTGCGAGCCCATAGCCGATGATCACCTTTTGTTCGCCTGCATCCATGACTGCCTCCTGCACGTGACGGTTGCGACCGTAGGGGCTTCATACGACAGAGATGGACGCATCTTCCCTCGTGCCGGCAGTCGCGGAACTCTCTCCCCATGTCGCTCCTCCCCAGCCTGCCCTTCCGCCTCCAGCTCAACGCGGCGCGTGACCGTGCCGGCGAACCGGTTCTGGACCTCGTCGGCCGTGCCGATGCGCTTACCGAGATCCGCTCCTGGCCAGGTTATGAGCCGACGCCGCTCGTCGCGCTTCCCGGCCTCGCGGCGGAAGCCGGGGTCGGCGCGCTCGCCTTCAAGGACGAGAGCGGCCGGTTCGGTCTCGGCAGCTTCAAGGCGCTCGGCGGCGCCTATGCCGTAGCGCGCCACCTCTCGCGCAGCCTCGCCGCGCGCGGCATCCACGCAAGCTCGGCCGACCTTGCCTCCGGCCGGTTCGCGGAACTGACGCGCGGGATCACCGTCACCTGCGCGACCGACGGCAACCACGGCCGCTCCGTCGCCTGGGGGGCGGAGCGGTTTCACTGCCGCGCGGTGATCTACATCCACGAGACCGTCAGCGCCGGGCGCGAGCAGGCGATCGCCCGCTACGGTGCCGAGGTGCGGCGCGTGCCTGGCAACTACGACGACGCCGTGCGTCGCGCCGCCGAGGATGCCGCGCGCGAGGGCTGGACCGTCGTCTCCGACACCTCCTACCCCGGCTACACCGACATTCCGCGCGACGTCATGCAGGGCTACCGCGTGATGGCAGAGGAGGCGATCGGCCAGTGGCGCGCGGCCTTCGGCGCGGCGCCGACGCACGTCTTCGCGCCTGGCGGCGTGGGCGGGGTCGCCGCCGCGGTGGCAGCCGAGCTCGCGCTCGCCTTCGGCCAGCGCGACATGCCGCGCCTCGTCGTCGTCGAGCCGGACCGGGCGGACTGCCTGCTTCGAAGCGCCGAGGCGGGGCGGCCCGTCGCGGTGGAGGGCGACCTCGACACGATGATGGCCGGGCTCGCCTGCGGCGAGGTCTCGATCCTCGCCTTCGACGAGCTGCTCTGGCGCGCGCATGCCTTCATGGCCGTGCCGGACGATGCGGTTGCCCCCTGCATGCGCCTTCTCGCCGAAGGCCGCGGCGGCGACCGGCGCCTCGTCGCGGGCGAGAGCGCAGTCGCCGTGCTCGCCGGGATGATCCTTCTTCGCAATGATCCCGGCGCCGCCGCTTCGCTCGCGCTTGGGCCGGATAGCCGCGTGCTCCTCTTCGGCACCGAGGGCGCGACCGACCCCGCTCTCTATCGCGAGATCGTGGGCCGGGCAGCCGAGGAGGTTGCGGCCGGTTGACTGGCGCCACCATCCGTATCATCTCGCGGGGGACAGTCACGTCCCGGGAGACGTCCATGCTGAAGCTCGACCGCCGCACCCTTCTCGCCGCATCCGCCGGCGCAGCCCTCGCGCCACGTGTCGCCCGCGCCCAGGACTGGCCGACCGCGCCCGTTCGGATGATCGTTCCCTTCGCCGCTGGCGGGCCGACGGACGTTCCCGCCCGCCTCATCGCCGACAAGCTGAGCGAGAAGCTGCCGCAGCGCGTCGTCGTCGAGAACCGCACGGGCGCGGGCGTCGTCGTCGGCACCGAGCTCGTCGCCCGCGCGCCGAAGGATGGGCAGACGATCCTCTACTCGACCATCGCGCATGCGGTGCTGCCGCCGCTGTTCCCGCGCCTCACCTTCAACCCGCTCGAGGATTTCCAGCAGGTCGCCCTCGTCGCGGTCGTGCCGATGATCATGATCGTGAACAAGGACCTGCCGGTGAACACGCTTCCGGAGCTGATCGAGCTCCTGAAGAAGGAGCCGGGCAAGTACGACTATGGCTCGTCGGGCAATGGCGGCGCGGTGCATCTCGCCTGCGAGCTGTTCCTCGCTCTTGCGGGCGTGAAGGCGAACCACATCCCCTATCGCGGTTCTTCCGCGCTGATGCCCGACCTTCTCGCCGGCCGCCTCGCCTTCACGATCGATGTCGCCGCCTCCGGCATCACCTATGTGCGCTCGAACCAGGTGAAGGGGCTCGCCATCAGTTCCGCCCGACGGTCGTCGGTCGCGCCCGACATGCCGACCTTCCAGGAGCTCGGCGTCGCCGGCTACGAGGCCTATACGTGGCACATGATGCATGTTCCGGCAGGCACCCCGCGCCCGATCGTCGACCGGATCAATCGGGTGACCAACGAGGTGATGGCAATGCCCGACATCAGGGCGCGGCTCGCCGAGCTGACGGCCGAGACTGTGTCGGACAGCACGCCCGAAAGCGCGCGCGAGTTTTTGCTCTCCGAGAACCGGAAGTGGAGCGACATCGTTCGCCGCGCAAACATCACCGTCAACTAGCCGGGCCGGCACGGCCGGCCGCGATCAGGGGGGCGCGCTCGTTGGCGCGCCCCTCGCACGTAAGCGGCTGCTCTTCAAGGCCGCGAACGCGGCCCGCCGCTGATGCGGCGAGCCAAGCCGCCGGAGGCGGCGCCCGGCGATTGAGGGCGAGAACAAACTTGATACCAGCGGTCGGCGACCGCTGGTCTCACGGCGCGCCGTTGGCGAGCCAGCCGCCATCGACAGGCAACACCGCGCCGGTGATGTGCGCCGCAGCGGGCGAAGCGAGGAACAGCGCGAGCGCCGCAACCTCCTCGGCCTGGCCGAGCCTGCGCTGCGGACTGCGCGCGGCGATCACCGACGTGTCGATGCGGCCTTGCGCGACGAGGGCGGAGACGAGATCGGTCTCGATGTAGCCAGGCGCGATGGTGTTCACGCGCACCCCGTGCCGCGCCCACTCGCAGGCGAGTGACCGCATCATGCCCGCCACCCCCGCCTTGGTCGCGCAATAGGCGGAACGATCGGCCGCGCCCGCGACCGAGTAGATGCTGCCGAGCGCGAGGATCACGCCGGAGCCCTGCGCGACCATCCTCCGACCGGCCGCCTGGGCGGTGAAGAACACGCCGTCGAAATTGAGCGAGACGATCTGCCGCCACCGCTCTGGCGTCAGCTCAAGCGCGGGGATCTTCGCCGCCACCCCCGCGTTCGCGACCGCGACGTCCACCCCGCCCCAGGCCGCATCTGCCGCGGCGAAGGCGGCTTCGATGTCGGCGGGATCGGAAGCGTCGCCGCGATGCGCGATCGCGCCATCGGGCAGGGCGTCGATGTCGTCACGGTCCTGCATCAGAACGCGCCCGCCATGTGCGGCGAATCCCTCCGCGATGGCCCGCCCGATGCCGCGCGCGGCGCCTGTGACGAGAACGCGAAGCCCCGTTTCGGGAACGGCGGAAAGCATCCTCACACTCCGAGATAGGCGCGGCGGACATGCGGGTCGCGCAGCAGCGCAGGGCCGGTGTCCTGCATCACGATGCGGCCGTTCTCCAGCACATAGCCGCGCGTGGCGATCGACAGCGTGTGGTAGATGTTCTGTTCCACGATCAGCACGGTCGTGCCCGCCGCCACGACGCGGTCGACGATCTCGAACACCTGCTTGACGATCATCGGCGCGAGGCCGAGCGAGGGCTCGTCGAACATCAGCAGCCGTGGGTTGGCCATCATTCCCCGCGCGATCGCGACCATCTGCTGCTCGCCGCCCGAGAGGCTTCCCGCGTACTGGTCGAGCCGCTCGCGCACGCGGGGGAACAGCGCCAGCACCTCCTCCATCCGCTCCGGGATGGCGGCGCGCGCGGCAGGCTTGTAGGCGCCGAGCATCAGGTTCTCGCGCACCGACATGAAGGGGAAGAGCTGCCGCCCCTCCGGTACGAGCGTGATGCCGAGATCGACGATGGCGGGGGGCTTCAGGGCCGAAACGTCGCGCCCGTCGATCAGCTTCCGCCCCGAGCGCGGGCGGACCAGCCCCGCGATCGTCCGCAGGATGGTCGTCTTTCCCGCGCCATTGGCGCCGACGATGGTGACGACCTCGCCGGGGGCGACGTCGATCGTGACATCCGACAGCACCTCGACCGCGCCGTAGCCAGCCGAGACGTTCTCAAGCCGAAGCAGCGACATATTCCTCGCCCAGATAGGCCTCGATGACGGTCCGGTCCTTCGCGATCGCCTCCGGAGAGCCTTCCGCGATCATCCGCCCGGAGTTGATGACGACGATGCGATCGCTGATCGCCATGATCGCGGCCATCACATGCTCGATCGCGATGATCGAGACACCGCTGTCGCGGATCGTGCGCACGAGCTCGACCGCGAGCGCGACGTCGGACGGGTTCAGCCCTGCCATCACCTCGTCGAGCAGCAGGATGCGCGGCCGCATCGCCAGCGCGCGCGCGACCTCGAGCCGCTTCGCACCGCCCACCGTGAGGCTCCGTGCCTCGAGGTCGAGCAGGTGGCCAAGCCCGCAGAGCGCCGCGACGCGCTCCGCCTCCGCTTCGGCCTCCGCGCGCGAGCGGGCGTGGTGGAACGCGCCGAGCATGATGTTCTCGCGCACGGACAGGCCTGCGAAGGGCTGCACGATCTGGAAGGTGCGGCCCACGCCGGCATCGGCGAAGCCGTGCGGTGCATCTGGCGTCACCCACTGGCCGGATGCGTCGCGCACGCGTACCGAGCCCTCGTTCGGCGGGAGGAAGCCGGAGAGAAGGTTGAACAGCGTCGTCTTGCCCGCGCCGTTCGGGCCGATGATGCCGAGCACCTCGCCCTCGCGCAGCGTCAGCGAGACGTCGTTCGTCGCCACGAGGCCGCCGAAGCGGCGCGTGAGGTTCCGCGCCTCGAGGATCGGCTCGCCGATCGGCGGGCGCGCGCGCGCCTCGTCGCGCGCTGGCGCCGCCGGGGGAGGGCGGTGCGCCGGGCCGGCCCAGAGGGCGAAGCGCGGCTTCAGCGCGCCGACGATGCCTTGCGGCATGGTCAGCACGATGCCGACGAGAACGAGGCCGTAGACGAGCCCGTGCAGCCCGTTTGCCGTCGCGCCGAGCCAGCCGCGCGCGGCCTCCGCGATCGGCACGACGAGGAGGGTGCCCGCCACCGGCCCCGCCACGGTCCCGAGCCCGCCGATCAGCGCGAACATCGCGAGCTGGATGGCGGTCGCGAGGCTGAACATCGTCTCCGGCTCGATGAAGTTCAGGTAGATTCCGTGGAACGAGCCGACGAGGCTCGTCAGCGCCGCGGAGACCGCGACGGCCGCGAGCTTCACGCGCGTGGTGTTCACGCCCACCGCCTCAGCCGCATCCTCCCGCTCGCGCACCGCGAGAAGCGCGTAGCCGAAGCGTGAGCGGCGTATGAGGGTGGCGACGGCGATGCACAGCACGAGCAGCCCGAAGGCGATGAGGACGGTGTTTTCCCTCTCGCGGAACAGCATCCAGGCCCAGCCGATGCGCTGCTCCATCCCCGTCGCGGTCGTCGCGAACATCGGCACGGGAATACCTGCGCTGCCGCCCGTGAAGTCCTTGAAGTGGATGGCGAGAAGCCGCACGACCTCGAGGAAGGCGATGGTCGAGAGCGTGTAGAAGGGCCCCCGCAGCCTCAGGCACGGCCAGGAGACGAGGACGCCCGCGGCCGCCGAGACGGCCGCGCCGGCGAGCATGCCGAACCAAGGAATGATGCCGAAATGCTGGTTCAGCAGCACCGCCGCATAGGCGCCGATGCCGTAGAAGATGGTGTGGCCCAGCGAGAGCTGGCCCGCGAAGCCGCCGACGATGTTCCACGCCGTCGCCATCGCCGCGTAGACGAAGATGGTGACGAACACATGCTGCCAGAATCCGGCATCGGCGATCAGCGGGATGATCCAGTACGGAAGCGCGAAGAGAAGCGCGAGCGCGGCGAGCCCGGCGATCGAAAGCGGCCTCACTCCGACCCCCTGACGCCGAACAGCCCCGCGGGCTTCAGCACGAGGATCAGAAGGAAGATGAGGAAGTAGACAACCTCCTTCAGGTCGGGCGCGACGTAGTAGCCGGCGAGGCTGTCGACCAGGCCGATGATCAGCGCACCGGCGACGGCCCCTTCGAGTGAACCCATGCCGCCGAGCACGACGATGACGAAGGCCGTCAGGGCGAAGTATGTGCCCACCGTCGGGAAGGCGGGGAAGAGCGGCGAGAGCACCGCCGCCGCGAGCCCGACGCAGGCAGAGCCGATGCCGAAGGTGATGATGTAGATGCGCGGCACGTCGATGCCCATAAGCGGTGCGGCGTTGCGGTTCTGCGCAACCGCGCGGATGGCGCGGCCGAGATGGGTTCGCTTCAGGAAGAGCACGAGCGCGGCGGTCGCCACCATCGAGACGGCGAAGGCGACGAGGAAGCCGCGCGCGACCGACAGCCCGGCAAAGCGCACCGGCTCACGCGCCCAGGGCAACTCGGAGGTGCGGATGTCAGCGCCGAACAGGATCAGCGCGAGGTTGATCAGCGCCGTGCCGACGCCCACGGTCGCGAAGATCTGGATATGCGGGTCGGCATCCATCAGCGGTTGGATGATGAAGCGCTGCATCGCCGCCCCCGCGGCGAACAGGATGACGACCAGCGGCACCGCGGCGAGATAGGGCGTGAGCCCGACCTTGGAGGAGAGCAGCCAGGCGCCGAACAGCCCGGCCATGAAGAGCTCGCCATGCGCGAAGTTCACGACGCGCACGATGCCGAACACGAGGGTGAGGCCGATGCTGATGAGAGCGAAGGCGCCGCCGAGCAGCAGGCCGTTCACGATTAGCTGCGGAAGCACTTCCATGCGGGAGGAACCGGGTCGTGTCGGAAAGGAGAAGGGGCGGCGTTGCCGCCGCCCCCCATGCGTCGTCTCAGGTGGCGCCGAGGCCGATGCGGAGCTCGGCCACCGCCGCCTCGGGCGGGAACACCGTCACCTGCTGCTCGCCCTGCCACTGCAGAAGGAACGGCCGTGCGCGCGTGTTCTGGCCCTTCTCGTCGAACTTCGCACCCCAGCCTGTCGGCGTCGTGTACTCGGGCACGTCTGTCGCGAGCACGGCGGCGCGCACGCGGTCCTTGTCCATCGAGCCGGCGCGGGCGAGCGCGTCGAAGAACACGCGCGCGCCCATGAAGTTCGCGAGGCTGTGGCCGGAGCGCGGCGGGTGGCCGTACTTGCGCGCATAGGCCTCGACGAACTGCTTCACGCCCGGCGCGACGCGCTCGTTCACCGCGAACTGGGTGAAGTCGACATTCAGCGTATTCTGGAAGTCGGACCCCACGGCCTTCATCGTGTCCGTCAGGCTGTATCCGGCTCCGGAGCCGATCACCGCCTTCGGCTTCCACCCCGCCTCCTTCATGCCGCGATAGAACAGGAGGATGTCGTTCTGGTAGCCGGTGTGCAGCACGACATCGACATTCGCCCCGCGCAGCCTCTGCACCACCGAGGAGAGGTCGACGGCGCGGACGGAGTAGGACAGGTCCTCCACCATCTGGTAGCCCAGCTGCTGGATGCGTGCCTTCTGCGCCGCCGACACGGTCGTGCCGTAGATGCCGTCCTCGCGGAGCACGGCGATGCGGAGCGATTTCGGGTCCTGCCCCAGCTTCTGCGCGATGCCGGTGACGGCGTCGACCGTCCCTTCGCCGAAGAACTTGGCGACTGGGCAGGTGCGGAACAGGTAGCGGAATCCGCGCTCGGTGATCGGGTCGGAGATCGCGCCAAGCTCGAAATAGGGGGTGCCGGCAAGCTCGGTCACCTGCGTTGCGGCGAAGGACAGCGGCGAGGCGTAGGTGCCGAAGATCGCCTGCACCCGCTCGACGCTCATCAGGCGGCGCGCCTCGCCGATCGCCTGGTTCTGGTCGACCGCGTCTCCGCGGATGATGCGGATGCGGGCATTGCCGATCCCGCCGGCCGCGTTGCGTTCCTCGACCGCGAGCTCGAAGCCGCGGAAGCTCTCGTCCCCGAGGAGGGCGAGGGGGCCGCTGAACGGGTAGAGCGCGCCGAAGCGGAGGTCCGATCCTTGTGCGGTGGCAGACCGTGCGGCCAATGCAACCGTCCCGGCGAGCGTGCCGGCCAGAACGTGTCTCCTCCTCATCCCCGTTTCTCCTTGTTGTGGCGGCGCATCTTGCGCGGGCGGGAACGGCTCGGCAAGACGGAGGCTGCTTGACGCGCGGCAGGCTGGCCAACACCTTCCGGTGACAACGGAAGCGGCGGGAGGAGAGGGCATGGCACTGCCAGCGACGATGCGGCACATCGCGACGACGGGGGTGGGCGGCCCCGAGGTCATGGCCGTCGCGAGCGGGCCGTTGCCGGTGCCGGGGCCGGACGAGCTTCTCGTCGAGGTGCATGCCGCGGGCGTGAACCGGCCCGACGTGCAGCAGCGTCGCGGTGCCTATCCGCCCCCGCCCGGTGCCTCGCCGATCATCGGCCTCGAGGCGGCGGGCGTCGTCGTCGGCATGGGCAGCCAGGTGAGCGGCTGGCAGCTTGGCGAGCCGGTCTGTGCGCTGACCAATGGCGGCGCCTATGCCGAGTACGTTGCCGTTCCGGCAGCGCAATCGCTTCGTCCGCCGAAAGGCTACGACCACCTGCGCGCGGCAGCACTGCCCGAAACCTACTTCACCGTCTGGGCCAACCTGTTCGACCGGGGCGGCCTGCGCGCGGGCGAGAGCGTGCTGATCCATGGCGGCTCGTCCGGCATCGGAACGACGGCGGTCCAGCTCGCCAAGGCCTTCGGCGCGACGGTGATCGTGACGGCGGGGAGTGCGGAGAAGCTCGCAGCCTGCCGCAGCCTCGGCGCCGATCACGGCATCAACTACCGCACGGAGGATTTCGTCGCCGAGGTCGCGCGCATCACCGACAGGCGCGGCGTCGATGTCGTGCTCGACATGGTCGGCGGCGACTACATCCCACGCAACATACGCTGCCTCGCGCTCGATGGCCGGCTCGTGCAGATCGCGTTCCTGCAGGGCTCGAAGGTGCCGGAGTTCGACATGCTTCCTGTGATGACGCGGCGGCTCACCCTTACCGGATCGACGATGCGGCCGCGCTCGACCGCACAGAAGGGTGCGATCGCCGATGCGCTGCGCGAGAAGGTGTGGCCGCATCTCGATGCGGGGCGCTGCGCGCCGGTGATCCATGCGACCTTCCCCCTCGAGCAGGTGGCGGCGGCGCATGCGCTGATGGAGAGCAGCGCGCATGTCGGCAAGATCATGCTCAAGGTCCGTTAGGGATGATCGACCTCTCCGGCCGCACGCTGGTCCTGACAGGGGCCGCTGGCGGTATCGGCTCTGCCATCGCGCGGCTGTTCCGCCGCGCCGGCGCGCGCATGCTGCTCGCCGATCGCGCCGCGCCCGCCACCCTCGCCGTAGCGCTCGACCCCACGGGAGAGCAGGTGGCCGCCGTGGCCTGCGACGTGACCGATACCGCCTCGGTGCAGGACATGGTGGCCGAGGCGGTCGCGCGCTTCAGCCGCATCGACATCGTCGTGCCCAATGCCGGCGTGTTCCCCGACGCGGCGCTCGAGGGGATGACGGATACCGCCTGGCGCGAGTGCCTCGCCGTCAACCTCGATGGCACGATGGCGGTGTGCCGCGCCGCGCTGCCGCACATGGGGCATGGCGGATCGATCGTCACGATCGCCTCCGTTGCCGGCCATCGCGGCAGCCGCGGCCATGTGCACTACGCCGCCGCGAAGGGTGCGGTACTCTCCTTCACGCGCTCGATCGCGAGCGAGCTTGCGCCGCGCGGCATCCGCGCCAATGCGGTGAGCCCGGGCGTCATCGGTACGGCAATGGTCACCGGCCTGATGGCGGAGCGTGGCGAGGCGATCCTCGCGCAGACGCCGCTGCGCCGCCTCGGCAGGGCGGAGGAAGTGGCCGGCGCGGTTCTGTTCCTCGCCTCCGACCTCGCCTCCTTCGTCACCGGCGAGACGCTGCACGTCAATGGCGGTCTGTACATGCATTCCTGAGGCCGCCCGCGAGCCCCGAGCCTGCGAGCAAGGCCGCCCGGCCGTCATTGCCCCGAAGTGTGCGCCAGTTAACCCCTGCTTCATGGTCGTTGCGGGAAAATGGGCCCGTGTCGCATGGCGTGACGACAACTCAGGGGATGGGCGGATGCGAGAGGCTGACGGGCCGGTGACCGATCTGTGCCGCGTAGCGATGGCGGCGGGCCTGCCGCGCTTCGACGTGGCCTTCCAGCCGATCGTCTGCACCGCATCGGGCGGCATCAGGGCCTACGAGGCGCTGCTGCGCGGCCTCGGCGGAACACCGGCAGACGGGGTGCTCGCGCGTGTTCCCGCGGCGCATCGTTCCGCCTTCGAGGTCGCGGCCGTCGCCGCCATCCTGCCGCGCTTCGCCGCATCCGCCTCGCCGGGCGACGTGCATGTAAACATCTCGCCTGGCGCGCTAGCGGGCGCCGACGACATGCTCGCCACTATCGCGGGCCTTGCCGGGGCGGCTGGGCTCGAGCCTGCGCGTCTCGTTGTCGAGATCACCGACGCGGCACGGATCGAGGATCCCGCCTGGCTCGCGCGCATCATCGCAGGAGCGCGGGGCAAGGGCCTTCGCGTCGCGCTCGACGATTTCGGGACGGGCTATGGCGGGATCGGCCTCCTGACGGAAGTCCGCCCGGATCTCGTCAAGCTCGACAGGACGCTGATCCGCGGCATCAACCACCACAGGATCAGGCACCCGATCGTCGCGCGCATTGTGGACGCGGCGGGGAGTCTCGGCGTTCCCGTCGTCGCCGTGGGCATCGAGACGGAGGGCGAGTTCCATTGCCTGTCCGAGCTCGGCCTCGGCTTCGTGCAGGGTTTCCTCGTCTCGCCGCCGAGCCGCGAGCGCCTCGCGCTTGCAGACGAGATCACGCTTCCCGTCCGCCGCGCGGTACCGCCCTGGCTCGGCGCAGTGCCGGGGCGCGAGGACTGGCTGCACCGGCACTGAGCGGCGACGCCGGCCCTTGCGGCGCGGCTTCGGGCATGCGCTCCTCGCGCACGCATGCCCAGCCGCCCGCTTCTCTCCCGCGCCGCGCTTGCACAGCTCGGCATCGTCGTTCTGGTGTTCGGTGCGGCGGGGCCGGTCATCAAGATCGGGCTCGCCGAGGCGACGCCGGCCTGGCTCGCGTTCTGGCGCGCCCTGCTGTCTGCCATCGTCACGGCCCTTCTCGTCGGCGCGCGCGGGCGCCTTGCCTGGCCGAAGCGGCGTGACTGGGCGGCGATCGTCGCCGTCGGGGTGTTCCAGCTCGCCGCCTTCTTCGCGCTTCTGCATGCCGCGCTCGCCGTGGTTCCCGTCGGGCGGTCGGTGCTGCTCTGCTACACGACCTCGCTCTGGCTGGTGCCGATCTCCATCCTCGTCATGGGCGAGCGGCTTGACCGGTATCGAGCGCTTGCCGTCGTGCTCGGCCTGTCCGGCATCCTCGTCCTCGCCAATCCCTGGACGCTCGACTGGTCGGACGGGTGGCAGGTCCTCGCGCATGGCCTGCTGCTCGCCGCGGCGCTCTCCTGGGCGATTGCGATCGCGGTGCTCCGTGGCACCTCTGCCGCGACGCCGCTGTCGGACCTTCTCCCCTGGCAGTTCGGCCTCGCCGCGATCCTTCTGCTTCCGGCCGCGCAGCTTCTCGAGCCCTCGGGCGGCGTCACGCTCGGCTGGTCCTCCGGCCCGGCGCTGCTCTATCTCGGCGTACTCGGCGGGCCTGTCGCGACCTGGGCGGCGGCGAGCATCTCGCGCCAGCTTCCCGTCATCGTCTCCTCGCTCGGGTTCCTCGGCGTGCCGGTCGTCAGTGTCGCCCTCTCCGTCGCCTTCCTTGGCGAGGCGGCGAGCCTCTCGCTTCTTGGTGGCGGTGCGCTGATCCTCGCGGGGCTGGCCACGCTCGCGCTCCGCCGCTAAGCCTGCCGGCATGGCAGTTCCGCTCAACGTCACCTCGCTCGGCCAGGGCCGGCCCCTTCTCGTCCTGCACGGGCTGTTCGGCCAGGGCGGCAACTGGGGCGGGCTCGCCAAGCGGCTGGCGCTGCGCCGCCGCGTGCTCCTCGCCGATCTCCGGAACCACGGCGACAGCCCGCACGATCCGCGGATGGACTACGAGGCGATGGCTGAGGACCTTGCCGCGCTGATCGAGGGCGAGGGCGGCAGCATGGACGTGCTCGGCCATTCTATGGGCGGCAAGGCGGCGATGCTGCTCGCGCTCCACCATCCCGCGCGGGTCGGGCGGCTCGTCGTCGTCGACATCGCTCCGGTGCGCTATCCGTCCTCGTTTCGTCCCTACGCGGAGGCGATGCTCGCCCTCCCCCTCAGGCCCGAGCTTCGCCGTGCGGAGGCCGATGCAGCGCTTCGCCCTGCTGTGCCGGACGCTGCTGTGCGCGCCTTCCTTCTGCAGAACCTCCGCTATGGTGAGGGCGGGCCGGCCTGGCGCTGCAACCTGCCCGTCATCGCCAGCGCGCTCGAGGCAATCTCGGGTTTCCCCGACCTGCCCGACCACCTCGCCTGGCCCGGCGAGGCGCTGTTCGTTTCGGGCGAGAACAGCCCCTATGTCGATGCGACCGGCCGCGCCGCGGCACTCGCCCGCTTCCCCGCCGCGGCCTTCGCGGTTGTCCCTGGCGCGGGGCACTGGGTGCATGCAGAGGCGCCCGAGGCCTTCCTGCGCGTCGTCGAGCCGTTCCTTGCCACGGGCGGGTGACGGAGAGCGGCAGCGCCCCACATCCTCCGCACGATGACCCTTCCCGAACCGACGCGTGCCGCGGCGCTTGCCCGCCTCGCCGCCTTTACCTCCGCCATGGGCCGCGCCTACGCCGCGACCCGCAACCACGACCACGGGCCGGAGAATCGCGGCAATGTCTCGCTCCTCTCCCCGCATGTCCGTCACAGGCTGGTGGGCGAGGAGGAGCTCGTTCACGCTGCGCTCGCCGCGCATTCGCCTTCCGCGTGCGAGAAGTTCGTCCAGGAAGTGGTCTGGCGCGGCTACTGGAAAGGCTGGCTCGAGCAGCGCCCGGCCGTCTGGGCCGAGTACCGCGCCGACGTCCAGCGCGAGACCCATGCGCTCTCGACCTCGGGCGGGCTGAGGCGCGCCTTCGAGGATGCGGTTTGCGGGCGCACCGGTATCAGCTGTTTCGATGCCTGGGCGCGCGAGCTGGTCGAGACCGGCTACCTACACAATCACGCACGGATGTGGTTCGCCTCGATCTGGATCTTCACCCTGCGCCTTCCCTGGCAGCTCGGCGCGGATTTCACTTACCGCCACTTTGCCGATGGTGACCCAGCCTCGAACACGCTCTCCTGGCGGTGGGTGGCGGGGCTGCACACGCGCGGCAAGCACTACCTCGCCCGCGCGGCCAACATCGCGCACTACACGAATGGCCGGTTCGATCCCGCGGGCGCACTCGACGAGCGCGTCCCGCCGCTCGACGGCGAGCCGCCACCGACACCCCGCCCCCTGCCGCGCCGCGACCCTGGGCCGGCGGGGCGCGTCGCGCTTCTGGTGACCGAAGAGGATTGCCTGCCGGAGACGCTTCCGCTCGGGCCTGCGCGCGTCGTCGCCCTCGCCGGGGCGACGTGCACCGACCTGCGCAGCCCCTCCGGCGTGGGTGCCGTCGCGGCACGGTTCGCTTCCGGTGCCGTGGACGATGCGCTCGCCCGCGGCGGTGCGGCGTTCGGGGTCGCGACGGAGCGGCTCGCGTCGTTCGACGGTGTCGTGGGCTGGGCGGCGGCAAGCGGCGCAGAGGCGGTGGTGACGGCTTATGTGCCCGTCGGCCCGGTGGCCGAGGCGCTCGAGGCGATCCGCCCCGCCCTCGCCGCGCGGGGCCTGCCGCTCATCCGCCTCCGCCGGAACTGGGACGAGGCGCTGTGGCCGCACGCGACGAAGGGCTTCTTCCAGCTCAAGACGAGGATCCCGGAGCTGCTTCGCGTCCTGCGGCAGGCGGCGGCATGACAGGCCTCGTCATCGAGGGGCTCACCTGCCGGTACGGTGACGCAACGGCGGTCGACCGTCTCGACCTCGCCGTGCCCGATGGCGCTCTCGTCTGCCTCCTCGGCCCGTCGGGCTGCGGCAAGACGACGACGCTCCGTGCGGTGGCCGGCCTCGCCGAGCCCGATGCCGGGCGCATCCTGCGCGGTGAGGAGGTGTTGTCCGAGCGCGGCCGCGTCGTTCCGCCCGAGGCGCGGCGCATGGCGATGATCTTCCAATCCTACGCGCTCTGGCCACACATGACGGTGGCGGGCAACGTCGCCTACGCGCTGCGGCTTCGCGGCATGCAGCGGGCCGAGCGGGACGCGCGCGTCGCCTCGGTGCTGCGCGCCGTGCGGCTCGAGGCGATGGCCGACCGCATCCCCGCCGATCTGTCGGGCGGGCAGCAGCAGCGCGTGGCGATCGCCCGCGCTCTGGCGATGGAACCGCGAACGCTTCTGATGGACGAGCCGCTCTCGAACCTCGATGCCGGCCTGCGCGAGGAGATGCGGTTCGAGCTGCGCCGGCTGCACGAGGCGCATGGCGTGACGACGCTCTACGTCACGCACGACCAGGCAGAGGCGATGGCGACGGCCGACCTCGTCGCGGTGATGCAGGCCGGGCGGCTCGCGCAGCTCGGCACGCCGGAGGAGATCTACGCCGTACCCGCCTCGGGCTTCGTCGCCCGCTTCATCGGTGCGGCGAACCTGCTTGCCGGCCGGCATCTCGGCGGCGGCATTGTCGCCTGCGGCGGCTTCGCCCTCGCCTGCGGGTCCGGCAGCCAGGCGCCCGCTGGCGCAGCACTCGTCGCGATCCGCCCGCACGCGATCCGGTTGGCCGAGCGTGCAGGCCCCAACGTCGTGCCGGCGAGGCTCCTGCGCGCGACCTTCCTCGGGCCGGTTCGCGAGCTTGCCTGCGAGGCGGAGGGTGGCTTCGCCCTGCGCGTGACGGTGCCCGCATCGGCGCCGCTTCCCGGCGAGGGCGCGCTGCTGCTCTGCCTGCCTCCCGAGGCCTGCCGGATGCTGCCTGGCGAGTGACGGCCGGCAGGCCCGCTCAGCGATAGACGATGTCGCGCAGGAACAGCGTGATGCCCGGCACGTAGCTGATGATCATCAGGCAGGCGACGATCACGGCGATGAAGACGGGCAGATACCGCATCATGCGATCGACCCCCGTCTCCGCCACCTGCGCGGCGGCGAAGAGGTTCACGCCGAAGGGCGGCGTGACCATGCCCAGCGCGAGGTTCACCACCATGATCGTGCCGAAATGCACCGGGTCGATGCCGAACTTGATCGCCGCGGGCGCGAGGATCGGCCCGAGCACGATGATCGAGGCCGAGGTCTCGATGAACATGCCGACGACGAACAGGAAGAGGTTGACGCCGAGCAGGTAGAGTGCGGGGGAGCCGAACACCGAGACCAGCCACTCTGCCATCATGTCCGGCACGCCCTGGCGGTTCAGCAGCCAGGAGAACAGCCCCGCCGTGGCGATGATGAACATGATCACCGAGGAGGTGACGACGGAGCGCCGGAAGATCGGCCAGAGGTCACGGAAGCCCAGCTCGCGGTGGATCACGAGACCGACGATAAGGGCGTAGAGGACGGCGATCACCGAGGCCTCGGTCGGCGTCGTGATGCCGCCATAGATGCCGCCCAGCACGATGACCGGCATGAGCAGCGCCCAGAACGCGTCCTTCGTCGCGTGCGGCACGGTGTCGCGCCCTTCGCCGTCACGCTTGCCCCAGCCATTGATCCGGCACCAGACGAGCACGGTGATGGAGAGCACCGCGCCGATCAGCAGCCCGGGCCCGAACCCGGCGATGAACAGCTCGGGGATCGAGGTCTGCGTCGCGACGCCGTAGAGGATCATCGGGATCGAGGGCGGGATGACGACGCCGAGCTCCGCGGCCGAGGCCTGAAGCGAGCCTGCGAAGGCGGCCGGATAGCCGAGCCGCTTCAGCGCCGGTACCATGATCGCGCCGATGGCGAAGGTGGTGGCGACCGAGGATCCGCTGATCGCCGCGAAGATCATGCAGGTGAGCACGCAGGTGACGGCAAGGCCGCCCTGCACGCCGCCGACGAGCGCGCGGGCGAAGTTCACGAGCCTCCGCGAAATCCCGCCGATCTCCATCAGGTTGCCGGCGAGGATGAAGAACGGGATGGCGGCGAGCGGGAACCGGTCGAGCGCGACGTAGATCTGCTGCGCGGCGACGATCAGCGGGAAGCGGGTGAACTCGACGATCCCGAGGATGGCGGCAAGCCCGATCGCGACGGCGACGGGCACCGACAGGGCGAAGAGCCCGAGCATCACCGCGAGCATGGTGCCGGCCATGGCGCGTGCCTCTCCCTACACCTGGCCTTCGGTGGCGTGGTCCTTCCCGGGGCTCCGATCGACCAGCGCGGCGAGCGCGCCGATGATGGCGAAGACCGAGCCGACGGGAATCGCCGCATAGCCCCAGGCGATCGACACCTCGAGCCCGGCGATCGACTGGAAGCGGACGCGCCTGGCCATTTCCCAGCCGAACCAGAACAGCACCGCGAACAGAAGCACGATGGCGGCGAAGATGATGATGTCGAGCACGAGCCTCGCCCGGCCCTTCAGCGCCATGCGCGCGACGTCGATCGCGACCAGCGAGCCCTGGCGGATCGCGCCGGCGACGCCGAGCAGAACCATCCAGACGAGCGCCTGCCGCACCAGCGCCTCCGACCAGGGCGAGGGCGCCTCGAGAAGGAAACGCGTGAACACCTGCCACGCCCCTGCGGTAACGGCGACCGCGAGCGCGAAACAGGCGGCCAAGAGGGCCGCCTGCGTCGTGATGCGGTCGATGCCGAGGACCGCGCGGGCGAGGCCCCGTGTCACGAACCGGGGCGCCAGTTGCGGATGCGGTCGATGTTCGCGGCGCCGAACTGCTGCGAGTAGGCCTGGAAGGCTGGCGCCAGAGCGGCCTGGAAGGCGGCCGTATCCACGTTCTCGCGCACCGTCATGCCGCGGCGGCGGAGCTCGGCCACGCCGGTCTGCTCGTCCTCCGAGACCTTGTTGCGGTTCGCGTCCACCGCCGCCTTGGCGGCCTGCATGAAGATCGCCCGGTCGGCCGCGTTGAGCCCGCCGAGGAAGCCCGGATTGCCGATGAGCACCGCGGGCGAGTAGACGTGGCGCGTCAGCGACAGGTAGCGCTGAACCTGGTTGAGGTTGTTGGCCACGATCACCGGGATCGGGTTCTCCTGCCCGTCCACCGTGCCCTGCTGCAGCGCCGGAACGAGCTCGGAGAAGGCCATCGGAGTGGGCAGCGCGCCGAGCGTGGTGAAAGCGCGCATGTGCACCTGGTTCTCCATGGTGCGCACCTTCAGCCCCTTCACGTCGTCCGGTGCGTTCACCTCGCGGCGGCTGTTCGTCAGGTTGCGGAAGCCGTTCTCCATCCACGCCACGCCGACGAGGCCGCGTGCGTTGAACTTGGCAAGGATCTCCTGCCCGATCTGGCTGTCGAGAACGCCGCGGGCATGCGCGTAGTCACGGAACAGGAAGGGGATGTCGAGAACCAGAACCTCGGGGACGAAGTTTCCGACGGGACCGGTCGAAGTGATGGTGAATTCCTGCGTGCCGATCTGCGTCGCCTCGATGCCCTCGCGCTCGTTGTCGTTGCGCTGGATCGTGACGCGGTAGCGGCCGTTCGAGAGCCGCTCCACCGCTTCCTTGAAGGCCTGGCTGCCGGCGCCGTAATGGCTCGCGAGTGGCAGCGGGTGGGTGATCGTCACGTTCGTCTGCGCAAGGGCCGGCGCGATCGCGGCGGGCGCGATGGCGGCGAGGCCGGCGAGCAGAAGGCGGCGCGTGGCGCGCATACGGATGTCCTCCCCTTTGGTGGGCACGTGATTGGGCCGGGAAGCCCGGCGGAGGCGGGACCATAAGCGAGCCGGAAGGCCGGGGCAACGCGCCGCCGCGGCGCCTCAAGCGCCCTTGAGCACCGCCACCCAGAACCCGGCCGAGGCGAGGGCGGCCGCCCCTGTCCACCACAGCCGCCGGTAGAGCGCCTGTTCTGTCGTGCCGTCGGCGGCAAGTGCCGCCGTGGCCGCAATCCGCATCGGCGCGAGGATGCAGAGCGCGCTGCCGGCGAAGTTCTGCAGCGCGGGCAGGAAGGCGTGGGGGAAGCCCTGGCTTCCCGCAAGCGCGGCCTGGATCGGCATCAGGATGCTGTTGGAGGCGACGTTGGTGCCGGTGAAGAACCCGCCCGCGGCGCCGAGCACCGGCGTGACGAAGGGCAGGACCGACGGCCCGGCCGCATCCGCGAGCGCCCTGGCAAGCGAGGCGGCCGCGCCGGACGCCCCGAGCCAGCGCGCGAACACGACATAGAGCAGCATCAGCAGAACCGGCATCCGCGCCCGCGCCGCCGCGCGCGCCAGCGCCTGGCCCGGTTCCGGCCGCCGCGCGAGCACGGAGAGGGAAACGGCAAGCATCATGGTCGCCGGGTGGTGCAGCAGCGCGATGCCCGGAAGCTCCGGAAAGGGCCGGAGCACGGCCACCCCTGTGAGCGCTGCCGAAAGCGGCGGCACCAGCCGCGTGGCGAGCAGCAGAAGGGCAAGCGCGACATAGGGCAGGGCGGCGCGGCGTGCGCGGGCATCAGCCCCGCCCTGCTCGGCCCAGAGCCGCGCGAGAAGCGGCGGCGACAGAGCGACGAGGCCGGCGATCTCGACCGTGGCGACGAGGTTCGCGCCTATGAGAAGGGCGGCGAGCACCGCCATCGTCGCCGCATCGGCCAGCCGCTCCCGCGCAGTCCCGCCAAGCCCCGCCTCGGCGGCGAGACGCCAGAACAAGGGGAGCAGGAGAAGAAGCCACAGCGCGCTCGCCGCTGACGTCCACGCCCCGAAGGCGCGGAGGTCGACGCCGGCAAGAGCGGCTCCGAGAAGCGTGCCTGGCCCGAGCGCGCCCCAGGGGATCAGCACCTGTGACAGCAGCGCGAGCGCTGCAGCAGCGGGGGGCGGCACGTCGAGGCGGCGCATCGCAGAGAGCGCGAACACGACGCCGATGCCGAAGCCCGTCACCGTCTCGAAGAACGGCCCGAGCAGGAACACGGCGGTAAAGAGGCGCGCATGGCTTCGCGGGCCGTCCTCGGCCCTCGCACCATCGGCCGTCGACACCGCCTCGTGGAACACGAGCCCGCCTGCGGTGATCGCTGCCGGCGCGAGGGCAAGCCAGGCGCCGCGCAGCGCCTCGATGCCGAGGAAGGGAAGCAGTGCCGTGCCAGCGGGAAGGGATACCGCCGCGGCGGGGACCGCAAGCGCCAGCGCGGCGGCAACCGGCGCGAGCGGCCCGCCGCGCCCGCGTGCGAGCACGATGATGAGAACGACGAGCGGTGCGGCCTGCAGCACGAGCAGCATCGCCCGATCCTGCCAAGGAGCGGCAGGATGCGCGATGACAGGCCGCCCGCCTGCCGGTATGACGGCAGGGCATGACACGCCCCGCCACCGCGCCCTGATGCTCGGCTTCCTTCTCCAGCGCCTTCTCTCGGCGGTGGTCGTGCTCGCTGCGATGTCCGTCATCGTCTTCGCCGGCGTCTACGCAATCGGCAACCCGATCGACGTGCTGATCAACCCCGCAGCAGACCAGGTGACACGGGCCGAGACGATCGCCCGCTACGGGCTCGACCGGCCGTTCTGGGAACAGTACTGGCGCTTCGCCTCAAGCCTTGTCTCGGGCGATTTCGGCACCTCCTTCGTGTTCAACATCCCCGCCCTGCCGCTCATCCTCTCGAAACTTCCCGCGACGCTCGAGCTCGCCCTGTCGGCGATGCTGATCGCGATCCTGCTCGGCATCCCGCTCGGCATGCTCGCGGGCCTGCGCCCCGAGGCGCCCTCGAGCCGGGCGATCATGGCCGGCTCCATCCTCGGCTTCTCCCTGCCGACCTTCTGGGTCGGGCTCATGCTGATCCTGATCTTCTCGGTCGAGCTCGGCTGGCTTCCCTCGGGCGGCCGCGGCGAGACGGTCGTGATCGCCGGCATCGAGTGGTCGTTCCTCACCATCGACGGGCTTGCCCATCTCGTCCTGCCCGCGCTCAACCTCGCGCTGTTCAAGCTCTCGCTGATCATCCGGCTGACACGGGCGGGCATGCGCGAGACGATGCTGGCCGACTACGTGCGCTACGCCCGCGCCAAGGGTCTGTCGCGCGCCCGCGTGGTCGGCGTGCACGCGTTCCGCAACATCCTCATCCCCATCGTGACCGTGCTCGGGCTCGAGTTCGGCTCCGTCGTCGCCTTCGCGGTGGTGACGGAGACGATCTTCTCCTGGCCCGGCATGGGCAAGCTGATCATCGACAGCATCCTGACGCTCGACCGGCCGGTGATGGTCGCCTACCTCATGCTGGTCGTCGCGATGTTCGTGCTGATCAATTTCTGCGTCGACATCGCCTACGCCACGCTCGACCCGCGGGTGAGGCTCGGGTCGCGATGAGTGCAGCAAAGGCGGAACGCCCCGCGGCGCTGTTCTGGGCAGAGTTCGCCGAGAGCCGCGTGGCCGTGTTCGGCCTCGTCGTGTTCGCGCTCGCCGTGCTCGCCGCGGTGTTCGCGCCCTGGCTCACGCCGCAGAACCCGTACGACCAGGCCGGCCTCGCGCTGATGGATGCGCGCCTGCCGCCGGGCACGGTCGGCACCGGCGGCTACGCGCACTGGCTCGGCACCGATGCAGCGGGGAGGGACGTGTTCTCCGCGATCCTCTGGGGGCTGCGCACGAGCCTCTTCGTCGGCGTCGCGGCGGGGGCGGCCGCGCTCCTTCTCGGCACGACGCTCGGCCTCGCTGCCGCCTTCTTCGGCGGGCGCATCGAAATGCTCCTGATGCGCATTGTCGACCTACAGCTCTCCTTCCCCGCAATCCTGCTGGCTCTCGTGCTCGTCGCCTCGCTCGGGCAGGGACTCGCGCAGGTCGTCACCGCGCTCGTCGCGGCGCAGTACGCATATTTCGCGCGCACGGTGCATGGCGCGGCGCTGTCGGAGAGGCGGAAGGAGTACATCGAGGCGGCCTCGGGCATACCGCTGAAGCCCGCGCGCATCCTGCTCCGCCACCTCCTGCCGAACTGCCTGCCGCCGCTGATCGTGGTCGCGACGGTCCAGGTCGCGAACGCGATCGCAATCGAGGCGACGCTGTCCTTCCTCGGCGTCGGGCTTCCCGTCACCGAGCCCTCTCTCGGCACGCTGATCGCCAACGGGTTCCAGTTCATGCTCTCGGGGCGCTACTGGATCAGCGTCTATCCCGGCATCGCGCTTCTCATCGTCATCGTCTCGATCAACCTCGTCGGCGACCGGCTGCGCGACGTGCTGAACCCGAGGCTGAGGAGGTGAGCGCGCTTCTGACCCTTGCGGGCATCTCGAAGCGCTTCTCGCGCCCGGCAACGGTGGAGGAGAGGCTTCTCGCCCTGTTCGGACGGGCGCCGCCGCCCCGCACCGTGCACGCCGTCGATTCCGTGTCGCTCGACGTTGCGGAGGGCGAGGTGCTTGGCCTCGTCGGCGAGAGCGGCTGCGGCAAGTCCACGCTCGGGCGCATCGCCGCGGGGCTGCTCGCTGCCGAGGACGGCATTGCGCGCCTCGGCACCGAGCTGGTGGCCGAGGCAGCAGGCGGGCGCGTGGTCAAGCGGACCACGGCCGTGCAGATGGTGTTCCAGGACCCGTTCGCGAGCCTTAACCCGCGCATGAAGATCGGCGATGCGATCGCCGAGGGCCCGCTCGCGCACGGGCTCTGGGCGGCGTCGGAGAAGGGCGAGCGCGTCGCCGCCACGCTTCGCGATGTCGGGCTCGATGCCTCCTACGCCCAGCGTTTCCCGCACCAGTTCTCCGGCGGGCAGCGCGCGCGCATCGGTATCGCCCGGGCGCTGGCGATGGACCCGCGCCTCGTCGTGGCCGACGAGGCCGTCGCTGCGCTCGATGTCTCGATCCAGGCCCAGGTGCTCAATACCTTCCTCGAGCTGCGCACGCGGCGCGGACTGTCCTGGCTGTTCATCAGCCACGATCTCGGCGTTGTCGGCCACCTCGCCGACCGCGTGGCCATCATGTATCTCGGCCGGATTGTCGAGCTCGGCCCGGCCGAGGCTGTGTTCGCCGCGCCCGCACACCCCTACTCGAAAGGGCTTCTCGAAGCCGTACCGAGGCTGGATCGCCGCCGCGCAGGCTTCCACCCCGTGCGCGGCGAGATCCCCTCGCCGCTCTCACCGCCGCCGGGCTGTCATTTCCACCCACGCTGCCCGCATGCCGCGCAGCGCTGCCGGGAGGAGAAGCCGATGCCGCGGATGATCGCGCCCGGCCGCGAGGTCGCCTGCCATTTCGACCTCGCCTGAGCCCCGACGTCACGCCGCCTGCAGGCTGCCCGCGCGCGCCGCCTCGATGAAGCCGGGAGCGGGTTCGTCGAAGCGGAAGCCGTAGCGGTCGCCGCTGCGCGAGGCGACCGTGCAGCGCGCCGTCGCACCGCCCGCGAGGGCAACCGTTCCGCTCTCGCCGTCTGCGAGATCCGCCGCCGAGCTCGCCGCGAAGCCGCCGGGCGCGACGTCGCGCAGATGAAGCGCGACGGTGCCGCCGCGATGCTTGAACCGCGCCGGGACATCGACCGGCATGCGCGCACCGGTCCGCCGATCGACATCGTTGACGGAGGTGCGGACCACGCGCGTGACGTCGCTGCCGAGCTGGGCGACCGACGCGGCCAGAGAGGCGATCGACGCACCGACGGCGGCCGCCTGCGCGCCGGCATCGACCGCTGTGACGGAGACCTCGCCGATCCGGTCCGTCACCTCGCGCGAGGCGGAGGCCGATTCCGCCACCGTGCGTGCGATCTGCTGCGTGGCGGCAAGCTGCTGCCCCACCGCGGCGCTGATCGTGGCCGCGACCTGGTCGACCTCCCGCACGCCGCCGATGATCGCGCGTACGGCGGCGATCGAGGCGTCCGTCTCGCGGCGGATCTCGGCGATGCGCTGGGCGATGTCGTCGGTCGCCTTCGCCGTCTGGTTGGCGAGGCTCTTCACTTCGCCGGCGACCACGGCGAACCCCTTGCCTGCCTCGCCCGCGCGTGCGGCCTCGATCGTGGCATTGAGCGCGAGAAGGTTGGTCTGCCCGGCGATCTCGCTGATCAGCCGCACGACCTCGCCGACATTCGTCACGGCCGAGGAGAGCGCGGCGACGGCCCTTTCCGTGCGCTCGGCATCGCCGGCGGCGCGCTGGGCCGTCGATGCGGTCTGCCGCACCCGCGTGGCGATCTCGTCGATGCTCGTAGTGAGCTCCTCCGCGGCCGTGGCGACCGTCTCCGCCGAGGCGAGGGAATGCCGGGCCGCGGCGGCGACGGCCTGCGCGCTCGTGCCCACCCGCTCCGTCGCGCCGGCGACGGATGCGGCATCGGCGCTGATCCGTGCTGCCGTGTCGCGGGTGTCCTCCAGCGTCCTGTGGGTCGCCTGCTCCACCTTGTCGGCCATGTCGCGCAGCGCGAGCCGGCAGGCCTCGACGGCCTCGACCCTGAGCCGCTCATGCTCGCCGCGGAGCCGCTCCGCCTCCGCGCCGGCGTCGCGCAGCGTGGCGACCGCATCGGCCATCTGGCCGAGTTCGTCCTGCCGGCCTGATGCGGGCACGGCCGTGCGCCAGGCTCCTGCGGCGATCTGCCGGGTCGCGGCGGCCAGTGCAGCGAGTGGGCCGAGGGCGCGCCGCTGGATGACGATGCCGGTGGCGAGCACGACGAGAAGCGAGAGGATGCCGAGGAGACCGAAGGTGCTTCCCCAGAATGCCGCGCTTGCCTTGGCCTCGCCGAAGGCCGCCTCGGCGGCGGCCACCTCGTGGGCCATCAACGCGTCGATGGCTTCCGTCAGCGGATCGAGCGTCTGGTAGAGGCGCTCGCGGACCAGCGCATCGAGGGAAGCGGCATCGCCCGAGGCGAGAGCGGCAAGCGCATCCCGCGCCAGGGCATCGGCGTCCGCGAACCCCTGCTGCACGCCGGCGACGAAGGGGCGACGGGCGGGCTCGACCGGCCGGGCGGTGTAGTCGCGCCAGGCCGTCGCGATCGAGGACTGGGCCTTGCGGATGGACGCTGCGCCTTCGGCCGCCTGCCAGGCCCCGAGGCGCACCTTGTGCGTGGCATCGACCACGAATACGGCATAGGCGTCCGAGATCGTCTTGAGGTGCCTGAGCGGCACCACCCGCTCCTCGTAAAGTGCATGCAGCCTCGCCGAGCTGCCCGCAGCCATGGCAAAGGAAAGAGCCGCGAAGGCAGCGATGAGGAGGGCCAGGGCGGCCTGCGCGGAGGTGATGGTCCGGCCGATCGTCATGCGCATCGGTGTCTCGTCTGTCCGGGGAAGCGGCGTGCCGGGCCTACCTCTGCCAGGGCCGGGTGAAGCTCTGCTTAATGAACGGCCGGCAACCCCCTGAGCGGCATGGCACGGAAATGGTGGAAACCCGTTTCGACCCCGTCCGGAACAGAACTGAAACATTGTCACGCGAAGGTGGTCCCAACCCAGAAGGAGAGACACCACCATGGCCATCACCGGCACGTTCAGCGCTTCGGCGGGGATCCTGACCCTGTTCGGAGACAGCGCTCTCAACCAGCTCGTCATCAGCCGCGACGCGGCCGGCAAGATCCTGGCCAATGGCGGGGCCATCCCGATCGTCGGCGGGACGCCGACGGTTGCGAATACGGCCCAGATCAACGTGTTCGGCCTCGGCGGCGACGACGTCCTGACGCTCGACGAGAGCAACGGCGCGCTGCCCAAGGCGCAGATGTTCGGCGGCACGGGCAATGACGCGATTACCGCGGGCTCGGGCAACGACCTGCTGTTCGGCGAGAGCGGCAACGACACGCTGCTTGGCAGGGGCGGTTTCGACCAGCTCTTCGGCGGCTCGGGCAACGACGTGCTGATCGGCGGCGACGCCGATGACCAGATGTTCGGCGGCGATGGCGATGACCGGATGATCTGGAATCCCGGCGACGACAGCGACCTGATGGAGGGCGGTGCCGGAAACGACACCGCCGAGGTCAATGGCGGCGGCGGGGCCGAGATATTCACCGTCACCGCCAATGGCGCGCGGGTTCGCTTCGACCGTCTCGATCCGGCTCCCTTCGCGCTCGATATCGGCACCACCGAGAACCTTCTCGTGAAGATGGGCGGGGGCGATGACAGGTTCTCCGCCACCGGAAACCTCGGTGCGCTGATCAAGATCACCGTCGATGGCGGCGCAGGCGACGACACGATCCTCGGCAGCAATGGTGCCGACGTGCTGATCGGTGGCGACGGCGACGATTTCATCGATGGCCAGCAGGGCAGCGACGTCGCCTTCCTCGGCGCCGGCGACGACGTGTTCCAGTGGGACCCGGGCGACGGGTCCGACACGGTCGAGGGTCAGGACGGGCTCGACACGATGCTGTTCAACGGCTCGGCGGGTTCGGAGGTCTTCCAGGCCTCGGCGAATGGCGGTCGCGTGACGTTCACGCGCAACCTCGGCAACATCGTGATGGATCTCGACGACGTCGAGACCATCACCCTCAATGCGCTGGGCGGCACCGATACGATCACCGTCAACGACCTCTCCGGCACCGACGTCACGGAAGTGGCGGTGAACTTCAGCGGTGCGATCGGTGGCACCGCGGGGGACGGGGCCGCGGATGTCGTGATCGCGAACGGCACCGGTGGCGCCGACGTCATCGACGTGTTCGGCGCCGGCAGCAGCGTGCTGGTGGCCGGCCTCTCCGCTCTCATCTCGATCAGCAATTCGGAAGGCGCGAACGACAGCCTCGTGATCAATGGCGGCGGCGGCGATGACGGCATCACCGCGACGACGCTTCCCGCTGGCGTGATCAAGCTCACGATCGACGGCGGCGCGGGCGACGACACGATCCTCGGCAGCCAGGGCGCCGACGTCATCCTCGGCGGCGACGGCGACGATTTCGTGTTCGGCGACAACGGCAACGACCTCGCCTTGCTCGGCGCCGGCGACGACGTGTTCCAGTGGGACCCGGGCGACGGCAACGACACGATCGAGGGGCAGGACGGCACCGACACGATGCTGTTCTTCGGCTCGAACGCGTCCGAGGCGATCAACATCGTCGCCAATGGCGGCCGCGCCCTCTTCCTGCGCGACATCGCCAACGTCACGATGGACCTGAACGACCTCGAGGTGATCCAGTTCCGCGCCCTCGGCGGAGCCGAGAACATCGTCGTTGGCGATCTCTCCGGCACGGACGTGACCGACATCGAGATCGACCTGCGCGGCCCGAACGGAGGCGGCGACGGTGCGGCCGATACCGTGACGGTGAACGGGACGAATGGGGCTGATGTCTTCGGCGTCGCGGGCGATGCCGGCGGCGTGCGCGTGTTCGGGCTTCAGGCGACGGTCGACATCTTCGAGTCGGAGGTCGCCAATGACCGCCTGGTGCTGAACGGCCTTGGCGGAGACGACGTGATCGACGCCACGAGCCTCGAGGCGGGCGCCATCAAGCTCACGATGAATGGCGGCCTCGGCAACGACGTTCTGCTCGGCAGCGAGGGGGATGACCTGATCAACGGCGGCGATGGCGACGACCTCGCCCTGATGGGCGCAGGCGACGACACCTTCGTTTGGAACCCCGGCGACGACAATGACACGGTCGAGGGCCAGGCCGGGTTCGACACGCTTCAGTTCAATGGCGCCAACGTCGCCGAAACCATCAACATCTTTGCCAATGGCGGACGCGCGATCTTCTTCCGTGACGTCGCCAATGTGACGATGGATCTCGATGACGTCGAGCAGATCGCCTTCAAGGCGCTCGGCGGTGCGGACACGGTGGTGGTCCACGATCTCTCCGGCACCGATGTCACGGAGATCCTCATCGACCTGTCCGCTGCAGCCGGTGGCGGTGACGGCCAGTTCGACCAGGTGATCCTGAACGGCACGAGCGGCGACGATGTGGTTCTCGTCGTCGGCGACGGCTCGGAGGTGACGGTGTTCGGCCTCGACTACCTGGTGAGGATCATCGGCTTCGACGCGGCGCTCGACCGGCTCGTTATCAACGCGCTGGCCGGCGACGACGTGGTCGAGGCTTCGGGTCTCGACGTCTCCGGCATGCTGCTGACGGCCGATGGCGGGGCCGACGATGACGTGCTGATCGGCGGCGACGGGGCCGACACTCTGCTCGGCGGCCCGGGCGACGACGTGCTGATCGGCGGGCTCGGCCTCGACATCCTCGATGGCGGGGCCGGCGACAACATCGTTATCCAGTAGCCTGGCAGAGGCGGCGGCGGGCGGGGTTCCGACCTCGCCCGCCTAGCTGCGCCGCTCGCGCGCGACCGCCGCCTCACGCCGGGTGATGTAGATCGCGCTGCCGACGACGAGGATCGCGCCGGCCCCCGTCCACCAGTCCGGATGCTCGTCGAACATCAGGGTTCCGGCGGCGGTCGCGAAGAGCAGCCTCGTGTACCCGAGTGGCGCGATGACGGTCGCGTCGGCCAGGCGGAAGGCGCTGATCCAGAGCTGCATGCCGGCAGGCCCCGTGATGCCCATCAGCAGAAGCCAGAGCGCCTGCCACGCCTCCGGCATCGCCAGCTGGGGCAGCGATGCGGGAAGCGAGCCGGCGAAGGTGACGATGCCGATATAGAGCATGATCGTGTCGGTGCGCTCGGTCGCCGAGAGGCGCTTCGTCGTGAGAACGATGCCGGCGCCGAACAGCGCCGAGGTGAGGCCGACGAGGATGGCGGGATCGAAGCCCGCACCGAACGGGCGGGCGACCACGACGACGCCGAGGAAGCCGATGATCGTCGCGGTCCAGCGGCGCCAGCGCACCACCTCGCCGAGCACCGGGCCGGCAAGCGCGGTGACGAACATGATCGAGGTGAAGGAGAGGACGGTCGCCGTCGCGAGGTCGAGATGCTGGAACGACCAGTAGTAGAGGCCCCAGCAGATCAGGCTGAAACTGCCCCGCGCGAAGTGCATCCAGGGGTGCGACGTCCGCAGCACGATCGTGCCGCGCCGCGCGAGCGAGGGAACCACCCAGAGAAGCTGCGCCGCACTGCGCACGAGCATGATGGTGGTCACCGGCACCGAGCCGGCGAGCAGCTTCACGAAGACGGTCTCGAGCGTGAAGAGCAGCGCCGCAGCAAGCGACAGCGAGACGGCGCGCAGCATCACCGAGGGGGCGGGGGAGGACATGAAGCGGTGCGCGCCGGGCGGGTGCCCGGCGCGCACACGGAACTCAGCGTGGGCGGATGAAGTAGGCGAGGGTGTCCTCGTCGGCACGCGGCGTCCAGGAAAGGTTGGCACGGCCTGCCCAGACGGTCGGCAGCGTCACGATCGGGATCTGCCCGCCATCGGCCACGGCCTTGTCCTGCGCCTCCTGGAACAGCGCCCGGCGCTTGGCGTCATCCAGCGTGCCCATCGCCTCGGCGATGATCTTGTCGATCGCCTCGTTGCAGTAGGAGCTGACGTTGAACGCCCCATAGCGCCCGCCCTCGCGCTTGCAGTGCACGAAGGAGGACAGCGCATAGCCCGCCTCGCCGGTGAGCGTGCCCCAGCCCGCCATGGTGATCGGATAGTCGCCCCGGGTGCGCGCGGGGAAGAACACCGTGCGCGGTTGCGCGTTCACCTGGACCTCGAGCCCGACGCGGGCAAAGAGCTGGCCGAGCGCCGTGCAGGTCGCCCCGTCTCCCGGAAGCCTGTCGGAGGAGCAGTAGAGCGGGAAGCGGAACCCGTTCGGGTAGCCTGCCTCGGCCAGCAGCGCCCGGGCGCGGGCGACGTCGTGCCGGAGCGGCGCGGGGTTCGGGTTCGCGCCGAACATATAGTTCGGCATCAGCTGGTTCGCGACCACGGCCGTGCCCTCGAACACCGACTGCGCGATGCCCTGGCGGTCGATCGCGAGAGACAGCGCCTCGCGCACCTTCGGGTCGCGGAACGGGTTGCGGGGCAGCGGAGTGCCCTGCTTGTCGGTGATCATGCGCATGGCGGGAAGCGACATGTCCTCGCGCATGTCGGGGTAGAGCATGAACGTGTAGATGCTCTCGCCCTGGAACACCGAGACGTTGCGCTCGCGCTTCAGCCGCGTGATGTCGCTCACCGGAACGTAGTTCACGAAGTCGACCCGGTTGGAGAGCAGGCCGGCCACGCGTGCGGCGTCGTTGCTGATCTCGACGAGCGTGACGCGGTTCCACGGCGCGTCGCCGCGCCAGTGCCCGGCCACCCGCTCCATCACGAGGTCGCCGCGCGGCGACCACGAGACGAACCTGAACGGCCCGGTGCCGATGGCGGCGCGGCCGGAGTTGAACTCCGGCGCCTTGCTGTCTCGCGCGATGCGCGAGGACACGATGAAGAGCCGCGTCATGTCCTGCGGCAGAGCGGCGTTCGGCACGTTGGTGCGGATGCGCACGGTCAGGTCGTCGACCACGTCCACCCCGGCGATCGAGCGCGTGTAGATGACGAGCCCGCCATCCGGGCCCGGAACGTTGGGAATGCGCTCGATCGAGAACTTCACGTCTGCCGCCGTCAGAGGCGAGCCGTCGTGGAACTTCACGTCGGGGCGGAGCTTGAACTCCCAGGTCGTGTCGTTGACCACGCTCCAGGAGAGGGCGAGGCCGGGCTGCACCTGCAGGTTCTCGTCGACCCAGACAAGCGGGTCGAAGATGTTCTTCAGTGCCGCTGCATGGTTGCCGAGCGCCATGTAGTGCGGGTCGATCGCCTCCGGCCCTGCGCGCACGCCGATGCGCAGGTCCTGGGCCGCGGCGGGGAGGGGAAGGAGCAGCGCGGATGCGACGGCAAGCGCCCCGAGCCTTGGCATGAAGCGTGGTCGTTTCATCTCTTTTCTCCCCCTTGCGTGAGCCTCGGGGCAGCGTAACGTCGCGCCGCCCGCAGCGGAAGGGACAGCGAAGGCGGGTGGAAGCGGGAAGGAAGCCGAGCGCGTGCGCATCGCCGAGATGAACTGGATGCAGGTGGAGGAGCGGCTCCGGTCTGACGACCGTGCCGTCCTGCCGATCGGGTCGACCGAGCAGCACGCCTATCTCTCCCTCGGCGTGGATGCGATCCTCGCCGAGCGGGTGGCGGTGGAAGCGGCCGGCCCGTCGGGCGTGCCGGTCTTCCCCGTCATGCCCTATGGGCTTGCGCCCTATTTCCTCGCCTATCCCGGCTCAGTCTCGCTCCGCGTCTCGACGCTTCTGGCCGTCGTCGGCGACATCCTCGACAGCCTCTCGGGCCAGGGGTTCCGGCGTGTGCTGATCGTCAACGGCCATGGCGGGAACAACCCCGTCGATGCCTTCGTGCGCGAATGGGCGGCGAACCGGCCCGGCCATCGGGTGCGCTTCCACAACTGGTGGAACGCGCCCCGCACCTGGGCTGCGGTGCAGGCGACCGATCCGGTCGGCAGCCACGGTTCGTGGATGGAGAACTTCCCCTGGACGCGGCTTGCCGGCGTCGCGATGCCCGAAGGCGCGAAGCCGCCGATCGACACCGCGGCGATCGCCGGGCGGCCTGCCGCGGAGATCCGCGCGCTTCTGGGCGACGGCAATTTCGCGGGCCGCTACCAGAGGGCGGATGAGGAGATGCTGGCGATCTGGCGCATCGCCGTCGAGGAGACGCGGGCGCTGATCGAGGGTGGCTGGTGAGGGGGGCGAGGATGCCAGGCGATCCGATCCTGATCTGGGGTGCAGGGGCGATCGGCGGAACGGTCGGCGCCTATCTCGTTCGGGCGGGGCACGACGTCACCTTCGTCGACATCGTCGAGGAGCATGTGCGCGCGATCGCCGATGCCTCGCACGGGCTCGCCATCACCGGGCCGGTCGAGGAGTTCTCCGTCTCCGCGCCGGCCTTCCTGCCCGGCGAGCTCGCCGGCACCTGGCGCAAGGTGTTCCTCTGCGTGAAGGCGCATCACACGGAGGAGGCAGCGAAAGCCCTCACGCCGCATCTCGCGGCGGATGGCTACGTGCTCAGCCTGCAGAACGGCCTCTGCGAGACGGTGATCGAGCGCGTCGTTGGCCGCGAGCGGACGATGGGTGCCTTCGTCAACTTCGGGGCCGACTGGATGGGGCCGGGAGAGATCCTCTACGGCAATCGCGGCGCGGTGGTGCTCGGCGAGCTCGACGGGCGCATCACCGGCAGGCTCGAGAGCCTGCACAGGCTGATGCTGGACTTCGACGACCGTGCCATCATGACCGACAACATCTGGGGCTATCTCTGGGGCAAGCTCGCCTATGGCGCGATGCTGTTCGCCCAGGCACTCGGGCAGGACAGCATCGCCGGCTCGCTGGCCAACCCCGCCCTGTTCCGCCTCTGGCGCGCGCTCGGCGGCGAGGTGATGGCGGTGGCGGAAGCGGAGGGCGTGAGGGCGGAGGGCTTCAACGGGTTCGATCCCGCCGCCTTCGGCCGCGGCGGAACGGAGGCGGCGGCGCAGGCCTCGGTCGATGCCATGGTCGCGCACAACCGCGCCAGCGCGAAAACCCACAGCGGCGTCTGGCGCGACCTCGCGGTGCGCAAGCGGCGCACGGAGGTGGATGTGCAGATCGGCCCGATCCCCGAAATCGCCGCGCGCCATGGGCTTGCCACGCCGCTCGTCGACCGTCTCGTCGCGATGATCCACGAGATCGAGGAGGGCAGGCGGCCGATGACGGATGCGAACCTGCTCGAGCTTGCCGGGGCGGTGCCGGCATGAACATCCGATTCGACGGGCGGGCCGTTGCCGTCACCGGCGCGGGCCACGGCATCGGCCGCGCCATCGCGCGCGCCTTCGCCGAGCGTGGGGCCCGCGTCTTCGCCTGTGACCTGAATGCCGATGCACTGCAAGTGACGGCGCGCACACCAGGCATCGAGACGGCGCTGCTAGACGTCACCGCTCGCCCCGACGTTCGCGCCTGGGTGGCAGGAATCGAGAAGGCAGCGGGCGGTGCGCTCGATGTGGTGGTGAACAATGCCGGTGGAGTCTGCGGCCAGCCCGGCCGCCCGATCGAGCAGATCGGCGATGAGGACTGGGACGCGATCGTGCGCGTGAACCTGACAGCCGCCTTCGCCGTCACGCAGGCCGCTGCGCCGGCGATGAAGGCGCGGGAGTGCGGGCGCGTCGTCAACATCTCCTCCGGCGCGGGGCTTGGCGTGTCGAAGACCGGCATCCAGGCCTACGCCAGCGCCAAGGCCGGCCAGATCGGGCTCACGCGCCAGCTCGCGCATGAGCTCGGGCCGTTCGGCATCACCGTCAACAGCGTCGCTCCCGGCTTCGTGCTGTCGAACCCGGCAACGATGCGGCAGTGGGATGCGTATGGCGAGGCGGGCCAGCGCGCGCTGCTCGCTGGCGTCGCCGCCCGCAGGCTCGGCACGCCCGAGGACATGGCCCATGCCGTGCTGTTCCTCGCGAGCGATTACGCCGGCTACATCAACGGACAGACGATCAGCGTGGACGGAGGGAAGTGATGGACGCGCGCACGACGGACAGCCCCGAGGCCTGGTTGCGCGCCAACCGCGAGCGGTTGTGGGAGGAGTACAAGGAGCTCGTCCGCATCCCCTCCGTCAGCGCCAAGCCAGACCATGCGGGCGAGGTGCGCCGCGCGGCCGACTGGGTGGCCGAGCGCTGCCGCAAGGCGGGCCTCGACAAGGTGCAGATGCTCGACGCCGGCGGCCACCCGACCGTCTATGGCGAGTGGATGGGCGCGCCGGACGCGCCGACCATTCTCGTCTACGCGCATTTCGACGTGCAGCCGGCCGAGCCGCTCGAGCTCTGGACTAGCCCTGCCTTCGAGCCGACGCTGCGCGACGGCCGCCTCTACGCCCGCGGCTCGTCCGATGACAAGGCGACGCTGTTCATCTCGCTTGCCGCGATCGAGGCCTGGATCACCACCTCCGGCAGGCTGCCCTGCAATGTGAAGGTGTTCTACGAGGGCGAGGAGGAGATCGGCTCACCGACGCTCGCCGGCATCCTCGACCGCCACGGCGACCTTCTCTCGGCCGATCTCTGCCTCTCCGCCGATGGCGGCATGATGTTCCCGGACAGGCCGGATGTGTCGGTCGGCAATCGCGGCATCTGCAAGCTCGAGTTTACCCTGCGCACCGCGGCGAAGGACCTGCACAGCGGCAGCTTCGGCGGCGCGATCCTGAACCCCCTGTCGGCGATGGCGAAGCTCATCGCCACGCTGCACGGCGACGATGACCGCGTTGCCGTGAAGAACTTCTACGACGGCGTACGCGAGACCACCGCGCAGGACCGTGCCGAGCTCGCCTCCGTTCCGTTCGACGAGGCAGCCTGGCTTTCCGGCGTCGGCGCGAGCGTGGTGTGGGGTGAGCGGCAGCGCACCGTCCTCGAGAAGCTCTGGCTTCGCCCGACGCTCGAGGTGAACGGCATGTGGGGTGGCTACCAGGGCGAGGGCTCGAAGACCGTCCTGCCCTGCGAGGCGCACGCGAAGATCACCTGCCGCCTCGTTCCGGGGCAGGACCCGCGCAAGGTACAGGAGGCGGTGGCGGCGCATCTGCAGGCGCACTGCCCGGAGGGCGCGACGATTTCCGTGCGGCTCGGCGGTGGCGGTGCCGCTGCCTACGAGATCGCGCCGGACCATCCCGCCCTTGCGACGATCGAGGGCGTGCTCGAGGACGTCTATGGCATGCCCTGCTTCCGCACCCGCATCGGCGGCACGCTGCCGCTCTGCGCCGTGTTCAAGGAGCGGCTGGGCCTCGACACCGTGCCGATGTCGTTCTCGACAGGCGATGAGGATTTCCACGCGCCGAACGAGTTCTTCCGCGAGGCGAGCTTCGACCGGGGGCTGACCGCCTGGGCGCGGGTGTACCCGGCGCTGGCGACGCTGCCTCGGCGCTGAGCCTATTCGGCCGCCTGCGTCGCGGGCCCTGACAGCTGCGTCGCGACGAGGTTCGCGAACACCCCGCCTCTCGACACGAGCTCGTCGAAGCGGCCTCGCTCCGCGATCCGCCCCTCCGAGAAGACGAGGATCATGTCGGCCTCGCGCACGGTGGAGAGCCGATGCGCGATCACGAAGGTGGTGCGGCCGGCCATCAGCGCGCGCAGCGCCTCCTGGACCTTCGCCTCCGTCGCGGCATCGAGCGCGCTCGTCGCCTCGTCGAGGATGAGGATCGGCGGGTTCTTGATCAGCGCCCGGGCAATCGCGAGGCGCTGGCGCTGCCCGCCCGAGAGCGAGGCGCCGCGTTCGCCCACCATCGTGTCGTAGCCCTGCGGCTGCTTCATGATGAAGTCATGCGCCTGGGCGAGCCGGCACGCCTCCTCGATCTCGGCCTCCGTCGCGTCGGCGCGCCCGATGCGCAGGTTCTCGCGGATGGAGCGGTTGAACAGCAGGCTTTCCTGGAACACGACCCCGATATGCGCCCGCAACGATTCGAGGCTCACGGCGCGGAGATCGGTCCCGTCGATCGTGATCCGCCCCGATTGCGGGTCCCACAGACGCTGCAGAAGCGACATCGTCGTCGACTTGCCCGCTCCCGTCTGGCCGACGAGCGCGACGGTTTGACCCGGCGCGACGGCGAAGGAGACGTCGCTGAGGATCGGCGGCCCGCCCGGATAGGCGAAGGTGACGCTCTCGAACGCGACCTCGCCAAGCGGCCGCGCCATCGCCGGAAGGCCCGGCGGGTCGGCCACGTTGGACTTCGTGTCGATCACCTCGAAGTAGAGTGCGACGCCCGGCGCCTGCATGAACATGGTCGAGACGAAGCCCATCGCCTGCTCGAGCCGGCCGATCAGCAGCGTGGCGAAGCCCATGAAGGTGACGATCTCGCCGACGCTCGCCTGGCCGCGAAGGTGCAGCGCTGTGCCGAGGACGAAGATGGCGATGACCGTCATCGTCGAGGCCGCGCGGGTGAGCACGGTGAGAAGCGCCCACCAGGTGAGCACGGGGTTCTGCGCCGCGAGAAGCCGCCGCACCGTGTCCTGGAACAGCCGCGCCTCTGCCGAGAGGCGCACGAAGCTCTGCACCACCATGACGTTGGAGAGCGCATCGCCCGCGGTGGCGGCGAGTGCGGCGTGGTGGCTCTCGACGGTGCGCTGCGCCTGCTGGGTGCGGGTGATCACGACGGCCGCGGCGACGGCGAAGAGGATCGCGAGTGCGATCAGCAGGATGGCGAGCCGCCAGTTCAGCAAGAGCGTCAGCGGCAGCAGGACGAGCGCGATCAGGAAGGTCGAGAGGTGGTCGCGGAAGAAGCCGAGCCATACCCAGAACAGGTTGTCCGCGCCAGACAGCATGATCTTGAGCAGCCGGCCCGAATGCGTATGGCCGTGGAAGGAGAGCGGCAGGCTCAGCACGTGCTGGAAGAACCGCTCCATCGCCGCGAGGCGGTTGCGGTGGGCGAGCTTGTCGGCCTCGAGCGAGACGAGGATGCTCGCGACGATGCCGCCCAGGCCCACGGCGGCCCAGAGGGCGAGCAGAGTGAGTGTGCCGGTCCACACCTCCGAAGGCGGGCGCCCCGCGCTGGAGGCCAACATGTCGACGACCCGACCGAAAAGAAGGGGCTCGGCGAAGGTGAGGAACGCGAGCAGGACATTGGCGAGGGCGAGCGCCGTCGCGAGCCGCTTCTCGGGGCGGAGCTCGGCCAGGACTCGGAGGTAGAGGCGGGTGAAACCCATCGGCGCACTGTATCAGTGCGAAGGCGGCAGGATCAGGGCGTCCGCCATGACGCGGGCACGTGTCGGAAGGGCAACCCGAGCAGGTCGAGCGCTGCCGGGCCGGGGCTGTCGCATTCCACGAGAGCCGCGAGCCGGCTCGCGAAGGCGGCGCGGAAATGGTTCTTCGCCTTGTTCACGATCAGCCGCGTCGCGCCGAGGTCGATGCCGTGGAGGGCGAAGAAGCCCGGGTCGATCGCCGCCTCGCGACGTGACGTGACGATGACGCGCACCGTGCCGACGCGCAGCACGCAGGTCGGGCCGAGATCGACCGGCGCGCCGCGCTCCATCGGGCCCTCGTTGACGAACCGCCCCTCCGTTAGGCGCTCGACGGTCGCTGCCACCGTCACGGGCGGGCCGAACGCAACCGTGTGCCGTGCCGCGAGCGGGCGGGTGAGCGCACCGCCGAGGCCGGCCGCGCGGGCTGCCTCCACCGTCTCGGCATCGTGCAGGAAGGCGAAGAGGACGGGGACGTCGGGGGCGCGCGCGAGCAGGGCCCGCAGCACGCCGGGCGTGTCGGCGATGCCACCCGAGAGCGGGTTGTCGGCCGGGTCGAGCACCGCGACGAGGCCGGGCGGGGCAGCGAGCGCCGTCTCGAGCGCGGCCTCGGGCGTGGGAAGCGTCACTGAGAACCGCCCCGCGGCGATCTTCGCCGAGAGGGACGCGGCAAGGCGGTCCGCCACTGCCTGGGCTGCGCGGCGGTCACGGTCGGCCGTGACAAGGATGGACGGGCCGGCGAAGGGCGTGTCGCCCCAGGAGAAGCCGCCGAAGGGGCTCGCATCGAGGATCGGCCCCACCTCCTCCTCCTCCGCCTCGGCCCAGAGCTCCGCCATCGGCCCCGCCTCGCTTCGCATGTGGAAGGAGTGGATCACCTTCGGCACCTTGGCGATCGCGACCACCGGGGAGATCCGGCCCGCCACCGTCGCGTCGAGCATGGCGAGAACCCGCCCGGCCGTCTCGGCCATGTCGATATGCGGGTGGGTCCGGTAGGCGGAGGCGCAGTCCATCAGCGAGGCGATCTCGGGAGCGAGATTGCCGTGGATGTCGAAGCTCACGCCGAGCGGCACGCCTTTCGTCGCGGCGCGGACCGCACGGAGGATGGTGAGCTCGGGCGCGGGATCGTCCTCCGCGCAGCCGCCGCCGTGCAGCGAGAGGTAGACGGCATCGTAGCCGCCGCGCGCCAGAGCCCCGGTGACGGTTTCGAGCCAGCCCGGAACGATGTCCTTCGTCAACGGGCCGCCCGGCTGGGCGGAGAGGGAGAGGATCACATCGGCCGTCCAGCCCGCGTTCGCATCGAGGAAGCCGGCAAGCCCGCCGAGCTCGGTCCCCGTTCCGCGATAGCGGGCGATCGCCTCCGTCCCGCTCACCCATTCGCGCGAGGCGAAGGCCTCCCGCGTCGTCGGCGTCGGGGTGAAGCTGTTGCCTTCGAACCAGAAGCGGGCGACGGCGAGGTGCGGCATCAGTCCTGACGTTTCGGGCCGGGGTTTAGCGCAAGCGCTGCGGCGGCGAGGAAGGCGGCGAAGGCAAGCAGTCCGGCGACGAGGATCGCCACCTTCACCGAGGCGTAGCCGCCGAACGTCTCCCACATCCAGGCAGCGGCATAAGGGCCGGCCGCGCGCGCCATGATGCCGGGTGCCACCATCGCGCCCGCGACTGCGCCATAGCCCTCCCGGCCGAACAGCTCAGCCGGCACCGTGCCGCGAATGATGGTGAGGATTCCGGCCGACACGCCATACAGCACGACATAGCCCCAGGCAGCGCCAGGCACCGTTCCCGCCGCCATCAGCGCCACCACCGCGACCGGCTGGAAGGCGGAGGCGAGGATCGCAACCCGCGTCGGCCGAAGCCGCGACAGCCCTGCGAGCTCGAGTACGCGGCCCGCCACCTGGAACACGCCGGTGAAGGAGGCGATTGCGACGGCCTCGGTGTTCGACAGCCCCGCCTCCTGCAGCATCGGGATGGCGTGGACGCCGACGACGGAGAAGAGCAGCGCGCCCGCGGTGAGCGCGAGCGCGACCATCCAGAACGCCGGAGCGCGCAGCACCGGGCCGAGTGGGCGGCGCTGCTTCTGCGCCACCCCGCCGCTCACCTTCGGCAGAAGGAACACGTGCAGCGGCAGGCAGACGAACAGCGTCACCGCAGCCCAGAACGCATAGGCCCCGCGCCAGCCCGTGTGCGGCAGCAGCGCTGCCGTGACGGGCCAGGCAACGGTGGAGGCGAGCCCGCCCGCGAAGGTGAGGTAGGTGATCGCGCGGCGCGCATCCGCGCCGAAGCTCGCGGTGATCGTCGCGAAGGCAGGTTCATACTGCGTCGCCGCCATCGCGATGCCGGTGACGATCCAGGCGAGGCCGAACACGAACGGGTTCGGGGACACCGACAGGGCGAAAAGCGCGAGCGCAGAGAGAAGCGAGCCGACCGACATCACGAGCCTGCCGCCGAAGCGGTCGATCAGCGCGCCGGCGGGGAAGGAGGCGAAGCCTTGCGCGAGCAGCCCGACGGAGTAGGCGCCGAAGATCGCTTCGCGGCTCCAACCTTCCGATGCCGCAATGGCCGGCGCGAGCACGGCGATGGCGTAGTACTGCGAGCCCCAGGCGACGATCTGCGTGACGGAGAGCGCGGCGACGGCTCTCCACGGAGGACCCGCTGGCGCGGACGATGACATGCGCGCGAGGCTAGCCCTGCGGCCACCACCCCGAAAGGGGCATCAGGGGCGTTTCAGCATCGCCGTGAGCGCATCGCCAAGGCCGAGCGAGGGGCGGTTCCTCGGTGCGGCGAACCCGCCCGCCTGCGGCTTCGGCAGGCCCAGCGCCACCAGGCCCTCCGCGAACTTCACCGCCGCGGCGATGCCATCGACGAGCGGCACGGGTACGTCCTTCTGGATGCGTCCGCCCATGCCGGCAAGCGCGGCTCCGCCGAGCAGGACCGCATCGGCGCCGTCCGCGGCGAGGCCGCGCGCCGCCTCCGTCACCTTCGCGGCGACGCCATCAGGGTCGGAGGCGGCGTCGTAGGGCGAAGCGGCGACGACGGCGATGCCCGAGAGGCGCGCGGCGAGGCCGTGGCCCGCGATCACCTCCCGGTAGAGATCGGGCGAGGAGAAGGTGACGAGGCCGAAACGGCCACCGAGAAGGCAGGCAGCCAGACAAGCCGCCTCGGTCATCCCGATGACCGGGATCGGAAGGAGCTGCCGCGCGGCGGCGAGCGCGGTGTCATAGGAGACGGCGAGGATCGCGGCGTCGCAGCCCGCGTGATGCTCGGCGAGCGTCTCGAGGAGCCCGTGCGCGGCGATCGCGTTCTCGGCGCGCGAGGAGATGACGGCGGGGCCGAAGCGCGGCGTGACGGCGACGATCTCCGTGCCGGGGGCGGCGGCGGCGCGGGCCGAGGCAGCGCAGATCTCCGTCACCGCCTCGGTGGTGTTGGCATTGGCGAGAAGGATGCGCATCACGCCTCGCTCCGTGCCGCGTCGCGGCGGGCGAGTGCCTCGCCGAAACGCTGCCGCTTGCTCGGGCAGGGCCTCAGCGGCACGCCGGCGCGGCGCATCAGCGCATCGAGGAAGGCGGAAGCAGGCGTCAACGCGCTGTGCGGCACTTCAAGCTCCAGTTCGTGGTGGATGCTGCCATCGGGCATCTCGGACCGGTCGAGCGCGACCGTGGCCTCCATCCCGTCCGGCAGCGTGGCCGTGCAGAGGGTGCGCTCGTTGCGGAATTCGCCGATCGCCTCGATCGGCGCGCCACCGGCCGCGGCCTCGATGGCATCGGCGAGGGCCTGAGCCATCGGCGCGGGAGCGGCCCCGCGGAGGCAGGCGATCGGGTCGGCCGCGCCTGCGGCGAGCCTGTCGGCCAGCGAGGGTGGCACCGGCCGCTCGGCTTCGGCGCGCGCGGCGAGAAGCGAGGGCGCACCCTGCGGCGCCTCGCCCTTGGCGGTCATCCGCCAGGCATCGTCCTCGTGCCGCAGCCTGAGCGAGAGCCGCGCGGCGGAGAGATCGCCGCGTGCCGTGTCGAAGATGACGTTGCGCTGGCGCACGACGCGACGTGGGCCGCTGAGCGCGGCAAGGACCCTGTCACGCTCGGCCGGGCCGGCAAGCATCGCCTTGAACTCGTGTTCGATTCCCTCGCCCGTCATCGGTCCCGTCCGTTCCGGGCGAGCGCAGCACACACGGCACGCGCGGGCAAGGCGCGGCCTCTGGACAGCCGCGCCGGCGGGGGCGACCGTGCGCGGGCAAGTGACGAGGGAAGAACACGGAATGACCGATCCCAATGCTTTGCCGCTCGAGACCGAGGCGGTTCTCGCCGGCCTCCGGTCGTGGGTCGAGGTCGAGAGTCCGACCTTCGATGCCGCTTCGGTCAACCGGATGATGGACGCCGCCTCGCGCGACCTCGCGGTGATCGGCGCGCGCATCGAGCGGATCCCAGGCCGGATGGGCTTCGGCGACTGCGTGCGCGCCCGCTTCCCGCAGGCGGCGCTCGGCGGCGGCGAGGACCGTCCCGGCATCCTGGTGATGAGCCATCTCGACACGGTGCATCCTGTCGGCACAGGCGGCGCCTCCGGCCCGCTCGCGTTCCGGCGCGAGGGCAGCGGCGCGGCCGAGCGTGCCTACGGTCCCGGCATCTGCGACATGAAGGGCGGTGCCTATGTCTCGCTCGCCGCGATCGGCGGGATCCTCGCCGCAGGGGCGGCGACGAAGCTTCCGGTCACTGTTCTGTTCACGCCCGACGAGGAGGTCGGCAGCCCCTCGACACGCGACCTGATCGAGGCCGAGGCGGCGCGCCACAAGGTGGTGCTGATCCCCGAGCCGGCGCGGGCCGATGGCGGCGTGGTATGGGGCCGCTACGCGATCGCGCGGTTCGCACTCGAGGCGGTCGGCCGCCCCAGCCATGCCGGCGCGCGTCTCGCCGAGGGCCGCAGCGCGGTGCGCGAGATGGCGCAGCAGATCCTCGCGATCGAGGCGCTCTCGGGCGAGGACGCGACCACCTCCGTCGGTGTCATCCAGGGTGGGCAGTGGGTGAACTGCGTGCCGACGGTCTGCCGCGGCGAGAGCCTCTCGATGGCCAAGCGCCAGGAGGACCTCGACGCGCTCGTCGAGAAAATGCTCGCTCTTCGCCCAACCGGGAACGACGTGCAGTTCAGCGTCCGCCGCACCTACACACGGCCGGTGTGGGAGCCGGACGACCGGGTGCGCGCGCTGCATGCGAAGGCGGAGGCGATCGCGAAGTCGGTCGGCATCGGCGCGCTGCCGGCGAGCTCCGCTGGCGGCGGCTCGGACGGCAATTTCACCGGCGCGATGGGCATCCCGACGCTCGACGGGCTCGGTGTGCAGGGCGGCGGCATCCATACGCTTGAGGAGCACGTGCTGGTCGCCTCCCTCGTGCCCCGCGCGCGGCTGATCGCGGGGCTGCTGATGAGCCTGGAGGGTTAGCGGATCGCGCCGCGTCGCGTCGGGGCCGACCGGGGGATCGACCACGCCTCGCATGCGCTGGCGGCGGCTGCTGCGTCACCCGGCCGGCAGGCCTGCGCGTGCGAGACCGGAGAGCAGGCGTTCCAAAGCCTCCGGTGCCAGGACGCCCGATCGCCTGAGCCGGTCGACCGTAAGATCGGGATAGGCGTGGCGAAGGGTCGTCAGGGATCGCCTCGCCTCGGTCGCTGCGCCGGCGTGCATCGCCGCGGCGGTCAGGAACCTGTTCTGCCACACGTGGGATGGATTTCGCTGCAGCACGCGCGCCAGCAGCCGGGCCGAACGCCCATAGTCGCCCACCATGAAGGTGGCGACGCCGAGACCGAAGAGCGTGTGCAGCCCACCGGCACCATGGGGCCAGGCGTGATAGGCGCGCTTGAAGCGTTCGACCGCGACCGGGCCATTGCCGCGGAAGTTCTCGATGAAGCCGAGGCGGCGCCAGACGAAGGGCTGGTTGGGGTCGAGCGCGAGCGAGCGGTGGGCGAGCGCCTCGGCCTCGTCCAGTCGACGCGTCAGCGACAGCGCATGGGCCGTGATCGCGAGCACCTCGGCATCGTCCGCATTGAGCAGCAGCGCGCGCCGCGCATGCGACAGCGCCCGCTCCCGGGCCTGGTCCGGCTCGGCGATGAAGGCATGATTGGCGCAATGTCCCAGGCACGTGGCGAGGAACCCGTGTGCGAACGCGTTTCCCGGGTCGCGTTCCAGCGCCTCGCCCAGCAGGTCGAGAACCATGAAGGCCGTGTCGCGGTCAGGTATGAGGCCGACGGCGCGGGCACGAGCGACGAGGGTCTCGGAATCGGCAAGGTGCCGGGGCGTCCGGCGGGCCCTGTCGGCCGTGTCGGTCGCGACGGCGCCGGCAGCGGCGGCAACGGCGCGGCTCGCCCAGTCGATACGCTCGCGGGTGCGCAGCGTCTCGCGCCAGGTTGCCAGCACGATGCCGCGCGCGGGGTGCACCAGTTGCAGGGAGACACCGTTCGGCTCGAGCGTTCCCTGGAGACGATAGAGCGTGCGCGGATCGACCCCGCGGCCTTCATCGGCGGCGAGCGCGAGGGCATGCGAGCGGCACAGCGCCGCCGCCAGCGCATCCGTGGCGCGCCGTGCGGCGCGCATGTCGGTGCCCGCAAGCGGCCGCAGCATGACCAGGCCTTGCGACGGGCGTGACTGCGGCCCAGGGCGTGCGGCGCGCGCGCCCCGCAGCGTCGCCGACGGCGCCTCGCCGAACCTGCGCGCATACGCTGCCGCAAACCGCCCCGGATGGCCGAAACCGTGCCGCACGGCCGCCTCCAGCACCGATGCGGCCTGGCCGGAAGCGAGGGTGCGCCGCACCGCCTCGAAGCGCAGATGAACCACGTAGTCCCGTGGCGAAAGACCGAGAGCCCGCAGGAAGGCGCGCTCCAAGCCGCGCTGCGAGAGCCCCGCCGCCGCGGCGACCGCCGGCACGGACAGGGGCGCGGCCGCATCGGCCGCCAGCGAGGCGTGGATCGCCTCGATTGCACGGCCCATCGCCGCCGGCTGGCCGGCCGCGCCCCGCCGGGGCTGCTTCGCGGAGCCGCAGAGGGATCGGTCCATCCCGCGTCCCCTTTGCCTCACCGCTGAATGATACCACTCCGGAAACGACGAATCTCGGACAGAAGTGTCGCAATCCGGACTGACCGGCTCGCCCGATGGATGGAGCTTGGCGCGACGTCCATCAACGGGAGGCTGGGATGCTCCGAACCAAGGCGTTGTCCATCCTGATCGCGGCCTCGGTTGTCGCGCCCGTGCTGGCGCAGCCGGTGTCGCCCTCTGCCATGCCGACGCTGCTGATCGCGGCCCCGTCGGCGATCGCCGTGCCGCCGCCGCCCGACGCCGCGGCGACGGCGCGCGAGCTGGACGCCCTGCGCCGCCAGGCGCTCGAGCAGGTTCCCGACCTTGCGCTACGGCTTCGGCAATGGGAGGCCGGTGGGCCGGCCTATCGCTGGAACGCCGTCGCAGTGTCCGACCAGGTGGACCGTTTCGTCCGCTCCAACCAGGCAGCGCGGACGCTCGCGCTGGTACACGCCGCGATCCATGACGCGACCGTCATCGTGCAGGCGGCGCGCGCGCGGCATCAGCGCCCCTCTCCAGCATCGCTCGACCCGTCACTGGCGCTGCCGGGCGCGCGAGCGGTTCCGTTCTCCTATCCGTCTGAGGCCGCGGCGACCGGCGAGGCGGCCTCGATCATCCTCGCCGCGCTCATTCCCGACCGCGCCGACGCATACAAGGCGATGGCGCGCCATTCTGTTGCCCTCCGCCAGCAGGCCGGGCTCGAGTTCGCAAGCGACGCCGAGGCGGGCCGTTCCATTGGCGCGGCAATCGCCGCCGTTGCGCTGGAGCGCGCCCGCGCCGATGGCTTCGATGCACGCTGGACCGGCAGCGTGCCCACCGGCCCGGGCTTCTGGCACGGAGCGAACCCGGCCTTTCCCATGGCCGGGACGTGGCGGCCGTGGGTTCTGCCGGCCAATGATGCGTTGCGCCCGCCCCCGCCTCCCGCATTCGATTCAGCGGCAACGCGCGCCGCGATCGCCGAGCTCAAGGCCTGGCCGCGCTCGCCCAAGGCCAATCACGACGCCATCTACTGGGACGTGTTCGGCGGCAACCGCATCTTCCAGTTCTGGAACGCCGAGCTCTCGCGTCTTGTGCTGGAGTACGACCTCGCCGCCGACCCGGTGCGGACGGCGGCTGCTTTCACCGCGGTGAACATCGCCCTCCATGACGGCGGCGTCGCCTGCTGGGATGCCAAGTATGCCTACTGGTACCTACGGCCAAGCCAGCTCGATCCGGAGGTGCGCACGCTGTTCCCGAACGCGCCGCACCCTTCCTACCCGTCGGCGCACAGCTGCTTCTCCAGCGCGGCCGGCCTCGTCCTGGCGCGCCTCTTCCCGGCCGAAGAGGCGCGTTTCGCCACGCTGATCGAGCAGGCCGGCGTGGCACGGCTGGTCGCAGGCCTGCACTACCGCTTCGACATCGAGGCGGCCAACACCATCGGCCGGGGTGTCGCCGAGCTCGTGATCGGGAAGCTTGGGCCGGCTCTCCGCTGACCGGTCGCTTGACGGAAGGCGGAACGCCCCGGCCGCGAACCGTTCCCGGTCGGTCCCGGTCAGGTCCGTTGCGCCGTCGGCGGCCTGTTCGGTGGCATGATCAATGCCAGGAACCAGAGCGAGCCGGCGGCGAGCGCGGCGGCGTAGAGGCCGAGCGCGCCGCCGATGCCGGCGAGGTCGGCCGCGATGCCTGACAGCGGCTGCAGAACGGCGACGCCGAGGAAGAAGGCGAGGTTCACCGCCGACAGCGCCTTGCCGAGCGACGCGTCCGGGCTCAGCGCCCGCGTCATCGCGTAGAGCAGAACGTGGCTGCCGAGGGAGAGGCACACGAGCGCCATCGCGCCGATGTCGATCACCCGCCCGGCTCCGCCCATGGCGAGCAGCGCCAACGGCGCCGCGCCCGCGAGATGGATCAGCCCCATCGCCATCGCCCGGTCGGGCAGGCGCCGGTCGAGCCAGCCGAACAGGATGGGAGCGGCGATCATCACCGCGCTGAGCCCGGCAAGCACGCCGCCGGAGCCGGCAAGCGAGAAGCCGAGATGGTCGGTGAGATACGGCCCGGCCCAGAGGCCGCGCAGCCCGATCAGCGCCGCGTAACCGACGAGGGCGAGGACGACGGGCGCGCGCAGCCGGCGGCCGACGAGAAGGGCGAGCACCTCGCGCGCCTCGGCGCCGAGACCGCGCCGCATCGCCCCCTCCGCCCTCGGCAGCTCCGGCACGACGCGCCAGACGGCGGCGAGAACGGCGAGGCCGAAGCCGGCGACGACCGCGTAGGCGAGCCGCCAGCCACCCCAGCCGATAAGCAACGCCGAGGGCGTTCCGGAAAGCAGAAGCCCGAGCCCGCCAATGCCGGGGAGATAGCCCGCAACCGCGCCGAACCGCTCCGGCGGCAGGGTGCGTGCGGCAAAGGAGAGCGGGGCCATCATCAGCCCCGCGCAGCCGAAGCCGGCGACGACCTGGGCGAGCGCGAAGCCGGCCTGGTCCGGCGAGGCGGCCGCGCCCGCGCAGCCGGCGGAGGCGACGAAGAGCAGGATCATCGAGGTGCGGCGGGGCCCAAGCCTGTCGATCATGATGCCGACGGGGACCTGGCCGACCATGAAGGAGGCCGCCATCAGCCCCGTCGCGACGGCCAGGCCCTGTTCGGTGAAGCCGAGCTCGGCGATCAGCCCCGATGCGGCGATCGCGGGCAGGGTGCGGACCCACTGGCTGATGACATGGCCCCAGACGAGAACGCCGAGGCAGGCGAAGGGGGAGGGGGGCTGCCTTGCCGCGCCCGTCACACCACGGCCGTCGGGACGGGCCTGTGCACCCACACCTCGCAGGGCACGCCTAGCAGCTCGCCCATGCCCTCGTTCACCGCGCCGAGCCGGCCGGCAAGCCGCGCCGACGGTGCGTTGCCCGGCTTGATGTAGGAGACGATGCGCTCCGCCCCAGTCGCCTTGAAGGCCCAGGCGAGCGCGGTGCGGCAGGCCTCCTCGGCGAAGCCCTTGTGCCAGGCGTGGCGGGCGAGCGCGTAGGCGAGCTCGGGCTCCGGCCAGCCGGCGAGGTGGAGGATTCCGGCGCGGCCGATGAACGTACCCGTGGCCGTCTCCTCGAGCGCGAAGGTGCCGTAGCCCTTGAGCGCCCACTGTCCCATCATCACCGCCATCGAGGTCCAGCTTTCCTCGCGAGTGCGCGGCATGCCCGCATTGGGGCCGACCCCGAGGTGTCGCATCACCTCGGGATCGGCCTGCATGGCGGCGTAGGCGTCGAGATCGCTCTCGCGGAAGGCCCGGAGCGTCAGGCGTTCAGTGGTGAGCGTCGGGATCTGCATGGCCGGAACGTGGCACGGAAGCGACCGATCCGCCACGTCCTCCCGATGCGCCGCACGGACAGGCCACCGCCCGCTACAGCACCGCGGTGGGCGCCACGGTCGAGCCGGTGCCGCCCTTCACCTTGAGCGGCTGCATGATGAAGGCGAACTCGCTCTGCCCTGCCCCGGCGAGGTCGTTCAGCCGCATGTTCTCGAGAAGGTGCACGCCGTGCACCGCGAGCGCGAGCTGGTGAACGGGAAGCGAGGCATCCGGCATCGTCTTGCTCGGCGCCACCTCGACCGGCCAGTTGTCGGAGCCGAGGATGATCGGCTCCTGCCGGATCAGCCACTCCGCGGCGGCGACGCCGATGCCCGGGCAGGTGCGGACATAGCGGGCATTGTCGGTTCCCCAGAGCGCGTCCCAGCCGGTGCGGATGATCACGACGTCGCCGCGCTCGATCCGCACGTTCTGCCGCGACATCGCCTGCTGCAGGTCCTCGACCGTGATCTCGTACTCGTCGGGCAGGGTGCGCACGCCCTTCAGCGTGGCGACATCGATCAGCACGCCGCGCGTGAACACCTGGCCGATCTCGTCGACCCCCATCTTGGTGAAGCCGCCGCGCGAGGCGATCTCCGGCACCTTGGTGCAGTTGTAGGTCTCGTCGCCGATCGTCTGGTGCGGGAAGGCATCGAGCTGGGTGCCGACCTGGCCGATCTCGGTGACGACGAGCTCCTCGTTCGAGCCGCGGCGATTGGCCTGCGGGTTGATGAACTGCTGCTTCAGGTGAACGTCGAAGCGCCTGGTGCCGAAGAACGGCATCGCGGTCTCGAGCTTGTGGCCAAGCTCGACGACGCGGCCGCTCTTGATCAGGCGGGTCGCCCTCTGCACCTGTTCGGGGGTCTGGAGGTTCATCGCGCCGCGCGTGTCGGCAGCGCCCCATTTCGAGGGACAGCGATCCGCCGCCGCGGGGGGCGACCAGGGGGCCTGGGCGGAGGCGGGGGTGGCGCGGAACCCGGCGGCGAGGCCGGCACAGGCAAGGCAATGCGCGAAGAAGCGGCGCGAAAGCGACATCGATAGTCCTCCCGTTCTGCGTGCGGTTCTCTCCGCAGTCGCAACGGGCGACCGTAACGGAATGATTCCAGCCACTCCAGACGGCGCGGCGGAGCCGGCCTGCAATCGCCGGAATGGCTGATGCGGCAGGGTGCGAATCGGTCCATCATCGTGACAGTCGGATGACCGTTCGCGACGGGAGGCGGGGCGGCCGGGGGCGCGCAACGCCGGGTCGGGCGGGATTGGACGACGACCCGGGTCCGGGCGATTCCGCGCGGGCCCGCAACGAGCAAGGGACCGATGCTCGCGATCGACTGGGGGCTTTCGACCTTCCGGGCCTGGCGGCTCGCCGATGACGGCGCCGTGCTCGGCCAAATCGCCGCGGCCCGCGGCATCCGCTCCGTCGCGCCCGGCGGGTTCGCCGCGGCCCTGTCCGACCTGCTCGCCGCCTGGCCGGACGCCGCGTCCGAACCGGCGCTGCTGTGCGGCATGGTGGGAAGCAGGCAAGGCTGGGCGGAGGCGCCCTACACGGCCTGCCCGGCCGAGGCCGCCGACATCGCGGCAAACCTCCACCCTGTGGCGGACCGGCCCGGCACCTTTCTCGTTCCCGGCCTCTGCTACCGGAATGAGGGGACGGCGGACGTGATGCGCGGGGAGGAGACGCAGATCCTCGGGCTTCTCGGCGCGCTCGGCGCCGGCCGCCACACCGTGTGCCTGCCCGGCACGCACAGCAAATGGGCCGAGCTCGACGGCCTCACGATCACCGGTTTCCGCACGGCGATGACCGGCGAGATGTTCGGCCTGATACGCACGCACTCGACGCTCGCCTCCCTGATGCCTGACGACCCGGGAGGCGATGCCTGGGGCGAGGCGTACCGTGCCGCCTTCGACGCAGGGCTCGACCGTGCCGGCGCGCCGGGCGGGCTGCTGAACCATCTCTTCGGCATCCGCGCCGCGGCGCTGACGGGCGACCTCACGCGCGCAGCGCTGGCGCCGTTCCTCTCGGGTCTGCTGATCGGCCACGAGATCGTCGCGCTGGCCCCGCCCGCTGGCACCGTCCATCTCGTCGGCGCGCCCGGGCTTGTTGCCCGCTATGCCCGCGCGCTCGAGCGGCGCGGCCTCCTCGTCCGCTGCCATGGCGAGGAGACGGCAGCGCACGGGCTCGCCGCGATCGGGCGCGCGCACGGGCTGATCGGCCGTGCGGCCTGAGGGCGGCGCGATGAGCCGGCTCGCCCCCTGGCTCTCCCGCTCGCCGCTCGTGGCGATCCTCCGCGGGGTGCGGCCGGAAGAGGCGGTCGCGATCGGCGAGGCGGTGGCGGAGGCGGGCTTTGCCGTCATCGAGGTCCCGCTGAACTCGCCCGGCCCGTTCGCGAGCATCGCCGCGCTGGCCGCGCGCTTCGGCGAGACGGTGCTCGTCGGCGCGGGCACGGTGCTGCGCCCGGCGGATGCGGCACGGGTCGTCGAAGCGGGCGGGCGGCTCGTCGTCATGCCGCATGCCGACACGGCGGTGATCGCCGCAGCCCGCGCAGCCGGCGCGCTCGTCCTGCCCGGCTGCTACACCGCGACCGAGGCCTTCGCCGCAATCGACGCCGGCGCCGATGCGCTGAAGCTGTTCCCTGCCGAGATCGGCGGCCCGCCGCTCCTGCGCGCGCTGCGGGCCGTGCTGCCGCGATCGATGCCTGTCCTGCCTGTCGGCGGCGTGACACCGGCGACGCTCGCGGCCTGGCGGGAGGCCGGCGCCGATGGGTTCGGCATCGGCTCGGCGCTCTACCGCCCCGGCGATTCGCCCGAGACCGTCGCCGCCCGCGCCCGCAGCTTCGTCGACGCCCTCAGTCCGCCGCCTCGCTGATCAGCGGCACATGCGGGGCCGCGGCCGGTGCGAGCGTGCCGGCGAGCCGAGGGTCGGGCGCGATTTCGACCTGCTGGCGCACCGGGCGGAAGCCGGATCGGAGGTAGAAGGCAAGCGCTCCGGGATGGTCGAGCGTGCAGGTATGCACGGTGACTCGGCTGACCTTCCGCGTCGTCCAGGCCTCGGCCATGGCGTGGGACATCATGAACCGGCCGACGCCGCTGCCGATGAGGTCGGGGATCACGCCGAAGAACACGATCTCGCACGCCCCCGGCTCGCGGAAGGAGAGCTCGACCAGCCCCGCATCCTCCCCCTCCGACTCGAGCACCCAGATCACGGAGGCCGGGTCGGACAGCAGGGCGGCGAGCTGTCTGTCGCTCAGCCTCAGGCGGCTGAACCAGAGCCAGGGCTCGCCGATGCGCCGGAACAGCGACCGGTAGGCGTCCGGCGCAAGGGCACGCTCATGCCGGAGCGCCCAGCCATCGCGTGACCGCGGCGTGACGGCCGCGGGCGGCGCCGTCATGGCGAGATGGGTGACGATGGTCGCGACCCGGCCAGGCGGGACATCGTGGAACCCGTCCACGAGCTTTGTAATGCCTGCATCTGTGGTCATCAGGAGGTCCTCGTGGCGGAGCGGTCGACGCTTCCGCCTGGGCGCGTGGCGCGGATGCCTTCCGATGGGCGAGGGCCTTGGGCGCGCAGGCAGTCATTCTGATGTCGATGGCGGGGCCGGCCTCGTCGCCGCGATGCGATCCTGGCGGCGAGGGGCGCTGGAGGCATGGCGCAGGCTCGGGTCTGCGCGCGAGTCGCAGCCCTCCTGCTTGCGTTCCGGCGTTCCGTCCCGTTCATCGGGTCCGGATGATCGACCAGGAGGCGCTGCCTTCCAAGCCCCCGCCATGGGTTTGACCGTGGCTGAGGGGGCCAAGTCCGCGCAGATCGGTCACACCTGTGGCATTGTCGCAACAGGTCGCGAAAATCGTGGTCACAGGTGGTGTTCGAACGCTTGGGGGGTGGTGCGCCGCAAGATCGTCTTCGCTAATGTCCTGGCACCGCGAGGTAGGGATGCAGAGGGCCGCTGTTCGGCACCGCATGCGGCTCTCTCGCTCGGGATGGGTAAGGAGAGAAACGAATGAAGCTCCGCAACGTGCTGCTGGCCGCCTCGCTGGGCGTTCTGCCGGCCGCGGCCGCCAACGCTCAGTTCGCCGGTCCGGCGTCGACGTGGGAAGGGATCTATGTCGGCGCCCTCGGCGGCTACAACATGCTCGAGGACATTGACCTCCCGACCGGGGGCAAGGCCGAATTCGATGGCGGATGGGCCGCGCTCGCCAGGGTCGGCTACGGCTGGAAGTTCCAGGGCGGTCTCGGCCTCGGTCTTGAGCTCGAGGGGTCGTATCGCAGCAACGACGCCGACAGCGTGAGCATCCTTGGTAGCTCGGCCGGTGGCGGCGGTGACAACAAGGTCATGGCCGCGATGGTGAATGCCGTCGTCAGCTATGACCTGGGCCCGAATGCCTGGAACATCACGCCCTACATCGGTGCTGGTGTCGGGTACGCCTGGAATGAGCTGAGTGTCCGGAACCAGGGCATCACGGTCGTCGACGACACCGAGGGCCACTTCGCCTACCAGGGCATGGTCGGCCTCGCCTTCCCGATCGCCGCCGTCCCTGGCCTCTCGCTCAATGCCGAGTATCGCTACTTCGCGCTGCTCGAGGAGAGCTACAGCACCTCGTCCGCGTTCCGCGCCGCTGGTGGCGTCAGCTCGGTCGATGTGGAGACGGCGAACCACACCTTCCTGGTCGGCCTCACCTACGCCTTCGGCATGACGCCGCCCCCGCCGCCGCCCCCGCCGGCAGCGGCTGCTCCGGCGCCCGCGCGCACCTACCTCGTGTTCTTCGACTTCGACAGCTCCGCGCTGACCGACCGCGCCCGCCAGATCATCGGCGAAGCGGCCGCCAACGCGCCGCGCGTCCAGACGACGCGCATCGAGGTCACGGGCCACACAGACACCGTGGGCACGGCCGCTTACAACCAGGCCCTCTCGGTCCGCCGCGCCAACGCGGTTGCCGCCGAGCTCGAGCGCCGTGGCATCCCCCGCAGCCAGATGACCATCACTGGCCGCGGCTTCAGCCAGCCGCTCGTGCCGACGGGCGCGAACGTCCGCGAGCCGCAGAACCGGCGCGTGGAGATCGTCCTCCGCTGAGCGGAGCGATCATCGCCTGATACGGAAGGGCGCCTTCGGGCGCCCTTCCTGTTTTTCCGGCGGTTCCTTCCTGGCCAACCGAAGGACGGGCCTGACCGGCCGCGGGGCGCAGCGGCCCTGAGGCCCGGGCCGGAAGGACGAGGCCAAAGGGAAACGGCGCCCGGGTTGCCCCGGGCGCCGTTTCGTTGAAGCCGTGTCTCAGCCGGTCAGCGGCGCTGGGTCGTCGCCGGCCGCGCCTGCTCGGCGGAGCGGATCTCGCAGGGGCGAACGTCCCAGGCGAGCGGCAGCGAAGCGCTGGCCGACGCCGCCGTCAGCTCGGCCGAGTTCTGGATCGTCGCCACACGCTCGAACAGCGGGCCGACTTTGCCGCAGAACGTGCTGCCGAGGCGGATGCCTTCCTGCGACTGGGCGTTGGCGAGCGAGGTGATGTACTCGTTCAGCGCCCGCTGCCCTCCGGCGGCCCGGTTGAAGTAGCCGCTGAGGTTCCGGTGCGCGCCGGCGAGGTCGGACTGCCAGCGGGTGACGAAGGCATTGTACCGGTCGTGCATGCCGCAGGAGAGGGCACCGACCATCAGGTGCGTCTGCAGCGCGCGAAGCTCGAAGGCAGACTTCTCACGCGCATTGACGCAGGAGGCGACAGCCGTTCCTGTCGCCGCGATGCCAAGGACGGCGACCGTCACGGTCGTCAAAAGCATATGCCGCACGGGTTCAGGCTCCTTCTTCCCCGGCCCGCGACTCGGACGAGCGCCGGCGCGTTCTTGGCGCAAAGGTATCGGTGAAACCGCATCGCCGATCAAGCGTTCGAGTCGCCCCGCCGCCTGGGCACACCCGAGTGTCATCGCCATGCCACGCTGCTTGGCTGCACCATACCCGCGCGATAGCATCCGCGCAGGGGAGAGGCGCGCCGGCCGCATGCGGAACGCGGAGGAACGGCGATGGACGGGGAGACGAGCGGCGTGCCTGGATCGACCATGGCCGGGCTGCCCCTGCAGGCGACGGCGGAGCCTGTTGGCGCGCAGGATGCGCCCATCATGCTCCCGGGCTATGACCCGGCGAGCTTCATCTGCGAGCTCACCTCGCGCCGGCCGGGCGACGGCGGCGCGCTCGGCACCATTCTGCGCCGGCTTGCGGCCCTTCCGGTCGAGGAACTCCGGAGGCGGTCCGCCGCAGCCGAGCGTGACCTGTTCAACCTCGGCATCACCTTCACCGTCTACTCCGACGCGACTGCGATCGACCGCATCCTGCCCTTCGACATGGTGCCCCGCGTCATCACGGCGGCCGAGTGGCGCACGCTCGAGGCGGGCGTGAAGCAGCGCGTGACGGCGCTGAACCTGTTCCTGCGCGACGTCTACAACGGAAGGAAGATCCTGAAGGACGGCGTGGTGCCGGAGGACCTCGTCCTCGGCAACCCGAACTACCGGCCGGAGATGCAAGATTTCCCGGTGCCCTTCGGAACCTACGTGCATATCTGCGGCACCGATATCGTGCGCGACGAGGCGGGCGAGTTCCGCGTGCTCGAGGACAATGCCCGAACCCCCTCGGGCGTCTCCTACGTGATCGAGAACCGGCACGCGATGCTGCGCGCCTTCCCGGACCTGATGCACGGCATCCGGCTCCGCCCGGTCGACGGCTATGGCATCAAGCTGCAGGAGGCGATGTGCGCGATCGCGCCGGAAGGCGTGGACGATCCGCAGGTCGTGCTGCTCTCGCCCGGCATCTACAACTCGGCCTATTTCGAGCACGTGTTCCTCGCCCGCGAGATGGGCGTGCCGCTTGTCGAAGGGCCCGACCTCGTCGTCGAGAACGACCGGGTGTTCATGCGCACCACCGCCGGGCACGCGCCCGTGCACACGATCTACCGCCGCATCGACGACACCTTCCTCGACCCGACCGTGTTCCGCCCCGACAGCATGCTCGGCGTGCCAGGCCTGATCGCCGCCTGGCGCAAGGGCAACGTGGCGCTCGCCAATGCCGTCGGCACCGGGGTGGCAGACGACAAGGCCCTTTACGCCTACATGCCGCGCATCATCCGCTACTACCTCGCGGAGGACCCGATCCTGCAGAACGTCGAGACGCGCATCTGCCGCGAGCCGGACGGACTGGCCGCGACGCTCGCCGATCTCGCCAACCTCGTGGTCAAGCCGGTCGGCGAATCGGGCGGCTACGGCATCACCATCGGGCCGCGCGCGACCAAGGCAGAGCTCGAGGCCTGCCGGGAGAAGCTGCTCGCCGACCCTGCCAACTGGATCAGCCAGCCGGTGATCGGCCTCTCCGTCTGCCCCACCCTGACGCCGGACGGGCTGCGCCCCCGCCATCTCGACCTCCGCCCCTACGCCATCACCGGGCGCGACACCTGGGTGCTACCGGGCGGGCTCACCCGCGTTGCGCTGAAGCCCGGAAGCCTCGTAGTGAACTCCTCGCAGGGCGGCGGCTCCAAGGACACCTGGGTGCTGGTGGACGAGTGAGATGAACCGCATCGTCTCCGCCGGCCCCCAGCCGCTTCTCGCCCGCTACGGCGAGAGCCTGTTCTGGATGGCGCGCTATCTCGAGCGCGTCGAGAACCTCGCCCGCGTGCTCGACGTGACGCAGACCTTCGAGGCCTCCGGCCGGCCGTCCCAGGCCTGGGAAAGCGTCGTGCGCATCAACGCAGACGAGAAGGAGTTCGCCCGGCGCTACGGGGCGGCCACACCCGAGGCGGTGCGCCGCTTCTACCTTCTCGACACGGACAACACGACTTCGATCCCCGCCTCCGTTGCGGCGGCGCGCCAGAACGCGCGCACCCTGCGGCCATTGATCAGCACCGAGATGTGGGCCCAGCTCAACGTGTTCCAGGGCTGGACCGCCGCGCTGACCGAGGAGGAGGTGGCGGGCGACGGACTGTCGCGGCTGTGCGCGCGGATCAAGGAGAGCGTGCAGCTCCATACCGGCATCACCGAAGGCACGTTCTACCGCGACCAGGGCTGGCACTTCCTCCAGCTCGGCCGCTTCATCGAGCGGGCAGACCAGACGACGCGGCTTCTCGACATCAAGTACCACCTGCTTCTTCCCTCGCTCGCCGATGTCGGCTCCGCGCTCGACCTCTCGCAGTGGCATGCGCTGCTGCGCGCGGCGGCCGGCTACCACGCCTTCCGCCGAATCCATCCCCGGGAGCTCACGCCCCGCGCTGTCGCCGATTTCCTTCTCCTGAACGGCGCGTTCCCGCGCTCCGTCCTGGTCTGCGTGCGGCAGACCGAGTTCACGCTCGAGCAGCTTCGCGCGCGCTACGGGCTGCGCGGCACCCGCGAGGCGGCAGAACGCGTCGAGGAGCTTCGCGCCGGGCTCGAGGAACGCGACATCGACCGGATCGTCGACAGCGGGCTGCACGAGTTCCTCGACTGGGTGCAGCGTATGCTGATCGCCATCTCCGGCTCGATCGGCACGGCCTTCTTCCGGGACTGGCGGCCCAGCGCGACGCAGTCGCAGGACCAGTGACGCGATGCAGTCGCAGGAGCAGTAGGGAGCGTTTCCGTTGAAGCTTGCGGTGCTGGATGACTGGCTCGGCGTCGCGAAGGCCTCCGCCCCCTGGGAGAGGCTCGCGCCGCATGGCGTGAAGATGGAGGTGTTCGAGCGGCCCTTCGCGAGCGAGGACGAGGCGGCGAAGGCGCTCGCGCCGTTCGATATCCTCGTGCCGACGCGCGAGCGCACCTTCTTCCCTGGCTCGCTGATCACCAGGCTGCCCAGGCTCCGCTTCATCGCCCAGACCGGCCGCATCCCCGGCACGCTCGACCAGGAGGCCTGCCGCGCGCGCGGCATCGTGCTGTCGACGACCGGGGGCGACCTCGTTCCGGCGGCGACGGGCGAACTCGCCTTCGCGCTGCTTCTCGCCTGCGCGCGTGGCCTCACCGAGGGCGATGCCGGGATGCGCCGGGGGCGCTGGCAGGATGGCGTGCCGGCGGGAATGGTTCTCGAGGGGCGAACGCTCGGGCTGCTCGGGCTCGGCCGCATCGGCGCCCGCGTCGCTGGGATGGGCCGGGCCTTCGGCATGCGGGTGATCGCCTGGAGCCAGAACCTCACGCCGGAGCGCGCGGCCGAAGGCGGCGCCGTCGCGGTCGACAAGCGCACGCTGTTCGCCGAGAGCGACGCGGTGTCGCTGCATGTCGTGTTGAGCGAGCGCACGCGCGGCATCGTCGATGCCGAGGCGCTCGGCGCGATGAAGCCCGGCGCGATCCTGGTCAACACCGCGCGGGGGCCGCTCGTCGACGAAGCGGCCCTCCTTCGCGCGCTGTCCGAGGGGCGGATCCGTGCGGGGCTCGACGTGTACGGCACCGAGCCCGTGCCCGATGACCACCCGATCCGTTCCGCGCCGAACACGGTCCTGTCGCCGCATCTCGGCTTCTCGGCCGCGCCGATCTTCCGGCAGTTCTACGGCGAGGCGCTCGAGGCGGTGCTTGCCTGGCTCGCCGCGGGCGCGCCGAAGGCCGGCTAGCTCTCAGCGCGCCTTCGGCCGCCGCTTCTGCGGCTCCGGCGCCGGGCGCGTCGGGTCGTTCGCTGCGCGGCGGCCGCCGAGCAGGCGTGCCACCTCCTCGTAGCGCGCGAGCGCCTCGCCCTCGAGCGGGCCGGTCGCCTGCGCGACATCGCGGATCGCGGCGAGCACGCGTTCGCGTGTCGCGGCGTCCTCGGGAACCATCGCGGGAATGGCGGCGAGCGCGGCCGCACGGTCGAGCCGCATCAGCGCGCATTGCTCGCGCAGCATCGCCTTGAAGGCCGCGAGCGTCATCCGCTCGGGGACGGAGCTGCGCATGCGCTCGAGCACCTCGAAGCTCCGCTCGTCGGCCGCGCGCATCTCGAGCACGTGCACGAGGCTTCGCACGAAGCCCTCCCGCGTGCCGCCCACGGCCATGCGGGCGCGGAGCGCGGTGTCGAGGCGCCCGAGCTCCGCCTCGTTGCCGGGATCCTGCCCCGGGCTGTGGCGGATCGGCGCCGAGCCGGAGACGCCGGCAAGGGCCTGCACCAGCGGCGAGCCGTAGATCGCGAAGAACTTCGTCTCGACCATCGCGTCGCGCGCGCGGCCCCAAAGCTCGAGCGTGCCCGCGATCGCGTCCGCCGCCACGTCCTGCATCGCGACGAAGGGGTTGTCGGGTGCTGCCGGCGCGCGCGAAGAACGGACATTCTCCGCAATGGCCTCGAGCGGCCGGACGAGGGGGTTGCGGTCGGTCATCAGCTCGTAGGGCAGGCGCGCGGGATGCATCCGCCGCGCCCAGTCGCCGAGCGCGGGGCTCGCCGCCGCACGCAGCGCCGGGCCGAGCCAGAGCCTGTAGAGCCCGAGCATCGCCTCGGAGACCCGCGCGGCGGCGGCAAAGGCGCGGTCGTCCTGCTCGCCGTTGATGCCGTAGGCGCGGATGTCGTCGAGCCGACGGGGCTCGAAGGAGACGAAGAAGTCGCCCTCGACCAGCGCCTCCCCCGCAGCGCCCTTGCGTGGCCTGATCACCGCCTCGTAGAGCCCGGGCGGAAGGATGTCGATCAGGTCGATGTTCTCGGTGAACTCGCGGTGTTCCTTCTTCGAAACGGAGGAGGAGACGAAGATGCCGAGATGGCCGATCGTGTCGTGCACGCAATAGACGATCGTCTGCCCATGCGCCCGGATCTCGTCCTCCGACGCGTAGAGATCGGTGATCCAGCCGAGCGCCTGGCCCGGCGGGGTGATGTCGTCGCCGCGCGAGCAGAACACGACGATCGGCCCGGGCACGGAACGGAGATCGATCTGCGTGCCGTCGGCGAGACGCACGCCGCAGGAGGCCAGCCGGTTGCCGACGAAGAGCGTGTCGACGATCCAGGCGATCTCCTCGGCGCCGAGCAGCACATGCCCGCCCCACCAGCGCTCGAAGCCGAGATAGCGCGGCCCCTCTGTGTCGACCTTGCGCCAGAGGTTGTACTGCTTGGTCCAGTACGTGTTGGCGGGGTTGAGCTGCTCAAAATTCGTCACGAGCCAGGCGCCGTCGAACACGCCGCCGCCGGCATCGCCGAGCAGATGCGCGGGCCACGAGCCGCCGAGCATGCCGCCCGTGTAGCGCATCGGTGCGAAGCCGCGCTGTCCGTTCCAGTAGGAGAGCGGGGCGCCGGCGAGGATGATCGGGCCGAAGACGCCGGGCCGCGCGGCCGCCGCGATCATCGTCTGCCAGCCGGCCTGGCAGTTGCCGATGACGCAGGGCGGGCCCTCCGCCTCGGGATGGCGCTGCGCCACTTCGGCAACGAACGCGGCTTCGGCGAGCGCGACGTCCTCGATCGTCTGGCCTGGGATGGGCCGCGGGGTGAAGCCGATGAAGTAGCAGGCGTGCCCGGCCGCGATCGCCATGCCGATCTCGCTGTCGGGCTTGAACCCGCCGATGCCTGGACCGTGGCCTGCGCGGGGGTCGACCACCACGAAGGGCCGCGCCCCGGGTCGTGGCACCGGCGCGCCCTCGGGCGGGGGAATGCGCACGAGGCCGTAGTTCACCGGCCGAGGCAGGTCGGTGCCCTTCATCACGACCTCATGGTCGAACTGGAGCACGTGCGGCACGGTCTCGGCCTCGTGCGCCACGTACTGGTTGCCACGCTGGCGCAGCACGTCGAGGAACAGGATGGTCCTCTGCGCCGCATCCGTGGCGTAGGCCCAGAGGCCGAACGGATCGAGGCCTGACGCATCGAAGCGGGACGGATCGAACTGGGGCATGGCCGCCTCCTGTCTTTCGCGCCCGCAGCATAGCGGCGCTTCAGGATCGGTGGTGCGACTATTCCGTCACCGCGTCCTTGCGCTGGATCAGCCCAGGCTTGAATCAGGAGGTCGCGAAGGCCCTGTCCCCGGCATCGCCGAGGCCCGGCACGATGTAGCCCCTGTGGTCGAGCCCGCGGTCGAGCGCGGCGGCGAGGACGCGCGCCTCGGGGTGGGCGGCAGCGAGGGCAGCGACGCCCTCGGGGGCTGCCAGAACGGCGGCGACCGTGACGTCCCCGGCGCCGCCGGCCCGCAGCCGCGAGACCGCGGCGATCGCCGTGCCGCCTGTCGCGAGCATGGGGTCGAGCACGATCGCCCCGCGCTCCCCGAGATCGGCCGGCGCCTTGAAGTAGTACTCGACGGGCTTGAGCGTCTCGTGGTCGCGCCAGGCGCCGAAATGCGCGACCGGCGCGTCGGGCAGGAGCGTCTGGAACCCGTCGAGCAGGGCGAGGCCGGCACGCAGGACAGGGACGAGGCAGGGAAGCTTCGACCCAAGCACCGGTACCTCGGCCTCCTCGAGCGGCGTGGTGATGCGCTTGGTGCGGGTGGCGAGCCCGCGTGTCGCCTCCGCGGCAAGGAGCAGGGCGATGCGCCCGAGCGCGGCGCGGAACGCGGGCGGCGCCGTCCCCGATCGCCGCAGCACGGCCAGCGCGTCGGCCGCGAGCGGGTGATCGAGAAGCAGGGGCGTCATCGATCGGTGAGCCGGAGCTCGATACGACGGTTGCGGGCGAAGGCGGCCGGACCTTCGGTGGCATCGAGCGGCTGGAACTCACCGAAGCCGGTCGCGGCGAGGCGGTTCTCCGGCACGCCGAGCAGCGCGAGGAGCCGCACCACGGTGATGGCGCGCGCGGCGGAAAGCTCCCAGTTCGTGGTGAAGCGCCCCGTGCCGGCGATGGGCGTGCGGTCGGCGTGGCCGTCGACGCGGAGGATCCAGTTCACCTCGGGGGGAATGTCGTTGGCGATCTCGCGGATCACGCCGGCGATCTGGCGGATCTGCTCCACCCCCTCGGCCTGGAGGTCTGCGCTGCCGACGGGGAACAGCACCTCCGACTGGAACACGAACCGGTCGCCGACGACCTGGATTCCCTGCCGGTTGCCGAGCACCTCGCGAAGCCGGCCGAAGAATTCGCTCCGGTAGCGCTGCAGCTCCTCGACGCGGGCGGCGAGCGCGAGGTTGAGGCGCTGGCCGAGATTGGCGATCTGCGCGTCCTTGTCGCGACCCTCCGCCTCCGCCGCCTCGAGCGCGCCGCTGACGCGGGCGATCTGCGCGCGAAGCTCCTCGATCTGCCGGTTGAGAAGCGCGACCTGCGCGCGCGCGCTCTCGCCGAGGCGGCGTTCCTCGTCGAGCAGCCGCGCCGTGGCCGCGCGGCGCTCCTCCTCCGAGGCTGCGCGGGCCGCGACCTCCGCAACTCGGCGCTCGAGCTCGTCGCGCAACGCCGTCAGCGCCTGCACCTGGCCCTCGAGCCGCGCGATGTCGGAGAGGCGCAGCTCGATCGTCTCGCGGCCTGTCGTCACCTGGCGGTCGAGCGCGGCGATCTGCTCGCGCATCCGCTCGAGCTGCGCGCGCTCGTCCTCGAGCTGGCGGCGGGTGTCGGCGAGCGCGCGGGCCGCCTCGATCGCGGCGCGCTGCCGTTCCGCTGCCTCGCGGGCGGCATCCTCGGCC
>NZ_VFAC01000001.1 GCF_007644105.1 Elioraea rosea | reverse complement strand
CGCGCGCCCGGGCGGCCGCGGCGTCGCGGCAGGCGGAACGCGAGGCGGCCGTGGAGGCCGCCGCCGCCGCGCTCGGCTGAGCCATGCACCTCGTGCCCGGCGTGCTTGTCCGGCACGATCCGCCACGCGGGGTCGCGCCCGTGCCGGTCGTGTTCGACAGCCCGCATTCGGGGCGCGTCTACCCCGACGATTTCGGTGCCGTGCTCCCCGTCTCCGCCCTGCGGGGGGCGGAGGATGCGTTCGTCGAGGAGCTGTTCTCCGCCGCACCCGAGCATGGCGCGGTGCTTTTGGCTGCGCTGTTCCCCCGAAGCTACATCGATGGGAACCGCGCGCCGGACGACATCGACCCGCGCCTCATCGAGGGCGAGTGGCCGGCTCCGCTGAAGCCCGGGCCGAAGAGCGATCTCGGCATCGGCCTCATCCGCCGCGCCGTCGTCCCGGGCCTGTTCGTCTATGACCGGCGACTGACCGTCGCGGAGGTGGAGCGGCGCATCGCCCGCTACTGGCGCCGCTACCATGCCGCGCTGAAGGGCGCGCTCGACCGTGCGCACCGTGCCCATGGCGCCGTCTGGCATATCGATTGCCACTCGATGAAGTCGGTCGCCAACGGAATGACGCCCGATGCAGCCGGGACGCGGCGGCGCGACATCGTTCTCGGCGACCGGGACGGCACCTCGTGCGAGCCGGGCTTCACCCGTCTGGTGAAGGAGACGCTCGAGCGCTTCGGCTTCGACGTCGCGGTGAACGATCCGTACAAGGGGGCCGAGATCGTGCGCCGCTACGGCGACCCGGCGACGGGCCGGCACTCGCTGCAGGTCGAGATCCGGCGTGACCTCTTCATGAACGAGGCGGTGCACGTGCGCAACGAGGGCTTCGCGCGCGTGCAGGCGGCGATGGGCGACCTTGCCGCGGCGGTGTGCGACTATGCGCGGGCACGGTCGCGGGCGCTCGGGTAGCGGACCGGCGAGACGGCAGGACGCGTCCCGGCCGCTTGGCTAGAACGGTCCGCGGGGTGCGGGATCCGCAACGAAACATGGTTGCGGACGGCCCGCGCCGCGCGCACTATATGGCGCGCCGTTTCGATCGCGATCCCTTCGGATTCTTCCGGGGCTGAACCGAGGGCGTGGGGCAGGGCGGATCAGCGCGACGTGCGACGGCCTACGCGGGCATTCCATCGGCCGGCCACGGCGAACGGAGGGTGTGGAGAGGTCCCGGACGAATGCAGCCCCCCTCTGCCCCCAACAGGGCGAGCCCCTTCCCGATCACGACGGATTTCTCGCTGGTCATCGGCGGACCGTTGTTCCAGATCCTGCGGCGTCTCCATCTCGAGGACGATGCGCTGACGCTTCTGAAGCGGCGGATCGTGATCATCTCGCTGGCTGCCTGGGCGCCGCTCCTGCTGCTGTCGGCCGTTGAAGGACGGCTGTGGGGCGGAGAGGTCGAGGTGCCGTTCCTTCGCGACATTTCCACGCATATCCGCTTTCTCATCGGTTTGCCGCTCCTGATCGCGGCGGAGCTGATCGTGCACCAGCGCGTCAGAGGGCTTGTCGAGCAGTTCTTCGAGCGCGACCTGATTCCCGAGACGGCCCGAGATCGGTTCAGCGAGGCGATCGCATCGGCGATGCGGCTGCGCGACTCGGTCATTGCGGAGCTGCTGCTCGTCGCCTTCGTCTATGCCGTCGGCGTCACCGTGATCTGGCGCCAGTTCATCGCTCTCGACGTCTCGACTTGGTACACGATCCCGGGTCCTGGGGGCGGCGTGCTGACTGTCGCTGGGCTCTGGTTCTGTTACGCGAGCCTGCCGATCTCGCAGTTCCTGCTGGTGCGCTGGTATTTCCGCCTGTTCATCTGGGCACGGTTTCTCTGGCAGGTCTCGCGGATCAAGCTTCGTATCCTGCCGATCCACCCCGATGGCGTAGGCGGGCTGGCGTTCCTGGGTGGCATCGCGCACGCGCTGACCCTTCTGGCGGCCACGCATGGGGTGCTTCTCGCTGCCGTGTTGGCCGACGCGATCCTGCTCGCCGGTGCGTCGCTCGCCGACTACAAGCTCGAGATCGCGGTCATCGTCGCCTTCATGCTGCTGATGGTGCTCGGACCGCTGCTCGTGTTCACGCCGCAACTGGCTGCGGCCAAGCGCCGCGGCAACCGCGAGTACGGTGCATTCGCCCAGAGCTATGCGCGCGGCTTCGATGCGAAGTGGCTGCGCGACGATCCCCCGCAATCCGAGCCGCTGCTCGGAACGGCCGACATCCAGTCCATGGCCGATCTGAACAACGTCGTGAGCGTGGTTCGCGGCATGCAGATCGTGCCCGTGACCAAGCAGGCCGTTACCCAGGTGACGCTCGCGACCCTTGCACCGCTCGCCCCGCTCCTGCTGACGATGATGCCGCTGGAGGAGCTTCTCAAGGTCCTCCTGGGCGTCGTCATGTAGGACCCGGAGCGGGCGCGGTCAGGCTGCGCCCGGTCAGAACAGGCCCTCGATGTTGCCCGCAGCGTCGAGGCGGATCGTTTCCGCGGCCGGAACCTTGGGCAGGCCCGGCATCGTCATGACATCCCCCGCAAGTGCCACGACGAACCCCGCACCGGCCGACAGCCTTACCTCGCGGACAGGCAGCACATGGCCAGTCGGCGCGCCGAGAAGCGTGGGATCGGCAGAGAAGCTGTACTGCGTCTTGGCGACGCAGATCGGCAGGTGGCCGAAGCCTGCCTTCTCGAACCCCTCGAGCCGTTTCGCAGCGGCCGGGGCGATCGCGATGTCGGCGGCGCGGTAGATGCGCGTGGCGATGGTGCGGATCTTCTCTGCAAGCCCCATCCCCTCGGGATAGAGCGGCGTGAAGGCGGCCGGCGCGGTCTCGACGCGTGCCATTACCGCCCGCGCGAGGCTCTCCGCGCCCGCCCCGCCATCCGACCAGTGGGTGCAGAGATGCGCCTCCGCCCCTGCCTCGGCGACGGCCTGCTTCACGGCCTCGATCTCGGCATCGGTGTCGGTGGTGAACCGGTTGAGGCCGACGAGAACGGGAATGCCGAAGCCCGAGAGGTTCTCGATATGGCGGGTGAGGTTCACCACGCCGCGGCGGACAGCCGGGACATCCTCGCGCCCGAGATCGGCCTTCGCGACGCCGCCATGCATCTTGAGCGCGCGCACGGTCGCGACGATCACGCCGGCGGAAGGCGAGAGCCCCGCCTGGCGGCACTTGATGTCGAGGAACTTCTCCGCGCCGAGGTCGCAGCCGAAGCCCGCCTCGGTCACGACCACGTCGGCGAGCGAAAGCGCCGCCCTGGTCGCGATCACGCTGTTGCAGCCATGCGCGATGTTGGCGAAGGGCCCGCCATGGATGAACACAGGCGTGCCCTCGAGCGTCTGCACCAGGTTGGGGGCGAGCGCATCGCGCAGCAGCACCGCCATCGCGCCATCGGCCTTCAGCTCGGCGGTGGTGACGGAGGAGCCATCGCGCCGCTGGCCGACGATCATGCGCCCGAGCCGGGCCTGCAGGTCGGCAAGGTCGTTGGCGAGGCAGAACACCGCCATCACCTCCGAGGCGACCGTGATGTCGAACCCATCCTCGCGCGGGAAGCCGTTCGCCATGCCGCCGAGGCTCTGGGTGATGTGCCTGAGCGCACGGTCGTTCATGTCGATCGAACGCCGCCAGGAGATGCGGCGGCTGTCGAGGCCGAGCGCGTTGCCCCAGTAGATGTGGTTGTCGATCATCGCGGCGAGCAGGTTGTTCGCCGAAGTGATCGCGTGGAAGTCGCCTGTGAAGTGGAGGTTGATGTCCTCCATCGGCACGACCTGCGCGTAGCCGCCGCCCGTCGCGCCGCCCTTGGTGCCGAAGCAGGGGCCGAGCGAGGGCTCGCGAAGGGCGGCCATGGCGCGCACGCCGATGCGGCGGAGCGCGTCCGTCAGCCCGACCGTCGTCGTCGTTTTACCCTCGCCTGCAGGGGTGGGGTTGATGCCGGTGACGAGAACGAGCTTGCCCCTGGCCGGCCGGTTGACCACAGCCTCTAGCGCGACCTTGGCCTTGTACTTGCCGAAGGGGGAGAGGGCCTCGTCCGGAACCCCGGCTCTCTCTGCGATCTCGCCGATCGGGCGAAGCGTTGCGGCGCGCGCGATCTCGAGATCGGAGCCCTGGCTCATGCTGTCATTCCTCCCTGTTCCGTCGCGCTTGTGCCGCGACGGAACGAGGGAGGCAAGACGGTTACTCTGCCGCGTGCGCCATGTCCGAGCGGAGCTGCGCCCAGGCCGCGTCTAGACCCTTGCCGAAGGCGTCGCACATCGCGGCGATATCGGCCTCCGTCATGATAAGCGGCGGGGTGAAGGCGATGCGGTCGCCGATCGCGCGCACGATCAGCCCGGCATCCTGGCAGGCCTGCTGCACGACGAGGCCCGCCTTGCGCGACGGCTCGAAGGGCGTGCGCGTCGCCTTGTCGGCCATCACCTCGACGCCTGCGATCAGCCCCACCCCGCGCACGTCGCCAACGAGCGGATGATCGCGGAACTTCTCGAGGCCGGAAAGGAACGCGGGCGAGACCTTCCGCACATGGCCGAGGATGTCGCGCTCCTCGTAGATCGCGAGCGTCTCGAGCGCGACGGCGCAGGCGACCGGGTGCGAGCCGTAGGTGAAGCCGTGGCCGAAGCTGCCGTTCTTGCGGCTGCCCTCGATGAGGGCGGCGAAGATGCGGTCGGAGATGATGGTGGCGCTGATCGGCTGGTAGCTTGCCGAGAGCTGCTTGGCGCAGGTGAGGATATCCGGCTCGAGCCCGTAGGTTTCGGTGCCCCAGAGATTGCCGGTGCGGCCGAAGCCGCAGATCACCTCGTCGGCGACGAGCATGATGTCGTTCTTCTTCAGGATCGGCTGGATCGCCTCGAAATACCCGCGCGGTGGCGTGATGGCGCCGCCGCCGCCCTGCACGGGCTCGGCGAACATCGCAGCGATCGTGTCCGCACCCTCGCGCTCGATCAGCGCCTCGAGCTCCGCCGCCATGCGGGCGGAGAACTGCTCCTCGGTCTCGCCGGGCTCATGCGCGCGGTAGTAGTTCGGGTTGGAGAGGTGGAAGAAGCGCCCGCCGAACGGCAGGTCGAAATCCGCGTGCATGTGCGGCTGGCCCGACACCGAGGCGGCGGCGACCGTGTTGCCGTGATAGCCGCGGATGCGCCCGATCAGCTTCTTCTTCTGCGGCCGGCCGATCAGGTTGTTGTAGTACCAGATGACCTTGATCGCGGCGTCGTTCGCCTCCGACCCCGAGCACTGGAACATCACGTGGTTGAGGTCGCCCGGCGCGAGCGCGGCAAGCTTCTCAGCAAGCCGCACCGAGGGCTCGTGCCCCTTCTGGAAGAACGTATGGTAGTAGGGGAGCTGCAGGAGCTGCTTGTATGCGGCGTCCGCAAGCCGCTTCTCGGAGAAGCCGAGCGAGGCGCACCAGAGGCCGGCCATCGCCTCGATGTACTTGTTCCCCTCGGTGTCCCACACGTGCACGCCGTCGCCGCGCGAGATCAGCACCGCGCCTTCGCGCTGGTGCGCGTCGAGGTCGGTCTGCTGGTGCACGACATGGGCGAGGTCGAGGGTGTGAAGGCTGTTTGCGCGCATGGTCTCTACTCCTCCGCGGCGTGGCTCGGGGGAGTGTCGCGCAACCGGGCGGCAACGAAAAGGGGCAGGGACCGGCCCCGCCCCTCACCGGATCGAAGCGGCTCAGGCGCCCTTCATCAGCATGTTGGTCTCCGATACAAGGCGCTGGAGCCCGGCCTCCGGCGTGAGATCGCCCCGCATCACGAGGGCGATCACGTCGCGCTGGGCACGCCAGATCCGCACATTGTTCCCGCCCGGGTAGCCGCCCCATGGCCCTGCGCGGTCGGCCTGGCGGACGGGGGTGAGCGCGTTGGGGTTGGCGCGGTACCACGGGCCGAGGAAGGCGTCGCCGACCGCGCGGAGGTTGGTCGGCAGGTAGCCGGTCATCTCGACGACGACCTTCTGCGCCTCCGGTCCGGTGACGAACTTCAGGAACTCCCAGGCCGCCCTGCGCCTCGCATCGTCGCGGGCGAGGATCACCGCGCCGTTGCCGCCCGTCGGGATGCGTCCGTTCGCCTTGTCGGTGATCGGGAAGGTGTGCGTCCTGAGCGCGAACTTCTCGCCGACGAGGCCGTTGATCTGCTGGAGGTTGGCAGGGCTCGCGGCGTAGATGCCGATCTTGCCCGCACCGAACTGCTGGCGCGACTGGTTCCAGTCGATCAGCTGCATCCCGCCTTCGGTCACGAACCGGCGGAAGATGCGCAGCGCGGCAAGGCCGGTGCCGTCATCGAACGCCACGGCACTGTCGTCCGCCTTCAGGAGGCGCCCGCCGTTCTGCGTGATCATCGCCTCGAACAGCCAGCCATCGGGCCAGCCATGCACGTCATAGGCGATGCCGTTGATGCCCTCGGACGGGCTGTTGATCCTGCCCGCGAGGGCGATCAGCTCGTCCCACTCGCTCGGCAGTGCGTCGGGGTCTGCGCCGGCGCGGCGTGCGAGGTCGGCGTTGACATAGAGGATCGGGTTGGAGGCGTTGAAGGCGAGGCCGTAGAGCTTCCCGTCGACCTGCCCGAGGGCAAGGATGCGGTCGCTGTAGTTCTCGCGACGGAACGTCTCGCCTTCCCCGGCGAGCATCGCGTCGAGCTCCACGATCTGGCCTCGGCGGGCAAGCGCTCGAGCCAGCTCGGGCAGGAGGTGGAAGCCCGAATAGAACACGTCCGGAAGCTGGTTCGTCAGCGCCTGCCGCATCACGGTCTGGTGGCCCTCGTCGTAGGACGGAGCCGGCGCGCGGAAATTGATCCGGATCGTCGGGTTCGCCTCCATGAACATCTTCGCCACGGGCTCGTGGAACCGCGCGAACGAGGGGAAGGCGTAGAACACCTCGAGCGTGACCGGCGCCTGCGCGCGCGTCGGCGGTGCGGCCGTGGAGGCGAGGCCTGCGGCGAGCGCGCCGAGGCCGCGACGTGTGATCGTCATGGCAGGTCTCCTGGTGGTACGGGGGAACGGGTCATTTCAGCCCGGTCATGGTGACGCCCTGGATGAAGCGCCGCCGGGCGACGAGGAAGGCGATGACGAGGGGCGCGGTGATGATGGTCGCGCCCGCCATCAGCGCGCCGTAGTTCGACCCAGTCTCCACGTCGCGGAAGTAGAGCATCCCGAGCGGCGGCGGGGCGAGGCGCGTCTCGGTGATGACGATCAGCGGCCAGTAGAGATCGTTCCAGTGCGCGACGACGGAAAAGATCGAGAACGCAGCAATGGCGGGAAGCGCGGACGGAGCGACGAAGCGCCACACGATCTCGAACTCGCCCGCGCCGTCGAGCCGGGCGGCCTGGATGATCTCGTCGGGGAAGGACTTGAAGAACTGGCGGAACAGGAAGATCGCGAAGACGGAGAGGAAGAAGGGCAGCATCATCGCGAGATAGGTGTCGAGCAGCCCGACATGGGCGAGGCCGAGATAGAGCGGCAGCGCCGGGACCTGGATCGGGATGCACAGCGCGGCGAGGACGAGGCCGAACATCGCGCCGCGGCCGCGGAACGGCAGTTTCGCGAGCGCATAGGCGCAGGGGATGGCGACGAGCAGCTGCACGACGAGGATGCCCGCGCAGACGATGACGCCGTTCAGCATGAAGCGGAGCAGCGGTGCGGTCTCGAGCGCGTAGGCGTAGTTTCCGAAGCCCTCGAGCGCGGCGAGGCTGAAGCCGCCGAACACTCCGGAAGCCGGGCGCAGGCTCGTCAGCAGCATCCAGAGGAAGGGTGCGAGCATCACCGCGCCGCCGAGGGCGAGCATTGCGTGCGCGATCATCCGTAGTGCACCCGTCGGTCGAGCGCCGCGGCCTGCATGACCGAGAAGACGAGGATGAAGGCGAGGAAGATCAGCGTCAGCGCTGCGGCGTAGCCGATGCGGAAATACTGGAAGCCTTCGAGATAGATCGCATAGAGCAGCACCTCGGACGCACCGGTCGGCCCGCCCTGCGTCAGCACTGCGACCGTGTCGAACACCTTGAAGGCCGTGATCGAGGTCGTGATGGTCACGAACATCGTCGTCGGGCCGAGCAGCGGCCATGTGACCCTGAGGAAGCGATCGACCGGCCCGCCAGCCCCATCGAGTGCTGCGGCTTCGTAGAGATCACGCGGGATGGCAGAGAGGCCGGCGAGGAACAGGATCATGTTGAAGCCGACGAGCTGCCAGATGCCGATCGCGGCAAGCGAGGGCAGGACGAGCGTCGGATCGGACAGGAAGGCCACTTCGCCGAGGCCGAGCCCGAGCGTGATCTCGCGCACCGGCCCGAGGCGCGGATGCAGCAGGAACTGCCACACCGTGGCCATCGCGATCAGCGTCGAGGTGACGGGCAGGAAGTAGATGACCTCGTACAGCGATCGCGTCCGGATCCGCCGGTGGACGAGCAGCGCCGCGAGCAACCCGAGCCCGACGCCGCCGGGCAGCACGATCGCGACATAGGCGAAGGTGTTGACGATGGAGCGCCTGAACACCGGATCGGCCAGCGCCCGCTCGAAGTTCGCGAGCCCCAGGAACTCGGTCCGCACCGCGCCGAGCTCGTAGTCGGTCAGGCTCAGCCAGGCCAGCACGCCGACGGGGACGATGTAGATCAGGAAGAGAAGCAAGGCGGCGGGCGCTGCAAAGGCATGTCCCGCGCGCAGCAGCGGTTCGCGCGTTGCCGCAAGGGCGATCGCCGTGCTCATGCCACAGCCTCGACGGCCGCACGCTGCGCCTCCGGAACGAGCCGCCTGCCAGAGGCATCGAACAGATGGGCACGTGACGCGTCCGGCATCAGCCAGAGCCTCTCGCCGAGAAGACCGTCAGCCCGCGCTGTGGCATGCGCCTCGGCCGTCAGCCGACAGACCACAGGGGTTGCCGCGGCATCGCCCAGTGTCGCGTGCAGCAGCCACTCCGCGCCCAGGTTCTCCGACCGCGCCAGCATCGCCGGTAGTGCGCCGGGCGTTCCCTTCCGGACAGGCGCCAGCGCCTCCGCGCGCAGGCCGAGCATCGCCGCGCCGGCCAGGGCAGAGAGGCGAAGCCGTGTTCCCGCCGCCACGACGAGCCCACCTTCGGCCGTCACGGGAAGCACCGCGATGGGCGGCGAGCCGATGAACTGGGCCACGGCGAGCGTGTCGGGCGTATCGTAGAGCGCTGCTGGCGTGCCGAGCTGCTCGATCCGGCCGTCGAGCATCAGCGCCACGCGGTCCGACATCGTCATCGCCTCTGTCTGGTCGTGCGTGACGAACACGAAGGTGGCACCGAGGCGCCTGTGGAGCTCGGCGAGTTCGCCCCGCATGTGAACGCGGAGCCGCGCGTCGAGATTGGACAGCGGCTCGTCCATCAGGAACGCGTCAGGGCGGCGCACCATCGCGCGTCCGAGCGCGACGCGCTGGCGCTGCCCTCCGGAGAGCTGGGCGGGCTTGCGCGGCAGCAGATGGTCGATCTGCAGCGCTGCCGCGACCGTGCCCACGTCGCGCATGATCTCCCGCATGACCCGCCTGCGACGCGGCGACAGCAGGCGCAGCAAAGGGAGGCGTTCGGCGAACGTCAGGCGCTGCATCTCGAGCGGGTTGGCGATGTTGCGCGCCACGCTCATGTGCGGGTAGAGGGCGTAGGACTGGAACACCATCGCCACGCCGCGCTCGGCCGGCTTCAACGCATCGACGCGCCTGCCTCCGATGGCGATCGACCCGCGATCCTGCCGCTCGAGACCGGCGATGATGCGAAGCAGCGTCGACTTGCCGCAGCCGGAGGGGCCGACGAGGGTGATGAACTCGCCATGGCCGATGGCAAGGGAGATGTCGCGCAGCACCTCGGTGCTGCCGAACGACTTGACTATGCCCTCGAGTGTGATCGCCGCCACCGCCACCTCCTGCCGGGCCGCACCCTAGGCGGCGGCAGCGAGCTGGGAATGACGGTTTCGTTGCGCTTTCGTGAAATCCCGGCGGAAGGGGCTCAGGCCGCCAGGTCGTCCTTCGCGAGCCTGCGCACGCCCATCTCCTCGAGCGTCTCGCCGATCGCGGCGACCGCGCGGCGCATGTCGTCGGCGAACAGGCGGCCGATCGCGCCGACACGGAAGGTGGGGGCGTCGGTCGTCGAGAAGTTCGAGATGAGGATGCCGCGGCGCTTCAGCGCATCCACGAAGGGCTGCAGCGCGAAGGCCGGGTCGGGCGGCTGGTGCATGTTGACGATGATCGGGCCCTGCCGCTCCTTCGGGAGCCACGGCGTGAGGCCGAGGGCGACCATCCCATTGTACAGGATACGCGCGTTCTCGCTGTAGCGGGCAAGCCGCGCGGGCTGCCCGCCCTCCGCCTCGAAGAGGTCTAGCGCCACCTCGAAGGCGGCCAGCGACTGGATGGCAGGGGTGAAGCGGATCGAGCCCCAGCCAAAGGTGCGGCTGTGGTGCAGCAGGTCAGAGAGGTCGAAGCTCCAGCTCCCCGCGTTGGCGCGGCAGGCCTCCAGCCTGTCGACACGGGCAACGGCGAAGCCGATGCCAGGCATCGCCTCGAGGCACTTGTTCGAGGAGAAGACGATCGCATCCGCCGCCGGGTGGGCGCCGATGTCGAAGGGGATGGCGCCGAAGCCCGAGACGGCATCGACGATCAGCCTCCGCCCCGCTGCCTGCACGGCGGCGGCGATCTCCTCCATCGGGTTGATCACGCATGTCGCCGTCTCGCTGTGCACGACCGAGACGGTGCCGATGGCCGGATCTTCGGCGAGCGCGCGGGCGACCATCGCGCCCGTCGCCACTTGGCTCTCCGGGATGTCGATGGCAACAGGCACACGCCCGGCCTCGCGAGCGAGGCGGATCATCCGCACGCCGTAATTGCCGTTGTTCGGGATCAGCACCTTGCCGCCCGGCGGCACGAAGGTCCGCAGCGCGGCTTCCACGATGAAGTGCCCGCAGCCCTGCAGAGGCAGGCACACATGCTCGCCCTCCCGCCCGCCGGCGATGGCACGCACACGCTCGCGGATCGCTGCGTAGCGGGGGCGCGTGTCGTTGTCCCAGGGCGCGATGTCCTGGGCCATCGCGGCCTTCACGCGGGGGTGGGTCTGCACCGGGCCTGGGATGAAGAGCAGAGGCGTCTGGGTCATGCCCGCCTCTTGCCATGCGGCAGGGCAGTTTTCCACTGCGACGGGTTGATCGGTACCATCAGCACCGCTCATGCAATGAGGGACCCGCCGATCTCGCGCAGGAGCTTGCGGCGGATGGCCGAGGCGAAGTCCTCGTAGTTCTCGGCCCGCTGCACGAAGGCGCCGGGGCCGGTGATGACCTCGGCCGCGTAGTAGGCCTCAAGCTCCGGCTCCTCGTGCACGACGGCCAGGGCATTGACGGTGATGCCGAGCGCGACCGCCGCTGCCTTCCCCGCGGCCGGACCTGCCCCGGCATTGGCCGGGCCGTCCCCGGAGACGTCGATCACGCGCCGCGTGGCGGGAAAGGGGCAGCGCGCGGCGAGCGCTGCGGACGCGATCATCGCCTCCCCGAGCGCGGTGGCGCCAGGCGGCACGATGCGGGGGGCGCCCTCGATGGCGGCAGCCACCGCCTCGGCCTCCGCCTCGCCGCCGATCCGCGCCCAGGGCAGGGCGAGGTCCCGCGCGCCGGGCCCTGCCCAGAACAGCATCGCAACCGCGATCGCCCCCCTTTCCCCCGCGGTGGCGCGGGAGACGAGGTCGGCATCGCGGAAGGCCGCGGCATAGCCCCCGATCATCAGCCCGAACTCGTCGAAATCGACGCTCGCCGAGACATCGACGGCGAGCACGAGGGCGAGGTCGACCGGCCGGGCCCCCTGCGCCAGAAGGACCGGTGTGGATAGGAGGGCGCGGCGCGGCAACGGCATGGAGGGGAAGGTGGCCGGGCGGTGCCCGATCCGCCAGGGCTTGGCAAGCCGTGCCGTCGCGCCGATAGAGAGGGGCTTGCGAGGGAGGACCGGAATGGCTGACGGAATGCACGGCACGGCGGAGATCAGGCTGACGTTGCCGACGGAGAAGATGATCGCGCGCAAGGGCGGCGGCGTTGGCTGGATCGTGTTCAACCAGCCCGAGAAGCGCAACGCCATGTCGGTCGAGATGTGGCAGGCGGTCGAGACCATCGCTGCCGATTTCGCTGCCGACGATGCGGTGCGGGTGGTGGTACTCATCGGCGCCGGCGGCAAGGCGTTCGTCTCCGGCGCGGATATTTCGCAGTTCGAGAAGCTCCGCTCCGACGCCGAGGCGCAGGCCGAGTACGACCGCCTCGTCAGCCCCGGCCGCGCTGCGCTCGCGGCACTCGAGAAGCCGACCATCGCGATGATCCAGGGCTACTGCATCGGCGGCGGCATGGGCATCGCGGTGGGCTGCGACATCCGCATCGCCTCGGAGGACTCGCGCTTCGCCATCCCTGCCGCGAAGCTCGGCCTCGCCTATGCCGCAGCGGGGCTGAAGCGGCTGGTCGACCTCGTCGGGCCGGCCCAGGCGAAGGAGATCATGTTCACCGGCCGGCAGTACGACGCGGCCGAGGCGCTGCGCATCGGGCTCGTCAACCGCGTGGTTCCCGCGGCCGAGCTCGAGGCGACGGTGGCCGAGCTTGCCGGCACCATCGCCGCCAATGCGCCGCTGACGGTCCATGCCTCCCGGGTCACGATCAACGAGGTGCTGAAGGACCCGGCCGAGCGCGACACCGCGAAGCTCGCCGCGGTGTTCCGCGCCTGCTTCGACAGCGCCGACTATCGCGAGGGGCGGCGCGCCTTCCTCGAGAAGCGCAGGCCGGTCTTCACGGGGCTGTAGCGACGGCGGGAGGCACGTTGGCGTTGCCGCGAAAGAGGTTCGCGGGGTCGTAGCGTGCCTTCAGCGCGGCGAGGCGGCCGTGGTTCACGCCATAGGCGGCGCGAACCCGGTCCTCCCCCTCCTCGCCGAGATTGTTCACGTAGACGCCGCCCGTCGCAAAGCTGCACATCTCCTCCCAGACGCCGCGTGACCAGGCGATGTTTGCCGCGTCCTCGGCCGCGTCCACCCAACTCGCGATCGGGATGCAGTCCCACGCCGCGTTGCGGTGGCCGTAGGCGGTGGCATCCGGCGGCACACGGCTGATCGCCCCACCCACGAGCTGCAGGCCGATCTTGGAGAGCGGAGAGGGAACGCGCTCGAATCTGGCCATCAGCACATCGATCGCTGCGTCCGGCAGTGCAGCGAGGAAGTGCGACTTCCAATAGTATCTGCGCCCGCGTGGGAACATCGGGTCGGCTGCGGATTGCAGCGCGGCGTACGCAACGGGCGCGACGGCATCGTGCCTGGGCCGCGGCGTGGCCTGGCGCAGCGGCGCGAGGGCGCGCTCGCCATCATCGATCGCGCCAACATGGAGGGTCGAGACCGCGAAGACCGGATCGCCAGCTGGTCCCGTCAGCAGCACGCCGATCGCATCGACCTCGTCGGGCGCCACGGCGCAGAACCGCGCGTAGGCACGCATGGCCTCGCGTGCGTCCGACCACGACCAAAGCAGCATCCCGCCCAGTACGGTCGGCCCCACCGGATGCAGCCTGTAGGTGAAGCGGGTGACGACGCCGAGATTGCCGCCCCCACCGCGCAGGCCCCAGAGAAGGTCAGGGTTCTCCCGCTCGCTTGCGACAGTGACGCTCCCGTCTGCCAGCACCACCTCGGCCGAGATGAGGTTGTCGCACGCAAGGCCGTGCTTCCGGGCCAACCGCCCTAGCCCGCCGCCGAGCGTCAGGCCGGCGATGCCCGTGTCGCCGTTGATGCCCATGGTCGTGGCCAGTCCATGCATCTGCATTGCCGCATCGAACTCGGCGAGCAGTAGGCCGGGTTCGGCATGCGCCAGCCGTTGCTCGAGATCGACGGTGATGGCCTTCATCATCGAGAGGTCGATCATCAGCCCTCCGTCGCAGGAGCTGTGGCCGGAGATGCTGTGCCCGCCGGAACGCACCGCGACCGGCATTTCCGCTGTAGCCGCGAAGCGGACGGCTGCTGCAACGTCGGCCGCCCCCGTGCAGCGCAGGATCGCCGCGGGGCGCTTGTCGACCATGCCGTTCCACAGGCGGCGGGCTTCGTCGTACCCGGCATCTGCGGGTGTGAGGAGCGTGCCGGCGGCCTGCCCTCGCAATGTCGCGAACACGTCGGGCGCGGCGAAGCGGCTTGCGCGGGCAGGTGCTTGAGGCAGGACGTTCGGCATCGCTGGGTCCTCCTTGGCGGGACGGCCACGAGGTGGGGTCCTACCTGCCGCCCCCATGCTCCCGCCGCGGGAAGGGCTTGCGCAAATGGCGAGTTTTCATCCGGACGATGAACTGAATTCAGCTAAGCTCGGCGCATGCGCAGAAGCAGGCTTCCTCTGACTGCGCTGCGGGCGTTCGAAGCTGCGGCGCGGCACATGAGCTTCGCCGCGGCCGCGCGGGAACTCGGCGTGACGCCGACTGCGATCAGCCATCAGATCCACGATCTCGAGGAGGCGTGCGGACAGCCCCTGTTCCGGCGCCGGCCGCGCCCGCTCGCGCTCACCGATGCCGGCCAGCGCCTGTTCCCGGTGTTGCGCGCAGGCTTCGATGGGTTCGCCGAGGCCGTCGCGACGCTCCGACGGGGTGGCGAGGGGCGTCTTGTACTGCGGATCACCACCACGAACGCCTTCGCGCATCTCTGGCTCGTGCCGCGCCTCGCAGCATGGCGCGCGGCACGACCGGACATCGCGCTCGAGCTCATAGGCACCGATACGCCGCTCGATCTTGCTGCCGGCGCCGCCGACCTTGCGATCCGCTACGCCCGGGCCGCGCCGGCCGGGTACGTGGCGCACGAGGCGCTGCGCGACCGGCATTGGCCGCTCTGCGCCCCGTCGCTCCTAGAGGGGAGGGCGCCGGTCGCGCGGGCGGCGGAGCTGCTGGGCTATCCGCTGGTCGAGATGACCTGGGACCCCTGGGTGATCGATCCGCCGACCTGGCCGCGCTGGCTTGCCGCGGCACGACGCGTCGTGCCCGCCATGGCGGCGGCTGCGCCGGCAGCCGAGATCACGTTCCGCGAGGAACTCCATGCGATCGAGGCGCTCATCGCCGGCCAGGGCATCGGGCTCTGCAGCGACGTGCTGGCCGCCGCCGCGCTGGAGGACGGAAGGTTGATGCGTGCCTACGATCTCGCTTTGCCCGGGCTCGGCTTCTACCTGATCTGGCTGCCCGGGCACCCGAAGCAGGCAGCGATCGAGGCGTTCGCGTGCTGGATGCTCGGCGCCGCTGCAACCGAAGGTCTCCAACGGGTGACGGCGAATTAAGCTGTGCTGACCGGGTGATGCCTATACTCTTCCGCCGGTCGCACGAACCGGGCAGAGACCCGACCAGGCGGGCGTTTGCACCGCCGATGCGCCGACAGGGGAATGGCCACCGCGGTGGCCGGTAGTCAGGGGGCGTCTTTGCTGGACAGGCCTGAGGTCTCGACCCTTGCTGTGCCGACGCCGGTCGCGCAAGGACACGGCTTCTCCGAAGCCTACGCGCATCTTCCCGTCTCATCGCTGATGCTGCACCTGGCGCGGGACTGGCCGGCGGAACGCATCACCCTCGGCGAGATGATCCATGCCTTTGGCACGCGCGGGTATGGGCTGCTGATCATCCTGTTCGCGATCCCGAACCTGATCCCGATCTACATCCCGGGCTGGTCGCCGATCTTCGGCGTGCCGCTCTTCATCGTCTGCATGCAGCTCGCGCTCGGTCTGCCGGAGCCGCGGTTGCCGGCGATCCTCACGCGGCGGTCGATGAAGAAGGCCGACCTTCTGATGATCGTCGAGAAGTCCAACCCCTGGCTGAAGCGGATCGAGCGCTACGTGAGGCCACGCCCGTCGGTCCTGACCGGCGCGTTGGGCGCGCGCCTCATTGGCATCTACGGCATGTGGCTTGCGGCCCTCGTGATCATCCCGCTTCCTTTGACCAACGGGCCGACGAGCCTCGCCTGCGCGATCATGGCCTTCGGGCTGATGGAGGAGGACACGCGCTCGATCATCGGCGGCGCGGTCGTCGGTGTCGGCGCCTCGATCCTTGCGCTGTCGATCATCGGCGGCTTCGGCTGGGTGCTGGCGCAGGGGCTCGACTTCCTCTTCTGAGGTCTCTCGGGGCGCCCCGAAGGGGCTGGCGCGAGGGCGCGCGCGGGGGCACACTCACGTCGGCGCCGGTGGCCCGAAAGGGCTGAAACGGGAACGCGGTGCAATGCCGCGGCTGCCCCCGCAACTGTAGGCGAGGAGCGCCTGCCACGAGGCCACTGGGTGATGCCCTCTGCATCGCACGGGAAGGCGGCAGGCGCGCGGGACGGTCCACCGTCCTCCCTCGTGAGCCAGGAGACCGGCCGGCGCCGGTCGTTCGCGCGCGTCGGGCGGGGTGCACCGGCGCAACGGATCATGTCCGCATGCGGCGACAACCGGTCGGGGTGTCATGTCGCGGGAGGCGGGCTTGCCATGTTGATATCGTATCGTTCGTCTTCCGGACGTGATCGCTTCGCCGGTCCTCAACCCGTGCGGAGCCCTCCATGCATTCTCGCCCTCCGGCGCTCGTCGTTGCCGCGCTGAGCCTCTCCCTGCCTGCCCTCGCGCAGGAGCCCCTGCGCACCCTGCCTGAAACTGTCGTCACCGCAACGGGTGTGCCGACCGACCCCGCCCGGCTCGCCGCCGGCGTCTCGGTGATCGACCGGCGGATGATCGAGGATCGCGGCTACGAGACGCTCGCCGAGGCGCTTTCCGCCGTGCCCGGCCTCCGCGTCGTCCAGTCCGGCGGATCGGGCCAGGTGGCCACCGTGTTCGTGCGCGGAACGAACGCCAACCACGTCCTCGTGCTTCGCGATGGCGTTCCGGTGAACGATCCCTCGACGCCGAACGGCGTGTTCAACTTCGGCGACGACCTGCTCGACGACATCGAGAGGATCGAGGTCGTGCGCGGGCCGCTCGCTGGCATCTATGGCTCCTCGGCGATCGGCGGCGTGATCAACATGATCACGCGCCGCGGCTCCGGGCCCTTCGGCGGGGCAGTGACGGGCGAGGCCGGCACGCAATCGACGGTGCGCGGCAGCCTGGTTGCAGGCGGCCGGCACGGGGTGCTCGACGGCATGCTCGCGGCCGGGTCCATCTCGACGCGCGGGACCAACGTCATCCCCCCACGCATCGCCACCGCAAAGGGCGAGCGTGACGACCAGACCGCGCAGGCTGTCACCGCAAACCTTGGCCTCAACCTGGGCGAGGAGACGCGCATCGGCGTGGTCGGCCGCTGGCGGCAGAACCGGTTCGGCTACGACAATATCGGCAGCGCGCTCTCGACCGTGATCGACGACCCCAACGCGCGCGGCGAGACGAGGCTCGGCGCGCTCCAGGCTTCGGCGAACACGCTGATCGGCGGGCGCTGGCGCACGGGGCTCTCGGTCGCGCGCATCGAGGAGGACCGCCGCTTCCAGAACGGCCTCGACGGAATCGACACGACCTCGCAGGCCGACGACAACCGCTACGAGTCGTGGCGGACGGATGTGCGCTGGTCGAACACGCTCGCCTTGGCCGACATGCCTGGCGTCACCGCAGCTGCAGCGACGTTCGGCCTTGCCTATACGCGCGACGAGGCAAAAGTGCGCGTGCGCTCGTCCAACCTGTTCGGCCCGTTCGACCAGGATGTCGATGCCAGCACCTCGAGCACCGGCGGCCATGCGGGGCTGCAGGGAACCCTGCTCGAGCGGCTCGATGTGACGCTGAGCCTCCGCCACGACTCGCCCCGCGACTTCGAGGACCGGACCACCTGGCGGGTGGGCGGCGTGTATCGCTTGCCGGTGTCCGTCGTGCCGCTTCGTCTCTTCGCCGCCTACGGCACGGGCTTCCGCACGCCTACCCTGTTCGACCGCTACGGCACGGACGGGTTCGGCTTCCGCGGCAACCCGAACCTGCGGCCGGAGAAGAGCACGGGGTGGGAGGCCGGCATCGGGGCGGACGTCGCGGCAGGGCCGCTCGGCCTCGTCAGCCTCACCGCGACCTATTTCGACACCGAGATCACCGACCTGATCTCCACGGTGTTCTCGCCCATCTATACGCAGGAGAACACCGGCCGCGCCGAGATCGAGGGCGTCGAGACGCAGCTGACCATCGCGCCGTCGGACCGCGCCTCGCTTACCCTCGGCTATACCTGGACGGTGGCGCAGGATGCGACCACGGGCGCGCAGCTTCCGCGCCGGCCGCGGCATAGCGGTTCGGCAACGATCCGCTGGCTGCCTGTCTCGAGCGTCACGGTATCGCCGGAGCTTCTCGTGTTCGGCCCCGCGGTCGAGAACGCCTTCGCAGCCTATGACGATGCGGGCAATGCGATCACCACCCGCAGCACAAACCCGGCCGGCGTGCTGCTCAACCTCGCCGTGCGCTGGCGCGTCGAGAAGGGCTGGGAGGTGTTCGCGCTCGGCCGGAACCTGACGAACAGCCGCTACGAGCCGGCGAACGGCTTCGTGTCGCCTTCGCGCGGCGTATTCGGCGGCGTCACGGTGCGGTGGTGAGGCAGGCTCAGCGCGTCGCGCCAGGCTTCCACAGGACCTCCGACGCGCCTCGGCCGTTCAGCCAGCGGCCGAGCACGAAAAGGTGGTCCGACAGGCGGTTGAGGTAGCGCACCGCGTCTGCGTTGATCGCCTCGGCCGCTGCCAACGCGACGGTCGCCCGCTCGGCCGCGCGCGCCATGGTGCGCGCGTGGTGCGCCCAGGCGGAGGCCTCGGTTCCGCCAGGCAGGACGAAGGAGCGGAGGGGAGGGAGCTCCGCGTTCAGCCGCGCGATCTCCTCCTCGAGCCGCAGGAGCTGGGTGGGCACCACGCGAAGCGCCTTGCCCTCCTCTTCCGCTTCGCCCACCGGCACGCAGAGATCGGCGCCGAGGTCGAACAGGTCGTTCTGGATCGCTGCCAACATCGCATCGGCTGCGGCGAGGTCGGAGCCCGACTCGCCGCGGGCAGTGACGAGGCGCAGAAGGCCGATCGCGGCATTGGCCTCGTCCACCTTTCCCATCGCCTCGATGCGCAGCGTGTCCTTGCGCACGCGCGTGCCGTCCCCGAGGGAGGTCAGCCCCGCGTCGCCGCCGCGTGTCGTGATGCGGTCCAGTCTCACCATTTGCCGGTCTTCCACTGATTGGTGCCTGTAGGCGTAAGGTCAGTTCACGATGCGGAATGTGAAGGGGATGACGATCTTCTCCTCCACCGGAATACCGCCGCGGCGTGCCGGGTCGAACCGCCACTGCCACAGCGCCTCCTCCGCCGCCCTGTCGAGAAGGAAATGGCCACTCGACCGGAAAACGTCCACCTCCGTCGGGATGCCTTCGGGGCTGATCGTGACGACGAGCTCGACGCGGCCCTGCATCCTGAGCTGGCGTGCCTCGACCGGCACGACAGGATCGACGCGGTAGCCGACGGAGGAGGGGCGCGTCGCGAACAGGAACCCCGCAGAGCCGAGCTGCGGCGCGCTCTCCTGCTCGGCCTCCGCCTGCTCCGGCGCGCGCGTGGCCGCCTGCCCCTCGGCCGAAGCGGGGCTTGGCGGTGGCGTGCGCGCCTCCGTTGCCTGGGGCGGTGGCTCTGGCGGCGGAGGCTCCGGGGGCGGAGGCGGCGGAAGCGGCAGGGCGCTCACGGCTGCAGGTGGCGGCGCCTCGGCCGGGCGGGCGGGCGCCGGCTCGGGCGCGGTCTCTGCGGTCACCTCCTCGGGCACCGCAGGCTCGGGCTGGGCCTCCGCCTGCTGCTCGCCGGGCGCCTCGGGTGTCTGTTCAGGCGGTGCTGTCGCGGTCTCGGGCGGGCTTTCGGCATCCTCCTCGCCGACCGTCTCGCCGCCACCGCCGCGCGAGAACACGACGGTGATGCCTGCCGGCTCGTAGGCGGCCTCGTCTATCGGCCGCGGCGAACCGTAGCGGACCAGCGCGAGCACGGCCGCGGCATGCAGTGCGAAGGCGACGGCGAGCCAGAGCCTCATGGCAGCACCCGCGGCAAGGCGTCGGTGCCGATGCGCACGCCGAACACGCGCCCTGCCTCCTCCTCCGTCATCACCGCCTCCGGCGTGCCGTCGGCCGCCACGCGGCCTTCCGCAAGCAGCACGATCCTGTCCGCGAAGCGGGAGGCAAGGGCCAGGTCGTGCAGCACGACGATGACGGCGCGACCCTCCGCCGCCTCGGCGCGGAGCAGGCGCATCAGCGCGAAACACTGGGCGGGATCGAGATCGGCGGCAGGCTCGTCGAGGAGCAGGACCTCCGCGCGGGTCGCGAGCACGCGCGCAAGCATCGCCCGCCGCGCCTCGCCGCCCGACAGCGCATCGACGCGCCGTTCCGCCATGGCCGCGAGCCCGCACGCGGCAAGCGCCTCCTCCACCGCCTCGGCGCCGCTGTCGCCATGCGGCAGCCGCCCGAGGGCAGCGATCTCGCGCACCGTCATGCCCCAGGAGGCCCGCGCGCCCTGTTCGAGCCAGGCGATGCGGCGTGCACGCGCGGCCGGTGCCATCGCGTGGAGAGGCTGGCCATCGAGCGTCACGCTGCCGGCATCCGGCGCGAGCAGCCCGGCAAGGACGGAGAGCAGCGTCGACTTGCCCGCGCCATTCGGGCCAGCGAGTGCCGTCAGCCGCCCCATCTCGAAGGCAAGTGACACGCCGTCGAGCGCCCGGCGGCCGCTGCGCGAGACGACGACCCCATTCGCCGCGATCATGGCCGCTCGCTCCGCGTGACGACGAGGCGGAGCAGGAGCGGCGCACCGATCAGCGCGGTGACGACGCCGAGGCGCATCTCCTGCTGCAGCGGCACGAGACGCACGGCGATGTCTGCCGCCGCGACGATCGCCGCGCCCGCGAACATGGCGGGAAGCAGCAGCGCCCCCGGCCTTTCGCCGACGGGGCCGCGCACCAGGTTCGGCGCGATCAGCCCGACGAATCCGACGCCGCCTGCCACGGCAGCGGTCGCTCCGACGGCAAGCGCGGCGCCGAGTGCCGCGCGGCGCACCGTTCCCGGAACATCGACGCCGAGGCTCGCCGCGCCCGCTTCGCCGAGGCTCAGCGCATCGAGCCGCCGCCCGAGCCCGAGAAGAAGCGCGGCACCGGCCAGCACGGCGGGAAGGGCGAGCAGCACTTCCCGCCAGCCGCGATCCTCGAGCGAGCCGAGAAGCCACACGGTGATCTCAGCCAGGGCGAAGGGGTTCGGCGCGAAGGAGAGCGCGACCGCGACAGCCGCGCCTGTGAGCGACGCGACGGCGAGGCCAGCCAGAAGCAGCGCCGCACCCGTTCCGGTGCGCGAGGCAAGCGCGAGGATCGCCGCCGCAGCAAGCCCCGCGCCGGCGAGCCCGCCGAGGGGCAGGGTGACCGGCAGCGTCGCTGCGAGGCCGTAATAATAGACGAGCACCGCGCCGAGCGAGGCTCCGCCCGTGACGCCGAGCAGCCCAGGGTCCGCCAGGCGGTTGCGCAGCAGGCCCTGCAGCACGGCGCCGGAGAGGCCGAGACCCGCACCGACGGCAAGCGCGAGGACGGTGCGCGGCGCACGAAGCTCCCACAGGATCGCGGTGTCGACGACGCCGAACCCCGCTCGGCCGACGAGCAGGGAGAGAAGCGCAAGTGCACCGGCGAGCGCGGCGAGGGCCCGTGTCATCGCGCCGCGGCGAGCGTCACCGCCGCGTCCACCGTCAGCGGGCTGCCGCAGGCGAGCAGGGCGGGGTCGACCGTCGCGCGCGGGATGGCTGCACGGGCGATCGCGGGGTGATTGGTGAGCGCCGTCGAGAGTGAGGCAGGCCCGCCTGGCGGGGCGGTCACGAGCAGCGACGGCGGCGAGGCGAGCAGAGCCTCGAGCGCAACGAACCCGTAGCCGCGGAACGGCGCCGCGTTGGCGAAGCCGGCCGCAACGAGCACCGAATCGGCGAGCGTCCCTGCACCCGGCACGAAGCCGCGCGCCTGCCAGACGAGCGCGCGCGGCTTCTCGCGCGGCGCAGGGGGCAGCGCGTCGAGCGCCGTGCGCATCTCCGCGGCAAGGCGGCTTGCCGTCTCTCCCTCGCCGAGCGCCTCGCCGATGCGCAGCAGCTGCTCCTCGATCGCGGAGAAGGTCTCGGCGAGGCCGAGCCGCAGGACCGGGATGCCGCGGCGCTCCAGCACGGAGGCTGCGCCGGCTCCGCCCCATGGGCCCGCCACGGCGAGATCGGGCGCAAGTGGCAGCACCGCTTCGGCGAGCGGCGCGACGCGGCGGATGCCTGCTGCGCGACCGGCCACGGCCGACAGCGTCGGGTCATCGGCGAGCGGCGACAACGCCGCGATCCGGTCACGCGGCAGGAGGAGAACGAGGAACTGGTCGGCGCAGAGATTGAGCGAGACGACGCGGTGCGGCGCGGCCTCCGCCGTCGCAGCGATCGCCACCGCGGCTGCCGCGGCGACGAGGCTAGACGACCACCACACCGTGGTGCTTCGCCTTGTGCGGGGGCTCGACATGGATGGTGATGACGCTGCCCTCTATCTCCGCCTTCAGCGCCTCCTCGACCCGGTCGCAGATGTCGTGCGCCATGCCGACGCGCATGTCCTCCGGAACCACGAGATGGAACTCGATGAAGGTGAAACGGCCGGCGTGGCGGGTTCGGATGTCGTGCGCTTCGATTGCGCCTTCGGCATGCCTCGCGACGATGGAGCGGATGCGACCGAGGAGCTCGGGCCCGACCGCCTCGTCCATCAGCCCGCCGACGCTCTCGCGCATCAGCCGCCAGCCGGACCAGAGGATGTTGACTGCCGTTGCCGCTGCCAGCGCCGGATCGATCCAGAGCTGGCCGGTCAGCACGACGAGGCCGACGCCGAGCAGCACGCCGAGGGAGGTGACGACATCGGCGAAGAGATGCCGTGCATCCGCAATGAGTGCGGGCGAGCGAAGCCGCCTGCCGCGGCGGGAGAGAAGCATTGCCCAGGAGGCGTTGATGGCGGTCGCGAGCCCGTTGACGGCGAGGCCGAGCGTCGTCTGGTCGGGCATGCGCGGATTCAGCAGGGCGAGCCAGGCTTCGCGCAGGATGATCAGCGCTGCAACGACGATGAGCGCGCCTTCGAGCACGGCGGAGAAGTATTCCGCCTTGGCGTGGCCATAGGGATGGTTCGCGTCGGCCGGGCGCTGCGAGTAGATCACGGCGGCGAGCGCGGCGAGGGCGGCGACGACGTTGACGACGCTTTCGAGGGCGTCGGCCAGCAGCGCCACGCTGCCGGTGATCCACCAGGCAACGGCCTTCAGGGCCAGCACCAACACCGCAACGGCGAGGCTGGCGGCGGCAAGGCTGCTCGCGCGCGTCATGGCCGGCCCCTTAGCATGGGCGGCGCCGCCCTGCGAAGCCAGTTGAACACCTGTTCAACTGTTGAACTGACATGCCTGGCAAGCGGGTCCCCCCGCTCCCCTGGTCGGAAAGGAAAGGGCATCCGGCTCCGTCCCCTCGTGTTGGAGAGGGACAGGGCGTGGGCGGCGGCTCAGACGGAGAAGTACTTCGCCCGCCGGTGATGCACCACGATGGCCGAGGTGCTCTGCTCGGGGTGGAGCTGCCACTCGTCCGACAGGCTCACGCCGATCCTCTCGCCGCCCAGAAGCCGCAGCAGCGGCTCCTGGTCCTCGAGGTTGGGGCAGGCGGGATAGCCGAAGGAGTAGCGGCTGCCGCGATAGCCCTGCTGCAGCATCTTCTCGATGTCGCGGTCATCCTCCGCGGCGAAGCCGAACTCGGCACGGATGCGCTTGTGCACGTACTCGGCCATCGCCTCGGCAACCTCGACCGAGAGCCCGTGGAGGTAGAGATAGTCCTGGTAGCGGTTCGCCTCGAACCATTCCCGCGCCATGTCGGACGCCTTCTGCCCCACGGTGACCACCTGGAGCCCAATCACGTCGCGGCTGTCCGGACCCTCATCGATGTCGCGGAAGAAGTCGGCGATGCACTCGCCGTCCTCCTTCGCCTGGCGAGGCAGGGTGAAGCGGGCGAGCTCGGTGCGCCCGTCCTCGTCGAACACCACCACGTCGTTGCCTTCGCCCGCGGCCTTCCAGTAGCCGTAGAGCGCCTGCGGCCGCAGGATGCTCTCGTCCTCGGCGAGCTTCAGCATGCGCTTCAGCACCGGCCGCAGTTCCTGCTTCGCCCAGCCGAGGAAGTCCTCGAGCCGGCGGCCCTGTTTCCGGAAGCCCCACTGGAACTGGTAGAGCGAGCGTTCGTTGATGAACGGCACCACCGCCTTAGTCGGCGCCTCGAGCAGACGCGCGCCCCAGAAGGGCGGCGTCGGCACGGGTTCGTCGCCGAGGATGCGCCGCCGCCGCGCCTGTGCGTAGGCGCGGTCGACCGGCGCGAGCGCCGCCTCCGTCGCCTGGCCTAGGGTGCGGCGGGTGTTCGACGGCTTGCCCCGGCGCTTCGCCTGCACGGCGGCGAGATAGTCGTCGAACTGGCCCGCGGCCACCTTGTCCATCAGGTGCAGCCCGTCGAACGCATCGCGGGCATAGGCCACACGGCCTGCGCCATAGGCGGCGACGCAATCCTGCTCGACATAGTTGCGCGTCAGCGCCGCGCCGCCGAGCATCACAGGAATGTCGAGGCCCTGGCGCGACATCTCCTCGAGGTTCTCGCGCATCACCACGGTGGACTTCACGAGAAGCCCCGACATGCCGATGGCATCGGCCCGGTTCTCGTTCGCGGCCTTCACCATGTCGGCGAGCGGCACCTTGATGCCGAGATTGATCACCCGGTAGCCGTTGTTGGTCAGGATGATGTCGACGAGGTTCTTGCCGATGTCGTGCACGTCGCCCTTCACGGTGGCGAGCACGATCGTTCCCTTCTGCTGGCCATCGACGCGCTCCATCAACGGTTCCAGGTAGGCAACGGCGGCCTTCATCGTCTCGGCACTCTGCAGGACGAAGGGAAGCTGCATTTTCCCCGCGCCGAACAGCTCGCCCACCACCTTCATGCCGTCGAGGAGGATGTCGTTGATGATCGCGAGCGGCGCGTGGCCGGCGGCGATCGCATCCGACAGCTCATCCTCGAGCCCCTTGCGGTCGCCGTCGACGATGCGGTCCTTCAGGCGCCCTTCCACGGTCTCGGCGCGCTTCTTCTTGCCGGTATCGGCCGCCTTGCGTTCGGCGAACATCCCGAGCATCGCCTGGAGCGGGTCATAGCCCTCGGCACGGCGGTCGAAGATCAGGTCCTCCGCGACCTTCACCTCCTCGGGCGGGATCTGATGCAGCGGCTTGATCTTCGAGACATGCACGATCGCCCCCGTCATGCCCGCCTTCACCGCATGGTCGAGGAACACCGAGTTCAGCACGTGCCGCGCGGCCGGGTTCAGCCCGAAGCTGATGTTGGAAAGGCCGAGGATGATCTGGATGTCGGGGAACTCCTCGCGGATCATCCGGATGCCCTCGAGCGTCCAGAGCCCGAGCTTGCGGTCGTCCTCGTTGCCTGTGGCGATCGTGAAGGTGAGCGGATCGATCAGCAGGTCTGACTGCGGCAGGCCGTAGCGGTCGCAGGCGAACTCGACGAGGCGGCGCGCGATGCGCAGCTTGTCCTCCGCCGTCTTGGCCATGCCCGCCTCGTCGATCGTGAGCGCGATCACGCCGGCGCCGAACTTCTTCGCGAGCGTCATGCGGTCAGACGCTGCGCGCTCGCCCTCCTCGAAGTTGATCGAGTTGATGATCGCCTTGCCGCCATGCAGCTTGAGCGCCGCCTCGATCACCGGCGTCTCGGTGCTGTCGATCACGAGCGGGGCGTTGACCGAGGAGGTGAAGCGCTTGATCACCTCCGTCATCTCGAACATCTCGTCGCGGCCGACGAAGGCGGTGCAGACATCGAGGCTGTTCGAGCCTTCGCCGATCTGCTCGCGGCCCATGGCGACGCAGCCATCCCAGTCATTGACGGCCTGGAGCTCGCGCCACTTCTTCGAGCCGTTGGCGTTGCAGCGCTCGCCGATCGAGAAGTAGCTGTTCTCCTGCCGCAACGGCACCGCTCCGTAGAGGCTCGCGACGGAGGGCACCCACACGCTCTTGCGCGCCACCGGTGCGGGCCGCCGCAGGCTTCCGGCGCGCCTGCGCAGCATCGCATCGAGCGCGGAGACATGGTCGTTGTTGGTGCCGCAGCAGCCGCCGACGAGGTTGAGCCCGTCCTCTGCGATGAAGCGCTCGATCCACACCGCGAGCTCGTCTGGCGTCAACGGGTAGTGCGTGCGGCCGTCGACGAGCTCGGGCAGGCCGGCATTCGGCTGCACGGAGAGAAGGCCGGGCCAGTTCTGCGCGAGCCAGCGCACATGCTCGGCCATCTCCTGCGGGCCCGTCGCGCAGTTCAGCCCGAGCAGGGGCACGTCGAGCGCGTGCACGACGGTCGCGGCCGCCGCGATGTCGGGGCCGACGAGAAGCGTGCCGGTCGTCTCCACGGTCACCTGCACGAAGATCGGCACGTCCGCCCGCCCGGCCTTGTGCCGTGCCGCCTTCGCTCCGTTCACCGCGGCCTTGATCTGCAACGTGTCCTGGCAGGTCTCGATCAGGATCGCATCGGCGCCGCCCGCGATCAGCCCGTCCGCCTGCACCGTCAGCGCTGCTTCGAGCGTGTCGTAGTCGACATTGCCGAGGGTGGGCAGCTTGGTTCCGGGCCCCACCGAACCGACCACCCAGCGGGGTCGGCCATCGGCGAAGGTCTCGGCCGCCTCGCGGGCGAGCTCGACGGCGCGACGGTTCAGCTCGAAGGCCTCGTCCTCGAGGCCGAACTCGGCAAGCGTGATCGGCGAGCCGCCGAAGGTGTTGGTCTCCACCATGTCGGCGCCTGCGGCGAAGTAGCCGCGATGGATCTCGCGCACGATGTCCGGGCGCGAGAGAAGCAGCACCTCGGTGCAGTTCTCCTTGCCCATGTAGTCGCGCTCCACGTCGAGCGTCATGGCCTGGATGCGCGCGCCGAAGCCGCCGTCGCAGAGCAGAACCTGGTCCTTGAGCGCGTCGAGAAGATGCGGGCGTGACATGGCGATCGTCCTAGAAGGCGAAGGCGCCGCGCGGTGCGGCGGTCTGTTTCGGGGTGTCGGCGGGGGCGGCGGCGATGTGGATGAGAACGGGCAGGGCAGAGCCGACCGTGGCGGGCGAGGCGAGCGCGAGGCCCGCGGCTTCGAGCGGGCGGGCGATCTCCGCCGAGGAGAGGCCGGGCACGCGGTGGGCGAGGCGGCGGATCAGGTCGTCGCGCCCATGCGGGGCTAGGTCGACGACCGCGACGCGCCCGCCCGGTGCCGTCAACCGTGCGGCTTCGGCGAGAACCGCCGCGGGGTCATCGGCGTAGTGTAGAACCATGCAGAGCACGACGACGTCGAACGAGGCGTCGGGCAGGGAGATCCGCGCCATGTCTGCCTGCCGTACCGAGCAGTTGGCGAGGCCGCGCTCGGCGATGCGTGTGCGGGCGAGCGCGAGCATGCGCCGCGAGAGATCGATGCCGAGGACATGCTCCGCCCGCGGGCTCAGCACCTCCATCATCCGCCCCGTGCCACAGCCGATGTCGAGCACCCGGCCGAGCCGCCCCTGGGGAAGTCGGGCGAGAAGGGCCTCCTCGATCGCGCGGGCCGGCAGGTCGAGCGCGCGCATCTCGTCCCAGGCGGCGGGGTTGTCCTGGAAAGCGGCGATCGCGTCCCGCGCGCGGTCGGCCGCGCGGGCAGCCGCCCGGCGTCTGTCGGCCGCCCGGACGGGGTCATCGCCAGGCAGCGCGGCAAGCGCGGTCTCGGCGAGCCGCGCGCCGGCGCCTTCCGTCGCGAGCCGGAAATAGACGTTCGAGCCTTCCGGCTGGCGTACCAGCACGGCCGAGTCGCAGAGCAGCTTGAGATGGCGCGAGAGGCGTGGCTGGGACTGGCCGAGGATCTCGACGAGGTCGCTCACGCACCACTCTCCGGCCGCGCAGAGGGCGACGAGGCGAAGCCGGGTCGGCTCGGCGATGGCGCGAAGGGGGGAGAGAACGGTCTCCATGTCATTCCCAATGACATAAAGATATGCTTATGTCCAGATGATGGTAGCTGACACCCGCATCCCGGTGACCGCCTGGCGGCCCGGAACAGGCGCTGACGAATCGGTGATCGCGCTCGTGCTGCCGTCGGGCGCAGAGGCACCCGAGGGGGCGGCAATCGTGGAGCGACTTCCCGAAGCGCGCCCGGGCCACCCGGGCGCCTGCCCGTGCTGCCTTCCGCACGCGCCGCTCGCGATCGCCCTGCACCGGCTCTACCTGCGTCGCGCGCGCGGCGACGGCCCGTTCTTCGCAGCGGTCGCCGCCGCCGTGCCGGAGGAGGACGTGGCCGATGCGCTCGCCGATCCGCTCGTCGCGCCGCGCTTCCGCCTCGGCTCGGCTCCGGACGATGTACGCGAGCGTGGCAGCGCATTCCGTTGCGACTAGGCATCGAGCCGGCCCGCCCGGCGCGGGGTTGACCGCGCCACCCGGCCCGGCATCATCGGATGGCATTGGCAGTGGGGCAATGTTCGTGACGGATCTTCCTCGTCCGGTGATGACCGGCAACACCACCACGATCGAGATGCTCGACAGGCTCGTGGCGTTCGACACCGTGAGCGCCAACAGCAATCTCGACTGCATCGACTTCATCCGTGGCTATCTCGACAGCCACGGCGTCGCCTCGCGCATCACGCACGACGAGACAGGCAGGAAGGCGAACCTCTACGCGACGATCGGGCCGGAGGACCGCGCGGGTGTCGCGCTGTCGGGCCACGTCGATGTCGTACCCGTGGCGGGCCAGGCCTGGACGGGCGATCCGTTCCTGCTTCGGCGCGAGAACGGCAGGCTGATCGGCCGCGGCACCTCGGACATGAAGGGCTTCGTCGCCGCGATCCTCGCCGCCGTGCCGGCGTTCAAGTCGCGCGCGCTGAGCCGGCCCGTCCATCTCTGCATCACCTATGACGAGGAGGTCGGCTGCCACGGGGCGCGGCGTCTCGTCGCCGATCTCGCAACGCTCCCCGTCCGGCCGGAGATGGTGATCGTGGGCGAGCCGTCCTCGATGAAACCGATCCTCGGCCACAAGGGGAAGGTATCGGCCTTCTGCGTCGTCGAGGGCAAGGCGGGGCATTCGGCGCACCCCGACCGTGCCGTCAACGCGCTCGAGGTTGCGGCCGAGCTCGTTCACTTCATCACCGGCCAGAAGCGGCGCATCCTCGCCGAAGGGCCGTTCGACCAGGGCTTCGACCCGCCGCACACCTCCGTCCATGTCGGCACGTTCCACAGCGGCACCGCGCTGAACGTCGTGCCGCACCGGGCGGAGTTCGTGTTCGAGTACCGCAACATTCCCGGCCATGACGCCGGGAGCCTGCTCGACGAGGTGCGCGCCCATGCCGAGATGCTGCTTCCCGCCATGCGCGCGGTGCACCCCGATGCGGCGATACGGTTCGAGCAGCGCCCGACGCTCGAGGCGATGGCGCTTCCCGCCGGCCACGCGCTTGCCGAGCTCGTGCGCGGCGTGACGGGCGCCAACCACGCCGGTCGCGTCAGCTACGGCACGGAGGGCGGCATCTTCCAGGAGGCGGGGATGCCGGCTATCGTGTGCGGGCCGGGCGACATCGCGCAGGCGCATACGCCGGACGAATGGATCGCCGAGAGCGAGCTCGCCGCCTGCGACGCATTCCTAGCCCGGCTCGCGGACAGGCTCGCGGCCTGAGGTCCGGCCAGTGAGCGGCAAGCACGGCTGCGAAGACTTCCCCGTCCGGCTCGAGCCGCCGGCGCTTGCCGCGCTCGCGCCGGGTAACACGGGGGTGCCGGGGGTCTGGAGCTTCGCATCCCCGAGCCCGGGTCCGCATACCGCTATCGTTGCGCTTGTGCATGGAAACGAGTATGCCGGCGCGCTTGTCCTCGCCCGGCTTCTCTCGCTTGGCATCGCCCCGGCGCGCGGCAGGCTCTCGCTTATCTTCGCCAATCTCGATGCCTTTGCCCGGTTCGACCGCCGCGAGCCGACCGCGAGCCGCTATGTCGAAGAGGATTTCAACCGCCTCTGGTGCCGCGCCGTGCTCGATGGCCCGCGCGACAGCGCCGAACTCCGCCGCGCACGCTCGCTTCGCCCGCTGTTCGACACCGTCGATGTGCTTCTCGACCTGCACTCGATGCTCTGGGACAGCGACCCGCTGATGCTCTGCGGCGCGACGGACAAGGCGCGCCGGCTCGCTCTCGCGATCGGTTCGCCGCTTCTCGTGGTGAGCGACCATGGACATCTCGGCGGCCGCAGGCTGATCGACTATCGCCCCTTCGCTGACCCCGGAACGAAACGCGCGGCGGTGCTCGTCGAGGCGGGGCAGCATTGGCTCGAGGCGACGGTCTCGGCGATGTTCGCCTCCGTCGCGGGCCTCCTGCGCCACACGGAGCAGCTCGCGGAAGCCGATGCGGCCGCGCTCGCCCCGTCGCTGCGCACGCGGCCTGCGCCGACGCTCGCGCAGGTGACGATGACGGTGACGGCGGAGAGCAGCGATTTCCGCTTCGTTCGCGCCTTCCGCGGCGGCGAGGTGGTGCGCGAGCGGAACACCCTCATCGCGCTCGACGGCAATGCGGAGATCCGCACCCCGCATGACGACTGCATCCTGGTGATGCCGTCGCTGCGAACGAGCCGCGGGCACACGGCCGTGCGGCTCGCCCGCCGCGTGCCTGCCTGATCAGCCAGGCTCGCCAAACACCGGCTCGGCCCCTTCCGCGCGGATCATCTCCGCCACGCGGGCGATCGCCTGCTCGACAGCCGCGGCATCCGTCCCGCGCGCGACGATCGCGACGCCATTGCCGGATGCGCGGTAGTACGGGTAGCTGCCGAGCGAGACGCCTTCGCTCGCCTCTTGGATCGCACCGAGGGGGGCGGCGATCGTTCCCTCGAAGATGCCGACGGCATGCACCGAGCGGCTCACCGTCGGGATGCCGCCCTCGAGCGTCGGCGCGATGGCCTCGAACATCGCCTGCATCACCTTCGGTACGCCCGCCATGACATGGACGTTGCCGATGCGGAACCCCGGCGCGACGGAGACGGCATTGCGGATCAGGCTCGCGCCCTCGGGCACCGTCGCCATCCGCAGCCGCGCGGCGTTGAACTCGACGGGCGGGGTGCGCGAGGCGTAGTCGGCCGCCATCTCGGCATAGGCCTCGGGATGGACGACCCAAGGGACGCCGAAGGCTTCGGCGACGCACTCGCTGGTTATGTCGTCATGCGTCGGGCCGATGCCGCCCGTGGTGAACACGTAGGTGAAGCGCGCCCGAACGTCGTTGACCGTCGCAACGATGACGGCGCGGTCATCGGGGATGACCCGCACCTCGCGCAGCGGGATGCCGAGCTCGCCCAGGCGCTGGCCGAGGAACTGGATGTTGGCATCGCGCGTGCGGCCCGAGAGCACCTCGTCGCCGATCACGAGAAGGCAGGCGGTCGGGCGCGTGTCGGTCATCGGCGTGTCCTACAGCCAGTCGCGCAGCATGGCGACGAGCGGGATGTCTGCGGGCGGCATCGGATAGTCGGCGAGTTTGTTCGGCCTGACCCAGGCGAGGGTCTGCCCCTCAAGCGGCTGCGGCGTTCCCTGCCAGCGGCGGCAGAGATAGAGCGGCATCATCAGGTGGAACTTCTCGTAGGCGTGGCTCGCGAAGGTGAAGGGGCCGAGGCAGGAGGCGGAGACGTCGATGCCGAGCTCCTCGCGCAGCTCGCGGATCAGCGCCGCCTCCGGCGTCTCGCCAGGCCCCACCTTGCCGCCGGGAAACTCCCAGAGGCCAGCGAGCGCCTTGCCCTCGGGCCGCCGTGCGAGCAGCACGCGCCCGTCCCCGTCGATCAGCGCGACGGCGGCGACAAGAAGGAGAGGGCGCTCGGCGCCGAGCATCGCGGCCGTCTCCGGCTTCGGCTTGCCATGGCCAGAGGCTGCCATGCGATCGGCCCGCGTGAGCGCGAACCAGCGCACCGGGAACGCACCGCCGCGCGAGGCGAAATCGTGCTCCGCCTCGTGGGTGAAGCGGAACCCTTCCTTCTCGAGGACGCGCATCGAGGCGGCGTTGTCGTCCGCCACATAGGCGATCAGCCTGTCGAGCCCGAGCGTGCCGAACCCCCAGGAGACGAGCCGGGTGACCGCCTCGCTCGCCACGCCATGGCCCCAGTAGCGGCGGCCGACCCAGTAGCCGATGCGCCCCGTGCCGCGCTCGGTGCGCGTCAGCCCGATGACGCCGAGCGGGTGCTCCTCCTCCCGCCCTGTGATGCAGAAATGAAAGGCGCGATCGGCCGCGCGGTCCTCGCCCGCGCGCGCGATCCAGGCTTCGAGTGCCTCGCGGGGATAGGGAAAGGGAACCGGACCGAGATTGCGCGCGACCTCCCAATCATTGATCAGCCGGTGCAGCGGTGCGGCATCGTCTGCGGCGAGCGGGCGGAGCCGCAACCGCTCCGACAGAAGCGCCTCTGCGCGCGGCTCAGCTTCGGTAGCTGCCATTGATGTCGATGTATCCGTGCGTCAGGTCGCAGGTCCACACCGTGGCCTCGCCCTTGCCGAGGCCGAGATCGACGGTGATGTCGACCTCGCGGCCCTTGATGTGCGCCACCACAGGCTTCTCGTCATACCCTTCGACGACGGTGCCGTTCCTCGCCATCCACACACCGCCCATCGCGACCGAGAGGCGGTCACGGTCGGCCTTCTCGCCTGCCTTGCCGACCGCCATCACGATTCGCCCCCAGTTCGCGTCCTCGCCCGCGATGGCGGTCTTGACCAGGGGGGAATTGGCGATCGAGAGCGCGACGCGCTTGGCCGACTTTGCCGTGACCGCACCCTTGACCTCGATCTTGATGAGCTTCTGCGCGCCTTCGCCGTCGCGCACCACGGCCAGCGCGAGCTCATGCAGCACCGCCTCGAGCGCTGCGCGGAAGTCCTTCAGAACGGCCCCGCCCTCGGCCGGGATGCGCCGGTGCTTCGCCGTGCCGGTTGCGAACAGGAGCAGCGTGTCGGAGGTCGAGGTGTCGCTGTCGACGGTTGTGCAGTTGAAGCTTCTCTCCGTCGCCTTGGACAGCAGCACCTGAAGCAGGGGCGCGGGGATCTTCGCGTCGGTGAAGACGAAGGCGAGCATCGTCGCCATGTCGGGCGCGATCATGCCGCTTCCCTTGGCGATGCCGCTGATCCGCACCGTCTCGCCGCCGATGCGGGCCGTGCGCGTCACCGCCTTGGGGAAGGTGTCCGTCGTCATGATCGCACGGGCGACGGCGCCGAGCCGGTCCTCGGCGAGGCCGGCATGCAGGGCCGGCAGCGCCGCGACCAGCTTCTCTGCCGGCAGCACCTGGCCGATCACGCCCGTCGAGGCGAGGAACACCTCGCGCGGCTTGCAGCCGACGAGCTTCGCTGCCGCCTCGGCGGTCGCCTTCGCTGCCGCCGCACCCGCCTTGCCGGTGAAGACATTGGCATTGCCGGCATTGACGACGAGCGCCCGGGCGCGGCCGCCCTTCAGCGCCCCGCGGCACCAATCGACCGGCGCGCCGGGACACTTGTTCGTGGTGAACACGCCCGCGACCGTGGTGCCGGCGGGGAACTCCGCCATCACGAGGTCGTCCCGTCCGACATAGCGGATGCCTGCGGCGGTCGCGCCGAGGCGGAGCCCGGCGATGGGCGGAAGCTCCGGCAGGGGAACGGCGAGGGGCGAAACCGGGTGGGCCATGGTGTCGGTCGGGCTCCGTCAGGTCCTGGTCAGCGCGGGGCGGGGGCAGCGGGGGGCGTGGCGGGCGGGGCGGCCATCGGCGAGCCGTCGAGGTTGAAGCGCTGCACCGTTGCGGCGGCGCGCAGCCGGTCCACCACCTGCGTCGCAGCCTCCTCGATGACGGCGCGGCGAAGCTCGGGCTCGGATTCCTCGAAGCTCGGCCGCGGCTGCTCGCGCCGCTCCTCGACCTTGATCACATGCCAGCCGAACTGGGTGCGCACGGGCGTCGGGCTCACCTGGCCAGGCTGCAGCGCGAAGGCCGCCTCGGCGAAGGCCTCGGGCATCTCCTCCTTCTTGAAGAAGCCGAGATCGCCGCCCTCCGCGGCGCCGGGGCCGCGCGAGCGCTCCCGGGCGAGGGCTGCGAAATCCGCACCACCCTGCAGCGCCGTGATGGCCGACCGCGCGTCCGTCTCCGTCTGCACGAGGATATGGCGGGCGCGCACCTCGGCCTCGGCCGGCTGGCTCGCGATGTCGCGCTGGTAGCGCGCGCGCAGGGCCTCGTCCGTCATCAGCGGCGTGATCTCGCGGGCGAGGAAGGCCTGCTGCAGCGCCTCCTCCTCTGCCTGGCGCACGCGAGCGCGGACCTCGGGGCTGTTCTGCAGGTTCGCCTTGCGCGCCGCATCGGCGAGCACGCGCTGGCTGATCATCTGGTCGATCAGCAGCGGGTAGAGCATCGGCGGCGGCATGGCCCGGAACTGCTCAGGCAGGCCGCGCGCTGCCTCCTCGACCTCGGAGAGGTGGATCGGGTTGCCGTCGATCCGCGCGACGACGGGGTCCGAGGCGGGGTTGACCGGCTGGACCTGCGCGGCTGCGGGCCCGGCGAGCAGGAGCACCGCCAGCGCTGCGGCAGGGCGGGTGAGGGAGGCTGGCATCGTGGATCCTTCACGCGGCCGGTCGCGGGGGTGCGTCCCGGGGCGCGGATGATGGCCGAACCCGCCCCGAGCGACAAGCAACCGCCCCAGGCGCCAAGCAAGCGACCAGACGGGGAGGCAGCCGCCAGCAGAGTACCGGCGAGGGATGCCGCCCCTGTGGGATGCCGCCCCTGTGATTGACGCCCGTGCGCCCTCGGGCCCATATGTGGCCGAGCCCATGGGCGCCCGTCCGCCTCAGCGCGGCCTCCGGGGCGCCCATCGAGAGCCCCTGCACGTTCCGGCGAGTGCCCGGGCGTGCGCTGACAGGACCGCCGCAGGACCCGACCGCCGATGTTCAACCGCCTTGCCCGCGCCATCCTGGGCACCAGCAACGACCGGATGCTCAAGGCCTACCGCAAGCGCGTGCCGGCGATCGCCGGGCACGAGCCGGCGATGAAGGCGCTTTCGGACGAGGCGCTCGCGGCCAAGACCGTCGAGTTCCGCGACCGGCTCGCCACGGGTGCGACGCTCGACGACCTTCTTCCCGAGGCCTTCGCGGTGGTGCGCGAGGCCGCGGTGCGCGTGCTCGGCCAGCGGCATTTCGACGTGCAGATGATCGGCGGCATGGTGCTGCACGAGGGCCGCATCGCGGAGATGAAGACCGGCGAGGGCAAGACGCTGGTCGCGACGCTTCCCGCCTACTTGAACGCCCTCTCGGGCAAGGGCGTGCACGTCGTCACCGTGAACGACTACCTCGCCAAGCGCGACGCCGCGTGGATGGGCCGGGTATACGGCTTCCTCGGCCTGACCACGGGCGTGATCGTGCACGGGCTGACCGACGACGAGCGCCGAGCGGCCTACGCGGCCGACATCACCTACGGCACGAACAACGAGTTCGGCTTCGACTACCTGCGCGACAACATGAAGTACCGCTTCGAGGACATGGTGCAGCGGGACTTCAGCTTCGCCATCGTCGACGAGGTCGACAGCATCCTGATCGACGAGGCGCGCACGCCGCTGATCATCTCCGGCCCCGCGGATGACAGCTCCGAGCTCTACCGGCAGGTCGATGCCGTGGTCCGCGTCCTCGTCGAGGACCCCGAGACCTACGAGAAGGACGAGAAGATGCGTACCGTCTCGCTCACCGAGGCGGGGACGGAGCGCGCCGAGCAGATGCTGCGCGAAGCCGGCGTCCTGAAGGACGGCAACCTCTATGACATCGGCAACATCGCCGCCGTCCACCACATGAACCAGAGCGTGCGGGCGCACACGCTCTACCGCCTCGATGTCGACTACGTCGTCCGCCGCGATCCGCGCGACAACGTGCAGAAGATCGTCATCATCGACGAGTTCACCGGGCGGATGATGGAGGGGCGGCGCTACTCCGACGGGCTGCACCAGGCGCTCGAGGCGAAGGAGGGCGTGCCGGTCCAGCAGGAGAACCAGACCCTCGCCTCGATCACCTTCCAGAACTATTTCCGCCTGTACCCCAAGCTTTCCGGCATGACCGGCACGGCCTCGACCGAGGCCGACGAATTCGCCGAGATCTACAAGCTCGAGGTCGTCGAGATTCCAACGAACGTCGCGGTCGCGCGCAAGGACCATGACGACGAGGTCTATCGCTCCGCCCGCGAGAAGTACGAGGCGGTGATCCACGAGATCGAGGAGGCGCGCGCCCGCAACCAGCCGGTGCTGATGGGCACCACCTCGATCGAGAAGAGCGAGCAGGTCGCGGCGCTGCTGCGTGAGCGGAACATTCCGCATAACGTGCTCAACGCGCGCTTCCACGAGCAGGAAGCGACGATCATCGTCCAGGCCGGCCGCCCCGGCGCGGTGACGGTGGCGACGAACATGGCCGGCCGTGGCACCGACATCCAGCTCGGCGGCAATGCCGACATGCGCATCGCGCTCGAGCTCGGCGGCATGGAGGACGGTCCCGAGAAGGAGGCCCGCGCCCAGGCGATCCGCGACGAGGTGGCCGCCAACCGCGAGATCGTGAAGGCGGCGGGCGGGCTCTACGTCATCGGCACGGAGCGGCACGAGAGCCGCCGCATCGACAACCAGCTTCGCGGCCGGTCGGGCCGTCAGGGCGACCCCGGCGCATCGAAGTTCTTCCTCTCCCTCGAGGACGACCTGATGCGCATCTTCGGCTCCGACCGCATGGGCGGGATGCTGCAGAAGCTCGGACTGAAGGAAGGCGAGGCGATCGTCCACGCCTGGATCAACAAGGCGCTCGAGAAGGCGCAGAAGAAGGTCGAGGCGCGGAACTTCGATACCCGCAAGAACCTGCTGAAGTACGATAACGTCATGAACGACCAGCGCCGCGAGGTGTATGCGCAGCGCAAGGAGTTCATGAAGGCCGAGGATGTCGCGGCCACGGTGGCCGAGATGCGCGAGGAGGTGATCTCTGACCTCGTCGGCTCGGCCATCCCAGAGAACGCGATGCCGGAGCAGTGGAACACTGACACGCTGCACGAGGAGACCCTTCGCCTTTTCGGCCTCGACCTTCCGGTGAAGGACTGGGCGGCAGAAGAAGGCATCGACGACGAGGGCGTGCGCGAGCGCATCACCCGCGAGGTCGATGGGCTGATGGCGAAGAAGGCCGCGGATTTCGGGCCCGACCTGATGCGCTATGTCGAGAAGTCGGTGCTTCTGCAGGTGCTCGACCAGGTGTGGAAGGAGCACCTGCTCGCGCTCGACCATCTCCGCCAGGGCATCGGGCTGCGTGCCTACGGCCAACGCGATCCGCTGAACGAGTACAAGACCGAGGCGTTCACCCTCTTCAACCGGATGCTGACCGAGCTGCGCGAGCGCACGACGAGCCTGCTCGCCCGCGTTCAGCTCGCCCCACCCGCGCCACCGCCCGAGTTCGCTCCGCAGATGACCGAGACGCGGATAGACCCTGCCTTCGCGGGCGGGATGGACGGCGGCACGGAGGCGGGCGTGATCGAGCGCCCCGCGCTTCGCCGCGAGGCAAACGGCGTCGACCCGGCCGACCCTTCGACCTGGCACCGCACCCCGCGCAATGCAGCGTGCCCGTGCGGGTCGGGCAAGAAGTACAAGCACTGCCACGGCAAGGTGTGAGCCTCGCCTGGCGGGCGATGGCGGCGGGTGACCTTCCCGCTGTCGCGGCGCTCGAGACGATCTCCCACGCACCCTTGCCGCCGGAAGGCGAGGCGCTGTTCGCCGAGCGGCTGGCCCTGTTTCCCGCCGGTTGCCTGGTCGTGTCTGACGACGCGGGGCTCGCCGCCTACGTGGTTTCGCATCCCTGGCGGATCGGTGGGCCGCCGAAGCTCGGCGAGCGTCTCGGCATGCTGCCCGATAGCCCCGACTGCCTTCATCTCCACGACATCGCCATCGCGCAGCGCGCGCGCGGGAAGGGTCTCGTCGGCGCGGCGGTCGCGCGGCTGACCGAAGTCGCGCGGGAGGCGGCGCTGCCTGTCATCACGCTCGTGTCGGTGCACGGCACGGAGGCGCTCTGGGCACGGCAAGGGTTCCGGCCAGCTCCCGCGACGACGACGGGCTATGGCGAGGCGGTGTACATGGTGCGCGCGGCCTGACGGCTCGGCTATGGTTGCGCCCATGCACCGGTGCGCCCTCGTTCTGATTGGCCTTCTCGCGATTCCAGCGGCCGCCGAGGAGATCGTCAGCGCCCCGCGCCCGGGCGAGATGGAGACGGTGCAGGCGGGCGGCGGCACCGCGCGCTACGCCTTCGTCGGCGCCCTGCGCTGCCCGGACGGCCAGGCCATCGTCGGGGTCAGACTCGCGGAGGGTCCGCTTCTGAACTTCCTCGAACTCGGCTGCGCGCCGATCGCGTGCGACGGCGGACAGTGCCGCTGGCGGGTGGCAAGCGTCGTCTGGTCGGCCGCGGCCGGCGACAGGACGGGGAGGGAGGCGACCCATCTCTGCCCCGCAGGCGCGGCCGTCGCGGGCTACCGCGCCAGCGTGGTGCCCTTGCCGCGCGGCTCCGCGGTCGCGTCTCTTTCCGTCCAGTGCGGGCCAGTCACCGGCATCGTGCCGTCCGGCGCCGTTGCCGTGGGGCCTGTTTCGGATCCGCGCGTGACGCGGGTGATGGTCCCGGCCGGCCGTGCGCCGGAGAACGCGGTCGCCGGGTCCTGCCGTGACCGCGCAGCCGTCGCCTTCTCCGTCGCCGTTGCGTCCTACGCGGCGGGAACGGGCGGGCAGGGCGCGCATGTGCGCGCGCTCTCCATGTTCTGCCCGGGCCTGGTCGACGAGGGTATCAGGTAAGCCAGGCGTGGATGGCCGCGCCGAGCGCGAGGAGTGAGGCGACGGCGGTCGGCGCCATGCCGAGGGCGCGCGCCACCGGGTCGATCAGGTAGCCGATCCAGAACGCGAGCCGTGCGGCGCCGAACACGATGCCGAGCGCGATGATCCACGGCATCGCCCGCGCCTCCGCCCCAGCCGCCCAGGCGAGAAGCGACGGCGCGAACACGGCGAGCTGTTCGATCGTGTTGGTGATGACGCGCTGATTGACGAGAAGGAACCGGGACTCGCGTCCCGCGAGCGGGTCGAACGTGCCGGAGGCGAAGCGCAGCAGCATCTGCGCCAGTAGCATCGCCGCAAGCAGGAGCACCGCCGGCAGGAGGGCCGCGAGCCCGAAGCCGAGACGCACCGCCATCGAGGAGGCGCCCCTCGGCTCGACAATCACACCGCCAAGCAGCCACCACAGCAGGGCGGAAGCGGCGAGACCGATCAGCGCGAGCGAGGCGGAGACGAGTCGCATGGGCGAGGGCCTCGCCGCTCAGGCGGCGGGGGCGGCGCGCCCCATGGCGAGGAACTTCTCGCGACGCCGTGCGACAAGCCTGGCGCCCGGCTCGCCCGAAAGCGGCGCGAGGGCGGTCGATACCGCCTTGCCGAGCGCGGCGATCGCCGCCGTGGGGTCGCGATGCGCGCCGCCAAGCGGCTCGGGCACGATCGTGTCGATCAGGCCGAGCTTCTTCAGGTCCTCCGCCGTCAGCTTCAGCGCCTCGGCCGCGGTCTCGGCAAGCGCTGCGTCGCGCCACAGGATCGAGGCGCAGCCCTCCGGGCTGATCACGCTGTAGATCGCGTGTTCGAACATCAGCACATGATCTGCCGCGGCAAGCGCGATCGCGCCGCCTGAGCCGCCCTCGCCGATGATGGTGGAGACGACGGGCACGGGGGCTGCGAGGCAGGCCTCGATGGCCCGCGCGATGGCTTCGGCCTGGCCACGCGCCTCGGCATCGATGCCGGGATAGGCGCCTGGCGTGTCGACGAAGGTCAGCACGGGCAGCCCGAACCGCCCGGCAAGCTCGATCACGCGCCGCGCCTTGCGGTAACCCTCCGGCCGGGCCATGCCGAAATTGTGCGCGACGCGGTCCTCGGTCTCCGCCCCCTTCTCGGTGCCGAGCACGGCGACGGCCGAACCCTCGAACCGGCCGAGCCCGGCGATGATCGCGCGGTCATCGGCGAAGGCCCGGTCTCCTGCGAGCGGCACGAACTCTGTGATCAGCCCCGCGACGACATCGGCCGCGTGCGGCCGGCCCGGGTGGCGTGCCACCTGCGTCTTCTGCCAGGGCGTGAGCTTGGCATAAGTCGAGCGAATGAGCTTGTCGACCTTCTCCGAGAGGCGCTCGACCTCCTCGGAGATGTTCATGTCGGGGCTTTCGGGGAGGTGGCGGAGCTCCTCGATCTTGCCCTCGATCTCGGCGATGGGTTTCTCGAAGTCCAGGAAATGGCGCATGGCCGGGCGCGATAGCACACTAGCCGCGGGGGCGCGAGCGGGGCGGCTTGGCATGGCTCTCGCGCGCAAGCGGGTGATGTGCGGCGACCGTCGCGGCAAGCCGCGCGGCGCTCACATGGGTGTAGATCTCGGTCGTCGCGACATCGGCGTGGCCGAGCATGGCCTGGAGGCTGCGCAGGTCCGCCCCGCCTTCAAGCAGGTGCGTGGCGAAGGCGTGGCGCAACACATGCGGGCTGACGCGGGCCGGGTCGATCCCGGCCGCAGCGGCCGCACGCTTGACGATCAGGCCCAGCGTCTGGCGCGTCAGGTGGCCGGACGCGCCGCGTGCAGGAAACAGCCACCGGGGCGGGGCCTGGCCGCGGCGGGCCTTCTCCTCTGCCGTCTCGGCCTCGAGCATCGCAGCGATGGCTGCCCGCGCCCGGGGGCCGAGCGGCACGAGCCGCTCCTTCCCTCCCTTGCCGCGCACGAGCAGCGCCTCTGCGCCTTGGCGGAACGCAGCGCGGGGCAGGGCGATCACCTCGCTCGCTCGCAATCCGCTGCCGTAGAGAAGCTCGACGAGGGCGGCATCGCGCAGGCCTGCGGGCGCCGGCGCTGCCGCCGCTGCATCGATCAGCGCCGCAACCTCGGCCTGGGCGAGAACGCGCGGCAGGCGGCGGCCGAGCTTCGGCCGGTCGAGTTCCGCCGTCGGGTCGTCGGGGCGGATCCGCTCGCGATACAGGAACAGGTGTAACTGCCTGAGCGCGGAGAGTCGCCGCGCTGCCGTGCGCGCCGAGAGCCCGGCATCGGCAAGGCTTTCGAGATAGGCCCTGAGCGCGGGCGCGTCGGCCGAGGAAAGCGCGATGCCGCGCGCGGAGAGGAAGGCGCCGCAATCGGCAAGGTCGGCCGAATAGGCGGCAAGCGTGTTACGCGACGCGCCGCGCTCTGCCGCGAGCATCTCGAGGAAAGCCTCGGCGTGCCGGTCCATCCCTTAGGCTTCAGCGCGTTCCGAACCGCTCAGCCGGCAGGACGCGCTCGATCTCGGCCTGGCGTGGCTCCGGCGGGAACAGGCCGATCATGACCGCGCCGGCGGCCGCGAGCAGAAGGAGAACGGCGAGGAGGAGGAATACGAAGCGGCCCATCGTCCTTCCAAGAGGTTCTGGCCGGAAGTCCGGCTTGCGGTCCTGGCCCCGGCCTTGTGGCCATGCGGTTCCGGTTCCGCGAGGGAGCCGGCAGAGCGGTTCGCGGCGTGGCCAAGCGTCATAGGCATGCTAACAAGCAGGCACCGATGACAGATGCCACGGTCCCCGACTCGCCGCACGGCGATTCTACCCATCCCAGGCCGCAGGACGAAGCGGCGCGGCAGCGCGACGCGGCAGCGCCAGGCAAGCCCGTCGTCCTCGTAGGGCTGATGGGGGCTGGCAAGACGGCGATCGGCCGGCGCCTTGCCGCCCGGCTTCGACTTCCCTTCGTCGACGCCGACCATGAGATCGAGGCCGCAGCCGGCATGACGGTGGCCGATATCTTCGCCCGGTATGGCGAGCGGGCCTTCCGCGACGTCGAGCGACGCGTGATCTCGCGGCTTCTCTCCGGCGAGCCGATCGTTCTCGCGACCGGCGGCGGCGCCTTCATGGACAACGAGACGCGCGCTCTCGTCCGCGCCAGGGCGCTGTCGGTGTGGCTTCGCGTGCCGATCCATGTCCTTGTCCGCCGCGTCTCCGGGCGGGCTGACCGGCCGCTCCTGACAGGCAGGGATCCGGCCTATGTGCTCAGCGGCTTGGCCGAGCGCCGAAACCCCGTCTACGCGGAGGCCGACATCGTGGTGGACTGCACAGACGAACCCGCCGAGGGAACGACCGCGCGCGTCGCCGCGGCGATCGCTGCCCATGCGCCGCCCCGGTCGGTGCATGTCGCCCTGTCCGAGCGCGCCTACGACATCCTTATCGGCCCCGGGCTCATCGCACGGGCAGGGGCGGAGGCCGTCGCGGTCCTGCCCCGACGCCGCGTCGTCGTCATCGCCGATGAGACCGTCGCGCGGCTGCATGGGAGGACGCTGATCGGCGCGCTCGAGGAGACCGGCGTCGCCCACACCGTGCTCACCGTTCCGCCCGGAGAGCAGTCCAAGAGCATGGCGGTGCTCACCGGCCTGCTCGAGCGGATGACGGAGGCGGGGATCGACCGGCGCACCGGCGTGATCGCGTTCGGCGGCGGCGTGGTGGGCGATCTCGCGGGCTTCGCTGCTGCCGTCGCGCTGCGCGGCCTGCCCCTTGTCCAGGTGCCGACCACGCTGCTCGCCCAGGTCGACAGTTCCGTCGGCGGCAAGACGGGCGTGAACCTGCCGGCGGGCAAGAACCTCGTCGGTGCCTTCCACCAGCCGAACCTCGTGCTGTGCGACACCGCCGTTCTCTCGACGCTCCCGGTTCGCGAACGCCGCGCCGGATACGCCGAGATCGTCAAGTACGGGCTGATCGACGACCCGGCCTTCTTCGCCTGGTGCGAGGCGCATGGCGCGGAGCTGCTTGCCGGCGACAGCGATGCCGTGGCGGAAGCGGTCCGCAGCTGCTGCGCGGCCAAGGCGCGCGTGGTCGCGGCCGACGAGCGCGAGACGAACAGTGATGGTGGCCGTGCTTTGCTCAACCTCGGCCACACCTTCGGCCACGCCCTCGAAGCCGAGGTTGGCTACGACGGTGCACGGCTCCTGCACGGCGAGGCGGTTGCCGTCGGGCTCGGGCTTGCCTTCGCGCTGTCTGCGCGGCTCGGCCTCTGCGTGCCGGAGGACGCCGCGCGGGTGCGCGCCCACATTGCCGCTTCCGGCCTGCCGGCCGACCTCACGATGCTGAACCGCCGCTTCTCCGCCGCGCGGCTGGTTGGGCACATGCGGAAGGACAAGAAGGCAGAGGGCGGCAGGCTCACCTTCATCCTCGCCCGCGGCATCGGCGCGGCCTTCGTCAGCCGCGACGTCGCGGAGGAGGAGGTGGCGGAGTTGCTCGCCGAGGAGGGCTGCGAGGCGTGATCGGTCAGGCGGTGAATTGCTCGGCGATGATCCGCTCGGAAAGCGAGTGGTCGGCATCGAACAGGAGCGTCAGCGAAACGGTCCTGTCCTCGCGCACGCGTACCGTCAGAACGTCGCGCACCTCGGTGTAGTCCGCCACCGCAGCCACCGGGCGCTTCTCCGGCTCGAGTACCTCGAACAGGACGTCCGACTGCCCCGGCAGAAGCGCGCCGCGCCAGCGCCGCGGCCGGAAGGCGCTGATCGGCGTCAGCGGAAGAAGGTTCGCCGAAAGCGGCACGATGGGCCCGTGCGCCGAGAGGTTGTAGGCGGTCGACCCCGCAGGGGTCGAGACGAGCACGCCGTCGCAGATCAGCTCCGGCAGCCGAACCGTGCCGTCGACGCTGATGCGGATCTTGGCCGCCTGGCGCTGTTCCCGCAGGAGCGACACCTCGTTAATCGCGAGCGCCTCGGCCTCGCCGCCGATCACCGTGGTTGCCTGCATGCGCAGCGGGTGCAGCACCGACGGGATGGAGGCCGCGATGCGCTCGGCAAGCCCCTCCTCGCGGTACTCGTTCATCAGGAAGCCGACGGAGCCGCAGTTCATGCCGTAGACGGGCCTGTTGCTGCCGAGAAGGCGGTGCTGTGTCTCGAGCATGAACCCGTCGCCGCCGAGCGCGACGATGGTTTTCGCCTTGTCGAGCCCGGCCTCGCCGTAGCGGGCGATCAGCCGCTCCCGCGCCTCGCGCGCGACCGCCGTGTCGGCCGCGAGGAACGCGATGCTCACAGGACGCGGTCGTCGAGCACGCGATGCTCAAGAACGGGCATGTCGGCGCGCACGCGCTCTGTCCGCGCATGGTCGAGCCGGGCGGTGGCGAAGCCCGTGCCGTCCGACACCTTCGCGACCACATGGCCCCAGGGGTCTGCCACCAGGCTGTGGCCGTAGGTGAAGCGCGGGCCGCCCTTGTCCATGTGCTGGCCCCAGGTGGCGGGCGCGGCGAACCAGCACTGCGTCTCGATCGCGCGGGCGCGGATCAGCGTCTCCCAGTGGTCCTTGCCCGTCTGCAGCGTGAAGGCGGCGGGAAGCATAATCAGCTCCGCCCCCGCCTTCCTCAGTGCGAGGAACAGTTCCGGGAAGCGCACGTCGTAGCAGATCGCGCAGCCCACGGTGACGCCGTTCGCCTGGTAGGTAACCACGTCCTCGCCGCGGCCGTAGGTCGCGCTCTCGCGATAGCCGGTGCCGTCGGGGGCGACGATGTCGAAGAGGTGGATCTTGCGGTAACGGGCGACCTCGGTTCCCTCAGGGTCGAACGCCACGGTGGTGTTGAAGAGCTTCTCCCCCGCCGCCTCGCCGATCGACCCGCCATGGACGTGGATGCGGTGGCGACGCGCGAGGTTCTGCAGGAAGGCGTAGGCCGGCCCCGGCGTCTCGTTCGACCCGGGCGCGGGCAGGGGCTCGGCGGAGGCGAACTTGGTCTCCCGGTCTCCGCCGAGGCAGGTCCAGATCTCTGGCAGGGCGATCAGGTCCGGCCGGTCCGCCGCGACGGCGGCCTCGGTCAGCTTCTCGGCCTGGGCGAGATTGGCTGCCTTGTCCGCGCCTGGGTTCATCTGCACCACGGTCACGCGCATCGGCATCAGTCCCTTCATGAAGCGGCGTGTCAGCCGCGGGGCGGCCAGGAGAGCTTCGGCTCGGCGCGGCCCGGTGGAGGCAGGATCGGCTCGGCCCGCGCCTGCTCGGAGCGCACGGGCGGTGGCGTGGCGGGCCGCGCGACGCGCTCGGGCATCACGGGTGGTGGCGGGATGGGCGGCGCGATCCTCGGCTCGGGCGCGGCAGACGCATCGTGCCTTCGCATCGTCGGCGCCTCGGCCGGCATGCCGAAATCCGGCCCCGTGCGCGCGGCCCCCTGGACGATGCGGATGTTGAGCTGGCGAATCTCCTCGTGGATCACCTCGAGCCGTGCCTCGAGCGCCTCGATGCGGCCCTTAACGCCGAACACCGAGAAGGGCATCAGCACCCAGGCGAGCGCGATCATCAGCCCGAGGACGAGCACGACGAGATTGGCCCAGTCAGGCAGGCCGGGGATTCGCAGATCGAGCATGGCGGGCACTCTATCGCCTTCCCGGGGCTGCCGTCAGCCCAGGCAAGCCTGGGTTTTTAACCGCCGGTGACACTCATGTGGCGCGAGAGGGCTGGAGCGGCGCCGCGCCGCTCGATGACGAAGTCATGCCCCTTCGGCTTCCGCCCGATGGCGGCGACGATGGCCTCGCGGACGTCCTCCTCCGTCGCGCCGGGGCGGCGCAGCGGCGTGCGGAGGTCGGCCGCGTCCTCCTGGCCGAGGCACATGTAGAGCGTGCCGGTGCAGGTGAGCCGCACGCGATTGCAGCTCTCGCAGAAATTGTGCGTCAGCGGCGTGATGAAGCCGATGCGCCGTCCGGTCTCGGCGACCGTCACGTAGCGGGCGGGGCCGCCGGTGGCATAGTCGGTGTCGGTCAGCGTCCAGGTCTGGGCGAGGCGGCGGCGCACCAGGCTCAGCGGCAGGTACTGGTCGGTCCTGTCCGCCTCGATCTCGCCGAGCGGCATCGTCTCGATCAGGCAGAGGTCGAAGCCGTGCTCGCCGCACCAGGCGACCATCCGGTCGAACTCGTCCTCGTTGAAGCCCTTGAGCGCGACAGCGTTGATCTTCACCGCAAGCCCCGCCGCCTTGGCGGCGAAGATGCCGTCGAGCGTCTTGTCGATCTTTCCCCAACGGGTCGCTGCCGTGAACTTCGCAGGATCAAGCGTGTCGAGGCTGACATTGACGCGGCGCACGCCCGCCGCGTGCAGCTCCTCGGCATAGCGGGCGAGTTGGGTTCCATTGGTCGTCAAGGTCAGCTCGTCGAGCCCTGCGGTGCCGAGCCGGGCGCCGAGGCTGCGGAACAGCGTCATGACATCGCGGCGGACGAGGGGTTCGCCGCCCGTCAGCCTGATCTTCCGCACGCCGAGGCCGACGAACGTGCCGCACAGCCTGTCGAGCTCCTCCAGCGTGAGCAGCTCGGCCTTGGGCAGGAAGGTCATGTCCTCCGCCATGCAGTAGACGCAGCGCAGGTCGCACCGATCCGTCACTGAGACGCGGAGGTAGGAGATGGATCGGCCGAACGGGTCGATCATGGCGGAACGGTCCCTGTCCCGAACTCTCGGTTGGCACGGCTGATATAGGGGCGGAAGGGCGATATGTCCAATCCGTCATGTCGGTGGGGGGGAGTGTGCGTCCCGCAGGTCCGCGGGGGATCATCGCGCCGCCGTGATGGGGGCGCGCCGCCACTAACTCATTGAACGATATCGCAACGGCCCGGGGGCAGAACAAACCGGTCTTGCAACTGGATCGCGCGCAGGACTACCCTCGCGCGCGACGGCGGAGGCGTTCCGCCCGAGGCGGGAGAGGGGCGGCAGCGGCGGCGCGCGGCGCGAGTGCCGGCAGCGCGGCGCTCCCCCTTGTCCTGATGTGACCGCCCGGCGCCGCCAGGCTGCGGAGGAGACCGCCCATGCCCGTCCGCCCCACCTATCCCGGTGTCTACATCGAGGAGATCGCGTCGGGAGTGCGAACCATCGTCGGCGTCGCGACATCCGTTGGCGCCTTCGTGGACGCATTCTCGCGCGGGCCCCAGGATGTTGCCGTGCAGATCTTCGGCATGGCCGACTTCACCCGGGAGTTCGGCGGGCTGCATCGCGACAGCCCGGGAAGCTATGCGATCCGACAGTTCTTCGAGAATGGCGGCTCGGAGGCCTGGGTCGTCCGCGTCGCCCGCACGGGCAGCGCGACGGCCACCGACAATGCGGTGGGCGCAACGCAGGTGCTGACCGATGGCGGTGCCTTCCAGGTGGTCCGCGCGACCGCGGGGCGGCGCGTGCGCGGCCGCCGCGCCGTCGATCCCGGCTACTGGGGGAACAACCTCTACATCGATATCGACTACGACTGCCTGAGCCCGACCACTCAGTTCAACATGACGATCAGCGAGATCGTCGACCGTGACGGAAGGCGAACGGTGGCGCGGACGGAAACGTTCCGCAACCTCACCATGCGGCCCGGGCTTCCCGGCAGTGCCGTCGATGTCGTCAACGAAGGCTCGCGCCTCGTGCAGCTCGACCGCGACGGGCTCGCCGCGCTCGCAGAGCCGCCGCAGCGCCCCGCTGCGAACGGCACGCTCGGCGGCGAGCTTACCGGGCTCAACAGCGGCCCCGCCACGACCCTGACGCTCACGGTCAACCTCGTCGGACGGCCGGCGCCGAATGCACAGACGCTGACCATCACCAAGGCGGCGAACGCGCCCTGGACGGAGGTCCGCTCGCTTCTCGAGACGGCGATCCGCAACGCCGCGCGCGGCGCGACGGTGGCCACGGCAGACCGTGACATCCTCTCCGGCGTGTCGGTGAAGCTGCTCGGCAATGGCGGCACGACGCCGTTCCGCCTGCATGTCGTGCCCGGGCGCTTCAGCGTCGGCTTCGACCCGGCGACGCGCTTCCTGTTCGACGGCGCCGCGGCCGGCGCGGGCGCCGACGGACTGCGGCTCTCAAACGCCCAGGCGACGGTTGCGAATGCGTTCTGGCGGCTTGGCAGCGGCCAGGACGGCACGATGCCCGTGCCCGACGCAACGATCACCGGAAACGAGGCGGCGAAGACCGGCCTCTATGCGCTCGAGGATGTCGATCTCTTCAACATCCTCTGCATCCCGCGTGCGGCCGACCTCGCCGATACCTCCATGCGCGCAGTCTATTCCGAGGCGACGACCTACTGCGAGCGCCGCCGCGCGATGCTCCTGATCGACGTGCCCGAGGCGACGAACGACCTCGAGCGCGCGCAGGCCTGGCTCACCGCGAACGAGGTGCTCAGGCATCGCAACGCCGCGGTCTACTTCCCGCGCACCCGCGTGCCCGACCCGCTGAACGGAAACCGCCCGCGCGCCCTCGGCGCGTCAGGCACGATCGCGGGCCTCTACGCGCGCACCGACAGCGCGCGCGGCGTGTGGAAGGCGCCTGCAGGAACCGATGCCCGGCTGCGCAACGTCGACAGCCTCGACTACCTGTTGACCGACCTGCAAAACGGCGTGCTCAACCCGCTCGGCGTGAACTGCCTCCGCACCTTCCCGGTGTACGGCACGGTGGCCTGGGGCAGCCGCACGCTCGAAGGAGCCGATGCGCTGGCCTCGGACTTCAAGTACGTGCCGGTCCGCCGCTTCACTCTGTTCCTTGAGGAGAGCCTCTACCGCGGCACGAAATGGGTGGTGTTCGAACCCAACGACGAGCCGCTCTGGGCCCAGATCAGGCTGAACCTCGGCGCATTCATGCAGAGCCTGTTCCGCCAGGGCGCGTTCCAGGGCACGACGCCGCGCGAGGCCTACTTCGTGAAGTGCGACCGCGAGACGACGACGCAGGACGACATCAACCGCGGCGTCGTCAACATCGTCGTCGGCTTCGCGCCGCTCAAGCCGGCCGAGTTCGTCATCATCCAGATCCAGCAGATGGCAGGCCAGATCGAGACCTGAACGATCATGGCCTGAGCGAAGGAACGCAAGAGGATCTGCCGGAAGAGGAAACGCCGCCATGGCCCAGTTCACCGTCAACGCCCAGCGCTTCGATCCGTACAAGAACTTCAAGTTCCGCGTGCGGTGGGACGGCCGCTACGTCGCGGGCGTCTCGAAGGTGTCGTCGCTCAAGCGGTCGATCGAGGTCGTCGAGCATCGCGAGGGCGGGGACCCATCGCTGTCGCGCAAGTCTCCCGGCCGCGCGAAGTACGAACCTATCACCCTCGAGCGTGGCGTGACGCACGATGTCGAGTTCGAGCGCTGGGCGAACAAGGTATGGAATTTCGGCTCCGGCCTTGGCGCGGAGACGTCGCTCAAGGATTTCCGTAAGGACATCATCATCGAGCTGATGAACGAGGCGGGGCAGGTGGTGATCGCCTACAAGGTTTATCGCTGCTGGGTGGCGGAGTTCACCGCCATGCCCGACCTGGACGCGAACGCCAATGCGGTTGCGATCCAATCCATCCGGCTCGAGAACGAGGGGTGGGAACGGGACTACGAGGTGGCCGAGCCCTCCGAGCCGAGCTTCAACGAACCGAACTGACCGGGGACCGGCATGGCGATCGCCATCCGAGCATTGACCGGGGAGGACGAGGCGGGGTTCGCCGAGGAAGCCGCGCGCGGAACGCCTGTGCTCGGGCTGCTGGCCTTTCTCGCCGACCGTCTCGGTGCGACTGACGGCTCACACGGCGATGCTGCCGCCTCGCTCACGGCAGGCGAGGCGCAGGCGCTGGCGCTCCGCCTTCGCGCCGCGGTGCTCGACGGGCCGATGCGCGTCGCCTTCTCCTGCACCATGTGCGGCGAGAAGCTCGACCTCGCGCTCGATCCCCTGTCCCTTCTCGTCTCGGGTGAGGGCGGCTCGAGGACGCGCACGATCGGGGCGTTCCGCCTCACGTTCCAGCCGATTGCGGTGGCCGATATCCTGGCGGCAGGAGCAGCCGCCACGCCGCGCGAGGCGGCGCTGACGGTGCTCGATAGATGCGTGTCGGCAACGGACGCGCAGGATGCGGCGATCGCACCGTCGGACCTGCCCGAGGACGTCTTGGAGGAGGCGGCCGCGCATCTGCTCGCGCTCGAGCCGCAGGCCGAGACCGTCATCGCCTGCGCGTGCCCCACCTGCAACGCCGCGCTCGAAGCGGTGCTCGACCCGGCCCAGATCCTTGCCGCGGAACTTTCTGCCCAGGCACGCGGCGTCTATGCCGAGGTGCTCGCCATCGCCTCGCGCACAGGCTGGAGCGAACAGGCGATCCTCTCGATGCCACGCCTGCGCCGTCGCGGCTACGCCGCGGCGCTGGTGGGCGCATGAGCGTCGAGCGCCTCGGCGGGCTGGTGCTGCGGGCAGCCGCACCTGTCGGCCGCGCGCCGCCCGCGGAGCTTGCGCCTGCCTTCGACGCACCGGCAGCGGTGACGACCGCTGCGCTCGAGGCCGGGCTCGCTGCGTTTCCGGCAACGCCGCCTGCGCTGCGCCGCCTTGCCAGCCCACCGGTGGCGGCGCCTGCCGCACAGCATGCGGCCTTGCCGGAGATCGCGCTTGCGATCCCTGTCCGCGCGGCCGCAGCGAAGCCGGTGGCCAACACGGCGCGTGACCTGCCAGCACCCGCGGCGCCGCGCGCCGGCCACGACGCGGAGCAACCGATCATCGAGCCGCCCCGGGCTACACCGGCTCACGCTGTTCGGTCACCACGAAGCGCTGCGGCGGCGACACCGGCCGCTGCTGCAACTGCTCCCGTCGTGGTGGACCCGGCGATCGTCGCACCGGCACGGGAACACGCCGAAGCGCGACCGGCGGCGCGTGGCGCCGAGCCCACGACGCCTGCGCGCGTGCAGGTCGTCGCAACCGCTGCGCCCGCCCAACCAAGCAACCAGCCAGTTCCAGTCACGCCACCCACCTCGGACACCGAGCACGCGCCCGCGGCACCCACCGTTACCATTGGAACGGTCGAGGTCGTCATGGCTCCGCCGCCTGCACCCGCGCCGCGGACGGCCGCTCCGGCGAACCCGGCACCGGACCGCGGCTTCGCCCGCTACGCCGCGATGCGCGCTGCGCGTGACAGGGCCTGGTAGCGATGGCGGGCCATCTCGCCATCGCCGGCGCGTCGCGCACGCTGCGTACGCTGCTGCGCGACCGCATGGCGCAGGAAGACCTCGCCGTCACCCTCGCGCCGCCCGATGTCACGCCGGCGGACGCGAACGGGCTCCGCGTGAACCTCTACCTTCTGCATGTCGCGCCGAGCCCGCATCTGATGAACGTGCCCCCGCGACCCGACCTGCAGGGCCGCGTGCCTGCGCGCCCGCCGCTAGCGGTCGACCTCACCTATCTTGTCACCAGCCATGCGGCAGACGAGGCGGCGACAGGGTCGGACCTCGAGGCGCAGACGGCCCTCGCCGATGCGCTTGCGACCCTGCATGAGCACGCGGTCATCACGCCTGCGATGCGGGTGCGGCGAAGCGGCATCGCGGGCGCCCCGCAGGGCGCGCCTGTGATGGATCTCGCGCTCCTCGGCCAGACCGAGCGCCTGACCCTCACGCTTCGCGCCGCACCGCTGACGGAGCTGACGCAGATCTGGTCGGCGCTGAACACGAGCCCGCTTCGGCGTGGTGCACTGCTCGGCGTCTCCGTGGTCGAGCTCGCTTCGCGCGATCGTCGCCCTGTGCCGCGACCGGTGACGGAGCGGCGCATCCATCTGCAGCCCTTCGCCCCGCCGCTCATCGAGGTGGCGGAGCGAAGCGGCGTGCCGGGAGAACGCCGCGTGCGCATCGGCGATACGGTGCGCATCGAGGGGCGAAATTTCCGGGCGCTCCGCACGCTGGTGCAGTTCGGCGACCTTGCACCGAGCCCGGTGACGCCGGACGACGCCGGCGTGATCGTCACGCCGCCCATCCCCGATGACGCGGCGCTGCAGCCCGGGCCGATCGCGCTTCGGGTGATCGCGGAGCGCGAGCCTGAGGGTGTCGGCGGCGGCGAGGGCAAGGGCGTGCCGATCGCCGATCTGCCCACGCCGCCCGAGCCACGACACCTCTCCGACACGACGGTGCTGTCGCTCATCCCCGAGGTGAGCTCGGCCGCGGTGCTTGCCGCGGGCGGAGGGCTTGCCGCGCGGGTCGCCGTATCGGGCCAGCGCCTTTTCGCACCTGGTGCAGCGACGCTCGTGACCATCGGTGATGCGATCGCTGCCGTGATCGACCCGCCGATCGGCACCGCAGCCGCAACGCCGCTTGCCGTCGAGGTCCGGCTTGCCGATCTCGGGCTCGATGCTGCGGCGGCGGCCGGGCTTCCGGTACGCGTGCGCGTCAATGGCGCCGACAGCGCCGACGCCGTGACGGTGCCGCCATGAACGCCCCGCTTGCGGCGCCGCGCGAAGCCGGCGAGGCCTCCTCATGGCAGCGCTGGAACGACGCGCATCTCCAGGCGCTTCTTGAGCGCGTCAAGCTTTCGCTCGCCGCCCGCGTCACACCTTCCGAGGCCGATGCAGAGCGTCTGGCCCAGCGCCACGCCGCCTGTGCCGCGGCGGAGGCCGAGGCGGCAGGAGCGCTCGCGGCGACCGGCCACGTTCCCGCGGCCGTGGCGCTCCAGGAACGTTGCGGCCTGTCGTCGTTCGAGCTCGACGTGCTGCTGCTCTGCCTCGGGCCGGAAGCCGATGCCGAGATCGCCACGCTGCTCGCGCGCGCCGGCGCCGCCGGGCGACCGACGCCCGGGCTTGCCGCCCTGCTTGCTGGCCGTGGGCTTCCCTCCGCCCTGCTCGCCTTCGCGCCGACAGCCCGCCTCGCTTCTCTTCGGCTCGTCGAGATCGATCCGGCGTCTCCGCTGGCCGCGGCACCGATGCGCCTTGCGCCGCGTGTGCGTGATTTCCTTCTCGGTCTCGACAGGCTCGATGCCGAGGCGTCGTTCCTCTCGCCTGTGCGCCGCGTGAGCCTTCCACGCGCGCTCGCTTTGCTTGCAGCACGCATGGCGGAGGCGCTGGGCAAGGCGGAGCTCGCCGCGTTGGTCGGGCCCTCCGAAGCCGGTGGCTCGGCGGTGGCGGCAGAGTCGCTATCGACGCTCGGCCTGCTGCCGATGCGCCTCGATGGCACGATGCTGCCGGCAGAGGCTCCTGCGCTCGAGCATGCGCTCGCGCTCGCGACGCGCGAGGGAGCGTTGTCGCGGCTCGGCTTCGTCATCCCCATGGAGCCGGGGATTGCGGATTTGGTTCGAACACGGCTCCTCGAGAGGCTGTGCGCGCGGTCCATCATCGTCTCCGACAGCGCGGCTGGTTTTCCGCCTGGTGTCCCAACCTTCGTGCTTGCACGACCCGATCTCGCTTCGCGCGCAATGCTGTGGCGTGCGGCAGCACCGAGACTGAAGGCGAAGGAGGCGCGGCACCTCGCGGCGCAGTTCGCGCTCGCGCCCGAGGTGATCGCGCGCGTGGTTGCCGGTGCGGACGACGCGGCCCAGTCCCTCTGGTCGCGCGCGCGGGAGGAGGCGGCGCCCGCTCTTGCGTCACTCGGACAGCGCATCGTTCCGCGCGCCGGGTGGGACGACCTCGTGCTTCCTCCCGACACGCTCGCAGCACTTCGCGAGGTTGCGTCCGCGGCGCAGGTGCGCGAAGTGGTCGATGGCGCTTGGGGGTTCTCGCATGACGGCGGGCGGGGAGAGGGCATCGCGGTGCTTCTGTCGGGCGCCTCCGGCACCGGCAAGACCCTCGCCGCCGAGGTCCTTGCTGGTACGCTGAAGCTTGATCTCTTTCGCATCGACCTCTCGGGCGTCGTGTCGAAATGGATCGGCGAGACCGAGAAGAATCTCCGCCGCGTGTTCGATGCTGCCGAGGCCGGCGGCGCGGTGCTCTTCTTCGACGAGGCCGATGCGCTGTTCGGCAAGCGAAGCGAGGTGAAGGACAGCCACGACCGCTACGCCAATGTCGAGGTTGGCTACCTTCTGCAGAGGATGGAGAGCTATCGCGGTCTCTCGATCCTTGCCACGAACCTGCGCGGCAACCTCGACCCGGCCTTCCTGCGGCGGATGCGCTACGCGATCGATCTCCCCTATCCGGACGAGGCGTCGCGACGCGCGATCTGGCAGCGGCACGTCCCGTCAAAGGCGCCGCGCTCCGGGCTCGATCTCGACGCGCTCGCGCGGATCGACCTGCCCGGCGGGTCAATCCGCACCGTCGCGCTGAACGGTGCTGCGATGGCCGCGGCCGAAGGCGGGCCCATCGAGACGCGGCACATGCAGGCAGCCGCGCGGCGCGAGCTCGCCAAGCTCGGTCGCCTGACCGGCGGGGCGCCGCGATGAGCGGACCGTCACCCCCCACTGTCGCAATCAAGCGCCTGCGCATCGTCGGCCTGGCAGGGCAGAAACCGAGCAAGGCTGACATCGCAGCTGAGGTCGCGCGCGCCTTCGCCGATGCACCGCCCACAGGCACAACGCCGCGCGGGCCCTTGGCCCTGCCGCACGGCGCGTCTCTGGCCGAGGCCGCGAATGCGGCTGCGCGAAGCGTGCGGGGGCAGAAGCGATGATCGCCCTCCGCGCAATGGAACCGGCTGGCGTGGCACCTCCCGCGCCGGCGCACCCTGCCTTCCGCGTGGGGCCAGCGAACGCGCCGGAGGAGGCCGAGGCCGATGCCATTGCCGCGCGCGTTCTCCAAGGCGGCACGCTGAGGCGACGCTGCGCGGCGTGCGAGGCAGAAGAGAAGCTGTCCCGCAGGGCCGATGGCGGAGCGGTTGCCCCGCAAGCCGCCGGGCACGTGGCGCAGGCGCTGCATGAGCCGGGCCACTCTCTCTCGGGAGCCGATGCCGCCTTCTTCGGCTCCGCGATGGCGGCGGATTTCACAGGCGTGACAATCCATACGGGTGCCGCGGCCGACATGGCAGCACGCAGCGTCGGCGCCGTCGCCTTCGCGCTCGGGGAGCATCTTGTGTTCGCGCGCGGCGCCTACCGGCCGTCGGAGCCGGAGGGGCGGCGGCTGCTTGCGCATGAGCTCGCGCATGTGACGCAGGGCGCGCCCATGCTTCGACGCGAGGAACCTGGAGCGAAGAAGAAGGAGGACGACACGGCCGGCACGGTGATCGTCGAAGGCCTGAAGACCGTCGCCAAGGAGGCGGCGAAGAACGAGAAGGTCAAGGAAAAGGTCATCGAGCCTGTGAAGAAGGCGGCCGAGAAGAAGTGGGAAGGCCTCCGTACAGGAGAGAAGGCGGCCGTCGCCGGGTTCGGTGCCGGAACGTATCTTCTTGGCGTGGGAGCGATGCTGGCTGATCCATCCGGCCGCAAGGCGCTCTCGGACTTCAACCTCCTTGCGCCGACCGAGCTGATCCCCGGCTGGCCGTTGACCAGCTTCTCGTTCACGCTGCCGGAGGCCGAGCAAGGCCCGATCGGGTTCAAGGCTGGGTTCGACGGCGTCAGGCTGATCGATGCGCTGAAGCCGGAAGGCTCATCCTCCGTCATCACTAAGCTCAGCGTCGATGCCGGCTGGTCGATCGACCCGGCGGGCGAGCAGTCGAAGCTCACCACGCTCAAGGCGACGATCGGCTTCGCTCCCGGCATCTCCGTCACCGGCGGCCTGACCAAGGGGCCCTTCCTGACGGGACCGTTCCCGATCCGGTCTCCGGAGGGCGAGCTGCTGACGCCGATGCAATCATTGCCCGAGCCGCCGGGCGCGAAGGACACGCGGCCGAATGTGGGCGTCATGATCACGTTCGACGTCGCCAAGCTCGCGCCAAGCCTGTTCGGCGGCAAGAAGGAGGAGAAGCCGTGAGGGCGTTCGCTCCCGAGCCGGGTGCGCAGCGTGCGGCGGCAGCGCCGCCCCCGTCCTTCCGGATCGGTGCTGCGAACGATGCCGCCGAGGGGGAAGCGGATGCGATCGCCGCGCGGGTTCTCGAGAAGCCGGTCCTCCGCCGCACATGCGCCGAATGCGAAAGAGAACAGAAGCTCTCGCGCGCGGTGAACGGGGGCGCACTGACGAGCGATGCGCAAGGCGCCGTCGGCGCGGCGCTCGCGGAAGGTGGTCAGCCGCTTGCAGCAGCGGATGCGCGCGGCTTCGGCGACGGCATGGGGGCCGATTTCTCGGCCGTGCGGGTCCACACCGGTGCGGCGGCCGATCGCGCGGCGCGGAGCGTCGGCGCGCGGGCCTTCGCGCTCGGTGGCCATCTCGTCTTCGCCAACGGCGAGTACAGGCCCGAGGCGGGCGAGGGGCGGCGACTTCTGGCGCACGAGCTCGCCCATGTTCGGCAGGAGGGCCAGGCGCCGATGCTGCGGCGCCAGGCGCCGGCTGCCGCGAAGCCGCGCAACCGGAGCTTCGATGCGCATGGCGTGACGGTGCTCATCCGCTCCGACTGCGAAACGACCGCCGGGTTCTCCTTCGCCCTGATGAAGACCGCGGTGACGGGCGCGCTCGATGCGATCTTCAAGATGAAGTGCATCGCGCCGAAGCCGCGCGCGGCCATCCAGGCGAACCTGAAGAAGCACGGGCTCGATTTCCACTGCGACGACTCGGCAAACCTGCAGACGCCCGGCGTCTGCGCCGAAGCGACCGGGTTCAGCATTCCCGCCAATATCTTCACCATCGGCACCGCGGCGCTGACGGCCGCCACGTGCGGGCCGCTCGCCTCGACGATCCTGCACGAGATCATCCATGTCGTGCGCGGGCAGTTCGGCGAGGACCTGCCGCGAAGCTGCGAGGCGTCCTGCTTCGGCCAGGCGGGCGACCCGAAGCTGTGCAGGGGGAGCTGACGATGCGCGCAGCGGCCTTCGCGCCAGCCCCGCCTGAAGCAGCGCCGATGCAAGCCGCGTGGAGCTGGACACTGGGTGCCGCGAACGATGCCGCGGAGGCGGAGGCTGACCGGATCGCCGCGCGCGTGCTGGCCGGCTTGCCTGCTTCGCCGTCCCGCAAGCAGCCTGCGGGCGTGCTGCGGCGGGAAGGCGAGGGGGGTGGGCGGAGCGTCGACCTGCCTTCTGCCGGAGACCTTGAAGCCGAGGCCGCGGCGCTTCTCGCGGAAGCGCTCGTCATCATCGCCGCCGGCCAGGCGATCGCCGAGGACATGGCGATGCGTGTCGCCACCGCCGTGGCCGACGCGCTGCTCACCCTGGGGCGAGCGGCCATCGACACGGTCACGGGAGCCGCCCTGGCTTTCGGCGCATGGGTCGTGGAGCAGGCCGCAAACCTTGTCGTATACGACGCTGGGTTTCTGTTCGCCCTGATCCGCACGGTGGAGGCGGTTGCCGCCCGGGTTGCCGCCTTGCCGGAGGACATCGCGACGCTCGCCCGCGAGGCGCGCAGGCTGGCCGAGGCCGGCGCGGCGACGGTCCAGGACTGGGCCGATGCGTTCGCCGACGCGGCGGGAGTTCGCGAGGCGCCTGCGGAAAGCCACCGTTCGGTGGCGGACAGGGAGGCTGACGCGGAGCGCGCGGCCGAGGCGGCCGGCGTCCACCCACCGATCGGCAGCGTGTGCGGGCCCGATGTGACCGCCCAGACCGCAAGCGTATGGGCGCGCGTGCAGGCCGACTTCGCCGGATGGTCGGATACGCAGAAGTGCGCATCGTGTACGAGCCTCGTGAACCCGATCATCCAAGGCTCGGACCCGCCAAGCCAGCAAATGGTCGAGACCGGACTGCAGGCACTGTGGGAGACAGGCAACGTCGTTGTAGGCGGGCAGGGCGTGCTCCTGGGGCTCGGACTGAACCTCAACCGTGATGCGTTCGACACGCTCGGGCTTTATCTCGGCTCCGCCTCGTATCTTCGCGCGCCGCCCTATTCTCCGCCCTGCGGGCAGCCGGGAAGCCCAAACCCCTCGGCAGAAGCAAATGACCGCGTGCACGAGACCCCGAGCACCTGCGCGACGACGGTGCAGATCGGCCCCGAATGCTGGGTGTCCGGAACCGCGAACTACGGCACCTACGGGATCATGATGCATGCCTGCTACGACTGGCTCGCCGCCGGCGGTGCCTGTTGGCTTCCGAGTTCGCTGTTCTCGCGCACCGCCACGATCGTGCTCGTGCAGGCTTACAAAAGGCTCGACCGTGACGATCCCGAGCCGCCGACGCGCTGGGCGCTGGCGACGTATGACGGAGGTGCCTCGGCCTATGCGAGCGGCGGCAACCGTCCGAACTGCCCGACGTCCTGTCCAATGCCCTATTCCGGCGCGCCGTTCTCCTATGTGTGGGAGCCCGTCGTCCCGCGGGCCGGGCCATGACCGGGCTCTCCACGTCGCCGCGGATCCTGAAGGGCGCGCTCGTCGCCTACGCCTTCCCCGATCTCGTGCCGTCGGTCGTTATCTTCCAGTACAACCCCGAAACGCTGACGCGCAGTCTCACACCACGCACGGCCGAAGGCGGCGTCGGCCGAGGCGATGCCATGCGCGCGGACGGCCCGCCCGAGGAGACGATCAGCCTCTCGGTCGAGATCGACGCGGCAGATCAGCTCGAGCGCGGCGATGGGCTTGCAGGGACGGTCGGGCTCCACCCGGCGCTCGCCATGCTCGAGGGCCTGCTCTATCCGCCGTTCCCCCTCGTCATCGCGAACCAGGCGCTCGCACTCGCTGGCGGCGCCTTCATCGGCGGCGAGCCGGTGCCACTTGCGCTGTTCGTGTGGGGGCCGTCGCGCGTGCTGCCGGTGCGCGTGCAGTCGGTCTCGATCACGGAGCAGGCATTCGATCCGGGCCTGAACCCGATCCTCGCGCGCGCCGAGCTCTCGATGCGGGTGCTCACCTATCGCGAGCTCGAACCGACGAGCCCGGCCTACTGGGTCTACATGGCGTCGTTCACGCAGAAGGAGGTGATGGCCGCGATGAACCTGGTGTCAAACGTGGCGTCGCTCGGCGCCTCCGTGTCGATCTAGGGGGCGCCGATGTTCGAGCGCGGCAGCCGGTACGAGGCGGTTCCCGATGCGACCTACGAGACATCGGACGGCCGCACGATCCGCTACAAGACGCTTCGCATCGTCCCCGCGCCTGGCGGCGCGCTCGGCTTCACCGTTCGCCAGGATGAGCGGCTCGACCGTGTTGCCTTTGCAACGATGCGCGATGGCCGCCTCTGGTGGCGCGTTGCCGATGCCGGCCTCGCGATCGACCCCGATGCGCTCGTCGCGGAGCCGGGCGTGGTGATTGCCATTCCGGCGCCGGGGCGGTAGGGCGATGACGTCCTTCGGGCAGCCGTTCTTCATGGTCCGGGCGGCCTTCGCGCCGCTCCTGCCGCCGTTCATGTCGGCACTCGAAGGGATCGAGGTCGAGACCTCGGTCGATGCCGCCTCCGTGGTCCGCCTCCGCTTCAGCCTCTCGCGGAACTTCCTCGGCGACTGGGACCCGCCGGTCGCTGACTTCTTCCGCCCGCTCGTGCCGCTGACCGTCTCGGTCTCGTCGGGCCCGCCCCTGCCGGAGACGCTGATCAATGGCTTCGTCCGCGAGGTGCGGCAGACGGGCCGCGGCGCGGCGAGCGGCACCACGGCCGAGGTCGTCGCGATGGACGCAACGGCGACGGTGATGAACCTCATCGAGCAGCCGATGCCGCATCCGAACATGGACCCTGCGACCATCGCCTCGGTCATCTTCGGCCGCTACGGCATCACGCCCCTGCCGCTGCCGACGCCACCCACCCGCACGATTGCGGATACGACGACGATCCAGCGCGGCACCGATGCCAGGATGCTGCGCGAGATGGCGCGCGCGCTCAGCTACGAATGCTATCTGCAGCCCGACCCGATCACCGGCCTCGACGCGGGGCATTTCCACCCGCCTCTGACGGCCGTGCCGCCGCAGGGGGTGCTGAGCGTCGATTTCGGGACGGCGACGAACCTCGTCAATTTCGACGTGACCTACGATACGCTCTCGCCGACGTCGGCCGTGTCGGCAGAAGCCGATCCGCGGAGCGGGGTGCCGATCCCTGCGCCGGCGGTCGCGCCCCTGATGCCGCCAGAGGGGCTCGAGCCCGCGCTGTTCCGCGTCATCCCCCCACGCATCAGCCGGCCGACGGCGCGCGACGCGGCCAACCCCGCCGAGCTTCTGCGCCAGAATCAGGCGATCGTCGACCGCTCCTCGCGCGCGCTGCGTGGCTCGGGAACCGTCGATGCGGTGAAGTACGGTCGCATCCTTCGCCCGGGCCTGCCGGTGCTCGTGCGCGGCGCCGGCCGTGCCTATAGCGGCCTCTGGTACGTCACCACCGTCACCCACAGCATCACCACCGGCGCCTGGACGCAGAGCTTCAGCGCCACGCGCAACGCGCTCGGGCTCACGGGGGCGGAGATCTTCATCGACCCGCTCGCTGCGTTCTGAGGAGGACACGAGCATGCCGATCACGATCGACGAGCTGGAAACGACGGTCGGCGGTGGCTCGTCCTCCGCGCCGCGCGACCGGTTCTACGGCAAGTATCGCGGCACGGTGATGAACACGACCGACCCGCTGCAGCAGGGCCGCATCCAGGCGATGGTTCCTTCCGTGCTCGGCGAGATCCCGTCCGGGTGGGCCAGTCCCTGCGTCCCCTATGCCGGGCCGCTTTCCGGTTTCTTCTCGATCCCTCCGGTCGGCGCGAGCGTCTGGATCGAGTTCGAGGCGGGCGACCCCTCGATGCCGATCTGGACGGGCGGGTGGTGGCCGAGCGGGATGATCCCGGTCGAGCCGGCAGGCGGCCCCGCGCAGCCCCTGACGACGCGCATTTGGCGCACGGAGACGGGGCTGACGGTGATGATGGACGATGCGGCGCAGACCGTGACGCTGTCGGACGGGATCAAGCTCCACATGGTCGAGCTCAACGTTCCGACGGCGACTGTCACGATCAAGGGCGCGCTCAACGTGGTCTCGGAGGCGCCGTTCGTGAAGCACGGGTCGGCTGCCGCACCGCACCCGCACGTGAAGGGCGACCTGCTGATGGCCTATCTCGGCCAGCTTGTCGCGATGCTTCAGGCCCACATCCATCCGGGCGAGACAGCGGCCGGCGTCCTGCCGGTCACGCCCGCCCCGCCGGTGCCGGCCTTTCCCGTGCCGCCGCCGAGCATGCTGTCCACCAAGGTTTTCCTGGAGTAGCGGCGATGGGCGCCTTGAAGGGCGGCTTGCCCGACAATCTCAGCAACTCCATCGCGCTCGCGATCGAGGAGGAGCTCGATGCGCTGCTGCGCGCTGACGGGCTTCCAGGGCTCTCGATGGGATCGGAGGAGGCCGTGCGCGATCGGCGCCGACTGTTCTGCGCGATCGGCCGTGGCGTGGTCCGGCACCTGGTCGACCGCAGCGAGGCCTTCGCCATCGATGTCGATACGAGTGCGAACGATGTCTATCGCCACCCGGACCTGACGGCGGAGTAGGGTAATGGCCGCGCGCGCCTTCCTCTCCTTCCCCTTCCAGGCCGATGCGCGCGGGCGCGCGGCGACCGTGGGGTCCGAGCGGCACGTGCGGGAAATGATCGAGCAGGTGCTGTTCACCGCGCCGGGCGAACGACCGATGCGACCGGAGTTCGGATGCGGCCTGCGCGAGCTTCTGTTCCAGCCAGCCTCCGATGCGCTCGCCGCCGCCACGCAGCAGATGGTGCAGGGCGCGCTCATGCGCTGGCTCGAGGATTGGGTGGCCGTGCAGCGCGTTACTGTCACGGTGGAGGACGCAGCCCTCATCGTCACCGTCGTCTATGCGCCGCGCGGCACGGGCGAGATGCGCGCCGAGACGTTCACCGTCCCCGCAGGTGGGCCATGAGCATCGACGCCGCCATTCCCGCCTGCGGCGAGGACGAGCGCCGCGCGATCATCCTCGCGCATCCGACGCTGAACGGCATCGATTTCGTCGAGTATCGGCATTTCCCGCTTGCCGCGCCGGGGCGCCGCCACGTCCTCGAGACGATCTTCCTCAAGCCACCGCCTTCCCTCGGCGCCGCTGATCTCGTCATCGAGGGCGGGGCGCGCGTCATCGGCATCGGCGTCGTCGGAACGGAAGCGCTCGGCCCGAACGGCTTGCGCGTGTTTGTCACCGAGGCAGGCGATTTCTCGCTCTACCGCCTCGTGGTGCGCGAGCCCGCAACGCATGGCATCGACGCGGTGCTGGCAAGCGCGGCCATCAACTTCAAGGCCGGCTGCCCGACCGACCTCGACTGCCGCGTCGTCATGCGCTGCGAGGAGCCCGAGGGCGAGGTTCCGTCGCTCGACCACATGGCGCGCGACTTCGAGAGCTTCCGCACGATGCTTCTCGATCTCGCGAGGGCCCGGAACCCGCGCTGGACCGAGACGCACCCGGCCGAGCCTGCTTCCGTGCTCGTCGAGCTTCTCGCCGCGGAGGGAGACCGGCTCGCCTGGATGCAGGACGCCGCAGGAACCGAGGCCTCGCTCGAGACGTGCCGGATGCGCATCTCGGCGCGTCGGCATGCGCGCCTGGTCGACTACCGGATGCATGACGGGCGAAACGGCTTCGCCTTCGTGCAGCTCGACGTCGATGGCGCCGGCACCGTGCCTGCCGGGACGCAGATGATGACGCGGATCACCGCCCCGCTGCGCGGCGAAGCCAGCTCCCCCGGCCCGCTCATTCCCGACACGATCACACTCGATCATGACGGCGACCCGGCCCTTGCCGGCGTGACGGTGTTCGAGGCGACGGCGCGTGTTCCTTGCCACCCCGACCTGAATCGCGTCTGGCTGCATGATTTCGGCGGCAGGGCATGCTGCCTGCCGCGCGGCGCCACCTCCGCCTTCGTCTATACGGTGCAGGACGACGGCACGATTCTTCGTCCGCCGCTCGTCGCCGGCGACTGGCTGCTGCTCTGGGAAGCAAAGGGGCCCGAGACCGGTGCGGCACCCGATGCCGACCCTGCGCGACGCGTCGCGGTGCGTCTGACCGAGGTGATCGACGCGGAGGACCCCGCGTTCACCGCGACGGCCGACGCCACGCCGGCGGGCCCGGTGCCGCGCCGCGCAACAGCAGCCGGCGACCCGCCCATGCCGCTCATGCGGGTGACCTGGCAGGCGGAGCACGCACCAGGCTTCGCGCTGACCATCACAGGTCGCGACGATACCGGCGCGGCGGTGCCGCATGCCGGGCAGGCACGGGGCAATGTGGTTCCGGTCGACCATGGACGGTCGATCGTTGCGCGCAGCGCGGACGGCACCTTGCCGCCTGCCGTCACGCGCGGGCGCACCACCGCCCTCGCACTTCCTGCTGCGCCACTGACGATGCAGGCCATGGGGTCGGACGCCGTGTTCGCAGCCGATGGCAGGGCCGTCGCGTCGCGTCACGAACTCGCCGTCCCCGCCGCGGAGGCGATGCCTGCGGTGGTGCTGATCGTCGATACGCCGGCGGAGGAGCCTGCCATCTGGCGAGCCGTGCCGGACCTTCTCGCCTCCGACGCATTCGATACGCATTTCGTCACAGAGGTCGATGATCAGGGCCGAGCGGTGCTTCGCTTCGGCGACGACGCGTTCGGGCGCAGGCTTCCGGCCGAGGCGTCGATCCTCGCGCGGTTCCGGATCGGCAACGGCCTGGCGGGCAATGTCGGTGCAGGCTCGCTCGTTCATGTCGCACAGCCCGCAGCGGCAGACATGACCGACCCGGCTGACCCCGATGCGCCGCCACCCACCTTCCCCGGCGTCACGGCGGTGTGGCAGCCCGTCGCCGCGCGAGCGGGAGAGGAGGCCGAAGCCCTCGCCGCCGTCCGCGGCAATGCACCGTCGGCCATGCATGCGGTCCAGTTCCGCGCGGTGACGGAGGCGGATTGGGAGAAGGCGGCGCTGACGCTCGCGGGCGTTGCCGCCGCGCGCGCCGCACTTCGCTGGACCGGAAGCTGGTACACGGTGTTCGTCGCCATCCACCCGTCCGACGCGGCCATGCTGGTGGCGCTGCCCGGCGGCGGCGTGATGCTCGAGCCCGGGTTTGCCGGTGCGATGCGCGCGGCCCTGAACCGCTGGCGCCTCGCGGGGCGCGACCTCGCGGTGCGCGCGGGGCAGTACGTGCCGATCCGGCTTCGCATCGGCCTCTGCATCGCGCCGGGGCACTTCCGATCCAGCGTCGTGCCCGCCGTGCGCGAGGCGCTCGTCGGAGCGGGTGGGATCTTCGACATCCGGACGGCGCGCTTCGGCGCGACGGTGCATCTGTCGCGCATCATCGCAACGGTGGCCGGCATACCCGGCGTCTCATCCTGCGTGGTCCGCGAATTCCATCGCTATTGGGGCCTGCCGGCGGGGGAACGCGAGGCCGGCTTCATGCGCTTCGGCCTGTGGGAGCTGCCGCGGCTTGATGCCGATGCGTCTCTGCCGGAGAACGGCTTGCTCGTTCTCGAGATCGAAGGGGAGGGGTGAGCGATGGCTGAGTCCCGTCTCTTCGATCCCGCCTACTGCGGCTGCAACGCCGCCGACGCGCCGCAGGCGCCGAACGCGGTGTGGAACCGACCCTCGCTTTCGGAGATCGCCTGGCGCAGCGGCACCTTCGCCGGCTTCCGCGCTGCGGCCTTGCGCGAGCTCACGATCGCGCTTCCCGCGTTGACCACGCGCGAGGGCGACGACCATGCTATCACGCTGATCGAGCTCTGGGCCGCGATGGCCGATGTGCTGACCTTCTATCAGGAGCGCATCGCCAACGAGGCCTATCTCCGCACGGCGACGTCGCGCGACAGCGTCCGCCGCCTGGTGCGCCTGCTCGACTACAAGCCCTTCGCTGGCCTTGCCGCCGAGGCGCTCGTTGCCTTCACGCTCGACACGGAGGCGTCCGTCGCGCTTCGCCCTGGGCTCCGCATGATGAGCGTGCCCGGGCAGGACGAGACGCCGCAGATCTTCGAGCTCATCGAGGAGGTGCGAGGCGAAGCCGCCCTGAACCGCCTCGAGGCGCGCGGCGTTCCCTTTGCCTACGATCCGTTCGCTGCGGGAGGAAGGTCGGCAGCAATCCCCGTCGCACCCGCGAAGCTTTCGCCAGGCGATGCGCTGATTGCCTTCTGGGCCCGTGCGGTCGAGGAGAAGACGGCGGAGCGCGTGTCGGGCGAGGGGCCCGCCCGCGGCCTCGGCTGGAGCCCGCCAATGCAGTCGGCAATGCCGCAGGCGGCGCTGCTGGCGAAGGTCGAGCGCGCCTTCCGCCTGTTCGGCCACAACCAGCCGGAGGAGCGATTCGAGTTCGACCCCGGCGAGAAGTCGGGAACGACGTGGACGCGCAGCCCGGGCTGGGCCAGCAAGAAGGAAGATCTGACGCTGCCCGGCGGCGATGCGACCTACCCGCTCGATGGCCGCATCGATGCGCTCAAGCCCGGTGCGGCCCTCATTGCCGATGATGGCGAAGGCCGCATCCACGCCGTTGTCGCGACGGCCGTTTCGGAGGCGACGCAGAGCTTCGGCGGCGTGACGGACAAGGTGACGACGCTTCGCGTCGCCGCCTCGACGCTCGGGCGGCCAGCGCTTCGCGTGCTGCCCACGGGCGACATGGATGTCGTGTTCCGCGCAACGACCGGACTTCCCTACTCCTCCGCCAACCGGGCCACGAGCGCTGCGGGAACGGTCTGGACGGAGGCGTTCCCGATCGCGATCCAGGGCGGAGAATCCGATGCCATCATCGGCGACCCGCAGCTTGTCTCGACGCTGTCGCGCCTCGATGTCGTCGCGCGCGGCGAGGGCGTGCTCTGGCACGCGCATTCCTCGGGCTTCACGACGAAAGCGTGGACGGCCATCGCCGCACCTGGCGTGGTCGAGGACCCGGCGGTTGTCTCGCCGGCGGCCGACACGCTGCACGCTTTCGCCAGAAGCGAGTCGGCGACGCTGCTACTCGCAACAGCGACGGGGCTTGGCTCGCCTGCCTGGGGAGCGTGGCAGGATCTCCGCGGCATCGTCACGGGGCCGATCGTCGCGGCGGCGATCCAGGCCGGCCCCGGCATTCCCGCAACGATTGCCGGAACGAGCTGCGCGGTGGCGCGCGGCGCCGACCGGTCCGCCTGGTCGGTCTTCGTCGATGCGTCTGGCTCGGTCTCGAGCTGGCGCCCGCTCGCCGAGGCAGACCTCGCGCCTAATATCGCGATCGGACCCTTCGGCGCGCTGTTCGTCGCGCTCGCACGGCGTTCATCCGATGGCGCGGTGCTTCTCTCGGCCGGGTCGCCCTCGCAATGGACGCAATGGGTGCCGCTTCCGGGAAGCGAGGGCGCGCGCGGGCGGCCGGCCATGCTCCTTTCGGCGGCAGGGTTCACCATCGCCTGGCGTGACAGCGACGGCGGAGCCCAGCTCTGGAACCTCGGCCTCGGCGGTGCCGCGGCGCGCCTGTCGCTGGGTGGCTCGCTCGCGGGAGACCCGGTGCTCGGCTTCGGCGGAGGCCGCGGCGTGGTCGCCGCGCGCTGGACCGATGGAACGCTGCGCGCGCGCATCTTCGCGGGCGGCACCTGGGGCGATTGGGGCATCCTCGCGCCCGGTCTCGGCAGCATCGCCGACCGGCGGAAGGTGAAGTTCTGGCAGGTGTCGCAGCCCCTCATCGCGCCGCGGCGGCACGACTATCCGCCGGCCGTCTCGGGCAGCCGCATCACCGTTCCGCTGCCTCTTCTGGACCGGATCGACGCCAAGCGCCGCATCGTCCTGACCGACGGCAAGACCACCCACGCCGCGACGGTCACCGGCTCGGCCGCCATTTCGACGAGCCCGGGCGGAGGCCGCGCGCTGCTCGCGATCGACTTCACGCCGCCTCTGCCGAAACCCCTCGACGCCGCGACCTCCGTGCTTCTTGGCAATGTCGCGCGTGCGGGCCAGGGGGAGACGCAGGCGGAGGAGATCCTCGGCGACGGCGACGCATCGCGCGCCTTCCAGCAGTTCACGCTCCGCAAGGCGCCGGTGACCCGCCGGATCGATCCGGCATCGGTGCGTGGCCGTCCTGAGATCACCGTGCTCGTCGATGGCGAGGCCTGGCCGGTCGTGGATACGCTGTACGGCCGTGGCGCGACAGAGCACGTGTGCGTCCTCGAGGAAGCCGAGGGCGGCAGGACGATCGTGCGCTTCGGCGACGGCATTTCCGGTGCCCGGCTGCCGACGGGGCGGGGCAATGTTCGCGTCCGCTACCGCACGGGGCTTGGCCTCGCCGGCAATGTTCGTGCCGGACAGCTCTCGATCCTGCTGACGCGGCCGCCTGGATTGCGCGAGGGCGCCAATCTCGAGCCCGGCTCCGGCGCGGCCGACCCGGAGAGCGCCGATGATGCGCGCACGGCCGCGCCCGGCAAGGTGCGCACCTTCGGTCGCGCCATCGCGCTCGACGATCTCGCCGTGCTCGCGGTCGAGACGGGCCTTGCCGCCAAGGCGCGGGCGGATTGGGTTTGGAACGGCATCGAACGCGCGGTGTTCCTCACCGTCGCCGGGCCGGATGGCGTCGCGCTCGGCGTCTCGACGCTCGCGAAGCTGTCGTCTGTTCTCGATGCGGCGCGCGATGTCACGCAGCGGCTCATGCTCGGTGCCGTGCTGCGCGTTCCGGTGTCGCTCTCCGGAACGCTCTACGTGCAGGACGGGTTCGTGCGCGAGGAGGTGCTCGCTGCCGTCAATGCCGCACTAGTGGAGCGCCTCTCCTTCCCTCGGATCGGGTTTGCCGAACCGCTGCACCGAAGCGACATCGACGTCGCGGTGTTGGCGGTTCCAGGCGTGGCGGGGCTCGATCTCGATGCGTTCGGGCTGCGTCGCCAAGCGAGTTTCTCCGCCGCCAGCCGCAAGGCGCGCGATCTCGCCGCCGGCGCGCTGCAGGATCGCATCCGGCTTTTCCCCGCGCGGCCCTCCTCCGGGGCAACGGCCGATCCCATCGTCGCGGAGACCTACGGGCTCAAGCGGCCAAGGCTGCTCCCGGCCGAGCAGGCCTTCGCTGACCCTGCCGACATCGTTCTCATCGCGACAGGAGGCATCGCATGAACGGCCGCGGTGAAGAGGGCAGGCTGTACCGCCAGCTTCCCGCCTTCTGGCGCCAGCGCGATGCCGAGACGGGCGGGCAGCTTCGCGCGCTCCTCGGCGTGATCGAGGCGCAGGCCGCCGTGCTCGAGGACGATGTGTTCCGCCTGCATGACGGGCTGTTCGTCGAAACGGCCGATCCCTGGGCCATTCCCTATATCGGCGATCTCGTCGGCACCACGCCCCTGTTCGACGCTTCCTCGCAGCCCGAGCCGGCGCTCTGGCACACGCTTTTCCCCGACCTTGCCGGAGCCGGCGCCCTAGCCGGAATCGCGAGGTTGATGCCGGCGATCGCCGCGCGCGCGCGGCCCGATGTCGCGAAGACGATCTACTATCGCCGCCGCAAGGGCACCGCGCCGATGCTCGAGGAGCTTGCGCGCGATGTCACCGGCTGGCCCGCGCGGCTCGTCGAGTTTTTCGAGACGCTCGGCTGGACGCAGGCCATCCGCAACCATGTGCGCGCCGGCGCGGGCGGCTGGACCGATCTGCGCTCGACCCGCGTGGCGGAGATGATCGAGGGTGCGTTCGACCGCTCCACCCGCACCGTCGACGTCCGGCCCTTCGATGCGTTCGTCGGTCGACACGGCATTCCGAAGATCGGCTTCTTCCTCTGGCGGCTTCGGCCGCGGCCGCTCGATGGCGTCTCCGCGCGGGCGGAGGCGAGCCCGGCCGATTGGCGCTGGCGTGCCTCGCCGCTGGGGCAGGACGCACCATTGTTCATCCGGCCGCGGCGGGAGGACGACGAGACCGGCCAGGCGACCGAGCTGCACGTTCCCGGACCGATCCGGCCGGGCCTGTTCCATGATGATCTCGTCGCCGCGCGCGATGCAGGCGCATCAGTGAGCGACCTTTTCGGCCCCTTCGGAAGCGGCGGCGGAGAGACGAGCGTTTCGATCAGCCTGCTCGCCGCCGATGGAACGGAGAGCGTGGTGCCGGCCAATCGCGTGCGCTGCATGACGCTTGAGCCGTGGGCAAGGCCGTCGGGCGACCTCGTCGGCGTCGATGTCCGCTCCGGGCGGATCGCGCTCGGTTCCGATCTCTCGTCCGTACGGCTGCGCATCGGCCTCGTCCAGGGCGCCGTCGCCGATCTCGGCGGTGGCCCCTACGGCCGCGCCGCCTGGCTTGTGCGCCCTGACCTCACTCTTCGGCGCTACACCGTGGGCGAGGACGGTCACTCGACGCTGCGAGACGCGCTCGATGCCTGGGCGGCGGACGGCAAGCCTGATGCGCTGGTCCGCATCGCCGACAGCCGTTCCTACCACGAGACGGTCTCCGGCCCGCTCACGATCGAGCCCGCCGACCCCGACCCGGTCACTGGCCGCCGTGGCCTGCTCGCCATCGAGGCGGCAGATCGCGCGTGGCCGCATCTCCGCCTCGACCAGCCGCTGACGATCACCGGCGACCATCCCGAAAGCATGGTCACGCTGTCGGGGCTCCTGATCGAGGGAGCCGTCTCTGTCATCGGCTCGCTGCGCAGGCTGAGGCTGATGCACTGCACGCTCGTGCCCGGCCGATCGATCGCAGGAACCGGGCCGTTGAGCCCGGCGCCGGCAAGCCCCGTCGAGCCGTCGCTCACCGTCGCGGCCGGCACGGGGGCGAACCCGCGCAACACCGGGCTGTCGGTCGAGTGCGCGTTCAGCATTCTCGGGCCGGTGAGGATGCCGGCGCATGCCCGACAGTTCGTCGCGCTCGACAGCATCGTCGATGGCGTCAACACCGATGCGATCGCCGGGCCGGGCTCGTCGGGTGATGCGCCGCCCCTCGTCATCGAGCGATCGACCGTGTTCGGGAACATCCGTGCCATCCGCCTGCCGATGCTCGATACATCGATCGTGCTCGGTTCGGTGCGCATCGCGCGACGCGCGGAAGGCTGCGTGCGCTTCAGCTATACGGGCGAAGGCAGCCAGACGCCGCGCCGCGTGCGCTGCCAGCCCGACCTCGCGGAAGCGGACGCGATCGAGGATGCGGAAGCGGCAAAGGGCGTGCCGCTGACGGGCGCGCAACGCGCGGCTGCCGCGGCGCGCGGAAGGCGGCGCATGCAGCCGGTCTTCGGATCGCTCCGCTACGGGCAGCCCGCCTATGCGCAGCTCGGCCGTAGCTGCCCTTCCGGCATCGGGACAGGGGCCGAGGATGGCGCGGCGATGGGTGTGACCTGCCACCTGAAGGAGCCGCAGCGGCTCGGCAATCTCGGCAGGCGCCTCGATGAGTATCTGCCGCTGGGCCTCGAGCCCGGCATCGTGTTCGTGACGTGACGGGACCCGCCGCGCCGGAAGGCGCGGGACGGAGGTTTCCGAAGGAGAGAGGCCATGGCAGGCGACTACTCACGCCAGACCCACGATCCGCGCAAGCGGTTCGCCTCCGTGCTGATGCAGCAGGGGCGCGTGCAGGTCGACGCCGATTGGAACGAACAGGCGGCGATCGCGCTCGGCCGCGCGCGGCGCCAGGCGCGCGACACGTTCGGCCGCGCCGCGGTCAGCCGCTTCTCGACCGTCGATGCGTTCCGTATCGGTATCGTTGGCGGGCCGCCACGCGATTTTTCGATCGCCCCCGGGCGGATGTATGTCGAGGGGCTTCTCGCGGAGGCCTTCGCCTCCGACGGCACGCCGATCAGCTACCTGAAGCAGCCCTTCCTGCCCGACCCGCCTGGCTTGCCGGGCTCGGGCGGGGCCAATGTGTTCCTCGATGTCTGGCAGCGCGAGGTCACCTGGGTCGAGGACCCGTCCCTGCTCGATGTCGCGCTCGGCGGCGTCGATACCGCGGCGCGGCTGCAGACGGTGTGGCAGGTCCGTGTCGCCGGCGTGCGCCAGGCGTCCTGCGGTGTCGATCTCGATGCGCTGTTTCCGCCATCGCCTGCGCGACTGACGACGCGCGCCGTCGCTCCGCCAGCGCCCGAGGATCCGTGCCTGATCGCGCCGAAGACCGGCTATCGCGGCCTCGAGAATCGTCTCTATCGCGTGGAAGTGCATGTCGGTGGTGCGACGGGTGCGGCACGGTTCAAGTTCTCGCGCGACAACGCCTCGGTCCGCTCGCCCGTCACCGGCATGCGGAAGGAGATCCGCGGCGGCAAGGAGGTGTCGATCCTCACCGTCACCCGCATCGGGCGCGATCCGGGTCTCCGGATCTCCGCGGGCGACTGGGTGGAGATCACCGACGAGCATCGCTTCCTGAACGGCGAGAGCGGCGTGATGGCGCAGGTCGCCGAACCGCCACTCGAGGAGCAGGGGGCGGACGGGTTCGCGGTGGTGCTCGATCGCGCGATCCCACCCGCGGGCGAGCGCGCCTTCGCCACCACGGCCGATGGGCATGCGGAGCGTCGCACGCGAATCATCCGCTGGGACCAGGCTGCCCCGCGCAACACGCTCGATGCGAACGGCCTCATGTCGCTTTCGGGAGGCATGATCGAGCTCGAGGAAGGCGTCGAGGTCGACTTCACGCTTGAGGGCGCGGGCGCGCAGTATCGCGCCTGTGACTGGTGGGTGTTCGCCGCCCGCACGGCGGACGCATCCGTCGAGGAGCTGACGGCGGCGGCGCCGCACGGGCCTGTGCATCACGTCGCGCAGCTGGCCGCCATTGGCAACATCGCCGCGAACGAGGACCCGTCCGACTGCCGCACGCTCTGGCCGCCCCTCGCGCCGCAGGGGGGAGACGGGTGCTGCACGGTCGTCGTCCGCCCGGGAGAGGACATCCAGGCGGCGATTGACAGCCTGCCGCAGGCGGGCGGCTGCGTGTGCCTCAAGGCCGGGCAGCATGTCCTGCGGGGCGCGCTGGTCATCCGCCGCTCGCGCGTGTCGCTGCACGCGGAGGCGCCAGGTGCGGCGGTGCTAACGCGCTCGTCCGACGTGCCGCTTCTCCGCATCGGCGGCGGCGATGCGCAACGCGTGCCTGTCACCGACATTGCCGTCGCCGGAATCGTGTTCCAGTTGGGCAGCATCGGCGAGAGGGTCGAGGAACCGGGGCTGGTCGTGATCGGCCAGGGCACAGAGCGCGTCCGGCTCTCGCATTGCCGCTTCGTGGTGCAGGATGCGGGCGGAATGGCGGCCGGTGTCTTCACCGAAGGCAGCGACGTGACAATCGAGACCTCGATCGTCGAGCGTCTCGCCATCGGCATTCGCGCCGAAGGGGCGACGGCCGACCTCACGGTGCGCGACTGCGCCTTCATCGCGAACCCTTCCGACGAGCGCGCCGGCGGGTCGCTGCCTTCCGCGGATGATGGGCTTGTCGCGATCGGCGTCACTGCCTGCACCGGCGCGCTTCGCGTCACCGGAAACAGTGCGGTTGGGTATCGTTTCGGCATTCTGCTGGGAACGGATGCGCTGGGCGGCAAGGGGCTGGCGACGACACTCGCGCTCGTTGCCGACAACATCGTGTTGCGCGGCGGGCCGCGCGGCGAGCAGGCCGCCGAACCGCCGCCCACGCGTGGGCCGGATACCGTGACGCCGCCGACTAGGGGTAGCACGACGCCCGGTACCGCGACGCCTGGCTCCGCAACACCTGGAACCGCGACACCCGGAACCGCGACACCCGGAACCGCGACACCTGCAACCCCGACGCCGGGCGGACTTCGTGGCGGCCTTGCGGCCGACCGCGCAGAGCTCGCCACGGATCGTCTTCGCCTGACGCGCAACACGGAGGTCGCTTCGCTTGCGAGCCTCTCGCGCGCCACCTCCGAGTTCCGGCTTGCCAACGACGTGAGCGCGGCGCTGTCGCGGCTCGAGCGCACGGCAGGTTCGGTCACGAATGCGCAGCCGGCTTCCGAGACCAACGCAAGACCTGGGCTGATCGTCGCGCCGGCGATTGGCGCGGTCGGCTTCGCGATCGTCGCCGCGGCACAGAACGCGACCGTTTCGGAGAACGTGCTTGCCTGGCGCGGAGGGCCTTATGGCGGCATCCTCGCCGCGCGCGGCACGCGCCTCGTCGCGGGCAACGACATCGTCTCCACGCAGCGCGGCGAGGCCGCGGAGGGCCTCGCCTTCGGCATCGTCTCCGGCCTCGAGGGGAGCCTCGCTGCCGACGGCGTGGAGGTTGCCGGCAACATGGTGTCGGGCCGCACCTTCGCGGTCGCGCTGAACGGCTGCGATCTCGCGCAGGTCGAGGGCAACGTCTCGGTCAATGCGTTCGCTTCCGTTCTCGTCAACCAGGGCGAGGGCGTGCGTATCCTCGGCAATGCCGCGATCGGCGGGAGTGTCGGCGTCATGGCGGTCGATGCCGCCCATGTCGCGATCGAGCGGAACGTGGTTGCTGCGTCGAGCGCGCAGGGCATCGTCGCCATGCATCTCGGCAAGCTTCCGGCGGGGCGCGTGCGGGTTTCCGGCAACCTGCTGCACCGCTGCGGCTTCGGCGCCGACACGGCGATCGCCTTGTCCTATGCGGCGCAGGAGGCGCCGCCGGGCGAGGCGGCGATGATCGACAGCACCGAGGTTGTGATCGAGCACAACACGATCTTCGATACCGGATGGCCCGAGACGGGCGAGCGTGTGGAGGCTGCGCACGGCATCGCTGTATCGGCTCCCCGCATCATCGTGCACGGCAACGAGGTGACGTGGAGCCATCCAGCGCGGACCGACGCGGGCTTCAAGGTGCTGAGCGAGGAGCGCCTGAAGCCGCACCGTGGCATTCTCGCCACCCCTCTTCCCGCGCAGGGCCTGCCTCCGGGGAACGACGAGGCCTGGGCGGGCAGCATCGCGATCACCGACAACAGGGTACGCGGCCCATCGGTCGATACGCTCGTCGATGTGCGCGCTGGCGGCGCGGTGCAGGACCGTCCGTTGCGCTTCCGCGAGGTGCTGGTGACGGGCAACGTCGTCGAGCACTGGTCGCCGCTGGATACGCCGGGGGCGGCGGCGAGCATCTCGGTGCGCGCGTCGGAGGATGCGCTCGTCAGCGTCTCGGCCAATGTCGTGCGCGGCTCGGCGCGGACGCCGAGCGTTCGCGTCGAGGGGCCGAAGCAGATCGCCTGGACGGGGAACGCGACAAGCGGGCAGCTGGTGGGCGCGTCAGGCCAGCCGAACGTCGTCGCCTGACGCGGTCCGTCAGGCCCGGACGAAGCTGAGGCAAACGCCGTTCGCTGCCTCGCGCGGTACGGCAAGCGAGCCGTCCTTGCGCGCAGGCTCGATGCCTCCCGCTGCGAGGGCTGCACGGGCCACCTCGAGGTCGCGCACGCGCACGGCGATCGCATCGATTCCCGCGCGGCCGGTGCCCTTCTCGCGGAAGCGGAGCCGCGCCCGGCCGGTCTCGACGACCATGGCGCCGTCTGCCTGTGCCGCCGTCCGGCCGAGGAGCTTCGCGGTCGCCTCTGCCGCGGTGCGCGGATCCTCGGCGAGGATCGTGAAGCTCTCTATTGCGACAGCACCGTTCGGATGCTCCGTCAGCCCGGGCGGCCAGGTCGCCCCCGGAACGTTGTGGCGGCAGAAGAACACGCGAAGCTCATCGGCGAGCATGTCGCGAAGGTGGAATACATCGAACGTCGCCTCGATCGCGCCGGGTCCGGGCAGGGCGACGGGGCGGCCGAAATGGAGGACGGGAAGCGGGGGAAAGCCGCGGGCGGCCACCTCCTCTGCCGCTTTCGGTGCATCGAAGGCGCGCAGCGCGATCGCGACGAGGCCCTCGCCGGGCCCGGCCAGCCGCGTGCGCCAGCGGGCGTTCTGCGCCGTCTCCGAGACCGTTCCGAGAAGCTCGATGTAGTCGTCGGCCAGCATGATCGTGTGGTTGGCCGTGCCCATGTGGGCGGAGTGGACGCCGCGCGGCGAGGTGCGGAAGCCGAGGCGCTCCCACACGTCGCGCGCGGCGGCCAGGTCACGCACCAGCACGATGCAATGGTCGACCCCTCCGATCGCGCCGGTCATCGCGGCGCTCAGGCGGCCTGGGGGATGGCGGTGTCGTTGAGGCCGACCTCGCGCGCCGTGGCGACGATGCTCGACCAGGTGTCGTCGGGAAGCGGGATGCCCTTCGCGCCGCGCTCGGCCCTCGAGCGGTTCTCCGTCTCGCCCGGGATCAGCACCTCGCCGCCAGGCTCGGACGGCCGGGAGGACTTGTAGAACTCGATGTAGCGCTCAGCCCTCGCCGCCATCTCCTCGACCGGGCCGATCACGTCGGGCCGCAGGTAGAAGCTCATCATGCCGTTGGTGATGCGGCCCCGCTCGCCTTCGCGCGGCCCGCAGGTTCCGTTGCCGGTGAGCGCGCCGCCAAGCATCTCGCACATGAAGGCGAGGCCCGAGCCCTTGTGCAGGCCGAAGGCACGGATCGCGCCCTCGCCATTCTCCGGGTTGCGATCCTCGCTCTTGCCGTAGAGCGTCGTCGGGTCGCCCGAGAGCGTGCCGTCTGGGCGGATCAGCGCGTCCACCGGAAGCTTCTTGCCGCCGCGGCTGGCCACCAGGACCTTGCCTTCGGCCACATGGCTCGTCGCGAAGTCGAGGATCAGCGGCCGGTTCGGCAGGGGAACGCTCATCGCGAAGGGGGCGGTGGAGATGCGCCGGTCGACGCCGCCGAAGGGTGCGACGAGAAGGCTGCCCTGGACGTTGACGTAGTGGATCGAGATCAGTCCCGCAGCCGCTGCCATCTCGGCCCAGTCGCCTGCCCGGCCGAGATGGCCGCTGTTGCGCAGTGCCACCGCGGAGAGGCCCATCATCAGCGCCTTGTCGATTCCGAGCTGCACCGCGACGGGCGTGACGGTCTGGCCGAAGCCGAACTTGCCGTCGACCACGCCGATGACGGGGGTGTCGACCACCACCTCGGGCGTGACATCGGCGAGCACGCGGCCTTCCTTCAGCCACTGGATATAGCGAGGAACCCGCACCACGCCGTGGCTGTCATGGCCGACGAGGTTCGCCTCCGCGAGGTAGCCGGCGATGCGGGCGGCCTCGGCCTCCGAGGTGCCTGCGCGCGCGAAGATCGAGGCGACGAAGCTCTTGAGCGGCGCGACTTGGATGAGCATGGACGTTCCTTGGCGAGAGTGCGAAACGATCGCGCAAGCAAGCGCGCGCGGGGCCGACCGTCAACCCCGCGCGGGCGCAGGCAGCCCTGCAGAAGGCGCGCCGCGCCCGAGGTCCGCGTCAGCCCTGGGCGGCGCGGGCCATCTCGGCGAGGTAGCCCCGGTTCGCCGTGGGGCTGATCAGGATCTCGTTGATGCAGGCATGCGCGGGCATCGTCACCGCGAACAGCACGGCGGCGGCGACGTCCTCCGGCTGAAGCATCGCCGCGCGCACCTCAGGCGGGAGCTTCACCGGGCGGAGATCCATGATCGGGGTGTTCACCTCGCCCGGCTCGACCACGGTCGAGCGTACGCCGTTGCCGCACTCCTCCATGTTCAGCGTGTGGCTGAGCGCGACGAGCCCGTGTTTGGCCGCGACATAGGTGGGGCCCGACACGTGGCCGATGAACCGCCCGGCCCAGGAGGCGACGTGCACGATGATGCCCTTGCTCTTGCGCAGGGCGGGCAGGGCGGCCTGCGCCACATAGGCCGGCGCCTTGAGGTTGCCGTCGACTAGCGCCGAGATGGTCTCGGCCTTCAGGACGGCCCAGCGGCGCTCCGGCGCGTTCAGCCCGGCATTGCTGACCACGATGTCGAGCCGGCCAAGCTTGTCGACCACGGTGGCGACGGCGGCAGTGACCTGGGCGGCATCCGTCAGGTCGGCCGGCACGGCGAGGGCGCCGCCGCCGATCATGCCCGCCGTCTCCTCGAGCGGCGCGGCGCGGCGGCCTGTCAGCGCGACCTTCGCGCCCTCCTTGGCCAGCGCGACCGCCGCTGCACGGCCGATGCCGCTTCCGGCGCCGGTGACCCAGGCGACCTTTCCCTCGAGACGACCGGCCATGCTCAGAGAACCTTCCCCGAACCCTTGTCGATCAGGTGCATGTGCTCCATGTGCGCGGCAAGCGCCATGCGCACCCCCGCTTCCGCACCTGCCGCGGGGTCGACGCGGCCGCACACGCTCGTGCCGTCGATGTGGAAGTGCACGAGCGTTTCCATGCCCATCGGCTCGATCACGTCGAGCTTCACGGTGAGCGGGGCGAGGTTCTGCTTGTCGATGCGGGTCGCCTCGGTGAGGTGTTCGGGGCGGATGCCGAACAGGAGGTCGCGGTTGGCATGCGGGGCGTAGCGTGCGGTCCGCTCTTCCGGCACGGGCACCGACAACCCCTCGCCAAGCTGCACCATGAGCCCGCCGCCTCCCGCCTGCTCGAGCCGGGCGGGGATCATGTTCATCGCCGGGCTGCCGATGAAGCCTGCGACGAAGATGGTGGCCGGGTTGCGGTAGAGCTCATTCGGCGGCCCGACCTGCTCGATGACACCGTGGTTCATCACCACCACGCGGTCAGCCAGCGTCATCGCCTCGACCTGGTCGTGCGTGACGTAGACGGTGGTGGTCCTCACCGTCTGGTGCACCTGCTTGATCTCGGTGCGCATCTGCACGCGCAGCTTCGCGTCGAGGTTCGACAGCGGCTCGTCGAACAGGAACACCTTCGGGTCGCGCACGATGGCGCGGCCCATCGCCACGCGCTGGCGCTGGCCGCCGGAGAGCGCCTTCGGCTTGCGCTCGAGCAGCTCGCCGATGCCGAGGATGCGGGCGGCGTTGTCCACCCGGCGCTTGATCTCCTCGCGCGTGAAGCCACGCAGCTTCAGCCCGAAGCTGATGTTGTCGTAAACGCTCATGTGGGGGTAGAGCGCGTAGTTCTGGAACACCATGGCGATGTCGCGGTCGCGCGGCGGAATGTCGTTCACGACGTCGCCGCCGATCGCGATCTCGCCCGAGGTAATTTCCTCGAGGCCCGCGATCATGCGCAGCGTCGTCGACTTGCCGCAGCCCGACGGCCCGACCAGCACCACGAACTCCTCGTCCTCAATATCGAGGTCGATCCCCTTCACGGCCTGGACGCCGCCCTCGTATTCCTTCACCAGCTTGCGAAGCGATACCTGCGCCATTGAGCGAGCCTATCCTTTCGTTGCGCCGGCGGTGAGCCCGGCGATGTAGTAGTCCATCAGGAACACGTACACGACCACCGGCGGTAGCGCGGCGATCAGCGCGCCAGACATGATCTGCCCCCAGGCGAAGGTGTCGCCGCGCACGAGCTGGCTGACGATGCCGATGGTCAGTGGCATCTGGTCCGGCCGCGTGATGAAGGCGGTGGGGTAGACGAAGGCCGCCCAGGACACGGTAAAGGCGAAGATGGTCGCTGCGATGATGCCTGGCAGGGCGACAGGGATGAAGATCTTCGTCAGCATCTGCGGCCAGGTCGCACCGTCGATCAGCGCAGCCTCGTCGAGCTCCTTCGGGATCGAGGCGAAGTAGCCGATCATGATCCAGGTACAGAACGGCACCGTCAGCGTCGGGTAGACGAGCACGAGCCCCCAGATCGAGTTGAGCAGGCCGAGCCCGCCGACGATCTGGTAGAGCGGGATGAACAGCAGCGTGTCCGGCACGAGGTAGGTCAGGAACACGCCGGTGGCGAGCACCTGGCTTCCCCAGAACCGCATCCGCGAGAGCGCGAAGGCCGCCAGCACCGAGATCACCATCGTCACCGAAACGACGAGGATGGTGACGATGATGCTGTTCTTGAAGAAGGTCAGGAAGATCGGATTGCTGAGGATCGCCCAGTAGTGCTCCAGCGTGGGGTTGCGGACGATCCACGGGTTGAGCGACTGGTCTGCCATCTCGACATTCGTCTTGATGCTCGTGACCAGCATGTAGAAGGGCGGCGCGAGGAAGATGATCGAGGCGAGGATCAGCGACACATAGGCCCAGCGGAGCGCCCAGGCGCGCTCGCGGTGAAGGCTGCCGACCTTTCCGTAGACGCGCGGGTAGTCGCGGTTGGCGACGGCGGCTTCGGCCATCTCAGGCGATCTCCTTGGTCCGGCGGGTGACGCCGCGAAGGATGAAGAAGGCCGCGACCGCGAGGATCGGCAGCATGAACAGCGACACCGCGGCGCCGCGCGGCAGGTTGCCCGACAGGATGCCGACCTGGAACGCGTAGGTCGCGAACAGGTGCGTCGTGTCGCGCGGGCCTCCATTGGTCAGCACGCGCACGATGTCGTAGTTCGCGAAGGTCACAATCAGGCTGAACAGCACGGTGATGGAGATGATGTTTTGCATCATCGGCAGGGTGATGAACCGGAGCCTCTGCCAGGACGTCGCGCCGTCGATCGAGGCGGCTTCGTAGAGCTGCTCCGGCACGCTCTTGAGCGCGGCGAGGTACATGATCATGAAGAACGGCGCGCCGTACCACACGTTCACCATGATCACCGAGATCCTCGCCCACCAGGGCTGGCCGAGCCAGGGCACGGAGGGGAAGCCGAAGACGTTGATGATCCAGTTGATCGAGGAGTAGGACGGGTCGAACATCCACCACCAGCCGAGCGTCGAGAGCGCAGGCGGGATGACCCATGGGATCAGAAGCATGCCGCGCCACTTCCGCTGCCCCCTCGTGGGGATGTGGTGCAGCATGTGCGCGAGCCAGAACCCGATCAGCGCCTTCAGCAGCACCGCGGTGATGGCGAAGAAGCACGACTGCCAGATGATCATGCGGAACGATTCGGATTCGAGCAGGATCAGGTAGTTGTCGAAGCCGATGTTCGCCCGCATTCGGCGGTTCAGCGTCGAAAGGTAGATCGCCCATGCGGCAGGGTAGGCGACGAGGCCGGCGATCACGAGGATCAGCGGCAGGGTCATCAGGAAGGCGATGGATGAGCGGCGCCGCGCGAGCCGCTCGAGCGAGGACACGCCGGGGCTTCGCCCGCGCGGTCCTCGCGCGACGGGTTGCGTGATCGCCTTGGCTGACCCGTCAGGTGCCATCACAGCCTCATGGGAAGCAGGGCGCCGGCCTGGCGTGCCAGACCGGCGCCGACCATCCGATCGTCAACCGCGCGCGAAGTTGCGCAGCTCGCGTTCTGCCCAGCCGAGCGCATCGTCAACTGACATGCCGCCCTGAGCGATACGAGCGATCAGGCCGGTGTTCAGCCCCTGCGTGTAGGCCTGCACCGCGATCTCCGGCGGGGCCGGTGCGAAGGCCACGGAGGTCTTGGCGTTGTGGTGCGCCTTGATCGGGTAGTTGAACACAACGCCCGGGGGCGGCCCCTCGTTCTTCCACACCGCGAAGTCGTTCATGCTGACGAAGGGCGGAATGTCGTATCCCGCGCTGATCGTCGTCTGCTTCTCGGCGGATTCGCGCTGCGACAGGAACTCGAGCAGTCCCTTGGCCGGGCCGATGTTGCGGCTGAAGTCCCAGATGCCCCAGAAATACGGCAGGTACGGCGTGAACCGGCCTTCCGGGCCCGATGGCATCGGGAAGGTCCACATCTGGTCGAAGTTTTCCATCTTGTCGCGCCGCGCGACGGCATAGGCAGACGGCGGATTGAAGATCAGGGCCGAACGGCCGCTGCCGATCGCCCGGTTGTTGCTGGCATCGTCCCAGGCCCACACATCGTCGGGCAGGACCTTCGAGAGCTTCACCATGTAGTCGACGGCGGCGCGGAGCTTCGGGTTGTTCCGGACCGTCGCCTTGCCATCGGCATCGAGCATCGAGGCGCCGAAGCTGGTGAACAGCGCGCCGAGCCAGTCAACCGCGTCGCTGAACGTCCCCATCGGCAGGCCGAACGGAACGCCCGCGGCATGGCACTTCTCGGCGGCCGCAAGGAACGCGTCCCAGGTCCAGGCGTCAGCACCGGGGCCTGCCTTGTCCTCGGCCGGCCACATCGCCTGCACGTCGAGGCCCGCATGCTGCTTCAGCAGGTCGATACGGCCGAGGCAGGGCTTCATCTGCGTGCCGGAGACGGCGGGGATCGCCGTCCACTTGCCGTCGCGCTTGGCGAGATACTCCGCCGCCGGCGTCACCGCGCCGTACTTCCCGGCCAGCCTTCCCATGACGTCGTCAACCGGTACGAGCTGGTCGGCATAAGCGGCCGGGAACCAGGTCGGGAACGACAGGATATCGTGGCCCGACTTGCTCTGCGCTTCGGCAGCGATGGTGAGCTGAAGCTGGTTGCCGACGGAGGTGATGAAGTCGACCTGCACGTCGACACGCTCGCGCTGGCCCCATTCGGCGCAGAGCTCACGCAGCGCGCCGTTGCCCGCGGGAACCCAGTGGTCCCAGAAGCCGCAGCGGAGCGTCGTGCGCGGCTGGCCATGCACCGCGGGTGCGGCGAGCGCCGTTGCGGCGACGCCGCCAATGCCGGCCTTTAGCGCGCCACGGCGCGTCAGCTTGGATCGAATCATCCCGTTCTCCCTTCCTTCTGTCCCCTGCAGGGTTTCGTGGGTGTCATGCTGCGACGCAACACGTCCCCGATACGTTCTTGGCGAGGGACTGTAATGGTGCTGTATCGGCCGGCGCAACCTCTGGAGCGAATTTCGTGATTGGGCCACCCAGGCATGTGCTGGGCCCGGCTTGGCCCGCGGCGCGCGATGGGCTCAGATGCGGCAGGCGGGGCAGCGGCCCCTGCCATCGACCAACGCGGGAGGACCGATAGTGCGCGCCAACAAGCTTCGTGAGATCTGGAAATCGGGTGGCCATGTCGTCAACGGCTGGTGCGGCATCCCCTCTGGCGTGGCGGCCGAGGCGATGGTCCAGGGCGGCTGGGACAGCCTGACGGTCGATCTCCAGCACGGGCTCGTGCACTACGAGAGCGCGGTGCCCATCCTGCAGGCGATCAGCACCTCCGACATCGTTCCGCTCGCGCGCGTGCCCTGGAACGAGCCAGGCATCATCATGAAGATGCTCGACAGCGGCGCCTACGGCATCATCTGCCCGATGATCAACGACCGCGAGGAGTGCGAGCGTTTCGTGCAGTCCTGCCGCTATCCGCCGAAGGGCTACCGAAGCTTCGGCCCGACGCGCGCCAACTGGTACGCCGGCGCCGACTACTGGAAGGGCGCGAACGACACGGTCGTGACCTTCGCGATGATCGAGACCGCACCCGCGCTCGACAACCTCGATGCGATCATGTCCACGCCCGGTCTCGATGCGATCTATGTCGGCCCGGCCGATCTCGGCCTCGCCCTCGGCGAGGGCCCGGTCGGCGACCCGACGAGCGAGAAGACGCTCGCGACGATGAGGAAGATCTGCGAGACGGCAAAGAAGCACGGCATCGTTCCGGGCACCCACACGTCGAGCCCCGAGGGCGCGCGCCGGATGTTCGAGATGGGCTTCCAGTTCGCCACTGTCCTCGCTGACACCGCGCTGCTGGTGAACGCGGCCAAGGCAGCGGTCGCCGCCGCAAAGGGCAAGGCGCAGGGCGCGACGAAGGGGTCGGGCCCGTACTGAACGCGGAAAGGCCGGGCGGTGTGTGCCGCCCGGCCTCGCATCGAAGCCATCCGCGGGCCGGGTGCCGAAGCGCCCGGCCCGTTTCGTTTCAGTGGATCTCCTCTGCCTTCGACAGCGCCTCGCGCAGCACGTCGATGCTGAAATCGGGCTTCCGGGCAGCGGTGAGGATGACCGCCTCGCGGCGGGACAGAAGGTCGTTCACCTCGGGGATGCGCGCGGCCACGTCATGAGGGATGACGCAGGCGCCGTGACGGTCGGCATGGACGAGCTCGCCGTCATGCACCGTCATGCCATGGATCGACACCGTGACGCCGACGGCGACGACATGCACGAAGGCATGGCTCGGGTTCAGCATGCCCGCGATCATCGGGAAGGGCCGCGCCATCATCGAGAGGTCGCGGATCGAGCCGTTGGTGATGCAGCCTGCGACGCCGAGGCCCTTGTGCACGGTGGTCTGCACCTCGCCCCAGAAGGCGCCCGTGCCCGGCGTGCTGTCGATGTCCTGGATCACCGAGACGTTGGGGCCCGGCTTGGCGGTCGCGACGTGCTCGTAGTAGCGGAGCCTCAGCGCCTTGCGTTCGGCCGGCGACATCGAGGGCGGGGCTTCGGCGCGGATCATCGCCGTGCGCGCGTAGCCGACGAAGATCGCGTCGTCGCTGTCGTTCGTTACGAACGGCTTCGTCGTGAAGCGGATGAGCTGGCGCGGCGAGACGAGCTCCTCGAGCGCGTTGCAGATCGTCGGCGTATCGATCTTCTGCAGTGCGGCGAGCAGCGCCGGGTCATGCTGGGTCATGCTGTTTCCTTCCCTCTTTCTGGATGAATGAGACTAGATCGGGTCGCGGATGAGCGGGGCCGTGGAGCAGTGGATGCCGCCGCCGCCCTGGTACACCGCGCTGTAGGGCACGATGCGCACGCTGATGCCGGCCTGGTCCAGTGCGTCTGCCGTGCGCGGGCTCACCGCATTGGCCATCAGCACGCGCCCTGGCGCCACTGCGAGGCAGTTGATCGTCCACACCGGGTCGTCTGGGTGGATCTCGATCGTGCGGATGCGCATCGCCTTCAGCTCCTCGAGAAACCAGAAGGGAAGCTGCACCGGGTTGATGATCGCGGTGTCGGTGTCGATCATCACGAAGGCACCGTCGATGTGCAGCCTGTAGCCGGTGAGCTGCACGCGCAGCAGCTTCACGCCGAGCACGTTCAGCACCTCCTCGACCTGGCGTGTACCCTCTTCGTTCACCCGCGAGGAGAGACCGATCACCGCGACCTTCGGCGTGATGAAGGCGAATGACCCGCCCTCCATGATGCCCGTGCCGTGGATCGTGCGCAGGATCGGCATGCCAAGGCGGCCGAGCGTTTCGGTCGCCGGCGCTTCCTCGCCGCGGCGGATCGGCGCGCCCATGCGGCAGACGATCGCCCCGCCATCGACGGCGATCACCTGGTCCCGGGTGTAGACCGACTTCATTCGTCCCTTTGCGCAGCGGTCGAGGAACACGACCTCGACGCCTTCCTCCCGCAGCGCGGTGACCAGCCCGTCATGCTGCGCCTGCTGCGTGGCGATGTCGGGGATCTCGCGGCCGCGCCAGTACCAGCCCGTCTCCGGGTCGCCATAGGCGCCGAGTTCCTCGATGCGTTTCGACGGGTCGACGATGGAGAGCTCGTCTCCCGGCCGGTGCATCAGCACCATGCGCAGCCGGCCGACATCATTGGTGCAGCCCCATCGGCGGCCCCACACGGTCTCCTGCTGCGCCTTCGTCTCGAACGCCGGCGAGGGCGCGGAGGCGAAGGTCTTGATCAGCATGTTGTAGCGATATTCGCCTTCGGTCATCGCGCTCATGGCAAACCTCAGCCTGCGAGAGAGGGATCGGGCACGACATACTCTTCGCCGCGCGCGGTGGTGGCGTATTCCGGCCAGCGGAAGCGGATCGGCGCCGGATAGTTCTTTGGAAGCAACGGCCCGAGCCATTTCGAGCCGCCGATGCCGCCGCCGGTGCGCTCGGCGAACTCGGCGCGGGCGGCCTCGAGCGCGGCTGGCTTCTCGAGCAGCTCGACGAAGGTCGCGCCCGTCACCTCTGCCGCCTTGAGCCACATCGGGTCCATGCAGGCTGGCATGCCGCCCATGGCGTAGCGTGTCCATTCCGGCCAGTTCCGCCCCGGCTCGTCGACGCGAAGCTGCGCGCGGCCGACATAGAGGCGCGCGGTGGGGCAGTGCCAGGTCCAGTCGGTGTAGTCGTCGGAGGTGTAGTTCTTCTGCCAGGGCGGCAGGTGCGCGCGCAGCGCGGCCTCGGCCTCTCGCGGGGTGCAGAGGCGGGTGATCTCTGAGGGGAAGGGATCGGCCACGGGGCCCGCCCCGCACGCCGCCCGGATGTCGTTCGCGAAGGCGATCGCCTCGGTGCCGTAGGAGGGAGGGCCGACGCGCGCGAAGTTGCGGAACGTCGTCTCCGCCATCGCATGGTTGGCGAGGCCAGGACGCGTCTTCGTCACCCACGCCTTCTTCACCGTGCAATGCGTCATCGCCGCGACATGGTCCGCGTTCCGGTCGAGCACCGTCCAGACGCGTTCCTGCATGTCGATCGTCGGCGCGCGCAGCGCGTACTGGATGACGGACAGCGCCGGGGGGATGTTGTCCGCGGTCGCCTGGCCCGCCTGCAGGATCGCCTCGTTCAGGCTCCACGCGCCCTGGTGGGGCAGCATGTTCTCCTTCATGTACTTCGCCGTCGTGTACATCAGGCACACGGCATCGATCGCGCCCGGGGCGCGGCTGACGGAGTGCGAGGAATGCACGCCCGTCCGCGCAATGGCGGAGGACCATGTCTCCGGCTCGAGGCACTCGAAGGTATAGATGCGGCTCCAGTACGTCGCGCAGTGCGTGTCCCAAAGGCAGGAATTGGCGAGCGTCAGGAACGACGTCGGGTGCCAGGAGATGGCGGCGGAGAAGTCGTCGTAGTAGCCGTGCGCGGCGTGGATGGGCTTCGAGCCGCACATCTTCTCAGCAGGCTCGCCCATCAGCACGAGCGTGCCCTTGAGCCCGTGCTTCTCCATCGCCGCCTTGGCAGCGAGCGTGCCCGCGAGCGCGCCGATGCCGAGCGCCGAATGCGGGTCGGTGTGGCCGGCCGCATGGATGTGGGTTCCCTTGCGCGGCACGCGGCGCGGCACCGGCTCCTGGCTCGTTCCCGGAACGGCATCGTACTCGGCGATGTTGGCGAGCACGGGCGCGCCTCCGGGGCTTCCGGGCGCGGTCCAGCGCGCGGCGAAGGCCGTCGGCATGCCTGCGCTGCCGACCTCGACCGTGAAGCCCTCCGCGCGCAGCCGCTCGACGAACCACGCGGCGGAGCGGTACTCGCGCCAGGAGGGTTCGGCCAGGCGCCAGATGTGCATGTGGTCCGCCGAGAGCGAGGCGGCATGGTCGGCAACCCAGTCGACCGCCGTCGCCTGCGCCTCGGAGAGCGGGGCGTGGTCTGCCCGCATGGGGTCGTCGCTCATTCGCTGCGTTTCCTTCTCGCCCAGAGATCGACCGCGAGCATGAGCACCGAGGCGAGGATCATCACGCAGGCGGCGACCGCCATGACCGGATCGAGATTCTCGTTGATGCCGTCCCACATGCGGCGCGGCAGGGTGAACAGCGCGCGCGATGCGATGAAGAGGATCAGTACCGCCTCGTCCCACGAGTGGATGAAGGCGAAGATCGCGCCCGACACGATGCCGGGCATAATGCGCGGCAGGATCACCCAGGCGAGCGTCTGGCGCAGGCTCGCCCCCATGCCGCGGGCTGCCTGCTCGAGCCGCGGGTCGAAATTCGCGAGTGCCGTCGTGACGGTGATCACGACGTAGGGGATGCCGGTGACGCCGTGCACGAGGATGACGCCCGTGTAGGTGTCGAGCAGGTCGAGCCTGATCCAGAGCCGGTAGATGCCGAGCGCGTAGACGATCGAGGGAACGATGATCGGCAGCAGCATCAGCACGCGCACGATTTCCGTCGCGCGCGTCGAGAGCTTCCAGCAGCCGATGGCGCAGAGCGTGCCGGTCGATACCGCGAGGATGGTGGAGGCCAGGGCGATGACCAGGCTCTGCCAGGTGGAGGAGAGCCAGCGCTCTGAGGTGAAGAACGCCACGTAGTGCTGCAGCGACAGGGCCTCGTAGGGAAGCGAGAGGAAGCGCTGGTCGGTGAGGCTGATCGGGAAGATGACGGTGATCGGCAGAAGCAGGAACAGCAGCACCGACCACGCGAGGACGTTGGCGACCGGGCCTGCCTGTGCGGAACGGTCCATCGCGCTCAGCCCGAGCCGAACACGCGGCGGATGTCGACGATGCGCGAAAGCGCCCAGAGAAGCAGGACAATGGCGATGAGCAGTGTGCTCGCCATCATCGTGCCGAGGCCCCAGCGGATCAGGTCGAGGATCTGCAGCTTGATGTACTCGGCGATCATCAGCGTCCGCCCGCCGCCGAGGATGGCGGGCGTGACGTAGAAGCCGAGCGAGAAGATGAACACGAGCACGGATGCCGCGATTATGCCGGGGCGCGTGAGCGGCAGGAAAACGCTCCGGAACGCCTCGAAGCGAGAGGCGCCGAGGCCCCGTGCGGCCGGCACCAGACGCGGGTCGATGTCGCGCATCGAGGCGTAGAGGGGCAGCACGGCGTAGGGGATCATGTAGTGCACCATGCCCACCGCGATGCCGAACTCGTTCCAGATGAGCCTCAGCGGCTCGTCGATCAGCCCGGCGCCGATCAGCGCCTCGTTGATGAGCCCCTGGCGGCGCAGAATCGTCACCCACGCGAACGCGCGCACGAGAACGCTGATCCAGAGCGGCAGCAGAATGAACAGGAACATCCAGCGCTGCACGCGCGGCGGCGCAGAGGAGAGCGCATAGGCGACGACATAGCCCGCGAGAAGCGTGATGACGGTGGTGATGATGCAGATGCGGAGGGTGGTGATCCATACGCGTTGCACCGCCTCGCTTGTGATCAGCCGCTCGTAGTTGGAGAGGCCCGGCTCAGGCTCGGTGAAGCTGATCCACAGCACTTCCGCGAGCGGGAAGGCGTAGAAGGCGAGCATCAGGATCAGCGCCGGCGCGATCAGCAGCCACCACGGAAGCGAGGCGCCGAGGACGCGCGATGGCGGTGCCGCGACCGCCATCAGTCGGCGACCACGCGAACCGAGGCGTCCGCCGTCCAGGCGAGATGCACGGCGCGCCCCTCGGAGGGCTCGACCGGGCAGCGCCAGGCCGGAATCGCTGCCTGGACCCGCCCGAGCGGCGTGTCGACCAGAAGCGCGAAGGCAGAGCCGAAATACGACCACGCGGCGATCGTCCCGCTCAGGCCGTTCATCTCAGGCTCGGCGGGCGCGGCCTCGCGCACCTCGATCTTCTCGGGGCGTATGGCGACGAGCACCGGCGCGCCCTTCGCGAGGCCCTCCGCGCCGCCATGCTGCACGAAACGCTGCCCGGCCGCCGCGTAGGAGAAGCCGTCGGCCCGTACCTCCTCGACCACGCCCTCGATGAAGTTCGACTTGCCGAGGAAGTCCGCGACGAACCGTGTGGCGGGCCGTTCGTAGAGCGCGCCAGGCGGGCCCTCCTGAACGAGCCTTCCGTCGCGGAGGATGGCAATGCTGTCGGACATCGACAGCGCCTCCTCCTGGTCGTGCGTAACGTAGATGAAGGTGAGGCCGACGCGCCGGTGCAGGTCCTTCAGCTCGACCTGAAGCTCGGCGCGGAGCTTCTTGTCGAGCGCCGAGAGCGGCTCGTCGAGCAGCAGGAGGGCGGGCTGGAACACGAGCGCGCGGGCGAGCGCGACGCGCTGCTGCTGCCCGCCCGAAAGCTGCTTCGGCAGCCGATCAGCCAGATGGTCGAGTTGCACGAGCGCGAGCGCGTCGGCGACGCGTCGGTCTGCCTCCGCGCGGCCGACCTTCCGCACGCGCAACGGGAAGCCGACATTCTGCGCGACCGTCATGTGCGGGAACAGCGCGTAGCCCTGGAACACCATGCCGAAATTGCGCTTCTCGGGTGGAAGCGGGGTGATCGGCGTGTCGTCGAGCAGGATCTGCCCGGAGGTCGGCGCGACGAAGCCCGCGATCGCCATCAGCAGCGTGGTTTTGCCGGAGCCGGAGGGGCCGAGAAGCGTGACGAAATCGCCCCGCCCGATGGTGAGCGACACGTCGTCCACCGCGCGCACGGGGCCGTAATGCTTGCTGACGCGGTCGACCGTCAGCGCGTGCGACAGCGCTGCCATCAGCGGGAGGCGTCAGTCACGATAGCTCGGGTCCTCGCGGTCGAGCATCCGCCGAAGTGCGGCCCACGGGCGCCAGCCCTTCGAGGTTCCGCCGCTGAACTGGTCGCGCGCCCGCTCGATCACGTCCACGGGGGGGATCGACAGCGTGCGGCCCATCGAGGTTGCGGCGAGCTGGATGCGGCAGGCCTGCTCGAGGTAGTACATGTAGTAGAACGCCTCGGCGACGGTGGCGCCGACGGTGAGAAGCCCGTGGTTCCGCAGAAGCGCGCAGTTCAGCGAGCCGAGGTCGCGCACCAGGCGGCCGCGCTCGCTGAGATTGTCGTCCGCCGCGATGCCCTCGTACTCGTGCACGGCAACGCGGCCGTAGAACTCCATGCTCATCTGGTTCAGCGGCAGGATGCCATCCTCCGTCGCTGCCACCGCCATGCCGGCGAGCGTGTGCGTGTGCATCACGCAATGGGCGTCCTCGCGGCCCATGTGGATCGCGGAATGGATCACGAAGCCTGCCGGGTTCACCGGCCAGATCTGCTCGCCCACCGCATTGCCCTCGACATCGACGACAACAAGGGAGCTCGCCGTGATCTCGGAGAACATCATGCCGTAGGGGTTGATCAGGAAGCGCGGCTCGCCCGCTCCGGGAAGCCGTGCGGAGAGATGGGTGTAGATCAGGTCGTCCATGCCGAAGCGGGCGATCAGCCGATAGGCTGCGGCGAGGTCCTCGCGCAGGTCACGCTCCGAGGGTGCGTGGTTCGGCTGCGGCGGTCGCGGGGCGATGATCGTCATGGCGCATGGTCCCGGTTGGCGTGACGGGGCGGCAGCATCGGCCTAACCTTCCCGCGGTTCAAGACGGGGAAGGCCGGATAAATGCACGGAACTGCCGATCTCGCCGCGGCACGCCGCGCGCTCGTTTCGTACCTGAAGGAAACCGAGAGCGAGCAGGTCGCGCTGCTTCAGCGCTTCCTGCGCAGCCCCTCCGCCAACCCGCCGGGAGACACGCGGCCGGCCGCCGCGATGCTCGGCGGTTTCCTCGAGGCGGCGGGCTGCCCGGCCGAAACCCATGCCGCGCGGCCCGACCTGCCGAACCTGGTCGCGGCATTCGACGGCGCCCGTCCGGGCGGGCACCTCGTGTTCAACGGGCATATCGACGTCTTTCCGCCGAACGACGAGCACGGATGGTCGGGCGAGCTGCGCGACGGCCGGCTCTACGGCCGCGGCGCTGCGGACATGAAGGCGGGTACGATGGCGAGCAGCTTCGCCTTCGCCGCCCTGCATCGCCTGCGCGACGCGCTTCCCGGCCGCGTCACGCTGACGGCTGTGAGCGACGAGCAGACGGGCGGGCGCTGGGGAACGAAGTGGCTGTTCGAGACGATGGGCGATGCGATCCGCGGCGACGTTCTGCTGAACGGCGAGCCCTCGGGCATCAACAACATCCGCTTCATGGAGAAGGGCACGCTGCGCTTCACCGTCACGGTGCGCACGCCGGGTGGCCATGGCGGCTATCCGCATCTCTCCCCGAGCGCGATCAAGATCGCAGCCGAGATCGTGCGTGCGCTCGATTCGTTGCATGGCTTCGCTCCGCCTCTGCCCGAGGCGGTGGCCAAGGCGCTTGGGGACCCGGCCGCGGTCGCTGCTCACGATGCCGGCCTCGGCCAGGGTGCGAGCACCTGGGTGCGGCAGATGACGTTCAATGCCGGGGTGATCCGCGGGGGCAGGAAGGTGAACCAACTTCCCGATCTCTGCGAGCTCGAATGCGACATCCGCTACCCGTGGGGTCTGACGCGCGAGGCCGTGGCGGCGAACGTTGCGCGCATCCTCTCGGCCTTCCCGGGGGCCTCGTGGGAGGTGCACGAGAACCACTCCTACCCGCCCTCGCTCGCACCGCCCGACGACCCCATGGTGCGCATCCTCGCGGACGTGGTGGAGAAGGATCTCGGCGCGCCGCGTCCCGTGCCGTGCTCGAGCCTTGGCGGCTCCGACAGCCGGTATTGGCGCTACGCCGGCGTGCCGGCCTATCTCTACGGGCCTTCGCCCGTCTCGATGGGGCGTGCGGACGAGAACGTGACGGTCGCGGAATTCCTGCACATCACCAAGGCGCACGCGCTCGCGGCGTTCGACTGGCTCGCCTCGCGCGGATGAGGCGACCCTCCTGCCCGAGGGCCGCCTGGCCGGTCAGCCCGTGATGGCGTCGAGGTACTCGGCGTTGGTGGCGATGTAGTTCTGGCCCCACCAATCCGCGCCGATCACCACCTGCTTGGCGGCATTGGCCGGATCGGTCGGGTTGAAGATGCGGAAATTCTCCGGAACCTTCGCCGCCGCCTCCTTGTGCGTCGGCCCGTTGCCGAGGAACTGGAGCAGGCCGACCTGCGGGTCGGGCTTGGACAGCATCGAGCCGAGCAGGCGCTGGGCGAGTTCTCCGGCGGGGTTGCCGCGGGGGATGACGAAGATGCCCTGCTGCAGCACGCCCTGGTTCCAGTCCCACGTTATGCGGCCCTGCGTCTCCTCGTGCAGCACCTTGGCGCGGGTGTGCCAGATCATGCCCATCACCGCCTCGCCCGACCGCATCGCCTGCTCGCTTTCCGACCCCGAGGTCCAGAAGATCAGGTTGCGCCGGATCTCGCGCACGCGGGCGAGAGCGGCGCGCACGTCGAGCGGGTAGAGGTTCTCCTTGGTGCGGCCGAGCGACATCATCGCGGCATCGAGGCTCGCCAGCGCATCGCGTCGCAGAAGCCGCGTGCCTGGGAACTTGCGGAGATCCCAGAAATCGGCCCAGTTCTTCGGCGGCTCGGGGAACTTGGTCTTGTCGTAGACGAGAACCGAGGAGAACGAGTAGGGCGCCGCGCCGAATTCGAGGGTGAAGGACGGGTCGATCACCGTGTCCTTCGGCACGATCGAGTAGTCCACCTTGTTGACGAGGTTCAGCGCGCCGAGCTGGATCGAGGACGAGGAGGAGCTGTCGCAGAGATCCCAGGCCACCCGGCCGGCCTCCACCTGGCTGCGGATGCGGCCAAGCGAGGGCCCGGAACTGTCCTGCACCACGCGCACGCCCTGGTTCTCGGCCATGAAGGGCTCGCCATAGAAGCGGCCGAAGCCCTGGTTGGCGATGCCGCCCCAGTTAACCATCGTGATCTCGCGGGTGCCCTGCGCGCGTGCCCCGCCGGCGGCCACGGGCACGACGCCGAGCGCGGCCATGCCCTTGATCAGCGTGCGCCTGTCGACCCGCCCGCGGCGGTGCAGCTCGTTGGCCAGCGCGATGCAGTCCTGGTGGAAGCTCTGCGGCTCGTCGGTCATCGTCCCTGTCTCCCTCGCGAGGGGCTTGGTGCCCCGTTTCGGGCACGATCATACCGGAGCGGTGACGCGGCGCGAGGGGGCGGGAGCGCGATGGGCGCTCGCGCAGGCCCGCCCCGCCAATTACACGCTCAGGTAGCGCTACCGCAAATGAAACGTCCAAAAACACGAGAATATCGTTAACAGATGTGAAATTCCCCTTGCTCGATGCCCGTTAGGCGGGTAAATCTTCCCCTGCGTTGTCCATTACATTGAGATTTGTCTCATTTTATCGGTTTACCGCCGGCGTGGGGACAGGCGGCGGTTGGGGCGGGCGGCTCGTCGGGGGGCAGGCCACCGCTCCGGGGGGCGGCAGGCCGAGGGGGGCCGCCGCCCCCTTCACATTCAGCCCCGTGCGCGCGACGCTCCGCACCCCATCCGGTGCATGGAGCCCGACAGCATGTCCCTTCGCCCCGACGCCGTTCTCCTGAACGGACGGATCATGACGCTCGACCCCGCCCTGCCCCAGGTCGAGGCGCTGGCCGTCCTGGGCGGGCGGATCGTCGCGCGCGGCAGTACAGCCGAGATGAGGGCACTGGCGGGTCCGGGCACGGCGCTCGAGGATCTCGAGGGCGCGACGGCAATTCCCGGCATCGTCGACAGCCACGCCCACCCCGATGCCTACGCAATCCGCGTCGCCGCCTGGCGGCTGCTCGAGCCCTCCGTGGTGCGCTCGCGCGACGAGCTCCTCTCCATCATCGCGAAGGACTGCGCCGCCCTGCCGAAAGGGCGCTGGTTCGCGGGCTACCGGCTGAACGAGAACAAGTCCGGCGGCTACCCGACGCTTGCGGAGCTCGACAACGCCTCAGGCGGACGGCCGCTCTTCATCCTCCGGACCGATGGGCATCTTGGCCTCGCCAACTCCGCCGCCTTCGCCGCCTGCGGCGTCGGGCCGGATGCCGAGGACCCGGCCTTCGGCCGGTTCGACCGCCACCCCGATACGGGCGCCTTCACAGGGCTCGTCCGCGAAACCGCGGCGCACATCTTCCTCAACGCGGTGCACGGCCAGGACACGGAGGCCGACATCGCGCGGGGGATGATGCTGGTGCACGAGGCATGCCTTCGCCACGGCATCACCAGCGTCTACAACAGCCTCACACCCTCGAAGGCGATCCGTGGCTACCAGGCGATGGCGCGCGAGGATCGGCTGCACGTGCGCACCGGCATCATCGTGTCGGGACGCGAGCAGGGCCTGGTGGAAGCCTTCATCGCCGCCGGCATACGTACGGGCTTCGGCGACGAACGGCTCCGCGTGATCGGCGTGGAATGGTGCCCCGACTGCTCGACCTCCGGCCGCACCGCCGCCTACTGGGAGCCCTATGTCGGCCGCCCGGTGCCCGGCGAGCCCGTGCCGAACACGGGGATGCTTCTCTACGAGGCCGATGACCTCGCCGCGCGCGCCACCGCCGCGCACAAGGCCGGGCTTCTCGTCATGATCGAAGGGGTGGGGGACAGGGGCATCGATTTCGCCCTCGATGCGATCGAGGCAGCGCTCGCCGCCCATCCGGTCGAGGATCACAGGATGCGCGTCGAGCATTGCTGCTACGTCACGCCCGCGGTCCGCGAGCGCATCCGGCGCCTCGGCGTGGTCGACAGCTCCGCCACCGGCTTCATGTGGGAACTCGGTGATGCCTACATCGCCAACCGTGGCCAGGAGGCGATGCGCCACATGTGGCCGCACCGGACGCTGATCGACCAGGGCATCCCCGCGCCCGGCCACAGCGATTTCGCCGTCTGCTCGATGAACCCGTGGACGGCGATTCACGCCATGGTGAACCGGGAGACCGACACGGGCGCCGACCTCGGCCGCGAGGAGGCCATCACCGTCGCCGAGGCGCTTGCCGCCTACACGACGCTCGGGGCCTGGTCGGGCCGCGAGGAGGCGGAAAAGGGGTCGCTGACGGTCGGCCGCCTCGCCGATGTCGCGGTACTCGACCGTGACCCCTTCGCGATCGACACGAAGGACCTGAAGGAGGTGCGGACGCGCGCCACCTTCGTAGGCAGCGCGCGTCGCTTCTCGGCCTAGAGTTCCCGGTCGCCGCGGCGGACCGGCGCGGTATCCCACGGCGCGCGGGCGACCTCGCGCACGACGTCTGCCCGCGACAGGCCGAGATCGTGCAGCATGCGATCGTCGAGCTCGGCGAGCTGGTTTCGCGTCGTCACCGCGACCCACATGCGTCGCACGACCGTCCACAGCGAGGCCGATGCGGGCAGGGCGGCGCCTGCGAGGCCGGCGTTTGCGGGAGAGCGGGCTGCGTCGAGGGCGGACATCGTCCGGGTTCCTTTCGGGGTCGGGCGCGGCGGCCCCATGCCGCCGTGCCATGCACTTTGCGCGGTCCAACTCCATCAGAGAAATGCATTGATGTGATTTGGGCGATCATGAAACATTATCGGTAACGGAGGGGGCCATGAGCGACTCGCACCTGACGGTTCCGACCATCGCGACAGCAAGCCCGAGCGTGCCAACCGGGCTCGACACCGACCTTCTGCGAAGCTTCGTGCTGATCGCGGAGGGCCGCAGTTTCACCCATGCCGCCGCCGTTGTCGGGCGAACCCAGTCCGCCATCTCGATGCAGATGCGCAGGCTCGAGGAGCTGCTCGGCAAGCCGCTCTTCCGCAAGGCCGGGCGCCGCACGGAGCTCACCGAGCATGGGCAGTTCCTGCTCGCGCGCGCCCGCGGCGTTGTCGGCATGACGGACGAGATCGTCGCCGCCTTCCGCGCGCCGCGGCTGACCGGAACCGTGCGCATCGGCGCGCCGGACGACTACGCCACGCGCTACCTGCCCGACATCATGGCGCGCTTCGCCTCCACCCACCCTGACGTCGAGGTGCTGGTGGTGTGCGAGCCGTCGGAGAACCTCGCAGAGATGCTCGAGGCGGGAGAGCTCGACCTCTCGCTCGTCTCGGTCGGCTGCGCGCCGCCGCGCTCGGAGGTCGTGTGGCAGGGGCCGCTTCTCTGGGTCGGCTCGCGCGACCACCCCGATGTGTACAAGCGCGACCCGCTGCCGCTCGCGCTCGGCCATGGCGCCTGCACCTGGCGGCGCAGCGCAGAGCGCGCGCTCGACGATGCCGGTCGGCGTTATCGCGTGGCCTATCTCTCGAACAGCCAGACGGGCCAGCACGCCGCGGTGCTCGCCGGCCTCGCGATCTCCGTCAACACGCCCTGCACGCTGCCGCCGGGGCTGCGCGTTCTCGGTGCCGCCGAGGGGCTGCCGGCGCTGCCGGGATTCTCGATCGCGCTCGCCGTCTCGCCGTCGGCGCGCCAGCCGCTCGCCGATGCGCTGGCGCGGCACATCGCTGCGAGCTTCCGGGCCGAGGCGGCGGCGGACGGGGTGGTCGTGCCTGCGGCTTGATGTCGCTGCTTGATCTGGCGCAAGGACGGCGCCTCCGCCGCGCCGCATCCTTGCGCGCATGGACGCGACCGTTCCCTGGACCGAGCTGATCGCGCGCTGGGACGGACGGATCCCGCGCTACACGAGCTACCCGACGGCGGTGGCCTTCCATTCCGATATCGATGCCGCAACGGTCGATGGCTGGCTCGCCGAGCTCGACCCGTCCGTTCCAGTGTCGCTCTATCTGCACGTGCCGTTCTGCCGGCGCATGTGCTGGTACTGCGGCTGCCACACCGTCGTTGCCAACACGGCCGCGCCCGTCGAGGCCTATGCGCGCGACCTGATCAGCGAGGCGGGGCTGCTTGCCGCGCGGCTGCCGGGGAGGATGCGGCTTGCGCATGTCCACTGGGGCGGCGGCACGCCCTCGATCCTCGGCCCCGATGCTTGGCGCCGTGTCGATGCAGCGATCCGCGCGCTGTTCGATGTCGCCGAGGACGCAGAGATCGCCGTGGAGCTCGACCCGCGCACGATGACGCCGAAGCTGGTCGCAGCGCTCGCCGAGACCGGCGTGACGCGCGCCTCGCTCGGCGTGCAGGATTTCGATGCGCGTGTGCAGGAGGCGGTGAACCGGATCCAGCCCTTCGCCATGGTGGCCGACGCGGTCGCCCGGCTTCGCGGCGCGGGGATCGAGGCGCTCAATCTCGACCTGATGTACGGACTGCCGCATCAGGACGAGCTCTCGGTGGCGCGCACGGCACGCGAGGCGCTCTCGCTCGCACCCGACAGGATCGCGCTCTTCGGCTACGCGCATGTGCCGTGGATGAAGCGCCACCAGCGGCTGATCGAGGAGCGCGATCTTCCCGATGCCGTCTCGCGCCTCGCGCAGTTCCAGGCGGCAAGCAGCGTGTTCGCGGCCGCCGGCTATGCAGTCATCGGCCTCGACCATTTCGCGCGGCCCGGTGACAGGCTTGCCGTGGCCGCGAGCGAAGGCCGGCTCAGGCGCAATTTCCAGGGCTACACGGACGATTCCGCGCCGGTGCTCCTCGGCCTCGGCGCCTCGGCGATCAGCGCCTTGCCGCAGGGCTTCGCGCAGAACGCCGCCGCGGTGCCGGACTGGCGCGCCGCCGTCTTCGCCGGCCGCCTTCCGGCCGTGCGCGGCATCGCGCCGACGGCGGAGGACCGGCTGCGCGGCGCGCTGATCGAGCGGCTGATGTGCGAGATGTCGCTCGATATCGGCGCGGTCTGCCGCGAGCATGGCGTCCATCCCGCCCGCTTCGCGCCTTCGCTCGCGCGCCTCGACGCGATGGCAGCCGATGGGCTGCTCGTGCGGGAGGGCTGGCGGCTTCGCGTCACGCCTGTCGGGCGCGTCTTCCTGCGCTCGATCGCCGCGGTGTTCGACGGCCGCCTCGAGATCACCGAAGGCCGCCACGCCCGGGCCGTTTGAAGCGGGCCTCCGTTGGGGTCTGGACCGCGGGGCGCTCCTGTTGCAGCCTGCGCCCGCTCTGACAGGTCCATAGCCCGGGGATACCGAGACATGACGATCGGCGTCGGCGGCAGCACCGCCGAGGCGGAACTCGCCGCCATCACCAGCATGCGCGATGCCGTGCCGCCGATCGGCGCCGACGAGATCGCCCGCCGCGTCGCCGCTGCGCGGGCCCTGATGGAGGAGCAGGGCGTCGAGGCGATGTGGCTCGACGGAACGACGAACCTCGCCTACTTCACCGGCCTCCGCCACGGGCAGAGCGAGCGCATGGTCGGCGCGATCCTGCCGCGCCGCGGCGAGATCACCTTCATCTGCCCAGAGTTCGAGGCCGAGCGCATCCGCGCGATGCAGGCGATCCCCGCGCCGGTTCGCGGCTGGGAGGAGGACGAGGATCCCTTCGCCCTGTTCTACGACACGCTGCGATCGCTCCAGATCACGTCGGGCGGCATCGCGATCGATGACCTCGCGCATGCCTTCATCGCGCACGGCATCCGCGAGGGCGGCGGGGGCGACTACCGCTACGGCCGTTCTGCGCCGATCGCATCCTTCCTGCGCCAGCGCAAGACCGAGCATGAGATCGCGCTGATCACCCAGGCGATGAAGACGACGGTCGAGATCCACGCCGCCGCCGCGCGCATCTTGCACGAGGGCATCGCGACGACGGCGGTGCAGGCTTTCGTCGATGCCGCGCACCGCAAGGCCGGCTTCGACGGCGGCTGCCCGTTCAACATCGTCCTGTTCGGCGATGCTTCCGCCTACCCGCATGGCGTGCCCTATGCGCAGACGCTGCGCGAGGGCGACATGGTGCTGATCGATTGCGGCGCCTCGCTGCACAACTATCGCTCCGACATCACCCGCGCCTACGTGTTCGGCGAGCCGACGGAGCGCCAGCGCTTCCTCTGGAACACGGTGAAGGAGAGCCAGGCCGCCGGCTTTGCCGCCGCGCGCCCCGGCGTTCCCTGCGGCGCGCTCGACGATGCCGCGCGCGGCGTGATCGTCGCCGCAGGCTTCGGGCCTGGCTACAAGACGCCCGGCCTGCCGCACCGCGTCGGCCACGGCGTGGGCATGGATGGGCACGAGGAGCCCTACTTCGTGAAGGGCAACGCGCTGCCGCTCGATGTCGGCATGTGCGGGTCGATCGAGCCGACGCTCGCTGTCTATGGCGAGTGCGGCATCCGGCTCGAGGACCACATCCACATCACGGAGAAGGGCGCGGCCTGGTTCACCACGCCTGCCCACTCGGTGGACGATCCGTTCGGATTGGAGGCGAAGCGATGAGCGACTTTCCCGACAAGCCCCTGATCGGCTTCGCGCACGTCGCCTACCGCTTCGAGGAACGGTTCCCGCTGCGCGACACGGGGCTGCCTTTCGTCGCGCTGAAGTCGCGCGAGGAGCTTCTCGCGCGCATCGCCGATCTCGATGTGCTCGTCGTCTCCGGCCTCTGGAAGAACGACCTCGCGCCGCTCGCCAAGCGGCTTCGCTTCATCCAGTCGATCAGCGCCGGCGTTGACCAGTACGACAGGAAGGTGCTCGGCGAGCACGGCATCAGGCTTGCCTCTGCGCAGGGCGCCAATGCACGCGCCGTATCTGACCATGCGATGGCGCTGGTGCTCGCGATGTTCCGTCGCATCCCCGAGGCACGCGACAACCAGGCCAAGCCCTTCTGGCGCGGCATGATCGGCGACCTCGCGCAGCGCGAGGACGAGCTCGGCGGCAAGACGATGCTGGTGGTGGGCCTGGGCCGCATCGGCGGCCGGCTCGCGCGGCTCGCCAAGGCGTTCGACATGAAGGTCGTCGGCATCCGCGGCAACCCTGCCGCCGGCGCGGAAGGGGCCGACGAAGTGCACGGGCTCGACGCGCTCGCCTCGCTCTTGCCGCAGGCGGATGTCGTCGCGCTCACCTGCCCGCTGACGCCGGAGACGACGGGGTTGATCGGCGCCGATGCGCTCGGGCGGATGAAGCCGTCGGCCATTCTCGTCAACGCCGCGCGCGGCAAGGTGGTCGATACCCCGGCGCTGATCGCCGCGCTCGAGGCCGGGAAGATCGCCGGCGCCGCGCTCGACGTGACGGAGCCCGAGCCCCTTCCGGCCGACAGCAAGCTCTGGTCGATGCCAAACGTGCTGATCACGCCGCATACCGGCGGCGAGACCCGTTGCTACGAGGACAACGTGCTCGACCTGCTGATGGACAATCTCGGCAGGCTGCAGCGCGGCGAAAGCGTGCTCAGGAACCAGATCGTCTGATCGCGACGTCGCCTCGGCGGACCAGGGCGGGCGAATCGCGTTCAAAGCGGGGATAACCCGCGTGACCTGCGGCGAACTGCGTGGATCATGGGGATAACCCCGCGGTCGGGCTGGCGCGCGGCGTGGAGGAATGAGAACATATCATGAACTGAACGTGGCTTCTGCTGCGGGCTGTGGCAGGCGGGTGACAGGAGAACTACCACATTTCGTGTTCCCTGCGGTCGTTTGCCGCAAGATCTTGATGTGGCGAGTCAGGCTCTGCATGCTCTGGCCTGCCGGTCGGGTCGGCGGTTCGTTTCGGGAGGGTGGCGTGCTGGATGTGGTGAACCTCGATACCGTGCAACTTGCCGGCCGCCATCCCGTGCGTGTCGACCGGTCGCGCGACGGGCTGCTGACCGATTTCGGCCGCGCAACGCTTGATGACCGCTACCTGATGCCTGGCGAGAGCTACCAGGACCTGTTCGCGCGCGTCGCCTCCTACTACGCCGACGATGCCGGGCACGCCCAGCGGCTCTACGACTACATCTCGCGCCTCTGGTTCATGCCGGCCACGCCGGTGCTCTCGAATGGCGGCACGACGCGTGGCCTGCCGATCTCCTGCTTCCTCAACGAGGCCACTGACAGCCTCGAAGGAATCCTCGGGCTGTGGAACGAGAATGTCTGGCTCGCCTCGAAGGGCGGCGGCATTGGCAGCTACTGGGGCAACCTGCGTTCGATCGGCGAGAAGGTCGGCCAGAACGGCAAGACCTCGGGCGTCATCCCCTTCATCCGGGTGATGGACAGCCTCACGCTCGCAATCAGCCAGGGCTCGCTCCGGCGCGGATCGGCGGCGGTGTACCTGCCGCTCTCCCATCCCGAGATCGAGGAGTTCGTGGAGATCCGCCGGCCGACGGGCGGGGATCCGAACCGCAAGGCGCTGAACCTGCACCACGGCGTGCTCGTGTCCGACGCCTTCATGCGCGCGGTCGAGGCCGACGAGCCCTGGGCGCTCCTGAGCCCGAAGGACGGATCGGTGGTGCGCACTGTCTCGGCCCGCGCGCTCTGGATCCGCATCCTCACCGCGCGGATCGAGACGGGCGAGCCCTACCTCGTCTTCTCCGACCACGTGAACAACGCCCGGCCCGAGCACCAAAAGCTCGCCGGGCTCGAGGTGAAGACCTCCAATCTCTGCAGCGAGATCACCCTGCCCACCGGCCTCGACAAGTACGGCCAGCAGCGCACGGCGGTGTGCTGCCTCTCCTCGCTCAACCTCGAGACCTGGGATGCGTGGGAGAACGAGCCGCGCTTCATCGAGGACGTGATGCGCTTCCTGGACAACGTGCTGCAGGACTTCATCGACCGTGCCCCCGAGGGGATGGAGCGCGCGCGCTACTCCGCGATGCGCGAACGAAGCGTGGGCCTCGGCGTGATGGGCTTCCACTCCTTCTTGCAGCAGAAGATGGTGCCGTTCGAGGGCGTAATCGCGAAGGTGTGGAACAAGCGCATCTTCCGCCACATCAAGGCGCAGTGCGACGCCGCCTCGAGCAAGCTCGCCGAGGAGCGCGGGCCCTGCCCCGACGCGGCCGACTACGGCATCATGGAGCGGTTCTCAAACAAGATCGCAATCGCGCCGACGGCCTCGATCTCGGTGATCGCTGGCAACGCCTCGCCCGGCATCGAGCCGATCGCGGCAAACGTGTTCGTCCAGAAGACGCTTTCGGGAAGCTTCGCCGTGCGCAACCGCGACCTCGCGAAGCTGCTCGCCGAGAAGGGGCGCGACGACGAGGACACCTGGACCTCGATCACCGTCAACAAGGGCTCGGTGCAGCATCTCGATTTCCTCAGCGAGCACGAGAAGGCCGTGTTCCGAACGGCCTACGAGCTCGACCAGCGCTGGGTGATCGAGCACGCGGCGGATCGCACGCCCTTCATCTGCCAGAGCCAGAGCGTGAACGTGTTCCTGCCCGCCAACGTGCACAAGCGCGACCTGCACCAGATCCATTTCCAGGCGTGGAAGAGGGGCGTGAAGAGCCTCTACTACTGCCGCTCGCTCTCCATCCAGCGTGCCGACACGGTGAGCGAGAAGGCGGAGATGTCGATCGGCACCGTGCGGGCGCCGGCGAACGATGCCGCCGCGCCGCTGCCGATGGTCGCGGCGAAGCCGGGCGAAGGAACGGACTACGAGGAATGCCTCGCCTGCCAGTGAGCGCAGGCGGCGCGCCTCGATCACACGACGGGGGCCGTGCGGGCCCCCATTTCACCTCTGCTGCCGGGATGGAGGAAGACGATGTCTGATGGGATCGCGAAGGGAACGAGCGGCGGGCGCAACGAGGCCCATGCTCCCGACGAGCTGCCCGTGCGGTTCGACCTGCTCACCGAGAACCCCGTCTACAAGCCGTTCCGCTACCCCTGGGCCTACGATGCGTGGCTGACGCAGCAGCGAATCCACTGGCTGCCCGAGGAGGTGCCGCTCGCGGATGACGTGAAGGACTGGCACAAGACCCTCACCCCCGCCGAGCGAAATTTGCTCAGCCAGATCTTCCGGTTCTTCACCCAGGCGGATGTCGAGGTGAACAACTGCTACATGAAGCACTACAGCCAGGTGTTCAAACCCACCGAAGTGCTGATGATGCTCTCGGCGTTCAGCAACATCGAGACGGTGCACATCGCCGCCTACAGCCACCTGCTCGACACGATCGGCATGCCGGAACTCGAGTACCAGGCCTTCCTCCGCTACAAGGAGATGAAGGACAAGTACGACTACATGCAGACCTTCCGGGTCGACAGCCGGCCCGAGATCGCCAAGACGCTCGCCGCCTTCGGCGCGTTCACCGAGGGGCTGCAGCTCTTCGCCTCCTTCGCTATCCTCATGAACTTCCCCCGCTTCAACAAGATGAAGGGGATGGGCCAGATCGTCTCCTGGTCGGTGCGGGACGAGACGCTGCACTGCCTCAGCGTCATCCGCCTGTTCCGCACCTTCGTGCAGGAGAACCCAGAGATCTGGACGGAGGAGCTGCGCCGGGAGATCTATCTCATCTGCGCAACGATCGTCGAGCACGAGGATGCGTTCATCGACCTCGCCTTCGAGCTCGGCGGCGTGGAGGGGCTCGATGCGCCGTCGGTGAAGCAGTACATCCGGTTCATCGCCGACCGGCGCCTGGTGCAGCTCGGCCTCGAGGCGATGTACCACGTCGCCAAGAACCCGCTGCCGTGGCTCGACGAGATGCTGAACGGGATCGAGCACACGAACTTCTTCGAGAACCGCGCCACCGAGTATTCCAAGGCCTCGACACGCGGCACATGGGAGGAGGCCTTCGCGGACGCGACCTTCTCCGACCGCCAGCCGACCGGCGCGATCGCGCTCGGGTGAGGGCAGGCAGCCCGGCGGCACGGGCGGGAAATGCTGCGCTGCGGCATGGCGCCTGCGTGCCATGCTGCGTTCGGGGGTTTTTCAGCGACTCGCTTCCGCGCTATCCTCCACGGCAACGGACAAGGCGGTTGGGGGAGCGAGGCGTGGAAGCGCTCGTTGCCGGAGAGGTGCGCGATGGCTTTTGATGACACCGAACTCGAGCCGCCTGCACGGGAATCGTCCAAGGCGGTTCCGCGCTACAGCAGGCGGCTTTCGGACAAGATCCTGATTGCGTTCCATCACGCGTGCGATCAGGGGGATTTCGAGGTCGGCGAGCAGCTTCTGCACATCCTCGAGATGATGCTGACGCGCCGGCCGCTCTCGCCCGACACGAACCGGCGGAAGAACATGGAAAGCCTGGTCGCCGCGCATGAGCGGCTGTGGCACCTCCGCCATCCCGAGGCGCGCGACACCTGAGGCGCCTCCGCCTGCGGAGCGGCTCGACGCAGGGGCGCCTCAGCGGAAGGGCAGGCGAAGCCTGAATTCCGCCTCGCCATAGGGCGCATAGCCCCAGCCCCCGCCATGCCCGTAGCCGTATGGCACCGCGTAACCCGGAATGACGACCACAGGCGGCGGCCGGTAGATGGGCGGCGGCACGACGACGACCGGCGGGCCGCGGTGCCGCCATCCATGCCCGCCATGCCAGTGATGATGGCCATGGTGGTGGCCACCCCAGCCGCGGTGGCGGCCGCCGCGGTCGGCCTCGGCGGCAGACGGAAACAGCCCGAGGCCGAGGCCGATCAGCCCGGCGGCCAGGGTGATGGTGACGCGACGCTCCGGCATCGTCCGCTCCCGTTCGTGGCCGCCCTTTCAGGTCCGGCCCGCTTCGATGTCGGCGAGTCTTGACCGGCCCGATGGCGGCTCCGTGTCATCGCGCGCCATGTTTCTGCCTTCCGCCCCCCGTTCACGCGAGCGTGACGGCCTCGCCGTGCCGCAGCGCCGACTCTGCCGCGTCCGTGTACCGGCCATCCTCCCAATGCAGGACGAGGCCGGGGAGGATGCGGCAGCCCCCGCGCGCGCCCTTCCGCCCGGCGAGGATCAGCCGCTTGGCCGCTTCGCCCTGGCGCGGCCAGAGAGGAAAGAGGAGCGGCGCCCCGAGCCCCGAGCGGGCGAAGGCAGTGAGCGCCTCGGGAAGGAGCGCAGGCGGCAGGACGAGCGTTAGCGTGCCGCGCGGGGCAATCCGTCGTGCGAGGAAGGCAACCCAGGGCGCGACCGAGCCCTCGTCCGGCGCATGCTTGGCGACGCGCCTCGCTGCGTCCTCCGGCCTCGTGCCGGCCGCGAACCAGGGCGGGTTTGCCATGGCATGCTGGAACGGTCCGAGGGACGCTGCCGCACGCGCCGTCGCCCTGTCGGCGATATCGCCCGCGATCGCCACGAATCGGGCGCCCCAGCCGTTCCGCGCAGCATTCGCTTCCGCCGCCATAGCTTGGTCCGCCTCGCGCTCGACGCCGACCACCCGCACGTCGGGGCAGCGTGCGAGCAGGCAGAGCGCGGCGGTGCCGACCCCGGCTCCCGCCTCCAGCACCACCTCCCCGGGCTCTGCTGCGACGGAGGCGGCAAGTAGCACGGGCTCGATCGTCGCGCGGAGGCCGGCCCCGCCCTGGTCGATCAGCACCTTTCCGCCCAGCAGCGCCTCGATCCGGCTCACCCGCCGCCGGCCGCCCCTGGCTCGACCGCCGCGAGCAGCGCACGCGCCTCGCGCTCGTCCTCCGCCGCGACCATCAGCCGCCGCGGGATTGCCGCGGCGCTGCCTTCGAGGATGCTCATGTGCTGGTCCAGCACCACGGTCTCGATTCCGGCCTCCGCCAGGATCGACTGCAGGAAGCTCAGCCTGACAATGTCGTTGGCCCTGAGCAGTTCCAGCATGCGCCCGCTTGCCTTGACCCGCTTTTCTCCCGGCCAATATCCTGACAGGGACCAGGGGGTGGTCAAGCAATCCGGAGAACCGCGTGCGGGCCTTGGCCGAGCAGAGAACGGTGGACGACAGGCACGCAGGCGTTTCCGCGCAGGCTGAGGACGCGCTGTCGGTCCTCGCCGCCCTGGTGGCGGATGACCTCGAGGCGTGCAATCGCGTCATCGTCGCGCGGATGGACAGCCCGGTGGAGCTCATTCCCCGGCTCGCCGCCCATCTCGTCGCCGCGGGCGGCAAGCGGCTGCGCCCGATGCTCACGCTCGCGGCCGCGCGGCTCGCGGGCTATCGCGGCCAGCGGCACGTGAACCTCGCCGCCTGCGTCGAGTTCATCCACACCGCGACGCTCCTGCACGATGACGTGGTCGACGAGAGCCAGCTTCGCCGCGGCCTTGCCTCGGCAAATGCCGTGTTCGGCAACAAGGCGAGCGTGCTGGTGGGCGATTTCCTGTTCAGCCGCAGCTTCGAGCTGATGGTGGAGGACGGCTCGCTCGCCGTGCTCGGCATCCTGTCCTCCGCCTCGAGCACCATCGCGGAGGGCGAGGTGCTGCAGCTCGTCACCCAGAACGATCTGGGGACCGACGAGGCGCGCTACCTCGAGGTGATCCGCTGCAAGACGGCCGCCCTGTTCGCTGCGGCCACGCGCATCGGCGCCGTGGTGGCCGAGCGCGATCTCGAGGACGAGCTCGCGCTCGAGGCCTACGGGCTCAATCTCGGCATCGCCTTCCAGGTGGTCGACGACGTGCTCGACTATGCCGCAGAGCAGGAGCGCCTCGGCAAGACGGTGGGCGACGATTTTCGCGAGGGCAAGGTGACGCTCCCCGTTCTGCTCGCCTACGCGGCGGGCGACGAGGAGGAGCGCGGCTTCTGGCGGCGCACCATCGAGGCGCAGGAGCAGCGTGAGGACGATCTCGCCACCGCGATGCGGCTGATGGCGCGGCACGGCACGCTTGCCGAGAGCGTCCGTCGTGCCGAGGCCTATGGAGACCGTGCCCGCGCGGCGCTCGCCCGGTTCCCCGACGGGGCGGAGCGCCGGGCGCTTCTAGGCATCGTGGATTTCTGCATCGCCCGGGTGCGGTAGGAGCGTTGCTGCCCACCGATCCCGTCGCCTGGCTCCGTTCCCTTCTCGAAACGGGTATCCGCACCGCCGACGACACGCTGAACGAGACGGTGATCCGCCTCGCGGTCACAGGCCTGTCGCGCGCGGGCAAGACCGTCTTCATCGTCTCGATGCTCGCCAATCTCCTCGCGATGGGCCGGCGCGTCGACACGCTGCCGGCCCTGGCGCGGCGGATCGGCGACGGAGCGCGGCTCCGCTCTGTCACGCGCGCACCTTCGGGAAGCTCGACCGTTCCGCATTTCGATCTCGACGCGAAGCTCGAGGCGCTTGCCGGGCGCGAACCTTCCTGGCCTGACCGCACGGCCGATCTCTCCCGCATCGCGCTGACGCTGACGCTCGACCGCTCGCACGCGCTCGGCCGCCTCGCAGGCCCTCGGCGCGTGACGCTCGAGGTGCTCGACTATCCTGGAGAATGGCTGCTCGACCTGCCGATGCTCGGCCAGGACTATGCCGACTGGTCGCGCGAGACCATGGCCTCGCTGTCGCACCCGCTCCGTGCGGCGGAGGCCGCGCCCTTCCTCACCTGGCTCTCGGGCGTGCGCGGCTCCGACCCAGGCGACGAATCGGTCGCGCGCCGCGGCTACACGCTCTACCGCGAGGCGCTGCACCGGCTTCGCGAGCACGGGCTTCGCTGGCTGCAGCCTGGCCGCGCGCTCAATCCTGGGCCGCGCGGCGAGGCGCCGGTGCTGTTCTTCTTCCCGCTCCCCGACGCGAGCGATCGTGCCCTTCCCGGAACCCTCGCCGCTCTCCTGGCAGACCGCCACGCCGCCTATCTCGACGACATGCGCCGGGAAGCGTTCCGCGGCCGGCTCGACCGGTTCGACCGGCAGATCGTTCTCGTCGACGTGCTCGGCGCCCTGCATGCGGGCGAGGCGGCGTTCGACGACACCGCACGGGCGATCGGCGCGATCGCGCGCGCGCTCAGGCGGGACGGCCTGCTCGCGCGGCTACTCGGCCAGGCGCAGCCGACGCATCTCGGCTTCGCCGCGACGAAGGCCGATCACGTGCCCGCGACGATGCGCCCCGCGCTCGCCTCGCTGTTGCGCGACCTTCTCGGCGATGCCGCCAAGGGGGAGGGGAGGAGCGTGCATGCCGTCGCCTCGCTTCGCGCGACGGAGGACGTGCGGGTGATGCGCGACGGGCGCAGCGTCGAGGCGGTCTCCGGAATCCCCCTCGGGGCGGAGAAGCGCCGCAGCTTCGATCCGGGCCATGTGCCGGCCACGCGGCCCGGCGCGTCCTACTGGGCCGCGCCGCCCTTCCTGTTCGAGGGCTTCCGCCCGCCGCTGATCGACCTCCACGCGCGCAACGGCATTCCCCATATCGGCCTCGATACCCTGCTCGCCGACGTGCTCGGAGACGCGCTCGCATGACCGATCGACGCCCCGGCTTCACCGACGAGCCGGCCGCGCGGCCGGTGGCCGAGCGCGAGGCCGCGCCACGCCTGCCGGGCCTGCTCGAGGAGGAAGGCCGGGGTGGGCCGGTCGCACCCGCCTGGGCACCGGCGGAGCTCTCTGTTCCAGGCGCAGGGTGGGGCACGCTCAGCCTCGCCGCGGCAGGTGCCGCGGTGCTGCTCGGCGCCTGGGCAGGCTTCGGGCTCGCCGGCCTGGTCGCGGCGCAGTTCGCTGCCTCGGCCGTTCTCGGCTGGCTTTCGCTCGGCGTGGTCGGCGCGGGCGCTGGGCTCGTCGCCGCCGCGTTCTGGCGGGAATGGCGGGGGCTCGCATCGCTGAAGCGGGTCGATCGGCTTCGCGCCCTGCTCGCCGACCCTGCCTCGCCCCTGGACCAGACGCGGTCGGAGGCACTTGCCTGGGTGCGCGGCGTCGCCGCACGCGTGTCTGAGGCGGGCCGCATCATCCCGGCCATCGAGGCTGCGGGGTCGGTCAGCGAGATCGCGGCGCATCTTGCGGGTGGGGTGTCGCTGGCGCTTGCGGCCGAATCCGCCAGGCTTGGCCGGCGCGCGGCGGTGGAGGGTGGCGCGGTCGTGGCGCTCGTGCCGTCGCCGTCGCTCGATGCGGTGGTCGCGGGCTGGCGCGGGCTTCGGGTGGTGCGGGAGGTGGCAGCGCTGCACGGGTTCCGGCCGGGCCTCGCCGCCACCGCCAAGCTCTTGCGCCGCACGGTGTCGATCGCGGCGACGACGGCGGGGGCGGACCTGCTGGCGCAGACGACGGCCGAGAGCCTCGTCGGCGCGACGCCCGTGGTCCGGCAGCTTGCCGCCTCCGTCCCCGGAGCCGGCATCGCCGCCTTCAGGCTCTACCGCCTCGCCATCGCGACGGCAGCGGCCTGCTCGCCGCTGCCGCCTAGGTAAAGCGCACCTCGCGCGGCTTTGCCGATGCCGGCGCGGTACAGGCCCCTCGCGGTTACGAAACCGGCGCGATCGCCTCGCGGCGGAGCTGCACGGCGAGGTCGTCGAGCGTCCTCTCGAACCGGTCGAGCATCTCGTCGATCTCTGCCTTGGTGATGATCAGCGGCGGGCTGAACCCGATGCTGTCGAGCACCATCGCGCGGCAGATCAGCCCATGGCCCTCGGCGATCTTCACGAGCTTCGCGCCGGCCTTGCGGGACGGGTCGAAGTTCTTGCGCGCCTCCTTGTCCTCGACGAGCTCGACCGCGCCGATCAGCCCGATGCCGCGCACCTCGCCGATCAGCGGATGGTCCTGGAAGCGGCGGCGGAGCTCGGCCTGGAAATGCGCGCCGACCTCGCGCACGTGCCCGACGATGTCGATCTCGTCATAGATCGTCAGCGTCTCGATCGCGACCGCGGCCGGAACCGGGTGGCCGGAATAGGTGAAGCCGTGACCGAACGTGCCGATCTCGTGGCTCTTCGCCGCGAGCGCGTCGAACACGCGCTGGTTCACCATCACCGCGCTGATCGGCAGGTAGGAGGAGGACAGCGCCTTGGCACAGACGAGGATGTCGGGCTCCATGTCGTAGGTCTGCGAGCCCCAGTAGTTGCCGGTGCGCGCGAAGCCGCAGATCACCTCGTCGGCGACGAGAAGGATGTCGTACTTGCGGAGCACCTTCTGGATGGCGGGGAAGTAGCCGCGCGGCGGCACGACGACGCCGCCCGCGCCCTGGATGGGCTCTGCGAACATCGCCGCGATCGTGTCGGGCCCCTCGGCGAGGATCAGCTTCTCGAGCTCGTCCGCGCAGCGCTGGCTGAACGCCTCCTCGGTCTCGCCCGGAAGCCCGTTGTGGTAGTAGGTCGGGCACATCGTGTGGATGAAGCCCGGCAGCGGCACGTCGAACGCCTTGTGGTTCGCCACCTGGCCGGTGACGGAGGCCGAGGCGATGGTGATGCCGTGATAGCCGCGCACGCGGCCGATGATCTTCTTCTTCTGTGGCCGCCCCCAGGCATTGTTGGCGTACCAGATCATCTTGATCGCGGTATCGTTCGCTTCCGAACCGGAATTGGCGAAGAACACCTTGCTCATCCGCCCGCCATTCGCTGCCGGCGCACGCTCGAGCAGCATCTCGGCGAGCCGGATCATCGGCTCGTGCGAGCGGCCCGTGAAGGCGTGGTAGAAGGGAAGCTCGCGCATCTGCTTCACGGCGGCCTGCACCAGCCGCTCGTTGTCGAAGCCGAGGGCGGCGCACCAGAGGCCCGCCACCGTCTCGATGTATTCCTTGCCCGCCTCGTCATAGACGCGCACGCCCTTGCCGCGCGCAATCACGAGCGGGCCGTTCTCCAGGTGCGCTTTCAGGTCGGTATAGGGGTGGAGCACGGAGGCGATGTCGCGGGCAGCGGCGCTGTTGCCGGCGGGCGGGGGGGTCATGGCATTCTCCTTCCTCGGTCGGGCCATCCTAGGCCCTCGCGCGGCCGCCCGGAACCCCGCCGAGCCCCCTGGCTGACCCCTGCGGCGCCCGCCTGCCTCGCGTGACCGTCAGGGCTCGCCGGGTTGGCCCCGGAACGAGGCCGTTGTAACACCTCAGGTCACACCTCGAGGACCGTCATGACCCTCACAGCCGTTCCCCACTCCAGCCATTGGGGCGCCTTCGATGCGCTCGTCGAGGACGGGCGGGTCGCCGCCGTCCGGCCCTTCGCGGGGGACCGCCACCCCGGCATGCTGATCGAGAGCGTTCCCGACATCGTCCATTCCCGAACGCGGATCGACCGGCCCTATGTCCGCGCCGGCTGGCTGCGAGGCGAGCGGGCGGGAAGCCTGCGCGGCGGCGATGCCTTCGTGCCGCTCGAGTGGGATCACGCCATCCGCCTCGTCGCCGGCGAGATCGACCGGGTCAGGAAGGAGCACGGCAACGCCTCGATCTTCGGCGGCAGCTACGGCTGGTCCTCCGCAGGGCGGTTCCACCATGCGCGCACCCAGCTTCACCGCATGCTCGGCGCCGCCGGCGGCTTCACCGGGCAGGTGACGAACTACTCCTACGCGGCGGGCATGACGCTGATGCCGCACGTGGTCGGCTCGAACGACTGCATCCAGGGCCCGGCGACCGACTGGCCATCGATCATCGCCAACGCGAAACTGATGGTCTGCTTCGGCGGGCTGCCGCTCAAGAACGGCGAGGTGTGCGCCGGCGGGGCGGGCGAGGGGCAGTACCGCCGCTGGCTCCGCGAGGCCGCCGCCTCCGGGCTTCGCATCGTCAACGTCTCGCCTCTGAGGCAGGACACGCCCGACTGGCTCGGCGCCGAGTGGCTGCCGGTCCGCCCGGGCACCGACACCGCGTTGATGCTCGCCCTCGCCCATGCCATCGTCACGACGGGGCAGGAGGACCGGGCCTTCCTCGCGAGCCACTGCGTCGGGTGGGACAGGCTTCGCGCCTACATCCTCGGCGAGAGCGACGGCGTGGCGAAGTCCCCCGCCTGGGCCGCGCCGATCACCGGCATCGCCGCCGGAACGATCGCCGAGCTGGCGGCGGAGATGGCCGCGAATCCGACGATGATCACCGCCGCCTGGTCGATCCAGCGGCAGGACCGTGGCGAGCAGCCCTACTGGATGACGGTCGCGCTCGCAGCGATCACGGGCGGCATCGGCCGCCCCGGTACCGGATTCACCTTCGGCTACGGTTCGATCAACGGCGTGGGCAACCCGCGGATGGACCTGCCGGTGCCGCAGCTCAATGCCGGGCGGAACCCGACGGGGCTGTTCATCCCCGTGGCGCGCATCACCGACATGCTCGAGAACCCCGGCGGGGTGTGCGAGTACAACGGACGGCGCATCACCTATCCCGACACCAGGCTGATCTACTGGGCAGGCGGCAACCCGTTCCACCACCACCAGGACCTCAACCGCCTGCTGCGTGCCTGGGCACGGGCCGAGACCATCGTCGTGCACGAGCCGTGGTGGACCACGCTTGCCAGGCATGCGGACATCGTCCTGCCCGCGACCACGACGCTCGAGCGGAACGACATCGGCGCCTCCTCGCGTGACCGCCATGTGCTGGCGATGAAGAAGGCCGTGCCGGCGCAGGGGCAGGCGCGGGACGATTTCGCGATCTGCGGCGACATCGCTGAGGCGCTCGGCTGCCGCCCCGCCTTCACCGAACAGCGCGACGAGAGCGCCTGGCTCCGCCACCTCTACGACCAGGCCCGTGCGGGCTGGACGCGCGCAGGGCTCGAGACGCCGGATTTCGATGCGTTCTGGGCGCAGGGGTATCTCGAGTTCCCCGCACCCGAGAAGCCCTTCGTGCTGTTCGAGGAGTTCCGGGCCGATCCCGCAGCGAACCCGCTCAACACGCCGTCGGGCAAGGTCGAGCTCGTGAGCGAAACGATCGCCGGCTTCGGCTATGACGATTGCCCCGCCCACCCGGTGTGGTTCGAGCCGAAGGAGTGGCTCGGCGCCGAGGAGGCCAAGCGCTTCCCGCTGCATCTTCTCTCGTTCCAGCCGGCCACGCGGCTGCACAGCCAGCTGGACCAGGGGCGGGTCAGCCTCGCCTCGAAGGTGGCGGGCCGCGAGCCGATCCTGATCGGGAAGGAGGATGCCGCCGCGCGCGGTCTCGCAACCGGCGACGTCGTTCGCGTGTTCAACGAACGCGGCGCCTGCCTCGCCGGCGTCGTCGTGAGCGAGGGTATCCTTCCCGGCGTCGTCGCGATGGCGACGGGCGCGTGGATGGACCCTGCCACGCCAGGCGAACCAGGAGCACTCTGCGTGCACGGAAACCCGAACATCCTGACGCGCGACGAAGGCACCTCCCGCCTCGGGCAGGGGCCGGTAGCGCAGTCCTGCCTCGTCGAGATCGAGCGCTGGGCAGCGCCGCTGCCGCCCGTCCGCGTGCACGAGGCCCCGGAGACGGAGGACGCGTGATGCTTGTCGCCAGACGATCGCTTCTCGCGGGCGCGGCGCTGCTGCCCGTTGCCGCCCGCGCCCAGGGTGCGCTGACCGACATCGCCGATGTCGCCCAGCCGGTGGCGCTCGATGACCGCGTCGCGCGCGGCTACCGGCGTGACGTGCTGATCCGCTGGGGCGACCGCGTGACCTACGATGCCCCGCCCTGGAGCCCGAACGCGCCCGAGGCCCGCGCTGCCGCCGCGCAGTTCGCCTGGGATGCCGTGGTGGTCGGCCTGGTCCAGCCGCCGCCCGCGGCAGACGGGGTGCGCCGGCTCGTCCTCGTCGTGGCGCATCCGCGCGCCAACCCGGCGATGATGTTCCCCGCGCTCCGGTCGCTGCCGGAGGTCGAGGCCGCGTCGGTTGGCGCGTCCGTGATCAACCTCGTCTGGCAGGCCGATCGCTGGGTGATCGCCGATGGCGGCTTCCAGGCGCGGCGACTGACGGCAACCACGCTCTGCCGCGTCGGCGGCCCGCTCGCTGGCGACGTCCGCAAGCGCACGACCGAGGATCCCTCGGGCGCGGCGGTGCGCGGCATCATCGCGCCCGAATGCGGCTCGACGACGCCCTGGGGAAGCACGCTTCTCGGCGAGGCGGATGCGTCGGCCGAGATCGCCGCCTGGCGCTCGCTCGGCACGCGCTTCGCCGAACCGAACGAGGCGCTCCGCTTCGGCTGGGTCGTCGAGTTCGACCCGCTCGAGCCGACCTCCGTTCCCGTGAAGCGCACGGCTCTGGGCCGCTTTCCGCGCGCCGGCATCGCGCCGGCCCTCGCCTCCGACGGCCGCCTCGTCGTCTACATGAGCGAGAACCGCCAGGACGGGCACCTCTATCGCTTCGTCTCCGCCCGCCCCGTGGACGCGACCGACCGCGCCGCCAATGCCGACCTGCTCGACGAAGGCACGCTGTCGGTCGCGGTGGTCGGCCCCTCCCGGCTCGACTGGGCGCGGCTGCCATCGTCGCCGGATGCGCTGATCGACCTTCGCGCCGCGGCGCGCAGCGTCGGGGCGACCCCCTTCGACAGCCCCGCCGGCATCGCCGTGCACCCCGACGGGCGCGTGTTCCTCGCCTGCCGCGGCAACCCCTCGCGCGGGCCCGCGACGCTCAACCTGCTCTCCCCGCGCGGCGTGAACACCTGGGGCCATGTCGTGGAGATCATCCCGCCGAACCGCGACCATGCGGCCGACGACGCGGACGGTGCGGTGCTCGTTCTCGGGGGCGACCCCGGCCAACCGGCGACCGGCGCGCGCTACGGCACCGGAACGCGGGTGTGGCTCGCCGCCCCCGAGGCACTCGCCGTCGATGCGCGCGGTCGCCTCTGGATCGGCACCGCGCAGGGCAACGGCGTTCCCGGCCTGCAGCGCGCGACCAACATCGCCGATGGCGTGTTCGTCTGCGGCACGGCTGCCGGCGCGCAGCGCGGCGTGGTGCGCCAGGTCTATGCCGCGCCACGTGCGGCGCGCATCGGCGGGCTCGCGTTCTCGCCAGAAGGCACGACGCTCGTGACCGCCGTGCGGACGCCAGGCTTCGAGCAGGGAGCCGATTTCACCCGCCCCGCGACGCGCTGGCCCGAGATGCAGCCGGGCACGCCGCCGCGCTCAACGGTCATTGCCCTCGCCCGAGAGGGGGGCGGCCAGTTCGGCGGCTGAGTTCGCCGTGCGAACGAAGAAGGGCTCCGCCTCGCGGCGGAGCCCTCGTCGTTTCGGCCGTGACCCGGCTCAGGTGCCGATGATGCCGCCGTCGTCCTTGGTGATGACGACGGTTGCCGAGCGCGGCACGCCCTCTCCATCCGGCCAGAGGCTCACCGGCTTGCCTGCGGCGAAGTCGTCCGCGGAGGTCGTCGCGCCGGGGTGTTGGACATTGATGAACATGGTCCGGCGATCCGGCGTGGTGACGACGCCGGTGATCTCCTGGCCGAACGGGCCGGTGAGGAAGCGGCGGATCTCGCCGGTCGTCGGGTCGGCAGCGAGCATCTGGTTGTTGCCGAAGACCTCGAGGTCGCCCTTGTTCTGCTCTCTCTCGCCGATGTCGGTCTGGATCCAGAGCCTGCCGGCCGCATCGAACCAGAGCCCGTCGGGGCAGGCGAAGATGCTGTCGGCGGTAAGTGCACGGCCTGCCTTGTCGCGGCTGTCGCGTTCCGGACCGGCGAACACGAAGATGTCCCAGCTGAAGCGCGTCGCGGCGTGGTCGTCATTCGCCTCGCGCCAGCGGATGATGTGGCCGAACTGGCTCTTCGCCCGCGGGTTGGCACGATCGACCTGGTTCTCGGCGCGGCGGGTGTTGTTGGTGAGCGTGAAGTACACCTCGCCCGTGCGGGGATCGACCGCGCCCCACTCCGGCCGGTCCATCTTCGTGGCACCCACCTTGTCCGCCGCGGCCCGGGTGTTGACGAGGATCTCGGCGAGCGTGCCGAACCCGTCCGCCTCCGTCAGGCCGTTCTGGCCGGGCGCCAGCGCGAGCCACTCGCCCGAGCCGTCGTCGTTGAACTTCGCGACATAGAGCGTGCCCTCGTCGAGCAGGCTGCCATTCGCGGTGGCGGCGCTGTACGGCCGGGCGGAGACGAACTTGTAGATGTACTCGAACATCGCATCGTCGCCCGAATAGGCGACGACGGGGCGGCCCTCGCGGGCCGGGCCGAACACCACGCCCTCATGCGCGAAGCGGCCGAGATGGGTGCGCTTGACGGGCACGCTCTCGGGATCGAACGGATCGACCTCGACCACCCAGCCGAAGGTGTTCGGCTCGTTGCGGTAGTCGGCCGTCGCGTCCGCGCCGCTCGGCGTCGCGTCGAAGCGCACGAACTCGTCCGCAGCCGAGGCGGCGAGCTCCCAGCCGTAGCGGCCGCGGCGCGTCGAGACGCCGTAGCGCGCCTGCTCGCGCGGCAGGGCAGGGCGGTCGCCCGAGGTTGCGCCGTTGCGGAAGTAGCCTGCCCAGTTCTCCTCGCAGGTGAGGTAGGTGTTCCAGGGCGTCACGCCGTGCGCGCAGTTGTTCAGCGTGCCGCGCGTACGAGTGCCGTCGGGGCTGTACTTCGTCCGCACGAGGGCAGAGCCGCGCACCGGGCCGGCGATCTCCATCGGCGTCTGGCCAGTGATGCGGCGGTTGCGCTGGTCGCGCTGCACCGCCCAGGTGCCGTCTGCCTGCCGGGCGATCCGCACGACGGAGACGCCGTGGGCGTTGATCTCCTTCGCCACCTCGTCGTCGTCGCGCTTGCCGTCGGTGACGACGACGGCCGAGCCGCTCAGCTTCTGCCCGGCATAGCGCGCGCCGTGCAGGAAGCGCGGCTCGACGTACTCGTGGTTCATCACGAGCAGCCCGTCGGTCGAGCTGCCCTGGTACGGGTCGCGCCCCTCGATCGGGAAGAAGTGCATCCCGTCGTGGTGCTGGCCGATCTGCATCGCCTGGTCGGCGCCGCTGTTGCGCGTGCTGAACTGCGGCAACGACCCGGTGATCGGCGTGCCCCAGGGGGTGAGGACGCGGGCGGTGTAGCCCTGCGGCACGGCGATGCGGTCGGCCGCGCTCGTCGGAACGGCGGTGAAGCCGAGCATCGGCTCGGAGCCGGCCTGCGCGGCCCCCTGCGTCGCGCCCTGTGCGGCGGCGGGCGCGGGCCTGACGAACATCGCACCCAGCGCGGCGGTGAGCCCCCCGAGAAGCGTGCCGCGGCGCGACAGCCGCGCCTCGACGATCTCGCCAAACGAGGCGTTGGCGGAGGTGTTGCACAGGGGCTCGTCGCCCTCGCCTGCGTCATGCAGCACGACGGGGGTGTCGGTCATCGATCGCTCCTTGTCTCGACCAGGCGCGTTGGCCGCTGCCTTGTGTCGGTGTTCTAGCGTCGCCCGCCGGTCGCGTCGGGGAAGCTTTCGTGACAGCGCTGGGGCTCACGCCTTGACGATGTCGGCCCGGGGGTCGAGCGCGTCGGCCAGCCCATCGCCGATGAAATTGGTCGCGACCACCGTCAGGAAGATCATCATCCCCGGCCATACGGCGGCCATCGGCGCTGCGAAAACGAGCTCCTGCGCCGAGGCGAGCATGTTGCCCCAGGAGGGCAGCGGCGGTTGGATGCCGAGGCCGAGGAAGGAGAGCACGCTCTCGAGCAGGATCACCGCGCCCACGGTCTGCGTGCTCGCGACCGTCACGTGCGCGGCGAGGTTCGGCGCGACGTGCCGCCACAGAACCCGCCCCCCCGAGGCGCCTAGCGCGACGGCCGCGCGTGCATAGTCCCGCCTCAGGATCGACAGTGCGGAGGCGCGGGCGATGCGCGCGACCTTCACCCAGCCGAACACCGCGATGATCAGCACGATGCGCGCGAGGTCGAACCACATCGCCCCGCGCGGCAGGCCGAGCCTTGCAGGATCGACTGCGGCGAGAACGATCAGCAGCGGCAGGGAGGGAAGCGCGATCAGCCCGTCCGCCAGCCGCATCAGCGCGGCATCGACCGCGCCGCCGAACCAGGCGGCGGTGAGCCCGACGGCGGTTCCGATCACCGCGGAGACGAGTGCTGCGACGAGCCCGACGGCAAGCGAGACGCGCGCGCCGTAGAGCAGGCGAAGGAGAAGGTCGCGGCCGAGCTCGTCGGTCCCGAGCGGGTGCGCAGGGGAGGCCGCCTCGAACCGCTTGAAGAGATCGGGCGTGAACGGGTCATGGCCGAGCGCGGCGGCGATCAGTGGTGCCGCGAGCGCCGAAGCCGCGATCAGCGCGAGCAGGAAGACCGAGGCGACGGCGGCGTGGTGGCCAAGGAAGCGCTGCCAGGCGCGCCCCGTCATGCCCCGGCCCTCACGTCCGCACCCGCGGGTCGATCGCGATCTGCGCGATGTCGGCGGCAAGCGAGGCGGCCAACGTCACGGCTGCGGAGAGAAGCAGCGCGAGAAGTGCGAGGTTGTAGTCGTTGCCGAGGATCGCGTCGTAAATCGTCTTGCCCATGCCCGGCCAGGCGAACACGGCCTCCGTCACCAGCGCGCCGGAGACGAGGGTCGCGAAATCGAGCGCGGCGACGGTGATGATCGGCACCGCGGCGTTCGGCAGGGCGTGGCGCAGCACCACCGCGCGCTCGCCCGCACCCTTGGCGCGTGCGGTGCGGATCCATGGGTCGCGCAGCGCTTCCATCATCGCCGCGCGCGTCTGCCGCGCGTAGGAGGCGAGGCCGAGCACGGTCAGCGTCGCCATGGGCAGCGCGAGATGCCGCAGCCACGGCACGATCCCGGGCGCATCGGGTGGCCCGCCCGCGGGAAGCCAGCCGAGCGTGACGGCGAAGAGGATGACGAGAAGGATGCCGAGCCAGAACGAAGGAAGCGACACGCCGGCGAAGGCGATGAAGTTCACCGTGTAGTCTAGCCCCGAACGCGGCCGGCGCGCGGCGAGGATGCCGAGCGTGACGCCGATCGCGGCGGAGAGGATCGTCGCCGGAAGCAGGAGCGCGAGCGAGGCGAGGAGCGCATCGCCGAGCACCTCCGCTGCGGGCCTGGCGAACAGGCGCGAGAAGCCGAACTGGCCCTGGAGCGCGCCGGTGGCCCACGCCCAGTAGCGGGCCAGCAGCGGCTGGTCGAGCCCGTGCAGGGCCCGCAGCCGCGCGGCGTCCTCGGCGCCGAGGCGTGGGTCGCCCGCGATGGCGAGGTCGATCGGGTCGCCGGGCATCAGCCCGATCAGAAGGAAGGTCGCGAAGGAGAGGAGGGCGAGCGTGATCGCGGCCTGCGCGAGCCGCCCGCCGATGAGCCTCAGCACGCGGCGCCACGAGCAGAGCGCATACGGCTAGAATCGGCCGCATGCGTGACGATGCTCGCCAGGATCGGCTCTACCGCGCGACCCGCCACTGCTCGACCCAGAGCGTCGAGGGCGCGAGATGTCCCGTCGGCCGCACGCCCTCGAGCCAGCGCGGCCAGATATGCGCATCGGATCGGAAGAAGAGCGGCAGCACCGGCAACTCTTCCGCGTAGATTTCCTGCACCCGCCGCCACATCGGCCGACGCTCGTCCTTGTCGAGCGTGACGGGGATGCGCTCGATCAGCTCGTCCATCTCCGCGTTGCGGAAGCCGGTGTAGTTCTGGCCCGACCAGTTCGTCTCCTCGCGCGGGATCTCGCTCGAATGCAGGATCGTGCGCGGAACGTTCTCCGGCGAGGAGATCCAGGCGAACAGCGCCAGCCCCTGGAAGCGGCGACGCGAGACGGTCTCGCCGAAGAACACGCGCGGCGGCTCGTTGCGGATCCGCACCTCGATGCCTGCCTGCCGCCACATACCCTGCAGCACCTGCTGCACGAGCTCGCGCGATCGGTTTCCAGCCGTCGTCATCAGCTCGAGCGAGAGGCGCTCGCCAGCGTCGTTGCGGCGTATGCCGTCGGGTCCCGGCCGCCAGCCTGCCTCCTCGAGAAGCCGCCGCGCGAGCGCGGGGTCGAATCCCGTCGCGGGGATGCTGTCATCGGCCATCCAGTCGAGCGGGTTGACGAAGGTGCGTGCCACCGGCTGCCGCCCCTCGAACAGCCGGTCGACGATCTGCTGCCGGTCGATCGCGGCAAGGAGCGCGCGGCGCACGCGCGCGTCCTTGAGCGTGGGGATGTCGAGATTGACATCGAGATGCTCATAGACGAGGCCGGGCTGGAAGTGGAAGCGGAAGCGGCTCGCCGCGCGCTTCTCGAGCGCGAGCGCCTGGTCGAGCGAGAGGCCGAGCTCGCCGCCGATCATGTCGATCTGCCCAGCGAGCAGCGCCGCCTCGAGCGCGGTCGTATTCTCGATCGTGCGCACGGTGATGCGGCGGAAGGCGGGGGCGGGACCCTTCCACGCCTCGTTGCGCTCGAGCGTCACCGAGGCACCCGCCTGCACGGCCGTGATGCGGTAGGGACCATTCCAGAGACCGGGATTGGTCGTCTCCCGGTCATACAGCGTGCGGGTGCGGTAGCCGCGTGGATCGGCCTCCCATACCGGCTTCTCGAGCCGCGCGGGGAGGGGCTGGAAATCGTTGATCGCGTTGTAGGCGAAGGTGAGCTTGTCGAAATGCAGCGTGATCGTCCGCTCGTCGACCACCACGATGCGATGCAGCGAGCGGTATAGCTCTGCCGGGCCCATCCCCGTCGCCGCCTCGCGCCCCGCCGTCCAGGAAAAGACGAGATCCTCGGCCGTGACGGGCGATCCGTCGCCCCATGTGGCGTCGTCCCGGATGCGGTAGGTGACGCGGATGCCCGGGTTGCCGTTCGGCGCCGTCTCCGGCACCGCGTCGCCGTTCTCGATGGTCGGCAGGCGCGCGCAGAGCAGGCAGGTGAGGGCCCACTCCGCGTCGTAGGTGGTCATCGGCCGGCGCGCGAGGCCGAGGATGTAGCTTTTCGCCGCCATGTTCTCGATGGCGGGATGGAAGGTCGAGGGGAACTGCGTGATGCCGATGGTGAGCTGTTCCCGCGTCGCTGACGCGGGCGCCTCGCGCGGCTGCGCCGCTGCCGGCGCCGTGGCCAGCGCAGCAGCGAGTGCGACGGCGCCCGCGACCCTCACGCCTCTGCCTTCGCCTCAGCCGTCGAGCCGATGCCGCCGCGCGAGGTCGACCACGTCACCGGGTCGTCGAGGAACTTTCGCACCTCGGCGAGCGCCTCGTCGCTGAAATAGGGGTTGGTGCGGCAGACCTCGAGCACGTCCCACCAGGTGCAGAGATGGTGCAGGCCGATGTCCATCGCCTTCAGGGTTTCGAACGAGCCGGGGAAGACACCGTAGTAGAACACGACGAAGGTGTGGTTCACGATCGCGCCTGCGTCGCGCAGCGCCTGGCAGAAGCGGATCTTGCTCTGCCCGTCCGTCGTCAGGTCCTCGACCAGAAGGGTGCGCTGGCCTTCCGGCGCGTCGCCCTCGATCAGCGCGTTGCGGCCGAAGCCCTTCGGCTTCTTCCGGACGTAGACCATCGGCGTGAGCATCCGGTCGGCGATCCAGGCGGCGAAGGGGATGCCGGCGGTCTCGCCGCCCGCCACCACGTCGAAGGTCTCGTAGCCGACATGCCGGCCGATCTTCTCCACCGCGAGGTCGCAGATCTTGGCCCGCGCGCGGGGAAAGTAGATGATCTTGCGGCAGTCGATGTAGACGGGCGATTTCCAGCCCGAGGTGAAGGTGTAGGGCTCCTCGGGCCTGAAGTTCACCGCCTTGATGTCGAGCAGGATTCGCGCGGCGATCAGTGCCGCATCGCGGTCCCAGACGGTAGCGTGACGGTCGGACATGCGGCGGAGGCTCCCCTTCTTGCTCTCTTTCCCTAGCTTCGCGTGAGCCCCCGCGCAACCAACGCCACCGCAACCGAGGCCGCGACCCCGCCCGTATGGGTGCTGGCCGACCCGCGCGCCGGCACCGCGGCGCAGGCGCTCGGCATCGCGGAGGCACTGGGCGAGCCATTCGTCATCAAGCCGCTTGCCTGGACCGGGCTCTCCCGCCTGCCGAACCTGCTGCCTGGCGGCTCGCTCATCGGGCTCGCAGCGGAGGCGCGGGCGCGGCTCGTTCCGCCCTGGCCGAGGCTCGTCATCGCTGCCGGACGGCGTGCGGCGCCTGTCGCGCTCTGGCTGAAGCGCCGGTCGGGCGCGCGGCTCGTGCAGGTCATGCGGCCGGGCGTGGCGCCGTCGCGGTTCGACCTGCTCGTGCTTCCGGTGCATGACCGGCCTCAGGCGGCGCCGAACGTGATCGAGGTGGTCGGGGCGCCGCACAGGATCACGCGGGTGGGGCTTGAGGAGGCGGCCGCCTCCTGGGCACAGCGCGTGGCGCATCTGCCGCGTCCCCGCGTCGCGCTTCTCGTCGGCGGCCCGGTGCGCGCAGAGGGGCTCGAGCCCGCGCTCGCGCGCGACCTCGCCACGCGCGTCGCAGCGCTCGCGGTCGAGGCCGGCGGGTCGGTGCTGGCGACGACGAGCCGGCGCACAGGGCGTCCCGCGGAGGGGGCGCTCGCGGAAGGGCTCGACGCGGTGCCGCATCTCCTGCATCGCTGGGCGGTCGGAGGGGAGAACCCCTATCGCGGCTTCCTCGGCCTCGCCGACGTCATCGTGGTGACGGGAGACAGCGTCTCGATGCTGTCCGAGGCGTGCGCGACCCGCGCGCCGGTGTTCTTCTGGTCTCTCCCGGGGCTCGCCGGACCGCGCCATGCGCGGTTCCACGCGAGCCTGGTCGCCGCCGGGCTCGCCGCACCGCTCGGCGCGACGCTGGAGGGCGAGGAGCGGGCCCCGCTCGACGAGGCACGGCGTGTCGCGGAGGCGATCCGGGCGCGCGGGCTTATCTGACGGCTCGCGCCGGTGCACACTCCCCGCCGCACGATCCGGGGAGGAATGGAATGACCGATGCACCGAGCCGCGAGACCTCCACTCAGGAAACGTATTCTCCGGGCGGCTTTTGCCCGCTGACGTTCCACGACGCGACGGAGGGTTTCTCCAAGGGCACCGACACGCCCCGCGACTATCTCGAGCGGTGCCTCGCGACGATCGCGTCGCGCGAGCCCGTGGTGCAGGGCTGGGTGTGCATGAACGAGGCGGGCGCGCGCGAGGCGGCGGATGCCTCCTCGGCCCGCTGGAAATCCGGCACGCCGCTCTCGCCGATCGACGGCATGCCCATCGGCATCAAGGACCTTCTCGAGACGCGCGACATGCCGACGCGCATGGGCTCGCCTCTCTTCAAGGACAATCACCCCAAGCGCGACAGCGCGCTCGTCCAGGCACTGCGGCAGGCGGGTGCGGTGGTGCTCGGCAAGACGGTGACGACCGAGCTCGGCATGAGCCACCCGGGGCCGACGACCAACCCGTTCGATGCCTCGCGCACGCCTGGCGGTTCCTCCTCCGGCTCGGCGGCCGTGGTGGGTGCGCGGATGGTTCCGGCGGCGATCGGCACGCAGGTGGTCGGCTCGGTGATCCGCCCGGCGAGCTTCTGCGGAAACTGGGCGCTGAAGCCGACGCAGGGCGCGCTGAACCGCGGCGAACGCCAGGGGCTGTCGCACTCCACGGTCGGCGTCCATGCCGGGATGGCGGAGGACATGTGGCTGGTCGCTGCCGAGATCGCCAAGCGGGCGGGCGGCGACCCCGGCTATCCCGGCCTGTTCGGACCCGCAGCACCGCCCGATCCGCGCAAGCCCGCGCGCCTCGCCGTGCTGCATGGCGAGGGCTGGCCGCTCACCGAGCCTGCCACGAGGGCGGCCTTCGAGCGTGTGCTGGCAGCGCTCGGCGGCCGTGGCGTGGCGCTTCTGCTGCCCGGCGAGAACAAGCTTCTCGACGCGCTCGAGGCCTCGGTCGCCGATGCGATGTCGCTCTCGACCGAGATGTGCGCCTTCGAGATGCGCTGGTCGGTCGAGAACATGATCGCGCAGCACAAGGACGGGATTAGCGCCTCGCTTCGGGCCCGGCTCGAGCTCGGCCGCGCGATGAGCACCGACGACTATCGCGACCTGCTTCGCCGGCGCACCGAGGCGCGGACCCGGCTTGCCGCTCTCGCCCCGCTCGTCGACGGCTTCGTCGCTCCCGCGGCGATTGGCCCGGCGCCGAAGCTCGGCACCGAGGCCGGAACGCGCGGCACCATCGTGCACACGACCGGGGACCCCTCTTACAACGCGATGAGCTCGATCCTCGGCGCGCCGGTCGTCACCGTGCCGCTGATGGCGGTCGGCGGCCTGCCCGTCGGGGTCCAGGTCATGGGCCAGCAGCACGACGATGCCGCGATCGCCGCGATCGCGCGGTGGATGGCGGCAGAGGTGCCTCCGGTCGAGGCGAACGGCTGAGCGACGCCCCGCCCATCACGCCTCGAGCAGCAGGCATCATGACCGCTCGCAATTTATGCTGCACCGCACCATATCCACTGCATGACATACACAGCAATCGACCCGAAGTTCACGCAGAGCCTCTTCATGAAGAACCCCTTCATGAGCCAGTGGCTCAGCATCGCCAACACGATGGCGGGGACCGCACGAGGCTTCTGGGCGGCGGAGTTCTCCCGCCAGCAGAGCGCCGCGATCGCCGCGATGAGTCGCGAGACGATGCGGTTCTGGAGCAGCGCCTGGACGATGTTCCCCACCGAGGCCGCGCGGATGCCGGAGCGCGCCGCCGCCGCCATGGAAACCGCGGGCGCGGCCGCGCAGCTGGCGGGCCGCGCGATGCCCGCCAGTGTGGAACTCCCCACGCTCAAGGTGACGCCGCGGGCCAAGCCGGTGGCGGCCAAGCGGACAACGCGTCAGTCGGCCTCGGCCAAGCGGAAGTCCGGCCGCCGCTGATCTCGCGTCGCTCGCATCGCCCGTCGTGACGGTCAGTCCCCCCTGGGGCTGACCAGCGCGGATTGACGCGGCGCCCGCGCTGCCTATGGTCCGCCCCCGTCAACAGGGGGAGGACGCTTCGATGGCCGAACGCACGCACAAGATCGCGGTGATCCCGGGTGATGGCATCGGCCGCGAGGTTGTGCCGGAGGGCCTGCGCGTGCTCGAGGCGGCCGGTCGGCGCTTCGGCTTCTCTCTCGCCTGCACCGAGTATGACTGGTCGTGCGACCGCTACCAGAAGACGGGCGCGATGATGCCGGAGGACGGGCTCGACCGTCTCGCGGCGAGCGACAGCATCTTCCTCGGTGCCGTCGGCTGGCCCGGCGTGCCCGACCATGTCTCTCTCTGGGGGCTGCTCATCCCCATCCGCCGCGGCTTCGACCAGTACGCGAACGTGCGCCCCTGCCGGCTGATGCCTGGCGCACGCACCCCGCTCGCCAATCGCGGTCCTGCCGATATCGACTTCATCGTCGTGCGCGAGAACACCGAGGGCGAATACTCCTCCTCGGGCGGGCGCATGTTCACGGGCACCGAGCGGGAGTTCGTGAGCCAGCAGAGCGTGTTCACCCGCATCGGCGTCGACAGGATCATCGACTACGCGTTCCGCCTCGCGGAGACTCGGCCGCGCCGGCATGTGACGTCGGCGACCAAGTCGAACGGCATCACCTTCACCATGCCGTTCTGGGACGAGCGCTTCGCCGAGATCTCGCTCCGCTACCCCGGCGTGAAGACCGACCAGTTCCACATCGACATCCTGTGCGCCCATTTCGTGCAGCACCCGGACTGGTTCGACGTCGTCGTCGGCTCCAACCTCTTCGGCGACATCCTGTCCGACCTCGGGCCGGCCGTGGCGGGCTCGATCGGCATCGCGCCCTCGGCCAACATCAACCCGGAGAAGGCGCACCCCTCGATGTTCGAGCCGGTGCACGGCTCGGCGCCCGACATCGCGGGCAAGATGATCGCCAACCCGATCGGCCAGATCTGGTCAGGAGCGATGATGCTCGAGCACCTCGGGGAGAAGGCGGCGGCGGATGCCATCGTCGCGGCCATCGAGACCGTTCTCGAGCGCGGCCCGCGGACCCGCGACATGGGTGGCCAGGCCGGCACGGAGGATGTCGGCCGCGCCATCGCCGAGGTTGTCTCCCAGGGCTGATCAGGCGGGGCGGGAGGCCCTGCCGCACGCCCTCGCGCGGCATTGACGATTGAACAGGCGTTGGATCGTGCCTATAACTGAACCTCACAGTTGCGAGTGATTCGCAACTGAGTCGCGTCTACGGGCGCGGCGGCCGGGGCGAAATGGGCGCATGACGCCGAGCGGGGTTGCCTGATGGGACGTGAGTTCAGCACGATCACGCGACGCTGCGAACGGGCGGTCGTCACCGCCTATCGTGACCTGCGCGCCCATGGCAGCGACGATTTCGCCGCCTTCGGAGCCTGCACCACGCTCTACCGGATCCACCATCCCGAGGCGTCGGTAAACGAGGCGCGTCGCCTCGTCGCCGAATGGATCGACCATCACATCGTCCGGCGCGACTCCGCCCCGACACCGGGCTGCGCGTGCGACTGACGCCTCCCGGCGACCGGCCTTCCCAGACACGACCCGCGTCCGAATCCGACGTCCCTGCAGGCGATGCTCCCGCCAACGGCCAGGCACGACCGCCGCGGCCGAGAACGAGGGGACCGAGGATGCAGAACCCAGCAGCCAGCGGCGCCGGCCGCGAGCGCCGTCATGCGCAGGGCGTCGGCCGCGATTCGCCGCGTCCGCCTGGCGCCGGCCGGGCCGCGCCGTCGCGCCGCGTCGTGCTCCGGGCAAGCCGCTCCCGCGCCCTGCTCGACCGTCTCTCGGCGTCGCTCTCTGATCGTGCCGTCGGCGTGCTGAACGTGCTCGCCTTCGTCTCGCTCGCCGCGGCGCTGCTGATCCTGCTGCTGGTCTAGCGGCCTTGAACAGGCGCACGTGTCCGCAGTCGGCCGGCGCATGACGATCGCCCCGATGATCGAGACCGATCGCCTTCTGCTGCGGGAGCCCGTTCTCGCCGACTGGCCGGGATTTGCACAGCTCATGACATCGGATCGCGCCGCGCACATGGGCGGGCCCTACTCGATCGCGAACGCGTGGGGCGTCTTCTGCCACGGGATCGCGCTGTGGAGGCTCTTCGGCGTCGGCAATCTTTCGATCGTGCTGCGGGAGTCAGGGCGATGCATCGGGCAGGTCGAAATCAACCAAGGCCCTCGCTTCCCGGAGCCTGAGCTCGGCTGGCAGCTCGACAGCGCTGCCGAAGGCAGGGGCTATGCATTCGAGGCCGCCGTCGCGATGCGCGACTGGGCCTGTCGTGTGCGCGGGCTGGAGACGCTGGTGAGCTACATCGGCCCGGAGAATGTGCGCTCGATCCGCCTTGCCGAGCGGCTCGGCGCGACGCTCGACGCGCATGCGCGCCCGCAGGACCCGGGTGATCTCGTCTATCGGCATGCTCAGCCCGAGGCCACCGTCTGATCGCCTACGGGGCGCCCATCATCCGCGCACGCAACTCCGGGTCTGGCGAGGCCGCGCGAAGGCGATCGCGGCGCGGGCGAGCGCGTCGATCGTGTCGATCAGCACGAGGCCGGAGCGCCGCGCCTCCGGACCACGAAGGGCGAGGGGGATCTCGGTGCAGCCGAGCACGACGGCCGCCGCGCCGCGATCGGCGAGACGCCGCGCCATGCCGAGCAGAGGCTCGGTCGCGCCGTCGAGGTCGTTCGCCTTGATGCGCGCGATGGCGGGCGTGACGACCTCGCGCATCTCCGCCTCCTCCGGAACGAGGCACGCAAAGCCGCGCTCGGCCAGCCGCTTCTGGTAGAGGCCGAGGCGAAGCGTCGCCGCCGTTCCCATCAGCCCGATCGTACCGCCTGAAACCCCGGCGGCGGCGAGCGCCGCGGCGGCGGCATCGACGATGTGCAGGAGCGGCAGGCGCGTGGCCGCGGCGATCTCGTCCGCCCAGAGATGCGCCGTGTTGCAGGGGATGGCGAGGCAGGACGCCCCCGCCGCCTCGAGCACGCGGACGCCCGCGAGGATCGCGGGAAGCGGCGAGGGCCCGCCGGCGAGCGCCGCTTCGGTCCGGTCAGGCACGGTGGGGTCGGACCAGAGCACGCAGCGGAGATGCTCCTGGTCGCGCGCGGCAGGGGTGTCGAGCGTCAGGCGGGCGACGAAATCGGCACCCGCGAGCGGCCCCATGCCGCCGAGCACGCCAATAATCGGCTCAGCCATGCCGCGCCTCCGCAGCACCAAGGGCGCGGAGAAGGGCGGCAAGCCGCGCGTCCCGCTCAGCCTCGAGCTCGGCGACGGAGCGGCCAGCGGCGATCGCCTCGACTTCGGAGACGAGCCTTGCCTTCAGGTCCGGCGTGAGCGCCGGCGTGCGCATCGAGGCCCAGCGACGCTCCTGCGCCGGGCCGAGATGGTCGAGGTAGTGGGCGAGCCCGCCCGGGCCCCCGCCGAGATGATAGGAGAGGTGAACGCCCGTCGCCGCCCAGCGCAGCCCCATCGAGGCGGACAGCGCCTCGTCGACGGTCGCGGCATCGGCGATGCCGTCCTCGACCAGCGCGACGGCTTCGCGGTAGAGCGCCGCGGCGAGACGGCCGGCGATGTGGCCCGCCACCTCGCGGTTCAGGACGACGGGGCGCTTGCCGAGGCTTCGGTAGAAGGCGACCGCCCGGTCGATCGTCGCGCGCGAGGTCCTCTCCCCGCCGGAGATCTCGACGAGTGGCATCAGGTCGGCCGGGTTGATCGGGTGGCCGAGCAGGAAGCGCTCCGCTCCGGGCAGGTCGGCGACGAGCGGGGAGAGAAGCAGCGCGGAGGTGGAGGAGGCGATCGGCACGCCCTGGGCGGTCGCCGCATCGAGCGTGGCAAGCAGCGGGCGCTTGGCGGCATCGGTGTCGGGCGCGTTCTCCTGAACGAAGCCTGCGCCGTAGACGGCCTCCTCGAGCGTGGCGGCAGCGGTGAGGCGCGAGAGGTTCGGCACCAGGCCGAGCGGGGCGAGGGCCGCGCGCCGCGCCTCCACCTGGGAAGCGAGCCTTTCGGCGAAGCCGGGCGAAGGGTCCCACGCGCTCACCGACAGCCCCCTTGCAAGCATCAGCGCGGCCCAGCCCACCCCGATCAGGCCGGTTCCGATCACCGCCACCGTGATGCCCGGTGCGGCCGCCTCGCCTCGCGGTTGCTCCATGCCACCGGTCCTTCGTCTTGCCCTGCCGTGCGGAGCGGGCTAGCACCGGTTGAGCCGGCGGCCAAGCCGGCACGGGGGTGCGACGAGGGAAGAAACCGGGACACGGTCGGACGGTCGACAGGTGGCAAGGCGATTGTTCTCAGGGCGGCGCACAACGCGCCGATCAACTGCGCGCACGCCGCGGGGGCTCCTGCTCGCGCTCGTGACGTTCGGCGCGGGCGCGCTCGCCGCGTGGCTCGGCCTCGTTCCGGACCGCCCCGCGCCGCCTGCGCCCCAGGGCGCGCCGATGCCGCCCGTCATCGCAGCCCCTGCGGCGGAGGTGCGCGTGGTCGACGGCGACACGCTTCGCCTCGGCGACGTGACGGTGCGGATGCTCGGCCTCGACGCGCCCGAGCGCGGCCAGCCCTGCCAGAGGGCGGACGGCACAACCTTCGATTGCGGCGAGGCGGCAGCGCGGCAGATGGCCTCGCTCGTGCAGCGTCGCGGTGTCCGCTGCGACGTCGCGGGGCGTGACCGGTACGGCCGCGCGCTCGGCATCTGCCACGCGGAGGGCATCGATCTCGCCGAGGCGATGGTGTCATCGGGCTGGGCGATCGCGCTCGATGACGGACGGCGCGGCCAGGCGCGCTATGGCGTGGCCGAGGCGCAGGCCCGGTCGCAAAGGCACGGTCTCTGGGCGGGCCGGTTCGAGACGCCGAACAGCTGGCGTCGAGAGAACTGAGGCCCGCGGCTCCCTGGCGCCCCGTTGGGTTCAGCCCAGGGCAGGTCTATGCTGCACTGCCGCACGTTGCGCCCCAAGCCGGGCCGGGCGTATGGTGCGCCCGGTTTCGCGATCGCCGCCGTCATGCCGCGCCGGATGGTGCGCCGGCGGCATCGGCAATGCCCGCGGGGCAGGGGAGAAAGGCCATGAACGAGATGTCCAAGCCCGGCGCGGAGGCGAAGTCCGGCCACAACGCGCCAGGCAGCGCCACGCTGACGCTCGACGGCACCGGCAAGTCGGTGACGCTGCCGCTCGTCCCGGGCACGATCGGGCCCGCGGTCGCGGACATCCGCAAGGTGTATCCGGAGCTCGGCATCTTCACCTTCGACCCGGGCTACGGCGGCACGGCGGCGACAGAGAGCAAGATCACCTACATCGACGGCGATGCCGGCATCCTTCTGCACCGCGGCTACCCGATCGAGCAGCTGGCCGAGAAGTGCTCGTTCCTCGAGGTCGCCTACCTGCTGTTGAACGGGGAGCTGCCGAACAAGGCCCAGATGGCCGAGTTCGACACGGGCGTGACCCGCCACACGATGATCCACGAGCAGCTTCGCCGCTTCTATGACGGGTTCCGCCGCGACGCGCACCCGATGGCGGTGATGACGGGCGTGGTCGGCGCGATGAGCGCCTTCTACCACGACAGCCTCGACATCAACGACCCCGAGCACCGCCGCATCAGCGCCTTCCGCCTGATCGCCAAGGTGCCGACGATCGCTGCGTGGGCCTACAAGTACTCGATCGGCCAGCCCTTCATGTATCCGCGGAACGATCTCAGCTACGCCGAGAACTTCCTCTACATGATGAACGCCGTGCCGGCCGAGCCGTACAACGTCAGCCCCGTGCTGGCGCGCGCGATGGACCGCATCCTCATCCTGCACGCCGACCACGAGCAGAACGCCTCGACCTCGACGGTGCGCCTCGCGGGCTCGACGGGTGCCAACCCCTTCGCCTGCATCGCGGCGGGCATCGCAAGCCTCTGGGGTCCCGCGCATGGCGGCGCCAACGAGGCGGTTCTGAAGATGCTGGCCGAGATCGGCCACCCGAAGAACATCCCCGACTTCATCGCGAAGGTGAAGGACAAGAACAGCAATGTCCGGCTGATGGGCTTCGGGCATCGCGTGTACAAGAACTTCGACCCGCGCGCGAAGATCCTGCAGGAGACCTGCCACGAGGTTCTGACCGAGCTCGGCATCAAGGACGAACCGCTTCTCGACCTTGCAATGGAGCTCGAGAAGATCGCCACGCACGACGAGTACTTCGTCAGCCGCAAGCTCTACCCGAACGTCGACTTCTATTCGGGCATCATCCTGAAGGCGATGGGCATCCCGACGAGCATGTTCACCGTGCTCTTCGCCGTCGCCCGTACCACGGGCTGGATCAGCCAGTGGAAGGAGATGATGGAGGACCCCTCCCAGCGCATCGGCCGCCCGCGGCAGGTGTACACGGGCGCACCGCTGCGCGACGTGCCGACGGCCGCCGAACGCGGCTGACCCCTCTCTCCCCGACGTCCGGCCAGGCGCCGGCGCTGCCCGACAGGCGGCGCCGGCGTTTCGTTTTGTCCACAGACCAAGTGGGGTGGGTGCGTCATCTGCGCGTTTCCCGATGATCGCACTGGTTGTCACAGGGCAGAGTGCTGCGCCTGAACCAAAGGCGAGATGCAGCCTATGGTAGTGCTCTCGGCGTGAATCAGGATCGACCGCTAACAGCCTCTGGATGAATCAAAAAGTAAACTCCGTCGAGGCGGGTGCTCAACAAATGCCAGCCCAGGCGCCTGCGCCCGCGTGAATGTCCCATCACTTCCGACGTGACTCACCAAACGAAGCGCAGGCCATCAAGTCTATTCCAGGTTGAGTTTCCGGTTGGCTTTTCCACACGGTTGTCCCCAGGAGTCACATCATGGCATGCGTCGCAGCGAAGGAGCCTTGACTCATGGAGCGACACGCTTCGCTCGATGCGTTGGTGCGTCAGCAACTCCGCAAGTGGCCGCAGGCCCTGCCGGGTCTCGGCGGACGAAGCAGCGGCCCGGCGCCGACCTTGCGCGCCCGCCCCTCCGAGCAGCAATCCCCCGCTTCGCCGTTCCTGAAGATCCCCGGAACCGACAGGCTGCGCACGCTGCCAGACGGGATGTGGCTCCAGTTCGGCGGGACCGAGCAGGAGCCATGGTGCGACGTGGTCGCGATCGAGGCGTGCAGCTCCTTCCAGAACCTGCTCGACAAGCGCTCCCGCTTCGCCCCCTCGACGCACTCGCTTCTCGCGATCTGCCCTCTGCCGTGGCTCACCGGCCCCGTCTCGCCGGAGGACACGACCTCACGCTGGCGCCTGACCGGCATCCTCTCCGTTGAACCGACGGCCCCGCTCACGCTTCCGGTGCGCGACATGCGGGTTCTCTACGGGCTTCGCGACCGGCACTACGACCATTTCGCCTCGGGCCAGATCCCGCACGCGCACGAGTTCTTCTGCCCGATCGCGGCGCTGACGGCGGAGAAGGGCTACGACGCGCCGCGGATGCGGGCGTTGATGTCGCGCCTGACCTCGGCGAACAACTTCTTCGACGGCCCAACCTGACGCCCCGAGGGCGTGATCACTTCGCGGGGACCGCCGCAGGCTCGGGCAGCGGCAGCCCCCGCGAGGCGAGCACCCCCCGGAGGATGTCGGGACGGTCGGTGATGATGCCGTCCACCCCCCAGCCGATCAGCCGCGCCATGGTCGGCGCGTCGTTCACCGTCCAAGGAAGCACCGTCAGCCCGAGGCGCCGCGCCTCCGCCAGGCTCTCCTCCGTCAGGTCGCGATGGTTCGGCGACCAGATCGACCCGCCAGCCGCGGCGACCAGGCGTGGCGCGGAATTGCCGTGCGCCGTGGCGTCGAGCCCGGCGAGCCAGGGCGAGGGGCGTCCCTCGCGCGAGGAGACGGTGTCGTGGCCGCCCGACTGCGAGGTCAGGTAGCTGCGCGCCACCTCGGGACGGTTCGCCTTCAGCCAGGCGAGGCTCCGCCAGTCGAAGCTCTGGATCACCGCGCGATCGGTCAGCCCCGCGCGGGCGAGCGCGTCGGCCACACCGGCGGCAAGCACTTCCGGCGCGACGGTGAGGTGAGGGCGGTCCGGGAAGACCTTGGTCTCGATGTTGAAGCGCACCGTCGGGCTCGCTGCTGCCGCGAGGCGGAGCACGGCCTCGAGCGTCGGCACCCGCGCGCCGTCATGCGGCACCTGGTCGGGGTAGAGCGCGGCGTAGCGTGTTCCGGGGCGGATGCGGCCGACATCGAAGCGCTGCAGCCCGGCAAGGTCGAGGGAGCGGACCGCGGGGCCGGGTGGCGCGATCCAGCCGCCATCGGGGCCGCGGGTGATGTCGGGGTTCAGCGCCGGGTCGTGCATGACGACGACCACGCCGTCAGCCGTCATGCCCGTGTCCATCTCGAGCGTGGTGACGCCGAGGGACAGGGCGCGTGAGAAGCCCTCGAGCGTGTTCTCCGGCGCGAGCCCCCGCGCGCCGCGATGGCCCTGGACGTCGAACGCCATGGAGGTTCCCCCCGTCATCGCCACCATCGTCATCGCCGCCACGGCCGCAGCCGCACGAAGGCGAAGCCGTCTCCTGTCATCCATTCTTCACGCTTCCGTCCTGCCCGGCTATCCCTCGCACGGCTACAGAGGCGCCGCGAAGCGCCCACCCGTTCCGGAGAAACGCCCCCCATGCTCCACCCGCGCCGCCCACTTGCCGCCGCCCTTGCCGCCTCCCTTCTTGGTCTTGCCCCCGCGGCCGGGGCGCAGCCCGCCTCGGGGCGCCTCGTCCTCTACACGAGCCAGCTCGACGCCGATGCGCAGGCGACCGTCGATGCCTTCAAGGTCCGCCATCCCGGCACCGACGTCGAGTGGGTGAGGGGCGGGACGAACACGCTGATCCCCCGCCTGCGCGCCGAGTTCGCCGCCGGAGCGCCGCGGGCCGACCTGCTCCTGATCGCCGACAGCCTGACGATGGAGACGATGAAGGCGGAAGGGCGCCTCCTGCGCTGGCCCGACGCGCCGCGCGGCGGCGTGCCGGCCGCCCATGTCGACCCGGAAGGCCATTACTGGGGCACCAAGCTCATCACCACCGGCATCGTCAGGAACCGGCGGGCGCCGATGCCGGTCGCCTCGTGGAACGACCTCGCCGATGCGCGGGCGCGCAACCTCGCCACCATGCCTTCGCCCGCCGTCTCGGGCGCGGCGCTCGTCCATCTCTACGCCATCGTGCAGAACCCCGCGCTCGGCTGGCCCTATCTCGAGCGCCTCGCGCGCAACGGGCTTTCGGTGCGCGGCGGCAACGGCCAGGTGATGCAGGCCGTCGCCGGCGGCGAGCGGGCCTTCGGCATGATCATCGACTACCTGCCGATCCGCGAGGCCGCGAAGGGCGCGCCGGTGGAGTTCGTGTTCCCCACGGAAGGCGTCTCGGCGATCACCGAGCCGGTGGCGATTCTCGCCGGCACGCAGAACGAGGTGGCTGCGAAGGCCTTCGTCGCCTTCCTTCTCTCTCGCGAGGGGCAGGAACTCGCCTCCCGCCAGGGCTTCCTGCCGGCAGACCCGGGGGTCGCGCCGCCGCCAGGCTTTCCCGAGCCCGGCGCGATCCGGGTGATGCCGCTCGACCCGAAGCGCGCGCTCGCCGAGGCAGAGGCCGTGCAGCGGCGCTTCATCGGCCTGCTCGGGCAGTAGCACACGCGCCTCATGCGCAGGGCCTCGTTCGAGCGGCTTCTCCTGCCACTCCTCTGTCTCTGGGTGGCTGGGGTGTCGGCGCTGCCGATGTTGAGGCTCGCGCTCGAAGGGGTGGCACCATCGCTTCCCGGCGCGCCGCAGGACCTCGCAGCCCAGGTTCTGGCCGATGCGCGCGTTTGGCGCGCGCTCGCGCGCACCATCTCCGTCTCCCTTGCGGCGACTGTGCTTTCGGCCGCGATCGGCACGGCGGCGGCCTTCGCGATCGGTCTCTGCGCCCTGCCGGCCAGGCGGGTGCTCGCCTTCCTGTTCGTCCTTCCGATGCTGATCCCGCCGCAGATCGCGGCCCTCGCGTGGATCGGCGCGCTCGGGCCGTCCTCTGCGTTTCTCGCGGCGCTCGGGCTCGCCCCGCCGCTCGGCACGGCGCACCCGCTCTACTCGGGCACGGGGATCGCGCTGGTCCTCGGGGTGCAGAACGCGCCGCTCGTGTTCCTGCCGCTGATGGCCGCCCTTCGGCGCTTTCCGGCGGGGCTGGTCGAGGCGGCGCGGCTTGCCGGGGCTGGGCGGGCGGAGGTGCTTCGGGGCGTCGTGCTGCCGATGCTCACCCCGCCCTTCGCCGGCGCCGTCGCGCTCGCGTTCGTCGCGGCGATCGGCAATTTCGGGATCCCGGCGCTGCTGGGCATCCCGGCGAACTACACGGTCCTGACGGTGCTGATCTGGCAGCGCCTCGTCGGCCTCGGCCCCGCGGGCCTGTCCGAGGCGGCGCTGATGTCGCTGCTGCTCGGCGCGCTCGCCGCGCTCGCGCTCGGCATCGAGGCGCTGGCGTCGCGGCGCGGGCGGCGCTTCATCGCGGGCGGAGCGACGCGCCAGGCGCCGCCGATGGCGCTCGGGCCGTGGCGCCATACCGTGCTTGCGGCACTTGTTGCCTATCTGGTCGTCGTCCTCGCCCTGCCGCTCGCCTCGCTTGTCGCGACGGCGCTGACGCCGGCGATCGGCGTGCCGCTCACGGCGGAGACGGCGACGCTTCGGCATCTCGAGGCGGTGCTGTTCGTGCAGCAGAACACCGCGCTCGCCTTCCGCAACAGCCTCTTCCTCTCCGTCGCTGCGGCGGCGATCCTCGTCTGCCTCGCGCTTCTCATCGTGCGCGTGCGGCTTCCGCCAGCGTTCCGGCTTGCGATCGAGCTTCCCTATGCGCTGCCGGGCGTCTGCGTCGCGGTTGCGGTGATCCTCGTCCATCTCCGCCCGCTGCCGCTTCTCGGCGTCTCGCTCTATGGCGGGCTCGGGCTGATCCTCATCGCCTATCTCGCGCGGTTCCAGGCGCTTGCGCTCCGCCCCGTCGCGGGTGCCGCGGCGCGGCTCGACCCCGCGCTCGAGGAAGCAGCGCGCATGGCGGGTGCCGGGCCGCTGAAGCGGCTTGCCGGCATCGCCCTGCCGCTTCTCGCGCCGTCGGCCGCCGCGGGAGGGATACTCGTCGCCCTGATGGCGCTGAACGAGATCACGCTGTCGATCCTGCTCTACGCGGCGGGGAGCCAGACGCTCGGCGTCGTCGTGTTCGGGCTGCACGATGCCGGGGCGACGGGCCAGGCGGCAGCCGTTTCGCTCGTGGGGCTTCTGCTCGTGCTCGCGCTCATGGTAGCGGCCGGCCAGCTTGCCCGCCGCCTGCCGCCCGGAACGCTTCCCTGGAGCGCGTGAGCGTTGGTCACGTCAGGGAGGTGTGGAACATCCGCGCAGCGGTGATGGCGAGGAAGATCGCGAAGGCCCGCTTGAGCACGATCTGCGGGATGCCGTGCGCGACCTTAACGCCATAAGGGGTGGCCAGCATCGAGAACGGCGCGATCAGCGCCACGCCGATCAGGCTGATATAGCCGACCGAGAAGGGCGGCATCGCCGGGTGCCCTGGCGCGAACAGCACGAGGATGGTCGCAGGGATCGCGATCAGCAGCCCGAAGGCGGAGGCGGTGGCGACGGCGCGGATCATTGGCATCCCGAGCATCGTCAGCACCGGCACGCCGACCGTGCCGCCGCCGATGCCCATCAGCGCCGAGACGAGGCCGAGCCCTGCGCCGATCGCCTGTCTGGCTGCGCCGGCGGGGAACGTGTCGCGCAACCGCCAGTCCACCCCGGTGAAGCCGAGATTGATGGCGACGAGAAGGGCCACGGCGGCGAAGACGAGGCTGAGCGCCTCGCCGCGCAGCGCCACGACCAGCGCCGCACCGACGAGCGTGCCGAGGATCATCCCCGGCGCGAGCGACTTCACCAGCGCGAGGTCGAGGGCGCCCTTGGCGTAGTGCCGTCGCGCGCTGATCCAGGAGGTCGGGATCATCGTCGCGAGGGAGGTCGCGACGGCGAGCTTCTGCCGCACCACCTCCTCGACGCCCAGAAGCGGCAGCACGTAGGAGAGAACCGGCACGATGACGATGCCGCCGCCGACACCGAACAGGCCCGCGAGGAAGCCGGCCGCGATCCCCGTCAGCGCCATGGCGGGGATGAGCACGAGGAGCCAGGACGGATCGGGCAGAACGACGTTCATTGGCGCAAACTCATCGCAACGGGCTCATGGCAGGCGGTGCGGGCAGGGGCACGACGCGTGGGACGTGTCGTGGCATACAGCGCCGGGGCCGGCCCGTCAGCGCCCCGTCCGTCACCCTCCGAGCAAGGCAGATGCCGTCCCTCGCGCGCTTGACCGAAGCCCTGCCTGCGCTACTCGCCGCGCCGATCTCCGAGCCCTGGTTCTACGCGGTCGCGATTCCGACGCTCCTGGTCACGGGCATCAGCAAGGGCGGCTTCGCCTCGGGCGGCGGCAACCTCGCCGTGCCGGCGATGGCGCTGACCATCCCCGCAGCGCAGGCAGCCGGCATCGTGCTGCCCATCCTCTGCGTGATGGACATCGTCGGCATCTGGGCCTACCGGCGGTCGTGGGACAGGCGCCTGATGCTGATCCTGCTGCCCGGGGCGATCGCGGGAATCGTGCTCGGCGCGCTCGCGTTCGGCGAGCTCTCCGACAGGGCGGTGAAGACGCTGATCGGCGCGGTCGCGGTCCTGTTCACCCTGCATGCCTGGGGCAAGGCGTGGCTCGCGCGCGGTCAGCGAAGCGAGCCGCCGGGCGAGAACCGCCCCGCGGCCTTCGCCGCGAGCCTCGCCTCCGGCTTCACCTCCACGCTCGCGCATGCGGGCGGGCCGCCGCTTGCCGTGTACCTGCTGCCACGACGCTATCCGCGCGCGCTGCTCAACGCGACGACGGTGATGTTCTTCGCCTTCGTGAACTACGTGAAGCTCGTGCCCTACGCGATGCTGGGGCAGCTCAACGTCACCAACCTCTCGACCTCGGCGGTGCTGCTTCCGACCGCGCCGGCTGGCGTGCTGCTCGGCTTATGGCTCTCGCGCCGCGTGCCGGACGCGCTGTTCTACAGGATCGTCTTCGCGCTCCTGTTCGCGACCGGCCTCAAGCTCCTCTACGACGGCCTCGCCGGCTGAGCCCGGCTCACCCGTCCCAGAAGACGTCGCGGCCGAGGAACTCCTCCCAGGCCTCGAAGGCTGCCTCGCGCGCACCATCCGCCTTGGCGGCGATCCAGCCCTCGACCACGCCCGAGGCGAAGGCCGACGCCTCTCCCGGCTCGCCCACCTCCTCGAGAAGCACCGCGCCCACCTCCGCGTCGTTCAGGTGGCCAAGCTCCTCCTGCACCGCGGCGAGCGACTTCAGGAACCGGCGCGCCTTCTTCTGCCCGAACAGCGGCGCGAACATCTCGCCCGCATAGCGCAGGCGCTTGCAGTCGAGGCGGAGGCGGTGAAGCTCGGCGATCGGCAGGCCGGAGAGGTCCTCGCCATGGCGCAGCACGCGCTTGAGCCGCTTGTTGAGTGCGCGTGCGGCGAAGCCTTCGACGGGCTCGGGCGCGGCGCCTGGCGCTGCCGCGAGCTCGGCGAGTGCGAGGCCGAGCAGCCGGAAGCCCGGGCTGTCAAGCGATGCGCGCAGCGCGGCATAGGCCGCCTCGCGCACCGCCTCGGCCCGCCTCGCGAGCGCGGCGATGCGCTCCTCCTCGGGAAAGGCCGCGCGCACGGCGGCGAGCCTGCCGGTGATGAACACGTCCCAGTCCCGCGCGGGGCCGAGCGTCGCGGCGAGCCCCTTCAGCCCGGCCGAGGCGCGTTCGCCCTCGGCGCCGCCGACATCGCGGAACAGTGACAGCGCCGAGCGGAGCCGGCGAAGCGCCACCCTGGTCTGATGCACGCCCTCTGGCGTCTCTCCCGCGTCCGCGGCCGGGGCGTTGGCGAGGATCGCGAGGCAAAGATGCGCGACGATCGCCGAGAAGGCCTGTTCCGTGGTCGCCCCGCGCGCGATGGCGGGGGCGCCGAGCCGGAGCGGGCGCGGGGGCGCCCCGCGCGCGAGCGCGCGCGCCTCCTCGGCGATGGTCGTCGCCGGGATGGCTAGGGGAAGATCGGCCGCCAGCGAAGCGGCGAGGGCGAACACCGCCTCGCGCTCGCCCTCGAGGGTGAGGCGGGCGACCGGCCGCTCCGCCGTGACGGCGCGAAGCGTTCCGGCGAGAAGGGTGACCGTAACCCCAGCCGCCTGAGCGACCGACCGACGGCCCTCGAAGGCGGCGAGGCTCTGCGGCACGAGGTGCTCCGCCAGCGCAGCGATCAGCCCCGGGCGTGGCTGGCGATCGGGAAGCGGGGCTTCGGCGAGTACCGGCATGGGCCGGCCCGGGAGCCAGGTCTCGCCCGCCTCGGGTCGGCAGCGCACCAGACGTTGGACCGCACCGCGCCGGCGTGCCTCGACCACAAGCGCGAGCCCTTCCTCGCCGAGCGAACCGTCGGCGGCGCAGTACCAGACGAGGGAGACGCCGCTGCCCCGTACCCGCGACGCGATCGCCGGGCGCCGGAATGCCTTGGCGGCCGCGCCGGGCTCAAGCGTGAGCTCCAGCGCGAACGGCGCCGCGTGCTCAACCATCCTTCGGCAGGAGATCGCGCGGGCAGAGGAAGCGTACGAGCCGCCCGCCGCCAGCCTCGAGACCCCACCAGGGGCTCGCGACGGCGAACTCGGCGAGCCCGCCCGTCGGATAGCGCTCGCCCAGCTTCTCGGCCTCCCGCCCGCCGCGGGCGAGCCCGCCCGGCCCCGCCAGGGTCAGCGCCAGGTTGTGCATGCCGGGGTTGTGGCCGATCAGGAGCACCGAGCGCGCGGTTTCCGGCACCGCGTGCAGCATCTCGAGCATACGCTCGGCCGGGGCGAGGTAGAGGCCCTCGTCCTCGTCGACCAGCGGCGAGGCGTCGAACGGCTCGATGGCAGCGAGCGTTTCGCGCGTCCTTCGCGCGGAGGAGACGAGCACGATGTCGGGCGAGAGGCCGAGTTTCCGCATCGCCTCGCCCATCGCCGCCGCGTCGCGCTGGCCGCGCGCATCGAGCGGTCGGTCATGGTCCGGCAGCCTGGCATCGTCCCAGGCGGATTTTGCGTGGCGCAGCAACAGAAGCTGTCGCATGGCGGCGGGCACGGGGCTCCGTCGGTTGGCTTGCGCGCGACCATGCCACGGACGCCGCCCCGCGCCCATCCCCGGCGGGGCTGGGTTTCACGCTCACGTCAACGGTTGATGTGGCCTCGCTCGACCCCACCATCTGTTGCGGATTGCGACAGGGAGCGGTGATGCAGGGCGCGGTTCTGGTTTTCGGTGCGACGGGTGGGATCGGCGGGGCCATCGCCTCGGGCCTTGCTGCGTCCGGCCGCGCGGTGCACCTCGCCGGGCGCGACCAGGATCGCCTTGGCGAGCTGAGCCGCCGGCTCGGCGCGCCCGCGAGCGTCTGCGACGTTCTCGAGCCGGGTGCCATCGCACGCACGGTGGCCGAAGCCGCGATCCCGCATGGCGGCGCCCTGAGCGGGCTCGTTTTCGCGGTCGGCTCGATCGTCCTCAAGCCGCTCAAGCGCGCGACGGCGGAGGACCATCTCTCCGCCTACCGCCTGAATGTCGTGGCCGCCGCCGAGGCGATCGCCGCTGCGGAAGGCGCGCTGAAGGCGGGGCAGGGCTCGGTGGTGCTGTTCTCCTCCGTCGCCGCGCGATCGGGCTTTGCCAACCACTCGGTGATCGGCCCTGCCAAGGCGGCGGTCGAGGGCCTCGCCGTCGCGCTCGCGGCCGAGCTTGCGCCGGCCATTCGCGTCAACTGCATCGCGCCGAGCCTGACCCGCACAGGGATCGCCACGCCGCTGACAGGCAACGAGGCGATGGCCAAGGCGATCGCCGCGCAGCACCCCATTCCGCGGCTCGGCGAGGCGGAGGATGCCGCAGCGCTCGCGCGGTTCCTGCTCGGCCCCGAGGCGGGGTGGATCACCGGCCAGGTCTTCGCCGTCGATGGCGGGCGGTCGAGCCTGCGCACCAAGGGATAGGATAAGGAGGAACGATGCCCGCCCGTCGGTCGCTTCTGCTTGCCGCGCCCGCCCTTCTCGCACCGCGCGCGCTTCTCGCGGCGGTCCCGTCCGGCAACCGCATCGCGTTCGACGTGTTTCGCAACGACAGCCCGATCGGCACGCATGTGCTGAACTTCGCGCGCGACGGCGGCGATGTGCGCGTCTCGATCGCGATCGACTTCGCCGTGCGGTTCCTCGGCATCACCGCGTTCCGCTACGTGCACCGCAACGCCGAGCTGTGGCGCGGCGACAGGCTGATGTCGATCGAGAGCACGACCGACAACAACGGCACCCCCTTGGCGGTGAAGGCGGTGGCCGACGGGCGCGGCATCGCCGTCGAGGGAACGCAGTCGGGTGCCTATGTCGCGCCGCGCGAGGCGATTTCGACGAGCTACTGGCATGCCGCCTTCCTGCGCGAGCAGAAGATCGACACCCAGGGCGGCAAGCTTCTCGCGACGACGATCGAGCGCCTCGGCGAGGAGGAGGTGCCGGTCGCCGGCCGGCCGACGCAGACGACGCGCTGGCGCATCAGCGGGGATCTCTCCCTCGACATCTGGTACGACCGCGCGGGAAGCTGGTGCGCGCTCCGCTTCACGCGCAGCGACGGCTCGGTCATCTCCTACACGCGCACCGCCTGAGGCGCATGGCCGGGGGCACCCTCCGCGTCGTCCTCGGCGACCAGCTCACGCGCGGCCTCTCCGCGCTCGACGGCCTCGACCCGGCTTCCGACACGGTACTGATGGCCGAGGTGATGGGCGAGTGCACCTACGTGCCGCACCACAAGGCCAAGATCGCGCTCGTCCTCTCGGCGATGCGCCATCATGCCGCCGCTCTCGAGGCGGAGGGCGTGCGGGTCGACTACGTTCGGCTCGACGATCCCGCAAATTCCGGCTCGCTCTCCGGCGAGGTCGCGCGTGCCGTGCGCGGGCACCGTCCGGATCGGATCGTCGCGACAGAGCCCGGCGAGTGGCGCGTGCTCGAGGCAATGCGCGGCTGGGAATGTGAGACGGGGACCGCCGTCGAGATCCGCCCCGACCGGCGCTTCATCGCCTCCCGGGAGGACTTCGCCTCCTGGGCCAAGGGGCGGAAGAGCCTCAGGATGGAATTCTTCTACCGCGAGATGCGGCGCCGCACCGGGCTCCTGATGGTCGATGGCGAGCCGGCGGGCGGCGCCTGGAACTTCGATGCGGAGAACCGCAAGCCCCTGCCGAAAGGGCTGCGCGTTCCCGCCCCGCCGCGATTCGAACCCGACGCGATCACGCGCAATGTGATCGCGCTCGTTTCCGAACGCTTCGGCGGCAACTTCGGCGCGCTGGAGGCGTTCAACTTTCCCGTGTCCATCGGAGAGGCGCAGGCGGCACGCGACGCGTTCATCCGCGACCGCCTTCCCTCATTCGGTGACTACCAGGACGCGATGGCCGAAGGAGAGGCGTTCCTCTTCCACTCGCTTCTCTCGACGAGCCTCAATCTCGGCCTGCTCGATCCGCTTGAGGTCTGCCGCGCGGCCGAAGCGGCGTGGCGCGAGGGGCGGGCGCCGCTCAACGCCGTCGAGGGCTTCATCCGCCAGATCATCGGCTGGCGCGAATACGTGCGCGGCCTCTACTGGCACCTGATGCCGCGCTACGCCACGCTCAACGCCCTCGGGGCGGATCGTGCGCTTCCCGGGTTCTACTGGACGGCGGACAGCGGCATGGCGTGCATCGACGCGGTCGTCTCCCAGACACGTGACCATGCCTACGCCCATCACATCCAGCGCCTGATGGTGACGGGCAATTTCGCCCTGCTCGCGGGCATCGACCCGGACGAGATCAACGCCTGGTATCTCGCCGTCTACGCCGATGCGTTCGAATGGGTCGAACTGCCGAACACGCACGGCATGGCCATCCACGCCGATGGCGGCATCATGGCCTCGAAGCCCTACGCGGCCTCGGGTAAGTACATCGACCGGATGAGCGACCACTGCCGCTCCTGCCGCCACGATGTGCGCCAGGCAACCGGCCCGCAAGCCTGCCCGTTCAACGCACTCTACTGGAACTTCCTGGCGCGGCACCGCGACCGTTTCGAGGGTAATCCACGCATGGCGCAGATGTACCGGACGATGGACCGGATGGATGCAGGCAAGGTCGCGGCGATGCGGAGGCAGGCCGAGGCCTTCCTCGACCGCGTCGCGCCGCGCCGGGCCGGGAGGGCCGCATGAGCCCGCGCCCCGCCACGCCGCAGGACGGGCTTGCCTGGGTCACCGGCGCCTCGAGCGGCATCGGCAGGCAGGTCGCGCTCGACCTCGCCCGCGCGGGCTGGACCGTCGCCGTCACCGCCCGCCGCGAGGAGGAGCTCGCGAAGCTCGCGGCGGAGGCCCCCCCGAACACGATCCTCGTCGCCGCGGCGGACGTGACGGACGCAGACGCGGTGGCGAAGGCGGCGAAGGCGGCCGAGGTGACCGCTGGGCGGCCGATTGCGCTCGCCATCCTGTCCGCCGGCACCTATGTCACCGACAGCGCGCAGCGCTTCGACCTCGCCGCCTTCACCAACCAGGTGAACGTCAACGTGATCGGCACCGCCAATGCGGTGAATGCCGTGATGCCGGCGATGATCGCGCGCCGCTCCGGCCAGATCGCGATTGTCTCGTCCGTCGCCGGCTATCGCGGACTGCCCCGGGCCATCGCCTATTCGACGACCAAGGCCGGGCTGATCGCGATGGCGGAGAGCCTGAAGTTCGACCTCGACCGCGCCGGCGTGATGGTCAACCTCGTGAATCCCGGCTTCGTGAAGACGCCGCTGACCGACCGGAACGAGTTCCCCATGCCGTTCCTGATGAGCGTCGAGGAGGCATCCCGCCGCATCGTCACGGGACTGTCACGCGGGCGGTTCGAGGTGTGCTTCCCGCGCCGCTTCGCGTATATCCTCAAGGTCATGCGCATCCTTCCCTACGCCCTCTACTTCCCCCTCGTGGGCCGTTCGACCGGCGCGCGCTGAAGCGATGGCGGCGACCACCACGCTCAACCCCCGCGCTGCAGCGCTCGCTGCCTGGGGGGCGGCGTGGGAGGAGCTTCGACCCGGAACGATCGAGCGTCTGCTGTCGCTCGCCGCGGCCGACATCCATTTTCGTGACCCGTTCCATGACGTGCGCGGCCGCGAAGCACTCCGGCGTATCCTCTCGCGCATGCTCGAGCGTGTGCCGAACCCCCGCTTCGCCGTGACCGACCGCGCCTTCGGCATCGAGGCCGGCTACATCCGCTGGAGCTTCGCCTGGGGCGAGGGAGAGAAGGGCGGGCGCATCGAGGGGTTGAGCGAGGTCCATCTCGGCGCGGACGGGCTGGTCACCGCCCATCTCGACCATTGGGACAGCGCTAGCCAGCTCTACGCCCGGCTTCCCGTGCTCGGCGGGATGATGCGGCTTCTCGCCCGCCGCGTCGGCGGCGGCTGAGAGCCGATCCGGAAGGATCCGACCCAGCTTGACGGCTTTGCCGCGAGGCTTCGAATGAGTGTGCGGATCATGGCAATTCGGACGAAGGCCGCAGGACCCGCTGCAGCGCATGCCTGCGGCAGCCGGTGGACAGCGCGTGGATCACCGGTTCACCATCTCGCGCGCATCGACCGCATCGGTTCGCCGCACGCCGATGTTCGCCAGTCGAGATGTTCGTAAGACGATACGATCGCCCGCTGCGTGGGAATCGTCGGCAGGGGCAGTGACTCGCATACGATTTGCGCCAACCCGACCTCTTTCCGGATCGGATCTCAGCCCGCGCGGGGGCTGCGGCGCGCCACGCGCAGGCCCAGCAGGCCGGCGCCGAGCAGCGCGAGGCTTGCCGGCTCCGGCACCGGCACAGGCGCTGTCGGAATCGCCTCGACCGTGATCGCGACGACGTAGTCCCAGCTCCGGGAGCCTACGCCGTCCAGGAAGAATGACTGCATGGTGAGCGTCAGGTCGCCCGCCCCGACAGTTGCCCCGCTGAACACGCTGGTCGTTGGCAGATCGCCCACGAACGACCGGGCGAAATTGACCTGCCCGCGCAGCGTTCCGTCAAGCGCTCCGAGAAAGCCACCGCCGACCCCATTCCCGTCCGTGACGTAGTTGCTGACCGCGATCGTGATGCCGGTGATGCGGAGCGTGGACGCCAGGGTCACGTTGAAGACGTCGAGGTCATCGTCGCGAGAACAGAAGGCGCCGCTGCATGCAATGCTGCCGGTGACGGTGTTCAGGCCGACATCCAGCGCGCCGAGCAGCGTTCCGGGGAGGCTGTTGGCGATATCCGTCCCCTCGACATAGGTGATCACCGCTGCCTCGGCGGGCGCAGCCAGCGCCAAGCCGGCGGCGATGGCGGTTGCACGCAGAAGATAAGTCGTACGTCTCTCGCGCATGTGGTCCCCTTCGTCACGCCGCCCTCGGCGTTGCTCCAGCACCGTTGCACGGGGGAGGGGGGGGCGCAACGGAGCGCGAACACATCTGCCGACCGGCAGCGCAACCAGCGATGCCTGTCGCCATGCGCGCTCGCCCGGGCAGCTCACCGACCATGCGCGCCAGCCCGCCGCCCGCCCGAATGCGCCTGCGCGACCGTGTCGTTTGACGCCGGCACGCGCAGGCGCTTCCCGGCACTGACGACGCATCCCGTCACCGCCCACCTGTGATGCGGCTTCTCGCGCGCCGCGTCGGCGGCGGCTGAGCGCTTCAGCCGGGTTTTCCGTCCGCCCGCGACCCGATGAGCATCGGCGCATGCACGGCGAGGAACAGCGCGAAACCTAGGATCCAGAGCGCGCCGGCCGCGGCAGTCGCCACCATCCTGTCATCCGCGACGAGGCCGCCGAAGCACCGCAGAAGCGCTGCCGAGGCGATGCAGAGATAGGCCCCGACGGTCGCCGGCGCGGCGACGAGATCGCGCCCGGTATGGCCGAGCGTGGCGCGCGTCATCACCGCGAGGATCATCAGCCCGAGCGCGCCGATCGTCTGCAGGTGCAGCCAGGCAGACGCCCATCCGGCATCGAGCAGAAGTGCTGCGGCCTTGAGCGCGAGCGCGGCCGGGACGAAGGCATAGGCGAGGTGCAGCACCCAGAGGATCGGCCAGCGCCAGGTCGCGAGGCCATGCCAGAGCGAGAGGCGAAGCAGCACGAGCGCGGCAGCGACCGCGGCGACCGCGCCGGCGGTCGTCGAGCCGGGGGCGGCGAGGTCGGACGCCACAACGGCGGCGAGAGACAGCATCGCCGCCTGGTCGAGGCCGCGGATCGGGCGCGCCTCGCGCGGCATCCCCTCGCGGCGGAGTGCGTTGAGCGTGAAGGCCGGAACGATCCGTCCGCCGATCAGCCCGACGAGAAGCAGCGCGACATTCGCCATCAGCATCTGGCCGGTGGCCCAGGTGTCGGCTTCCCACCATGACGCCGCCTCGCCGAGCATCAGCACCTGGCCGGACCAGAACGCGAGGATGATGGCGGGGGGCAGGAACAGCTTCGGCGCCTTCGACTGGACGAGCGCCGGCAGGACCAGAAGCACGGTCGCCGGAATGGGCAGCAGCGCGAGCGGCGCGGCAAGGCCGATCGGCACGGGCGATCCGGGCAGGAGGGCCAGCCGTGCCGCGAGGAACAGCGTGGCGATCAGGATGAGCGGCGGGCCGGAATAGCCGCGCCGCCCCGTCCAGTTCGGCACGGCCGTCATCACGAAGCCGATCATCGCCGCAGCCACGAAACCCCCAAGCAGCTCGTGCGCATGCCAGCGCAGCATCGGCAGCGGGCCCTCCGGCACCGCCACACCGGCGACCACCAGAAGCCAGGCCGCCACGGAGGCGGGCGCGACGAGCCCGGCCATCAGGAAGAACGGCCGGAACCCATGCGCGAACAGGGCGAAGCCCCTGCGCTCCCCAGCCGCGCCCACCCCCGTGATCGCATTCATCGAGTGGCCTCCCTCATGTCCTGAAACGGGGGAAGAGGATGTCGTTCTCGATGTGCATGTGTGTCTCGAGATCCTCCGCGAGCTTGCGCGTTCCGGCATAGAGCGCCCGCCAGGAGCCGCAGGCCCCGTCGGGCGGAACATGCCCGTTGGTCAGCTGGGCAAGTGCGCGCAGCGCCTCGCCATGCCCTGCGTGCTCGTGGCGCATCACCGCGATCGGCCCGTCGATAATCGCGTGCCCTCCTCTTCGCATCATCGGGAAGAGGACCGCCTCCTCCTTGGCCATGTGGTCGGTCAGGTCCTGGGCAATTGCTTCGAGCAGCGTCGCGAGGCCGAGCGGGGCGTCATCGACATCGGCGTGCACACGCTCGACGCGCCTCGCCAGCGCAATGAGTTCGGGCAGCTCGCGCCGGTGCGCGGCGTGGTAGCGGGCCAGCACATGCTCGATGAGCGCGCCGGTCTCCTCAGGCAACGGACTGATCTCGCCGTCATCGGCGGTCGCCGCCGTGCGGGTGTTGCAGCCGCAGCCGGGGGAGTGGTGGTGGAGGGAGGCGTCTGACATGGCTGGGTTCCTGGCCGGTCACGAACTGGTATTTGTGATACCAATTACTCTTGCGCCGAAATCTGGTATTGTCAATACCAGTTTCCAGCAACAGCCGGGAGGCAGGTCCTGCGACTTCTCGCGTCCACCGATTTCGCTCTCCGCGTGCTGCTCTGCCTCGGCGCCGAGCCGGGGGAGATCCGCAGCACCGAGGCGCTCGCGACCGAGATCGGCGTGCCGCGCAACCATGTGCACAAGCTCGTCCAGGCGCTCGCAGCGCTTGGTCTCGTTCGCACGGTGCGTGGGGCGCGCGGCGGGGTTCAGCTCGGCCGTCCGGCGGAGAGGATCAGCATCGGTGGCGTGGTGCGGCAGCTTGAGGCCGGCCAGGCGCTCGTCGAGTGCTTTCGCGAGGACGGCGGCGCGTGCCGCCTCATGCCCGGCTGCCGGCTTCGCAATGCGCTGGCGCGCGCCCGCGATGCCTTCCTCACGACCCTCGATGCGGTGACGCTCGCCGACTGCCTCGGCGACGCCGCCGTACTCAACCCAGCCGGCGCCGCATCAGTGCATAGGGCTTCCCGCCCTCGGTGATCGTGCCCGCGTCCTGCCAGCCGAGCCCGGCGTAGAGCGCTGGCGCGGAGTTGGTGAAGAGCCAGAGCGTCTCGAACCCGCCGCGCCGCGCCGCGCTCTCGACCGCGGTGACGACGACGCGCGCATAGCCCCGCCCGCGTGCCTCGGGTGCGACGAACACGGAGGCGAGCCAAGGCGTGAGTTCGGGGCGGCTGTCGGCATCGGCGGCGGTGAGGCTCGCGGTGGCCACCGCAACGCCGTCCTCGAGCGCCACGACGGTCTGCTCGAGCCCAACCCGCGCAGTGCGCGACGCGATGCGCGCGAGAACCTGATCGAGCGTGCGGCCCTTGCCGCGGCCCCATTCCTCCCAGAGCCAGGGCGCGACGACCGGCGCGAGCTCCGGCCGCTCGGCGATCGTCGCGAGTGCGAGTGCCATCAGGCTGGCGTCCTGCGGAAGGCGAGCTGAACCGTCCCGATCCAGATGCCCCAGCGGTAGACCTTCGCCGTATTCAACACCGTCTCCTCGTCGATGCGGAACATCCAGTCGTCGAAGCGCACCTCCCAGGTGCTGTCGCCGACCTTCAGGTTGATCCGGTAGCCGAACTGGAAGGCGTTGCCCGCCTCGCGCCCCTGCGCAACGCCGATCACGTCGTCCGCCCGGCCTTCCCACATGCGGTCGCCGGTGCGCGTCAGCCGCCAGATGCGGCGCTGCTTCTCGCCGTCGTTGTAGGTGAAGTCCTCGTCGAGCGTCAGCGTCGTGCCGTCCCAGGTGCCGTCGATGTCGACGACGAAGGTGCGGCGCACCGTGCCGAACCGGTCCTCGAACAGGCCGGCGGCGCGGGTGCGCCCGGCGAAGTACTCCTCGAGACGGAGCTCGGGCGTGCGCCCGGCGAAATCCTCGATCTTCATTCCCCCTCCGCATCCAGCGAGAACGAGCACAGCAAGCATGGCGACGGCCATGCGGCTCCAGGCCTTGCGCATCATCTGTCCGGTCATCCCTCCTTCTCCGGCTCGAGGTCGCACCACGAGAGGTGCCCACCTTTGCCGGCGCCCGTATCCATGAACACGGCGCTGCCGCCGCCGCGCCCCGCCCTCACATGGGGGCGGCCGTCGGTCGTGCGGATGTCGTGCCCGCAATAGACCGTGAGCCCGCGCGGGATCGCATCGACCCACTCCAGCACGCGCACGGGGTAGCCGGTCGCGGTGACCGCGCCGCGCACAGCCTGGCCGTAGAGCGCGCGCGCGAGCACCGGGTCCGGCTTGCGCGCGCCGGCCTCGGCCGGTGGCGGTGCGGCGAGCATCGCGGGGTGGAACCCGCCATGGACGAAGAGCCGCGTGCGCCCCCACGCGACCCAGGCGGGGGCTGCGGCGATCTCGGCGATGGCGCGGGAAGAGAGGGCTTGCCCGTCCGGGTGCGCGGCAAGCTGCGCGAGCGTCGCGCCGAGCCCGTCGGGTTCGGCCGACACGGCATTGCCGAGCAGCGCGCGGCGGAGCTTGTGGTCATGGTTGCCGAGAAGGAACAGCCCGGCGCCGCGATCGAGCGTGTCGAACATGGCAGCGAGCGCGCCGGGGCTGTCTGGCCCATGGTCGGTCAGGTCGCCGAGCTGGACGACGAAGAGCCGCTCCGCCGCCGCGCCAACGAGCGCGGCGCGGAACGGCACGGCCTCGCCGTGGACGTCGCCGATCACGCGAACGCCGCGGTATCCCCCGGGAAGCGAAAGCCTCATTGCGCCGCCGCCTCGATGCGCGCGCGCAGTCTCTCCTGTTCCGCCCGGTCGATCGGGAAGTGCCACATGATGGCGACGGCAATGAGCTTCAGCAGGATCGGCGCGCCGCAGTAGAGGGCGACCAGCGCGCCGAGCCCCTGCACGCCGCCGTCGGTGCGGAAGCCCAAAAGCTCGAGAAGCGGCAGGCCGAGCCCGACCGCGAGGGCGTTTCCAAGCTTCTGCGCCATCGAGGCGAGCGCGAACAGCAGGCCCGCCCGACCCTCGCCCGTCTCGAGCCGATCGAGATCGACCACATCGGCCTGGATCGCCGGCGGCAGCGCGAGATCGGCCCCGAGTGCTGCGCCGGAAAGGATGGAGATGACGAGGAAGGCAAGCCAGTCTCCCGCCCCGAGAAGCGGCACGAAGCCGAACACGACCGACGCCCACAGCATCGCCGTGCACCAGGTGCGGTGCTTGCCCATACGCGCGGCGACCGCCGTCCAGCCGGGAACGGCGAGGATGGCGGCAAGGAAATAGGCAAGCAGCAGCAGTCCCGCCTTGTCCTCCGCCACGAGGAGATGCGTCACCACCAGAAGGAACAGCGCCGCCGGCAGACCGTTGGCGATGCCGTTCACCACCCAGGCGGAGATCAGCCGCCGGAACGCGCGGTTAGCGAGAAGCGGCGCGAACAGGGCGCCGAGGCTCTGCCTTTGCAGTGGCGCCGGCGCGGCCGCTGTGTCGGGCACCGCGAGGAACAGCATCGCGAAGGCCGGGATCGCAAGCGCGAGCGTGGCGAACGCGAGCGCGCGCAGGTCGGCAGCGATCCCGCCGGGCATCAGTGCAGGCACGAGCGCGGAGGCGATGATGCCGCCGAGCGTCGCCGCCTCGCGCCAGGCGGTGACGCGCGTGCGCTGGTGATACTCGCCCGACAGCTCCGCGCCCCAGGCCGTGTGGGCGATGTTGAGCATCGTCCAGCCGAGATAGACGAGGCTCGCTGTCACGAAGAGGTGCCCCGCACCTGCGCCTTCGGGCGGAACGAACAGAAGCCACACGGCAGGCGCGGCGACCGGAAGCGCTGCCGCGACCCAGGGGCGGCGGCGTCCGAGCCGGCCGCGCGAGCGATCCGACAGCAGGCCGATGAGCGGGTCCGTCACCACGTCGAGAAGCCGTGTCGCGAGGAGCACGAGGCCGACCGTGGTCAGCCCGAGCCCGAGCGTCTCACCCCAGAAGGTCGGGAGGTAGACGTTCAGTGGCAGGCCAAGGATGGCGAGCGGAAAGGCGGGCGCGGCGTAGCAGGCTAGCAGCCCCGCCGGCAGGGCGCCTCGGCGCGCGCTCGGCACCGTCAGGGCCGGGCGAGCACGATGCGCCCGACATCGGTCCAGCCCGCGCGGAACCCGGTCTCGCAATAGGCGAGGTAGTACTCCCACAGGCGCTTGAAGCGGTCATCGTAGCCGAGCGGCGTGATCCCGGGCCAGGCACGCTGGAAGTGGTCGTTCCAGATCCGCAGCGTTTCGGCATAGGAATTTCCGAACCATTCCTCCCTTGCCCAGGCGAGCCCGGCGCGGGCCACCTCCTCGCGCAGCCGTGAAGGCGAGGGAAGCATCCCGCCGGGAAAGACGTAGCGCTGGATGAAGTCGGCGCTGGTCCGATAGGCGGGAAAGAATCGGTCAGCGATCGTGATGATCTGCAGCCCCGCAAGCCCACCGGGCACCAGCCTTCCGTGCACGGCGGCGAAGAATGCCGGCCAGTAGGCCTCGCCAACCGCCTCGAACATCTCGACCGACGCGATGCGGTCGAACCGCTCGGGGACGTCGCGATAGTCCTGCAGCCGGATCTCGACACGGTCGGACAATCCCGCCGTCGCGATCCGGGCGGAGGCGAAGGCGTGCTGCTCGCGCGAGAGCGTCAGCGCGACGACGCGCGCGCCGAAGTCGCGCGCCGCTGTTTCCGCGAGGTAACCCCAGCCGCAGCCGATCTCGAGGAGTGTCTGTCCCGGACGAAGGTCGATCGCGGCGAGGAGATTTCGCACCTTGCGCGCCTGCGCGGCCTCGAGCGTCTCACCCGCTTCGGCGAACTCAGCCGAGGAGTAGGTCATCGTCGGGTCGAGCCAGGCGGCGTAGAACTCGTTGCCGAGGTCGTAATGGGCGGCGATGTTGCGCCGCGCGCCACGCCGCGTGTTCGGCCGGAAGGCGTGGTAGAGCCGCGACAGCGTGCGGACCAGGACGCTGCCGCGCAGCACCTCGTCCCATTCCGCTTCGTTCGCCGCGGCGAGCGCCATCACCGCGCGGATGTCGGGGCTCGACCAGTCGCCGTCGAGATAGGCCTCGGCCCAGCCGAGGCTGCCGCCGAAGGCGAGGCGGCGGATCGCGCGCGGATGCGAGAGCGTGACATGCGCCTCGGGCCCGGGGCGGTGCCCCCCGAAGCGGTGCATCGACCCGTCCGGCAGGGTGAGCATGAGATGCCCGGTGCGGATCAGCCCCGCGAGCCTGAGAGCAAGTCGAAAGCGCCGGTCCTGCTTCTTGGCGCGCGGCGAGGGCAGCGTGGTATCGGTTCCGTGCATCGTCGAGGGTCCGTCAGGCCGCCACCGTCACCGGCGGTTCGGGTGGGGCGGGGCGGGAGTGGAACCTCGCCCCCTTGCGCCAGAGCCGCAGCGCCTCCCAGTGGATCGCCGCGATCGTCTTGGCGGTGACGAAGGGCAGAGCGGCAAGGGCGGCGGCGAGCGCGCGGTCCGTCATCGGCACGCCGCGGCCGGCCATCGTCGCAGTGAGCAGCGCCGCTCCCTCGCCGTCGCACTGGTCGATCGCCATGGCGAAACGGTCCGCTGGCCGCGACAGCGTGAAGCCGTAGCGGCACTGCATGTCGATGAAGGGCGAGACGTGCATCACCTTCTCCGCCGCATGCCGCCACGGCGCGGCGCCTGCGAGGGGGGCGATGTAGGCGTGCTGGTCGCCGAACGTGTTCTTGACCTCGTAGAGCACCGCACCCGGCGTCCCGTCCTCCCGGTCGCAGAAATAGATCGATATCGGGTTGAACACGTAGCCCAGGATGCGCGGCATGGCGAGTAGCCTGATCCGCGCCGCACACTCCGCGAGGCCAGCCCGGGCGAGGGCGCCCTCCACCCACGGGCGAAGCGGGGAGCCGTCACGCGCGCCATGATCGCGCGACCGGAACGACACGATGCCGCGCCGATCCGCCGCGAACAGGCGCGAACGGGCGTCGAGCTCGCCGATCCGGTCGATGTCGAGCAGCAGGGTCCAGATCCTGTATTCGAACCGGTGCGCGAAGGGTTGGTGGCGCGCGTGCATCACGCGCATGCGGTATAGCAGCGCCGGCTCGCCGTCGAGGCCGCTCATGCGGCGCGTTCCAGTTCCTGCGCTTCCCAGGGCGGCGAGACACCGAAGTCGCGCGCCACCGCGACGGCGGAGGCGATGCCGTCCTCGTGGAAGCCGTAGCCTGTCCACGCACCGCAGAACCAGGTTCGGTTGGCGCCCTGGAGCGACGGCAGAAGGCGCTGCGCCTCGATCATCGCGGCATCGTAGCACGGGTGGCGATAGGTCTTCTCCAGGAGCACGCGCGCTGGGTCGGGCTCCTGCAGCGGGTTCAGCGTGACCAGGAGCGGCACCGGCGTCGGAAGGTTCTGCAGCCGGTTCATCCAGTAGGTTAGCGAGACCTCGCGGCGAAGATCCTCGCTGTCGCGCGCGAGGTAGTTCCATGACGACCACACGCCGCGCCGGCGCGGCATCAGCGCCGCGTCGGTGTGAAGGATCATTCGGTTCGCCTGGGTGCGCACGGCCCCGAGGATGCGCCTCTCCTCCGCCGTCGGTTCGGCGAGAAGCCTCATCGCCTCGTCGCCATGGGTGGCGAGAATCACGCTGTCGTGGCGCACCGAGGCGCCGTCCTCGAGGCGGATGGTCACGCCCGTCTCGTCGCGCAGCACCGCGGCAACGCGCGCTGCCTTGCGCACGCCCGCGCCGAGCGCCTCCTCGATGCGCGCGACGTAGCGGCGCGACCCGCCGGTGACGGTGCGCCACCGCGGCCTGTCTGAGAGGCGGAGAAGCCCGTGGTTCACGAAGAACCGCACGAAGCTGCGCGCGGGGAAATCGTGCATCGCCTGGACCGAGGCGGACCAGATGGCCGCGCCCATCGGCAGGATGTGGTCCTCGACGAAGCCGGGGCCGTAGCCGTTCCGGTCGAGATACTCGCCGAGGCTCAGGCTGTCCTCGCCCTCGAGAAGCCGCGGCGCCTCGCGGTAGAAGCGGATGATGTCGCGCAGCATCGCGAGGAAGCGGGGCCGGGCGATGTTGCGCTTCTGCGCGAAGAGCTGCGGGATCGACCCGCCGCCGTACTCGAGCGCGCCCTCGCCGATCGAGACGCCGAAGCTCATGTCGGAGGCCTCGGTCGCGACGCCGAGATGGGCGAAGAGCGCGGTGAGGTGGTGGTAGTTCAGCGTGTTGTAGACGATGAAGCCGGTATCGACGGCAACCTCGCGCCCGGCAACCTTGACATGCTGCGTGTCGGCATGGCCGCCGAGCCGCGGCTCGGCCTCGTAGAGGGTGACGGTGGCGGCATCGCGCAGGAGCCAGGCCGCTGACAGGCCAGAGATGCCCGCGCCGATCACCGCGACGGAGCGGCGCGGCTCCATCCTCCACACACCGTCCATTCAGGCTGCCCCCTTGTTCCCGGAAATCGTCTCGAGCGCGGAGAGCGCGCGGGCGCGCGCCGCGCCGTGCTCCACGATCGGTTTCGGATAGTCGCGGCCGAGCGTGATGCCCGCGCCGCGCAGAACGGCCGCGTCCGCCTCCCAGGGGCGGTGGATCAGTTTCGCGGGAAGCCGCGCGAGCTCCGGCACGTAGCGCCGGACATAGGCCCCGTCTGGGTCGAACTTCTCGCCCTGGAGTACGGGGTTGAAGATGCGGAAATAGGGCGCGGCATCGGCGCCGGAGCCGGCGACCCACTGCCAGGATGCGCTGTTGGAGGCGAGGTCAGCATCGACGAGCGTGTCCCAGAACCAGGCCTCGCCGTCCTGCCAGGGAAGCAGAAGGTGCTTGATGAGGAATGAGGCGACGATCATCCGCACGCGGTTGTGCATCCAGCCCGTCTGCCAGAGCTGGCGCATGCCGGCATCGACGATGGGATAGCCCGTGATCCCCTTCTGCCAGGCGGCGAGGCCGGCCGCGTCGCGCCGCCAGGGGAAGTCGGCGAAGGCGGGCTTCAGGGCCTCCTCCGGCATCTCCGGCCGGTGCCAGAGAAGGTGGTAGCTGAACTCCCGCCAGAGCAGCTCCTGCAGGAAGGTACGCGTCGCCGCGCTGCGGGGCGACCCTGCGCGGAGGGCGGCGTGCCAGACCGTGGCCGGCGAGATCTCGCCCCAGCGCAGGTGCGGCGAGAGGCCCGAGGTGGCGTCGAGATCGGGGCGATTGCGCGTCTCGTCATAGGAGGCGAGGCCGCGGGAGACGAAACGCTCGAGCCTCACCGCAGCCCCGGCCTCGCCAGGCGTCCAGCTCTCGCGCAGGCCTTCGGCCCAATCCGGCTTCGTCGGCAGGAGCCCCCAGTCATCCAGCCTCTCCGAGCGGGGCAGGCGGTCGGGGGCGGGGATGCGCTCCGGCGCCGGCGCAGGCTCGGGCGGGGGCAGGCGGTCGAAGCAGGCCCGGCTAAACGGGGAGTAGACGCCGTAGGGGCCGCCGGCCTTGGTCTCGATCTCCCAGGGCTCGAACAGAAGCGCGGTCTTCGCGCCGATGATCTCGACGCCCTTCGCCTTCAGCGCCGCGGCGACGCGCTTGTCGCGCTCCCGCGCCCAGGGTTCGTAGAGGCGGCCGGCGAACACCTGCTCCGCCCCCGTCTCGGCGGCGAGCTCGGCGAGCACGGTATCGGCCTTGCCGCGGCGGAGGATGAGCACACCGCCGCGTTCGGCGATCGAGGCGTCGAGCGCGGCAAGGCTCCCGTGCAGCCACCAGCGCGAGGCGCCGCCGGGCGCCCAGCGTCCTGGGGTCTCCTCATCGAGTACGAAGACGGGCAGCACAGCGCGACCGGCCGCGACCGCTCCAAGGAGCGCATCGTTGTCGGAAACACGCAGATCCTGCCGCACCCACCATATCACCGGTGTCCCGGTGGGCGTTTGCATGCGCCGGAAACCTCGTTCGTCTTCCCAGTCCGTTGCCCGGCGCGTGCGGCCTCTCTACGGCCATTCCGCCTCTTCCGATGCCTCGATATGGGACGGGCGGGGATTTTGCCAGTCCCGACATGCAGCCCCGCGTGCGCTGCGCTGGACAAACATCGCCGTGAGGCATGATTCTCCGCGCATGTACGCGCCTTCCTCCTTCCGGGTGAACGACCCTGCTGCCTTGCGCGCGATGGCCGAGGCCGTCCGATTCGCGACGCTCGTGGTCAACGGCGAGGACGGGCCGGTTGCGGCACACCTGCCGCTCGTGTTCGACGGCGAGGATCTCGTCGGCCATCTCGCGCGGGCCAACCCGCTCGCGGGGCTGATCGGGCCGGGTGTGCCGGCGCTTGCGGTGTTCGTCGGGCCGTCCGCCTATGTCACGCCGTCGTGGTACGCCTCCAAGCGTGAACACGGAAAGGTTGTGCCGACCTGGAACTACCTTGCGGTGCAGGCAAGGGGACGACTGGACCCCGTAACTGATCCGGCAGCACTCCGCGACGTCGTCGCCCGGCTGACGGATGTGCAGGAGGCGGGGCGCGAGATGCCCTGGGCGATCGAGGATGCGCCGGAGGCGTTCATCCTCGGCATGATGAAGGGCATCGTCGGATTCCGGCTGCGCGTCACCGCGCTCGAGGGAACGGCGAAGCTCTCGCAGAACCGTCCGGAGGCCGACAGGCAGGGCGTGCACGACGGCATGGCCGCGACCCCCAAAGCCGACGCGCAGGCGCTGGCTGCGCTGATGCGGCGCTAGGCCCACCCAGCCGAAGCGCACGCCAGGCGATTTCCGATGGCGCTCTCCGTTCCCGAGTTGGACACGCCCCGGCTGCACCTCCGCGGTCATCGACCGGACGACTTCGAGCCCTACGCCGCCATGTGGGCAGACCCCAACGTCGTCCGCTACATTGGCGGCGCTCCGGTCACGCGGGAGGCTGCGTGGACGCGGTTCCTGCGCCACGCCGGGCTCTGGCATTTCCTCGGTTTCGGCTACTTCGCCGTGGAAGAGAAGGCGACGGGTGCCTTCGTCGGCCAGGTCGGATTCCAGGACCTTCGCCGCGCCATCACGCCCTCGATCGAGGGAACGATGGAGGCCGGCTGGGTGATCGCCCCGGTCGCGCAGGGCCAGGGCTACGCAATCGAAGCCATGCGCGCGGCCCTGGCCTGGGCCGATGCAGCGTGGCCGGTTCCCCGCATGACCTGCATCATCGAGCCGAGCCATGCGGTGTCGCTCGCCATCGCAGCGAAGCTCGGCTTCGTGGAGTTCGCTCGCGCCGACGGCCAGGGGAGCCAGCTCGTCCTGCTCGAGCGACGCCGCCAGGGCGATCAGGCTTCCGCCGGAGAGGCCGCGCGGAGCTGAGCGAGGGTGAAGCTGTAGAGCCTGCCCCGGCCCTGCAGGAAAACGCGGCAGCCGCGCGGGAACAGCCCAGCGATCGCCTGGTCGCGCACGTCGAGCCCGCCCGTGTAGGCGCCGAAGGCAGGCAGCATTAGCCGCCGCGAATCGGCGACGAAGCAGGGGCGGGACACGGCCTTGCCCCGCGTCGGCACGAGCGCCTTCGGGTGGTGATGGCCGCAGATCTCCGGCGTGCCGCCGCCGCCCTCGTGGCGGAACGCGATCGCCCCCTCGCGCCATTCCGCGACGGCCATCCCTGGAAAACCCGCGGGCGGCGCAGGGTCGTGGTTGCCGAGGACCCAGACGAGCTCGGTGACGGCCGCGATCGCACGGAGACGCTCTGCCTCGGCCGCGCCGAGCCGCGCCGCGCCATGCCGGTCATGGAACGAATCGCCGAGCGCGACGAGCCGTGCGGGCCGGTAGCGCCGGATCAGCGGCGTGAGCCTGTCGAGCGTCGCGCGGCTGTCATAGGGCGGCAGGAGCGCGCCGCGGGCGGCGAGTGAGGAGCCCTTCTCGAGATGCAGGTCGGCCACCGCCATGAGGCTTCGTGCCGGCCACCAGAGTGCGCCTTCCGGGTCGAGCATCAGGCGCTCGCCCGCGATGTGGATCGGTGCTGCCGTCATTCGTCGAGCGGCAGCTCGGCCTGCCGGCGGCCGCGCAGGGAGCGAAGCGTCACGCGGCCCTGGGTTCCGGGCGAATGCGCGGCAGGGCGCGCATCGCGCCGCGCATTGGCGCGGTGGACGGGGTGGACGCGGGGCGGTGGCGGCGCGGGCTCTGCCTCACCCAGTGCCTCTGCGATCAGCGCTGCCTCCTCCGCCTCGGCGAGCAGCGCCTCCTCGCCCTCTCCCGAGCGGACGCTCTCGCGCCCCACCTCGAGCAGGACCGGAACCGCGAGAGGCGAGACACGCGACAGCGCCATGTGGACGACGCGCCCCTTCGCGCGCGCGAGCAGGCCCGCGACGCGGCCGACATCGACAAGCCCGCGCGCCGCATCGGCCCGCGTGGCGCGCAGGAGCACATGGTCGGGCTCGTGCTTGCGCAGCACGTCGTAGACGAGATCGGTGTTGATGGTGATCTGCCTCCGGTTCTTCTCCGCTCCGGGAACGTGACGGTCGATCAGCCCAGCGATCACCGCGACGGTGCGGAAGGTGCGGCGGAGCATCGAGCTCTCCGCCATCCACTCCTCGAGATCATCGCCGAGCATCTCCTCGCCGAACAGCTCGGCCACGCGCAGCGGCTGATGCGCCGACCAGACGGCGACGACATAGTCGGTCGCGACGAAGCCGAGAGGGCCGAAGCCCGCGCGCTCCATCCGCCGGGTCAGGAGCATCCCCAGCGTCTGGTGTGCGTTGCGCCCCTCGAAGCAGTAGGCGACGAGGAACCACTTGCCGCCGCGCGGGAAGGTCTCGACGAGAAGGTTGTTGCGACCGGGAAGGCGCGAGCGCGATCTCTGCAGGCGAAGCCATTCGGCGACGCTGTCGGGAAGGTCGCTCCAGCGCTCCGGCGTCTCGAGCATCGCGCGCACGCGGTCGGCGAGATAGGTGGTGAGTGGCAGGCGGCCGCCGGCATAGGCAGGCACCTTCGGGTCCTGCCCCTGGGCCGGGCTACATTCGACGATCGTCTCGCGAAGCCGGTCGAACCGCAGGACGCGGCCGGCGAACAGGAACGTGTCGCCCGGGTTCAGCATCGAGACGAAGTACTCCTCGATCTCGCCCAGCTGGAGCCCGCCGAAGCCGCGGCCGAGCCGCACCTTGAGAAGCGGCGCCTCGACGATGGTGCCGATGTTCATCCGATGCCGGCGCATCACCGCCTCGGAGGCGGCATGATGGCGCCCCTCGGAATCGCGGAACAGCCGCCGGTGTCGCTCATAGGCCGACAGCGCGTAGCCGCCATCGGCGACGTAGCGGACCACGTCGTCGAAATCCTGCCGCGACAGCGCCGCGTAGGGTGCCGCGCGCGTCACCTCGGCGTAGAGCTCGTCTACCAGGAACGGCGCGGCGCAGGCCATGCCGAGGACGTGCTGGGCAAGCACGTCGAGCCCGCCAGGCGGGGGCGGGTCGCCGTCGAGGTCGTGCGCGGCAACACCGTCGAGCGCCGCGCGGCATTCGAGCACCTCGAAGCGGTTCGCGGGTACGAGCACCGCGCGCGAGGCCTCGTTCCAGCGATGGTTCGCCCGCCCGATGCGCTGCATCAGCCGCGACACGCCCTTCGGTGCGCCGACCTGGATGACGAGATCGACATCGCCCCAATCGATGCCGAGGTCGAGCGAAGAGGTGGCGACGACCGCCTTCAGCCGCCCCTCGGCCATCGCCTGCTCGACGCGTTCGCGCTGCTCGCGCGCGAGAGAGCCGTGATGCAGCGCGATGGCGAGCCCGTCGTCGTTCAGCCGCCACAGCGCCTGGAACACGAGCTCTGCCTGCGCGCGGGTGTTGACGAAGACAATCGAGGTGCCGGCCTCGCGGATCAGCCGGTAGATGTCGGGCGTCGCGAGCAGCCCCATGTGGCCCGACCAGGGGAGCGGGCCTTCGGGAAGCATCACGCCGAGTGACGGCTCGGCCCCCTCCGGCGCCTCGATGACGGACACGTCGCCCGCATCCGCCCGGCCCATTGCGGAGAGATAGGCGATGAGCGGCGCGCGATGCGGCACGGTGGCGGAGAGGCCGACGCGGCGCGCCCGCGGGGCGAGGGAGGCGAGCCGCGAGAGGCAGAGGGCAAGCTGGTCACCCCGCTTGGTGCCGGCAAGCGCATGGATCTCGTCGACCACGATGGCCTCGAGGCCCGCGAACATGGCGAAGCTGTCGGGTAGCGAGAGAAGCACCGAGAGGCTCTCTGGCGTGGTGAGCAGAATATGCGGCGGCTTGGCGCGCTGGCGACGCCGTGCCTCCGCTCCCGTGTCGCCCGTGCGCGTCTCGACGGTCACGGCAAGCCCCATGCCGGCGATCGGCGCGGTCAGGTTGCGCGCGATGTCGGACGCGAGCGCCTTCAGCGGCGAGACGTAGAGCGTGTGCAGCCTCGGCGACGCATCCTCGGACAGCGCGGCGAGCGAGCCGAGGAAGCCAGCGAGCGTCTTGCCCGCGCCGGTTGGTGCGATCAGAAGCGCTGAGCGGCCTGCGCGCGCGGCCTCGAGCATCGCGACTTGGTGCGGGTGCGGTGACCAGCCGCGCGCGGCGAACCAGGCGGCGAGCGCCGGCGGCAGGGCCGTCGCGTCGCCCATCGTGCCGCGCTTCGGCTCGTGTTCGGGGAACATCGTCATGTGTCCCGGCGGTTCTACCATGCCGGGCGGGGGTGGCGGAGAGGGGCTCCTCAGGCGCTCCGCTCGTTCGCCGGTGCGTCCGCGGGAAGGAGCTCGCGCCGCCAGGTCCAGGCGATGGCGAGCGTCGCGGCGATCCCGAACCCCGTGAGCAGGACCACCGCCCGTGTGAAGCCGAGCCAGGCGATCAGCGGCCCCGCCAGCAGGAGCCCGAGCGGAAGCCCGTAGACGGCGAGGATCCGCAGGCCCATCACGCGCCCGCGATAGGCAGGGTTCGGCATGCGCAGCAGCAGCACCGACATCGGGATCATGCAGAAGCTCTGCACGTAGCCGACGAGCGCGAGCAGGGCCATGCCGACGAGGGGAACGCGAAGCTGCGCGAAGCCGATCAGAAGCGGGAGCCAGAGCAGCGCGGCGAGAAGCATCGTCCGCGCCGGAGGCAGGCGTCGCACGGTGGCGGAAAGGCTCAGCGAGCCGAGCAGCGCGCCTGCGGCGAAGCTCGCGGAGAGGTAGCCGAGCCCCGTCCGGTCGAGCCCGTACACGTCATGCGCGACATGCGGCAGCAGCCCGCCGCTGATCGGGTAGGCGGCGAAGTTCATCAGGAAGGCGAGGAACAGCGCGGCGAGAAGCACCGGCATGCGCCGCACATAGGTCACGCCATCGGTGAGGTCGCGCCACGGCGAGGTGATCGCGCCCTCGGTCCGCCGCGCGTGGCGTTCCTCGACCTGCAGGACGAGGGGAATGCTGACGAGATAGAGCAGGGTCAGGACAGCGTAGGCGCGGCCGAAGCCGAGCCAGTCGGCCAGCGCGGGGCCGGAGAGCGCGCCGAGGACGCGGGCGCTGTCGGCGCTCATGCGCGCGATGCCCATCGCCCCCATCAGAAGGCCCTGCGGCATGGTCGCACCGATCAGCGCGTTGCGCATGCCGATATCGGACGGGCGCACGAGCCCCGAGAGCGCGGCGATGACGAAGACTGGTGCGGGGTGCAGCAGGCCTGCGAGGTCGAGCAGGGCAAGGCAGGCGGCAAGCGCCGCATAGGCCGCCCGCATGGCACAGAGCACCCGCCTCTGGCCGACCCGGTCGCCCATCACGCCGAACATCGGCGAGATCAGCGTGCCGAGGAACTGCGAGGCACCGAACACCGAGAGCCAGACAACCGAGCCCGTTGCGGTGAGCACGTACCAGCCGAGGATCAACGTCTCCATCTCATGGGCCGTGGAGGTCGCGAGATCGGCCGGCCATTGGAAGCGAAAGCTGCGCTGGCTGAACGGGGCGAGCAGGCCTGCGGGCTGGCGATCGCTCATGCCGCTTGGGGCACAGTCAACGCGGGCATCTCCTCCGTGCGGCGTCGTGGCGCGCCGACCGGGGCGAGTATGGGCGGGATTCGCCCCGGCGCGAAGGCGGGGCCCGCCTTGCCGGAAGTCCGTGGCGCGCTAATCTCCCAGGCTTCAACGGACAAGGCAGGGAGCGCGCGCGGCATGAGCTGGCTCGAGACATCCTACATGGGCCGCAAGGGCGTCGCGCGCGGCCGCCGAGGCGCGAGCCATGCGCTCACCGAGGCGAAGCAGGGCACCTACCGCTACGTGTACGGCCCCTATGCCGAGCCCGTGCTGACGGTGAAGCCGGGAGACGTGATCGAGGTCGAGACCCACGACGCGTTCGAGGGCAAGATACGCTCCGAGAGCGACAGACCGTCGGAGATCCTGCGCATGCCGTTCCTCAACCCGCAGAACGGGCCGATCGTCGTCGAGGGCGCGGAGAAGGGGGATGCGCTCGCGGTGTCGATCCTCTCCATCCTGCCGCGCGGGGCCCAGCCCGTGGGCACCACGGCGCTGATCCCGGAGTTCGGCGGCCTGGTCGCGACGGCGGCGACGGCGATGCTGAACAAGCCGATCCCCGAGCGGGTGAAGAAGATGGAGGTGACGACCGAGGGCGTGCGCTTCAGCGAGCGCATCACGCTTCCCTACGAGCCCTTCATCGGCACGCTCGGCGTCAGCCCCGAGATCGAGGCGGTCACCTCGCTTCAACCGGACTACTGGGGCGGCAACATGGACCTGCCGGACGTGGCCCCGGGCGCGGTCGTATACTTCCCCGTGCACCATAAGGGCGCGCTTCTCTATCTCGGCGATTGCCACGCGCGACAGGGCGATGGCGAGCTCTGCGGCGTCGCCGTCGAGATGCCTGCGCATGTCACGATCCAGGTCGATCTCATCAAGGGGTGGACGATCCCCGGCGTGCGGCTCGAGAACGAGCGATTCATCATGTCGGTGGGCAGCGCGCGGCCGATGGAGGATGCCGCGCGCATGGCCTATCGCGACCTGATCCGCTGGATGGTCGACGAGTACGGCTTCGAGGAGAGCGAGGCCTATTTCCTCTGCACCCAGGCGGGATCGATGCGGGTGGGCAACATGGTCGACCCGAAATACACGCTCGGCGCCTCGATGCTCAAAGCCTATCTCGCCTGACCGGACAGGAAGGAACAGAAGCGATGGATCTCGGGCTCAAGGGACTGCGCGCAATCGTCACCGGCGGAACGAAGGGCATCGGCCGCCGCTGCGCTGACCTCTTCGCCGAGGAGGGCGCGCATGTCTCGGTCTGTGCCCGCAACGCAGGCGAGATCGAGGACACGGTCGCGGCCCTGCGTGCGAAGGGCGTGACCGCCTTCGGCCAGGCGGTGGACGTCTCGGACAAGGCGGCGCTCGAGGACTGGGTCGCCGCCTCGGCCAAGGCGCTCGGCGGGATCGACATCGTCGTCGCCAACGTCTCCGCGCTCGCGGTGGCCGATGACGAGGAGGCTTGGCGCAAGGGTTTCGACACCGACATGATGCACACGGTGCGCGTGGTGAGCGCCGCGATGCCGCATCTCGAGGCATCCAAGGCGGCCTCGATCACGGTCATCTCCTCCGTGTCGGGCCGCGAGATCGACTTCACCGGTCCTGCCTATGGCGCGTTCAAGGCAGCCCTCGTCCACTACGCCCAGGGGCTCGCCTTCCGCCTCGCGGGCAAGGGCATCCGCGCCAACGCCGTCTCGCCGGGCAACACCTATTTCGACGGCGGTATCTGGCAGTGGATCGAGACCAACAACCCCGCGCTCTTCAAGGAGGCGCTCGCGCTGAACCCGACCGGGCGCATGGCCAAGCCGGAGGAAATCGCGCGCGGCGTCGTGTTCCTCGCCAGCCCCGCCTCCTCGTTCACCACAGGCACGAACCTCGTGATCGACGGTGCGCTGACGAAGGGCGTGCAGCTCTGACCCGTGGGGGGCGGCACAGGCCGTGCCGCCGCATCCCGAAACCTGGCTGAAGGTGACCGAGGCCGGCCTCTACTGCGAGCCCGGCGGCTTCTTCATCGACCCGCTCCGGCCCGTCGATCGCGCCGTCATCACGCATGGCCACAGCGACCATGCGCGGCCGGGCCACCGGGCCGTGCTCGCCACGGCCGAGACGCTCGCGATCATGACGCGCCGGCTCGGCGAAGGCAGGGCGGGGGAGAGCCAGCAGGCGCTCGGCTACGCCGAGGCGCTCGATATCGGCGGGGTGCGCGTCACGCTCCGCCCGGCGGGGCACGTGCTCGGCTCGGCGCAGGTGGTTCTCGAGTGGCAGGGCGCGCGTGCCGTCGTCAGCGGCGACTACAAGACGCGGCGCGACCCGACCTGCGCGACCTTCGAGCCGGTGCCATGCGACGTGTTCGTCACCGAGGCGACGTTCGGCCTGCCCGTGTTCCGCCACCCGCCTGCGGAGGAGGAGATCGCGCGGCTTCTCGCCTCGCTTCGCGTCTTCCCCGAGCGCACGCATGTCGTCGGCGCCTATGCGCTCGGCAAGACGCAGCGCGTGCTCGCGCTCCTGCGTGAGGCCGGCTACGACGCGCCGATCTACGTCCACGGCGCGCTCACGCCGATGAACGAGGTGTATGCCTCCTTCGGCATCACGCTTGGGGATCTGCGCCCGGCGACGGTCGCCAACCGCGAGGCGCTGGCCGGCGCGGTCGTGATCGGTCCGCCAGGCGCGATCCAGGACCGGTGGGCGCGGCGGCTCTCCGATCCCGTCGTCGCATTGGCCTCGGGCTGGATGCGGGTGCGGCAGCGCGCGAAGAGTCGCGGCGTCGAGCTGCCGCTCGTGATCTCCGATCATGCCGACTGGGACGAGCTGAACGCCACGCTCGATGCCGTCGCTGCACCCGAGGTGTGGGTGACGCATGGCGCGGAGGACGCGCTGATCCATGCCGCGGGGCTCCGCGGCATCCGCGGCCGCGCGCTGCATCTCGTCGGGCGTGGCGACGAGGACGAGGCGGTGGCGGAAGCGCCTTCCGTCGCCGGCAGCGCGCCGGACGGCGCGCGCGAGGCGACCGAAGAACCCCCATGAAGCGCTTCGCCGACCTGCTCGAGCGGCTCGTGCTGACGCCCGCGCGCAACACCAAGCTCGCGCATCTGAAGGACTGGATCGCGACGGAGCCTGACCCCGATCGCGGCATCGGGCTTGCCGCGCTGACGGGCGAGCTCTCCTTCGACGCGGCGAAGGCCGGCCTGATCCGCACCCTCGCAGCCGAGCGGACCGACCCCGTGCTGTTCGCGCTCTCCTACGACTTCGTGGGCGATCTCGCGGAGACCGTCTCGCTGATGTGGCCCGCGCGCGAGGGCGTGAACGAGGCAGCGCCCTCGCTTGCAGCAGTCGCGCGCACGCTCGCCACCACGAGCAGGGGAGAGCTTCCCGGCATCGTCGCCGCCTGGCTCGACACGCTCGACGCCTCCTCGCGCTTCGCGCTGCTCAAGCTCATCACGGGGGGGATGCGCGTCGGCGTCTCGGCGCGGCTGGTCAAGGTCGCGCTCGCGGAACGATACGGCATCGACGTCGCGGAGATCGAGGAGGCCTGGCCGGCGGTCGCCCCGCCCTACACGGCCCTGTTCGACTGGCTCGAGGGGCGTGGCCCGCAGCCGAGGGGCGTGGACGCGCCGGTGTTCCGCCCGCCGATGCTCGCCAACCCGCTCGACGAGGCAGAGCTCGCCGAGTTCGATCCGCGCGAGTTCCGCGCGGAGTGGAAGTGGGACGGCATCCGCGTGCAATGCGTCGCCACCCGGACGGGCGCGAAGCTCTGGTCGCGCGGGGGGGAGGAGATCGGCCACGCCTTCCCCGAGATCGTCGAGGCGATGGAGGGTCTCGAGGCGGTGCTCGACGGCGAGCTTCTCGTTCTGCGCGAAGGCGTCGTCGCGCCGTTCTCGGACCTTCAGCAGAGGCTCAACCGGAAGGCACCCGGGGCGAAGCTGATGCGCGAGCACCCCGCGCATGTTCGCCTCTACGACATGCTGTTCGAAGGGACGGGGGACATCAGGGGCCTCGGCTTCGATGCGCGGCGGGAGAGGCTCGAGACTTGGCTCGCGCGCGAGGCGCCCGCGCGGATGGACCTCTCGCCACTCGTTCCCTTCTCGAGCTGGGAGGAGCTTGCAGCGATCAGGGCCGGCGCGCGCGAGGCGGGCATCGAGGGGCTGATGCTGAAGCGCGCCGACAGCCCCTATGTCGCGGGCCGGCCGAAGGGGCCCTGGTTCAAGTGGAAGCGCGACCCGCTGACGCTCGATGCCGTTCTGATGTACGCCCAGCGCGGCCACGGCAAGCGCTCGTCGTTCTACAGCGACTACACCTTCGGCGTCTGGCGCGGCGAGGAGCTCGTGCCCGTCGGCAAGGCCTATTCCGGCTTCACCGACAAGGAGCTGGCCTGGCTCGATCGCTGGATCCGCAACAACACGATCGGGCGCTTCGGGCCTGTGCGGGAGGTGGAGAAGGCGCTGGTTCTCGAGGTCGCGTTCGATGCCGCGCAGCGCTCCTCGCGCCACCGTTCGGGCGTGGCGCTGCGCTTCCCCCGCATCAGCCGCATCCGCACCGACAAGCCGGCCGCGGAGGCGGACAGGATCGAGGCAGTTCTGGCGCTGCTCGATCCTGCTGGACGGTAAATCACCGGGCGTTCCCGCCTCTGCGACGACGGCGCCGTGTCCCGACTTGACCGAGATCAATGCGCCGAGCCGCTCGTGCAGGCGTGATCGCGGTCAGGCGCCGAGGCCTGTGCATCACGTCGACGGCAACGGGGATCTTTGTCAGTGCGCAAGCGTCTCCTGACCCGACCGGGCATGACGGCGCTCGCCACGGTGGCATTGGTCGCCTTGTGCGGTTTTCCAGCCGACGGGCGACGGGACCCGTCGGTGATCGTCGACGGTACGGTGATCGATTCCATTCCGCGCGTTACGGGCGGCCGCTCGCCCCTGGCGCAGTCGGCAATGGTCGGGGCACAGCCGGCGGTGCCACGCGCCGGAATGCCGGAGGCGCGTTCTGGTCCCTTCAGTCGGCCGTTCGCGCTCACCTTCTTCCTCGGCGTTTCCATCGACGACGTACCGTTCAGCGAAACCGTGCTGCAACCGTGGAACGGCACCTGGGGAAGCGACACGCTTGTCGGCCTCGCCGGGTCCTACGAGGTGGCGCGGTTCTGGCGCTGGTTCACGCTGGAGCCGGAGCTCGGAATTGCCGGGCGGTTCGGTTCCACCGACAGCGTCGAGCTCTGGGGCGCGCTCTATCTCCGCTTCGACGGCTTCCCCTGGCGTGAGCACCTCTACACGACCGTGGCGGTCAGCACCGGCCTGAACTGGATCTCGCACCTGCCCGAGGCCGAGGCGGGACCGCCGTCCCAGCCGGAGCCAAATACGTCCAACGTCCTGCACTACTTCGCCCCCGAAATCACCTTCGCCCTGCCGCAGTACAGGCAATACGAGCTCGTACTGCGCTACCATCATCGGAGCGGCGTGTTCGGCGCGATCAATGGCGTCGAGGACGGCTCGAACGTCATCAGCCTCGGGTTGCGATACCGCCTGCCGGTGCGTTGACGCGGCGCGGCCTGCGTGGCTTGGTTCGCGCGCACCACGAACCGAGGAAGGATACGCGCTGATGGCCATCGTCCCCAATCACGCCAAGGACCGCATGAAGGCAGGCGGGCTCGCGCTGGGCCTCGGCCTGCATCATCTCCGCACCACGGCGTCGGGCATGCTTGGCGAGGCGGCCGGGTTCGACTGGCTGTTCATCGACGCCGAGCACGGCGCGTTCAGCGAGGACCAGGCGACGCAGATCGCGCTCGCCGCGCTGCCGACGGGCTGCACGCCGATCGTCCGCGTCTGCAAGGGTGCGCTCGACCAGGCGCCGCGTGTCCTCGACAACGGCGCGATGGGCGTCGTGATCCCGCATGTCGACACGGCGGAGGAAGCGAACGAGGTCGTTGCCGCCTGCAAGTATCCGCCTGTCGGCCATCGCAGCCTCGGCGGGCCGCCGGCGCAGGCGCGGTTCGCCGTGATGCCGGCGGGCGAGCTGATGGCGAAGCTGAACGAGCAGCTGCTGACGATCGTGATGATCGAGACGCCGCGTGCCGTCGAGAACGCCGAGGCCATCGCGGCCGTGCCTGGCATCGACGTGCTTCTGATCGGCACCTCCGACCTCACCGCCGAGATGGGCATTCCCGGCCAGCTCGGGAACGCGAAGGTGAAGGCAGCGTATGAATCAGTGATCGCTGCGTGCAGGAAGCACGGCAAGTTCCCCGGCATGGGCGGGGTGTACGACGAGGAGAACGCCGGCACCTATATCGGCATGGGCATGCAGTTCATCCTCTCCGGAAGCGACCATGGGCTGCTGATGCCGGCGATGAAGTCCCGCACCGGCTTCCTGCGCGGGCTCAACAAGGCCTGAGCCGACGCGCGCCGGCCCACGAAACGGCGCCGGAGCGTTCCGGCGCCGTTTTCTTTTCGGCTCACTCGTTGAAGTAGAGCCGCGCGGGATTGTCCCTCAGGATCATGTCGCGGACCTTCGCGTCCGGCACCCAGTCGAGCAGGAGGTCGAGCTCCTTCGCATCGTCCGGCTTCGGTTCCATCTTCGGGTGCGGCCAGTTCGCGCCGTAGAGCAGCCTGTCGGGCCGGAGCTCGACGAGCGCGCGCACGCGCTGCTCCACGTCCTGGTACGGGTAGCCCGTGGCGGAGGCGTAGTAGAAGCCGGAGAGCTTCACGTAGACATGCCCCTTCTCGAGCAGGCGCAGCACCCCCTGGAACCCGGGGTGCGTCGCCGAGGACATCGCTCCCGGCCCCGGCGGGATGCGGCCGAGATGGTCGATGACGACGGGGCAGGGAAGACCGTCGATCACCGCGTTCCAGGCCTCGAAGTCGATCCCGTTCGGGTCCTGCATGATGATGTGCCAGCCGAGCGGCGCGATGCGTGCCGCCATCGGCTTCACGTCGGACAGCTTCAGGAAGGGTGAGCCGAAGAAGAAGCGCAATCCCCGCGCGCCTTGCGCGTGCAGCTCGCGGAACCCCTCCTCCGTCTCGTCGGGCCGGGTGACGACGACGGCGCGTGCCCGGTCATGCCCCAGCCGCGCGACGGCTTCGAGGGTGCAGCGGTTGTCCGTGCCGTAGGCGCCGGCCTGCACGATGGCCGTGCGGTCGAAGCCGAGCCTCGCGAGCATCGCGCCGAAGGCCTGCCAGTCATAGGTCTTCTCGCCGAGCTCGGGCAGAGCGTAGGGGAACCGGTCGGGGTCGTAGACATGGCTGTGGCACTCGATGGCGCCGCGGGGCAGGACAAGCGTCGGGCGGGTCGTTTGCTCGGGCATCTCGGCGTCGCCTCCTCGGTCTTCGATTTGCGGGGGAGTGTAGGCGGGCGGGTCGTGATCCGTCAGGGGTGCGATCGCACTTGCGAAGCGTTCGCAATCCGGCTAGCGTCGCAAATGAGAATGAGTTGCAACGGCCGCGCGGCCTGATGGCCGGCGGCGCATCGCCACCGATCGTGAGGATTATGCTCGATGAAGCGTTCCACTCCCCTCGTCGCCGGCATCCTCGCCGAGCTCGCCACCGGCGAACGCCGGAAGCCGCGCCTGGCCCGCCGCGCGATCATCGCCGGCCTCGGCGCCGCCGCCGTGCTCGCCCCTGCCATGGCCTTCGGGCAGGAGCGGGTGGTGAACGTCTATTCCTCGCGCCACTACGACACCGACCGTGCCCTCTATGACGGGTTCACGCAGGCAACGGGCATCCGCGTCCGGCTGATCGAGGGCGACGCGGACCAGCTGATCGAGCGCATCCGCAACGAGGGAGCGAACAGCCCGGCCGACGTGCTGATCACCGTCGATGCCGCGCGGCTCGAGCGGGCGAGGGCGGCCAACATCCTCCAGCCTGTGCGAAGCCAGGTTCTAGAGGGTCGCATCCCCGCCCATCTCCGTGACCCCGATGGCAACTGGTTCGGGCTGTCGAAGCGCGCGCGTGTGCTGATCGTGCCGAAGGACTGGACGCCGCCGATCCCGCTCGCGCGCTACGAGGATCTCGCCAACCCGGCGCTGAAGGGCACGGTCTGCGTCCGGTCGTCCAATCAGGTCTACAACATCTCGCTTGCCGGCTCGATGCTCGCTGCCAACGGCGCCGAGGCGACGGAGGCGTGGGCCAAGGGGGTGGTCGCCAACATGGGCCGGCCGCCGCAGGGCGGCGACACGCCGCAGATCCAGGCGGTGGCAGCCGGGCAGTGCCGCATCGCCGTCTCCAACACCTACTATTTTGGCCGGCTCGCCGCCTCGGAGAAGCCCGAGGAGAAGGCGATGGCCGACGGGCTTCGTGTCGTGTTCCCCAACCAGGGTGACCGTGGAACCCATGTGAACGTCTCGGGTGCCGCCGTGGTGCGGAACGCGCCGAACCGGGATGCGGCCGTTGCCTTCCTCGAATACCTGACCTCGGTGAAGGCGCAGGAGATGTTCGCGAACGGCAACTTCGAGTACCCGGTCGTGGACGAGGTGAACGTCCACCCCGTGGTCGCCTCGTGGGGCCGCTTCACGGAAGACCAGCTGAACGCCGTTGCCTATGCGAAGAACGGTGCCGAGGCGCTGACGCTGATGCAGCGCGCCGGCTGGCGCTGAGAGGAACGGGGCGCGGCGTCCTGCCGCGCCCTTCTTTCGGCCTTTAATTTGCGAATGCCTCGCACTCGCATGATTGATGGATCCAACCGCATGACCCGACGCCTGATCGAACCGCGGATGACCGCCGTCGCCAGCCTCCCCCGCGTGGCCGAACTCGGCCTCGGTGGCCAGCTCATGCTGTGCGCGGCGCGGACCTGGACGGCGGGCGAGGTCTCGGGCGTCGCGAGCCCCTGCGCCCTGTTCCGCTGCGCCGGGCTTGCTCCGGATGCCTTCGCGGCCTTCGCCAGCCTTCTGGCCCTCCTCTCTGCTTGCCCCTCCGGCCCTGGCTTCGGCTCGATCCACGATGCCTGGCTGTCCGAGGGCGAGGAACAGCTGGTCGAGGCGATCGGCGCGCTGCAGGCAGGAGAGCCCTGGCGTGCCCAGCGCATCATTGCCGGGTGGGTTCCGCCCGCTGCGGCGCCACGCGCCGTCGGTCTGATGGCGAGCATCGCGCGAAGCCTCGCCGACGCCGCGTTGCCGATCACAACGAAACCTGACCGCCCGGTCGTGCATTGACTGGGTGGCGAGCTCGGGACCCCTGCGTACCTCACTCTCCCCGCGCGGGGCTTTCCGGGACGCCGGGCGCCGTCCCCTCACTTGCGCTCCAATCGCTCCGTTCCACACTCGCCCCGCCTCGTGCGGGGCGTTTTTTTTGGTCAGTCGTGCCCGGCCCGCTTCATTGCCCGGGCGAGGATGGCAACGGGGATGAGGCCGGCGGCAACGATGACCAGCGCAGCCGTCGAGGCCTGCGCCAGGCGTTCGTCGGAAGCGAGGTTGTAGACGCGCACGGCAAGCGTATCGAAATCGAAGGGGCGGACGATCAGCGTTGCCGGCAGTTCCTTCATCGTGTCGACGAACACGAGGAGGGCGGCGGAAAGCAGGCTTCCGCGGATCAGCGGCGCATGCACCGCGGCGAGGCTTCCCGCCGGTCCGCGGCCGAGAACACGGGCGGCATCCTCGACGCTCGGGCGGATCCGTGCGAGCCCGGCCTCGACGGTCGAGAGCGCGACGGCGAGGAAGCGCGCGACGTAGGCGAACACCAGCGCAGCGATCGTCCCCGAGAGCAGCAGGCCGGTGGAGATGCCGAACTGTGCCCGCATCCAGCGGTCGAGCGCATTGTCGAACAGCCCGAACGGAACGAGCACGCCGACGGCGATGACCGAGCCGGGCACCGCGTAGCCGAGCGAGGCGACGGTGACGGCCGCGCGCATCGTCGCGGTCGCCCGCAGCCGGGCGCCATAGGCCATCACCACCGCGACGGCGACGGCAAGTGCCGCGGCAAGGGCCGCGAGAACGATGCTGTGCCGCGCGAAGGGCAGGACGTGCAAGGTGCTGTCGCCGTCCTCGAGCGCGAGCTGCGCGAGCCGCAGGGCCGGCACCGCGAAGCCGAGCAGGACAGGCAGCGCGCAGGCAAGCGTCGCGCCGGCCGCGCGGAGGCCCGCCATCGGCACGAGCGTGATCGCCTGGTGCTTCGAGCTCGTGTTGAAGAAGCGCCGCGGCCCGCGGGCGAGGCGCTCGAGGAGCAGAAGCGTCGCGACCACGCCCATGAGGCAGGCGGCGAGCTGCTGCGCGGCCGTCCGGTCGCCCATCTGGAACCAGGCCTGGTAGATTCCGGTCGTGAAGGTGCGCACGGCGAAGTGCTGAACCGTGCCGAAATCGGCCAGCGCCTCCATCACCGCAAGCGCCGCGCCGGCCGCGATCGCCGGTCGCGCCAGCGGCAGCGCCACGCGGCGGATCATCGCCATCCGCGAGCAGCCGAGCGTGCGTGCCACCTCGGTCAGGCACACCGACTGCTCGAGGAAGGCCGCACGGCAGAGCAGGTAGACATAGGGGTAGAGCACGAGACCGAACATCAGCACCGCACCGCCGAGCGAGCGGATCTCGGGGAACCAGTACTCCCCGAAGCGAACCCCGAGCCCCGCCCGAAGCGCGGACTGCACGGGCCCGGTCACGTCGAGCATGTCGGTGTAGACGTAGCCGATCAGGTAGGCGGGCATCGCCAGCGTCAGGAGAAGTGCCACCTCGAAGACGCGCCTGCCGGGGAAGTCATGCATCGTGACAAGCCAGGCGGTGCCGGCGCCGATTGTGATGGCAAGCGCCGCGGTGCCGGCGGAGAGCAGGATGGAGTTCAGCACGAACTCCGCGAGAACGGTCTCGGCGAGCTGGCGCCAGACCTCCCCCGCCGGCGCGACGGCCCCGGCAAGCACGGCGATGAGCGGGGAGGCCACGGCGGCGGCGGCCACGAGGGCGGCGACCGTCCAGCCCGAGGGCAGGCGCGGCCGGGAGGAGGGCGCCGTTCCGGCCACGGTGGCGGTGGCTGTCATCGCCCGCGTTCTTGTCTGAGAATGCCTCGCATTTGCGCCACCATGCGGCAGTTCCGCCCGGTGCGCCAGAGGGGGCGGGGGCGGAACTACTCCGCGGCGCCGCGCTGCTGCCAGGCGGCGAGCGAGATCCGCGGCATCTCCAGCCTGTCGGTCGTGCGCAGGTAGCCGCCCGCCCCGTGCATGCGGCCGATCAGCCCGAGCCTGGGCGTATCGATGTAGCAGCGTGCCGGGTCGAGCACGCAGGCATCGTCGATGTGGAAGGCGAGCACCTCGCCGAGGACGACCGCCCGGCCCTGGCCGAGCTCGATCAGCGTGTGCAGCCTGCATTCCACCGCGACCGGGCTCTCGGCGATCCGCGGCGGGGCGACATGGCTGCTCTTCGCCGTCGTCAGGCCTGCCTCGGCGAGCTCGTTGACGCCCGCGGGAAAGTCGATCGCGGTGACGTTCATCGCCTCTGCCGTCCTGTCCGTCACGAGGTTGACGACGAACTCGCGCGCCCGGCGGATGTTCTCGCCGGTGTCCTTGAGCCCCTCGCGCTTCGGCCCGATGCCGATGGCCACGACCGGCGGCGAGCCGCTCATCGCGTTGAAGAAGCTGTAGGGCGCCGCATTCGGCGTGCCGTTCTCGTCGAGCGTCGTCACCCAGGCGATCGGCCGCGGCACGACCGTGGAGACGAGAAGCTTGTAGGTGTTCTCGGGTGAGAGCGAGGCGCAGTCGAACAGCATCGGGTGGCTCCGCGGCGTTGGGGCGATGGCGTCGGTTCTGACTTGGGGGCCATGCGGCGGAAGGGCAATCGCCGCCGCGCGGGACGCTGCCCGGACATTGCCGGAAATTCATCCTGGATTAAGGCCGCGCCGATAGAGACGGAGACCCCCATTGGTGATCGTGATCAAGGCCTGGCGCATGACCCTTCTCGGCAATCTCCCCCTTCGGACCAAGCTCGGCATCTTCGCGGTCGTGCCGATCGTGCTGCTCGGCGGGCTCGTCTTCGCCGTGATGGGCCAGCTCGGCGATGTCCGGCAGGGCCGTGTGCATGAGCAGGAGGATGTCGACACCGAGCGCCGCGTGCGGGAAGTTGCCGTCGCCGTCTCCGCCCTGCCGACGCAGAACCGCGCGATCTTCGCCGCCCAGACCGGCGCAGAGCTCGCCGCGATCCGCAAGGAGGCGGACCGGATCACCACCGCCGCGACCGCTGAGATCGCCGAGATCGCCCGCCACGAGACCCATGAGGTCGATCAGGGCTCGGTGAAGGCGCTCGGCGAGCAGGTTGCGGTGCTGAACGGTGCCGTGCTGAAGGCGGCGGATCTGCGCGCGAGCCTCATCGCCACGCGCGACGATGCCTTCTTCCCGCTCGGCCAGAGCTACGACATGCGCTTCGAGGGCTCCTTCGCGGGCATCGAGCTCGAGGGCCTCGACGCGACGATGCTCGAGGAGCTGCGCGGTCGCCTGCTGGCCGTCAACGGTGCCGCGTCCGACCTCCGGATCGCCGCGCTTCGCTACCTCGCCACGGGCGATGCGGGGCAGATGCAGCGCGTCCGTCGCGCGGCGGCGACGGCGCGGACGCATATGCGCGGCGCCTCGGGCGTCGAGGTGAACGCGCGCATGAAGGACGAGCTCGGCGAGCTCTCCCAGGCGCTCGAGCAGCTCGTCGAGGCCTCGATGCGGCTCGGCACGCTGTCGGGCGAGCTTGCGGAGCATGACCGGACCGTCACCGCACCTGCCGCCCAGGCGCTCGAGCAGATGGCGGCGGCCGTTGCCACCGCCTATGTCGGCGAGGCGCGCTCGGCCGGGCTGCGGCTCGAGGCGATCATCTCCGCCGCAGGCACGACGGTTCTCGTTCTCGCCGGCGCGATCGCTCTCCTGATGGTCGCGACCTCCGTCTCGACCGCGCTGATCGTCGGCCGGCCGGTCTCGCGCATCACCGGGCTGCTGCAACGCATCGCCGGCGGCGACACGCGCTTCACCCTCGAGGAAACCGCGCGGCGCGACGAGTTCGGTCGGATGCAGAACGCCGTCGCGCGGCTACGCGGCACGGTTGAGCAGGCCTTCGCGCAGGGCCAGATGCTCGGCCAGTTGCCGATGGCCGTCATCGTCGCAGACCCGCGCGACGAGTTCCGCATCACCTACGTGAACGAGGAGACGCGTCGCGTTCTCGGCACGGTCGAGCACCTGATGCCCGTGAAGGCAGACGAGCTCGTCGGCAAGAGCGTCGATCTGTTCCACCGCAACGCCACACACCAGCGCACGCTTCTCTCCGACCCGAAGAACCTGCCGCACCGCGCGCGCATCAAGATCGGGCCGGAGACGATGGACCTCCGCGTCAACGCCGTGCTCGACGCCGCGGGCGAGTATGTCGGTGCGATGCTGGTGCTGAACCTCGTCACGGCCCAGGTGAAGCTCGCGGACAATTTCGAGGCCTCTGTCGCGCGGGTTGCGCGCAACATGGGCGAGGGTGCAGCGGGGGTGAAGACGCTTGCCGAATCGATGAGCGACACGGCGTCGGACACGGGCAAGCGCGCCGTTGCCGTCTCCGCCGCCACCGAGCAGGCCTCTGCCAATGTCCAGACCGTCGCTGCCTCTGCCGAGGAGCTTGCGGCCTCGGTGCGGGAGATCAGCCGCCAGGTTGCCGAGAGCGCGCAGATCGCCGCGCAGGCCGCGCGCGAGGCTGATGCGACGGACGGGACGGTGGCGGGGCTTTCGGATGCCGCCGCCCGGATCGGCGACGTGGTCCGGCTGATCGGCGATATCGCGGGCCAGACCAACCTTCTCGCGCTCAACGCGACGATCGAGGCAGCGCGCGCCGGCGAGGCGGGCAAGGGCTTCGCGGTGGTCGCCTCGGAGGTGAAGAACCTCGCCGGGCAGACCGCGAAGGCGACCGAGGAGATCGCCGCGCAGATCAGCGCGATGCAGCAGGCGACCAACGACGCGGTCGGCGCGATCCGCGGCATCGGCGGCACGATCGGGCGGATGAACGAGATCGCGACCGGCATCGCCGCAGCGGTGGAGGAGCAGGGTGCCGCGACGCACGAGATCGCCCGTGCGGTTCAGCAGGCCGCCGCGGGCACGAGCGAGGTCACGAGCAATATCGGCGCGGTCTCGTCCGCCATCGAGGAGACGGGCGACAAGGCCGCGCAGGTTCTCTCCTCGGCGAACGGGCTCGCTGGAGAGGCGGGCACGCTGGTCAAGGAGGTCGAGCGCTTCCTCGCCGACATCCGCACGCGATAGGCGGGACGGCGCGGCCGGCGCCTGAGGGAACGAGCCGCCCTCAGGCGATGCGGTCAGGCGGCTGGTCTCCCGAGAAGAAGGCGTCGAGATTGTCGAGCGCGCGGAAGCCCATGGCGTTCCGCGCCTCGACCGTCGCGCTGCCGAGATGCGGCAGAAGGAAGGTGTTGGCCTGCTCGCGATAGCGCGGGTCGAGCTGCGGCTCGTTGGCGAACACATCGAGCCCCGCCGCGGCCACGTGGCCGGATTTCAGGGCGGCGATCAGCGCATTGTCCTCGACGAGCGTGCCGCGGCCCGAGTTCACCACCACCGTTCCAGGCTTCATCAGCGCGATCCGCTCGGCGTTCAGCCAGTTGGTGAGCGGCCCGCCGCCCGGTGCCGTCAGCGCAAGCATGTCGATCTGCGCGAGCATCGCCGCGGCATCGCTGTGGTAGATCGCGCCGGCCTCCAGCTCCTCCGGAAGGCGCGAGCGGTTGTGGTAGTGCACCTCCATCAAGAAGCCGCGCGCCATGCGCGCCACCGCCCGGCCGATGCGGCCCATGCCGAGGATCCCGAGCTTCTTGCCCGAAACCTGGCGGCCGAGCAGCTGCGTCGGCGTCCATCCCGTCCAGCGTCCCTCGCGCACCAGCCGCTCGCCCTCCGCCGCGCGCCGCGCAGCGCCGAGCAGGAGGAGCATGGTGGTCTCGGCCGTCGCCTCCGTCAGCACGTCGGGCGTGTTCGTCACGGCGATGCCGCGCGCCTTGGCGGCATCGAGGCCGATATGGTCGGTGCCAACGGAGAAGGTCGCGATGGCCTTCACCGAGCCTGGTAGGCGGGCGATCGTGTCGGCCCCCAGAGGGTCGCCGGCGGCGCAGAAGATCGCGTCGGCCTCGGCCGCCATTGCGACGATCCGGTCGGCATCGGCGGGGATGTCGTCCGGGTTCTCGGCCACCACGGCATAGCTCCGCCTGGCCCGGGCCATGACGTCGGGCGGAAAGAGGCGCGTCAGCGCAAGGCGCGGCTTGGGGCGTGGGTCCATCGTCTCGGGCCTCCCGGTGGCGTGCGAGCCGGGCCTTCTTGCGCAACGGCACCCGCGGCGCAAGCCCCGCCCTTGCCTGGCCCGGGCTTGCCCCGGCGGCGATGGCCCTTAGGATGCCCGGCCTTACGCATGGGAGGGCCGGATGGATCTCGGGTTGAAGGGCAAGCGCGCGCTGGTCATGGGCGCCTCGAAGGGGCTCGGGCGCGCGATCGCCGAGGGGCTGGCCGGGGAGGGCGCGACGCTGACGCTCGCGAGCCGCGACCTCGCAGCCCTCGAGGCGCTGGCCAAGGAGCTCTCGGGGAAAAGCGGCGCCCCGGCCCATGCGATCGCGGCCGACGTGTCGGACGAGGCGGGCATGGATGCGCTCGCCGACGCTGCCGTCGCGAAGATGGGGGGCGTCGACATCCTCATCCTCAACCATGGCGGCCCGCCTGTCGGCCCCGCGCTCGACCTCGACCTCGCCGCGCTCAAGGAGCAGTTCGGCAAGATGGTGGTCGCACCCATCCGGCTTGCCATGCGCCTCCTGCCCGCGATGCGGGAGCGGAAATGGGGCCGCATCATCACGGTGGGTTCCTCCGGCATGGTGCAGCCCCTGCCGAACATGGTTCTCTCGAACACGCTTCGCGCCTCGATCGTCGGCTGGAACAAGACCCTCGCCAACGAGGTCGCCGCCGATGGCGTGACCTGCAACATCCTCGCCCCCGGCTCGATCCTGACGGACCGGACGAAGGACACGGCCGGGTTCATGGCGAAGAAGGAGGGGATCACCTTCGAGGCTGCGCTCGCCAAGCGCGCGGCGCTCATCCCCGCCGGCCGCATCGGCACGCCGGAGGAGTACGGCGCGGTGGGCACCTTCCTTGCCTCGGAACGCGCCTCCTACATCACGGGCAGCATCATCCGCTGCGACGGCGGCATCGTGCGGTCGTTCTGAGGGCGACAGGGTGAAGCACGAGGCTCGCCTCGAACCCGACCTCGCGCTTGCCGAGGCGCTGTTCGCTTCGCTGCGCGAGGCGAGCCTCGACCCGCCTGGCGTGACGCGCGATGCCTATGGGCCGGGCGAGGAGCGTGCGCATGCGCTGTGCATCGAGGCGGCGAAGGAAGCGGGGCTCGCCGTCACCCGCGACTTCGCCGGCAACAGCTACGCCACGCTGCCTGGCAAGGCGGAGGGCGGCAGGACGCTTTTGATCGGAAGCCATCTCGACAGCGTCGCGCATGGCGGCAACTACGACGGTGCGGCGGGTGTGCTCGCGGGGCTTGCCGCGCTGTCGGGCCTCGTGAAGGCAAACCATCGCCCGGAAGCGGACGTCGCGGTGATGATGACGCGGGCGGAGGAGACGGTGTGGTTCCCCGTCTCCTTCCCAGGTGCGAAGGCCGCACTCGGGCGACTTCCTGCCGACGCGCTCGCGCTGAAGCGCTCCGACACCGGTCGCACTCTCGCCGAGCACATGCGCGCCCTCGGCTTCGATCCGGACGCGATCGCCGCCGGGCGGCGGCATCTCGACCCGGAGCGCATCGCGGGCTTCGTCGAGGCGCATATCGAGCAGGGGCCGGAGCTGATCGAGGTCGATCGCGCGGTCGCCATCGTCCCCGCGATCAGCGGCGGCTACCGGTTCCGACAGGCGCGCATCACCGGCGAATACGCCCATGTCGGCGGCGCGCCGAAGCGCGTGCGCCGCGATGCGGTGGCAGCACTCGCCCACATCGTCGCCGGCATCAACGCGAGCTGGGACCGGTTCGAGGCGGAAGGCCACCGCATCATGACGACCTTCGGCGTCATCGGCGTCGACCCCGCGATGGCGACATGGAGCCGCGTGCCTGGCGAGGCGCGCTTCACCCTCGACATCCGTGGCGTCGATCTCCCCGCGCTCGCGCGCATGCGCCACATCCTCGACGAGCTGATCGCCGAGGCGGAGGCGAAGCACGGCGTGACGGTGACGCTCGGCCCCGACACGGGGCCGCGGCCCGGCTTCCTCGACGAGGCGCTCGTGCAGCGGCTGCGCGACTGTGCCTCGGCACGGTTCATCGCGTGCCACGAGATGCCCTCCGGCGGCGGGCATGACGCGCTTGCCTTCCACGAGGCGGGCGTGCCTGCGGCGATGCTGTTCATCCGCAACCAGAACGGCAGCCACAACCCCGACGAGGCGATGGAGATGGCCGACTTCGCCGAGGCCGCGCGGATCCTGGCCACGCTCGCCGCGACCCACCAGGGCTGAGAGAGATGCGACCGAACCTGACCCCCGATGTCGAGCTTGCCGAGCGGCTGTTCGGCGCCTTGCGCGAACGCACGCATGACGGCGTCGGCATCACCCGCGAGGCCTTCGGGCCGGGCGAGCGCATCGCCCATGCGCTCGTGCGGGAGGAGGGCGAGCGCCTCGGCCTCGAGGCGCGCACCGACCATGTCGGCAACCTCTACCTGACCCTTCCGGGGGCGGACCGGTCGGCCCCCGCCGTGCTGATGGGAAGCCATCTCGACAGCGTGCCGCGAGGCGGCAACTTCGATGGCGCGGCCGGCGTGCTCGCGGGGCTCGCGGCCGTCGCAGGAATGAAGCGCGCGAGCTTCGCGCCCGCGCGCGACGTGACCGTCATGGCGATCCGCGCTGAGGAGGCAGGGGCCTGGTTCCCGACCTCCTATCCCGGAAGCCGCGGCGCGCTCGGGCGGCTCAAGCCCGAGGAGCTCGACGTCAGGCGGCAGGACAGCGGGCGGAGCCTCGCCGAGCACATGCGCCAGGAGGGATTCGACCCCGAGGCCGCGCGCGCAGGCAAGGCGGTTCTCGGGCCGCACAACGTCGCGGCCTTCCTCGAGCTGCACATCGAGCAGGGCCCGGTTCTCGACAGCGATGGCATCCCCGTCGGCATCATCACCGGCGTGCCCGGCTCGCGCAGGCTTCGTGCCGCGCGCGTCGTCGGCAGGTACGACCATTCGGGCGCGACCCCGCGCCGCTACCGCCATGACGCAGCGATCGCGCTTGCGGAGCTTGCGCACAGGCTCGACGAGGAATGGGCGCGGCTCGACGCGGCGGGGCGCGAGATGGTGTGTACCTTCTGCGTGCTCGCAACCACCGAGGAGGCGGGGTTCACCAAGATCCCCGGCGAGGCGCGGTTCCAGCTCGACGTACGCAGCGTGGTACCCGCCTATTGCGACGCGCTGTTCGACGCCCTGCACGCGATGATCCCGGAGATCGAGGCGCGCCGCGGCGTAAGGGTCGAGCTCGGCGCCGAGACGGGCTCCTCGCCGGCGCTGATGGACAAGGCGATCCAGGACGGGCTCGTCCGCGCCGCGACCGCGCTCGGCATCGCGCACAAGGTCATGCCTTCGGGCGGCGGGCACGATGCCGCCGCCTTCGCTGCCGCCGGCGTGCCGGCCGGCATGGTGTTCGTTCGCAACCAGAACGGCAGCCACAACCCCGATGAGGAAATGCGTATGGAAGATTTCGCGCGGGCCTGCGCGGTCGTGACGACCTGGGCTGCGGGGGTGGCGGGCTGATGGCGACCGCGCGGCTTGCCGTCGATATCGGCGGCACCTTCACCGACCTCGCCCTCGAGGATGGCGAGAAGCGCTGGACGGCGAAGGTGCTGACGACGCCCGCGACACCCGAGAAGGGCGTGCTGGACGGCGTGGCCACCATTCTCAAGGACGCGAACCTCTCGCCTTCCGATATCGGCCTGGTCATCCACGGCACCACCCTTGCGACCAACGCGCTGATCGAGCGCAAGGGCGCGCGCACCGCGCTGATCACCACCGAAGGCTTCCGCGACGTTCTCGCGCTGGGCAACGAGGCGCGCTACGACCAGTACGACCTGCAGATCACCCTTCCCGAGCCGCTCGTTCCCCGGCGGCTTCGCCTTCCCGTGCCCGAGCGCCTCGACAACACTGGCGCGGTTCTGAAGCCGCTCGACGAGGCGGCCGTGCGCGCGCTCGTTCCCCTCCTGAAGCAGGAGCGCATCGAGGCCATCGCCGTCGGCTTCCTGCACGCCTTCGTCAACGGCGCGCATGAGCGCCGCGTGCGCGAGATCCTCGAGGCCGAGCTGCCCGACGTGCCGGTGAGCCTTTCCTCCGAGGTCTCGCCCGAGATGCGCGAGTGGGAGCGGTTCTCGACAACGGTCGCCAACGCCTATGTGCAGCCCCTGATGAGCCGCTACCTGCGCAAGCTCGAGAGCGGACTGCACGAGGCGGGGCTGACGGCGCCGCTGTTCCTCATGCTGTCGGGAGGCGGTCTCACCACGGTCGATACCGCGTGCCGCTACCCGATCCGCCTGGTCGAGAGCGGGCCGGCGGGCGGTGCGATCTTCGCTGCCCACATCGCGCGCGAGGTCGGGCTCGAGGACGTGCTCTCCTACGACATGGGCGGAACGACCGCGAAGGTTTGCCTGATCGACCATTACCGCCCGCAGGCCTCGCGCACCTTCGAGGTCGCGCGCGTCGGGCGGTTCAAGAAGGGTTCAGGCCTGCCCTTGCGCATCCCCGTGATCGAGATGGTCGAGATCGGCGCGGGCGGCGGAAGCCTCGCGCATGTCGACAGCATGGGCCGCATCGCCGTCGGCCCCGAGAGCGCGGGCGCAGACCCAGGGCCGGCCTGCTACGGCCGTGGCGGCACGCTGCCGGCGGTGACGGATGCGAACCTCGCCCTCGGCCGCTATGACCCCGCACATTTCGCCGGAGGCTACCTGAAGCTCTACCCCGATGCCGCGCGCGATGCGCTGGGCCGCGCCGTCGGTACGGCACTCGGGCTCGCGCCCGAGATGGCAGCGCTCGGCGTCGTCGAGATGGTCGATGAGAACATGGCGAACGCCGCGCGCGTGCACGCGATCGAGAGCGGCAAGAACCTCGCGGGCCGAACCCTCGTCGCCTTCGGCGGCGGCGGGCCGGTGCACGGCTACCGCGTGGCGGAGAAGATCGGCGTCACCTCGGTGCTCGTGCCCTCGGGCGCAGGCGTCGGCTCCGCCATCGGGTTCCTGCGCGCGCCCGTCGCCTACGAGGTGGTCAAGAGCCTCTACCAGCGCTTCTCGAGCTTCGACGTGGCAGCGGTGAACGCGCTGCTCGGCGCGATGAGCCGCGAGGCCTCGGAGGTCGTCGCCGTCGGCGCGAAGGGGCGGGAGATGGAGGAGCACCGCCTCGCCTACATGCGCTATGTCGGCCAGGGGCACGAGATCGCCGTGCCGATCCCTGCGCGGGTGCTGACGGAGGCCGACGTTGCCGCCATCCGCGCCGAGTATGACCGGCTCTACACCTCGTTCTACGACCGGCCGGTTCCGGGCTCCGATGTTGAGATCCTCTCCTTCGCCGTGACGATCGCGACCGTTCCGGAACCGGTTTCCCCAGCGCCGGAGGCGGGCGCGGCGGCGCCAGCCGAACCGGCACGCAGCCAGGCCGTGCGCGACACCGCGACCGGGACGGTGGCGGACTGGGCGGTGTATGATCGGGCAAGCCTGTCGCCGGGCTCGACGCTCTCGGGCCCCGCGATCATCGCAGAGGACGAGACTTCGACCCTCGTCGGCCCGGGCTGGACCGCGAGGATCGACGGCATGGGCTATATCCGCCTGACGCGCGGCAACGCCTGAGGAGCAGCGACGATGCACCAGATGGCCAATGACGAGCTTTCTGCGCTCGCCAGGATCCAGACGCAGATCATGTGGAACCGCCTGATCGCCGTCGTCGAGGAGCAGGCGCAAACGATGATCCGCACCGCCTTCTCGACGACGGTGCGCGAGGCGGGAGACCTCTCGGCAGGCATCTTCGACCTCAAGGGCCGCATGCTCGCCCAGGCGGTGACGGGAACGCCAGGCCACGTGAACTCGATGATGGAGAGCGTGGCGCATTTCCTCGCCAAGTTCCCCGCCGAGACGATGAAGCCCGGCGACCACTACATCACCAACGATCCCTGGCTCGGCACGGGCCACCTGCACGACCTCACCGTCGTCACCCCCGCCTTCAAGGACGGCCGCATCGTCGGCCTCTTCGCCAACACCGCGCACATCATCGACATCGGCGGCCTCGGCATGGGGCCCGAGGGGCGGTCGGTGTTCGAGGAGGGGCTCTACATCCCCATCGTGAAGTGCTTCGAGGAAGGCCGCGCGAACGAGACCTTCTTCGACTTCATCCGTGCTGGCTCGCGCACGCCGGTCGAGCTCGAGGGTGACATCTACTCGCTCTGCGCCTGCAACGATGCGGGGGCGAAGCGGCTGATCGAGATGATGGAGGAGTTCGGCATGGAGGGGCTCGACCCTCTTGCCGAGGCGATCTTCGAGGCCTCGCTCCGCGCCACCGAGGCAGAGATCGCGAAGCTTCTGAAGGGTACCTACAGCGCGACGATCCAGTCTGACGGCTACGAGGCGCCGGTCACGCTCGCCGCCGCGATGACGGTGAACGACGCGACGATCGAGGTGGATTTCGCAGGCACCTCGGGCCTGTCGACGCGCGCGATCAACGTGCCGCCGGCCTATTGCCGCGCCTATTCCTGCTTCGGCATCAAGGTGGTGGTGGCACCTGAGATCCCGAACAACTGGGCCTCGCTCCAGCCCTTCCGGATGAAGATCCCCGAGGGCTGCATCCTCAACGCCCCGCGCCCCTATCCGGTGGCGGTGCGCCACGTCACCGGCCAGCTGCTGCCCGACCTGATGATGGGCTGCCTCGTGCAGGCCGTGCCTGACCGCGTCGCGGCGGAGGGTTCCTCCTGCCTCTGGAACCCGCCTTTGCGTGGCGGCACCCAGGTGTCGGGCCAGGCCGCGAAGGTCGAGGATTTCGAGATCATCACCTTCAACTCCGGCGGCACCGGCGCGCGCGCGACGCAGGACGGGCTCTCCGGCATCGCCTTTCCCTCCGGCGTGCGGACCATGCCCGTGGAGGCGACGGAGAATGTCGCGCCGGTCGTGTTCTGGAAGAAGGAGCTTCGCCCCGACAGCGCCGGCGCGGGCCGCACGCGCGGCGGCTTCGGCCAGATCATGGAGATCGGCACCAAGGGCGAGGCGGAGTTCGCGGTCAACGCGATCTTCGACCGGGTGGCGAACGCCCCGCGCGGCCGCAAGGGCGGGGGCGATGGTGCCGCCGGCGTCGTCGCGCTCAAATCCGGCAAGACGCTGCGCACGAAGGGCTTCCAGACCGTTCCGGAGGGCGAGCGGCTCCTGCTCCTGCTTCCCGGCGGCGGCGGCATGGGCGACCCGAAGCAGCGTGACCGCGACCTCATCGCCCGCGACGTGGCGGACGGGCTGATCACGTCCGAGCGGGCGAAGGCGGAGTATGGCTGGACCGGATGACGCAGGCGCGCCAGCCGGCCCGGTCCGGGCTCAGGCGCGAAGGCTCTCCGTCATCGCGCCGTAGACGAGGTTCTTGAAGATCATCCGCGTGCGGAAGCGGTTCGAGGGTCCCTGCGCCATGAGGATGGCGACGAGGCCCTCGGCGCGGTCGATCGTGAAGCTGGTGCCCCAGGCGCCGGCCCACATCGCATCGCCCGGGCTTCCCGCCGCCGTGCCCATCCCGTCATCGAGGCGCACGCCGAAGCCGAGCCCGAAGCCGTAGCCAGGGCCGGTCGAGCCGGCCGGTGTGCCTGCCATGCCGACGATGTGGTTCGACAGCATGAACCGTACGGTGGCGGGCGAGAGGTAGCGCACGCCGTCGAACACGCCGCCATTGGCGATCATCTGCGCGTAGCGGTGATAGTCCGCCGCCGTCGAGACGAGCCCCGCGCCACCCTTGAAGTAGGAGGCATCGCCCGGATCCTCGGTGATGCGGTAGCTGCGCCACATCCGCGACGTCTGCGGGTCGGTCGTCGGCGCCTCGGCGACGCGGGCGCGCTTTGCCTCGGGCACGAACCAGGTCGTGTCGGCCATGCCGAGCGGGCCGGTGAGGTCGCGCGCGAGAAGCCGGTCGAGCCGCATGCCGGCGGCGCGCTCGAGGGTGAGGCCGAGCACGTCGGTCGCGATCGAGTAGTGGAACGTCGTGCCAGGCTGGAAGGCGAGCGGGATGGTGCCGAGCTGCTGCAGCATCGTGCGCGTCGGCACCGGCCCGTTGCGTGCCTCGATGTCGTGCCGCTCGTAGGCCGCGCGGATGGCGGCCGACGGCGAGGCGGGGTTTGCGTAGATGAAGCCGGCAGAGTGGCGCAGCAGGTCATGGATGGTCGGCGGCCGCGTCGGCTGGACGTATTCCGGCTCGGCGCCGGCGCGGCGCATCTCCACCTTCAGCTCCGCGAGCTCGGGCAGGTAGGCGTGCACCGGGTCGTCGAGCTTCATCCGCCCCTGCTCGACCAGCATCATTGCGAGCGTCGAGACGATGGGCTTGGTCATCGAGGCCTGGAGGAAGATCGCATCCGTCGTCAAGGGCTTCGTCTTGGCCGCGTCGAGATGGCCATGCGCCTCGAGATGGATGACCTCGCCCTGGCGCGCGATCAGCGTCACCGCTCCGGGGAAGGAGTTGCGCGCGGCCTCTGCCTCCATCACGCCGCGGATCCGCGCGAGCCGCGCCTTGGAGAAGCCGCGCACCGCGTCGGAGGTGGCCGATGGCGTGACGGCCGGTGATGCTGTGGGCGCGGCGGCCTGCGGGGCTTGGGCGAGCTGGATCTGCGCACTCGCCTTGCCGCCAGCCAGAAGTGCTAGGCCGGCTCCGGCAAGGGCGGCGCGCCTGGGCAGGAATGGGGTTGTCATGGATGTCCTCCTCGGGGATCGCCGGGTGTTGACCGCCCTGGCTCCACAACCATAGCGCGAGTGGGCCGTTGCGCAACCGGCCTCTCCCTGGCCGAAACCCTGCCGCGGCGGCATGATCGCGCCGGTTTTCCGGGAGGGTACCGCGCATGGCCACGCTGTTCCGCTGCGACACGATCATCCGCAACGCCACGATCATCGACGGCACCGGCGCGCCACGGTTCCAAGGCGATGTCGCGGTCTCGGCCGACAGGATCGTCTCGGTCGGCGACTGCTCGGCGACGAGCGCGGACAACGAGATCGACGGCACGGGGAAGGTCGTCGCGCCGGGCTTCATCGATGCGCACACGCATGACGACCGCGCGCTTCTCTGCGGCGCGGAGTGCATGCACTGCAAGCTGACCCAGGGCGTGACGACGGTGGTGGCGGGCAATTGCGGGGTTTCGCTCTCGCCCCTGACGCGCGAGATGCGCCCCCCGCCGCCGCTCGACCTGCTTGGCGACGAGAGCTGGTGGCGCTTCGACAGCTTCGCCTCCTACGCCGACGCGCTGGAGCGGGAGCGGCCTGTGGTCAACGCCATCGCCTTCGTCGGCCACACCACGCTTCGCGTGCGCGAGATGGGCGATGGCGAGCTCACCCGGGCCGCGACCGAGGCCGAGGCCGAGCGGATGCGCGCACGGCTCGACGAGGCGCTGGCGCAGGGCGCGTGGGGGATGAGCACGGGGCTTTGGTATCCGCCGGCGATCGCGGCACCAACCGACGAGGTGATCGCTATCTCCCAGGCTCTCGCCGCGCGCGGCGGCCTCTACGCCACCCACATGCGCGATGAGGGCGACCGGGTGCTCGACAGCATCGAGGAGACGCTCGCCATCGGCGGGGCATCGAACGTCCCTGTCATCATCAGCCACTTTAAGTGCACCGGCCCCGCCAACTGGGGCCGCTCGACCGAGACGCTCGCGCGGGTCGACCGCGCTGCGGCGACGCAGAAAGTGTCGTTCGACGTCTATCCCTATCCGGCCTCGAGCACTGTGCTGATGCCCGAACGGCTTCGCGACGAGGTGCGCGTCGTCGTCACCTGGTCGGTGCCGCACCCGGAGATGCAGGGCAGGGACCTCGCCGAGATCGCGGCGGAATGGGGCATGACGCGGGCCGAGGCGGCAGCGAAGCTGCTTCCCGCGGGCGCCGTCTATTTCCAGATGAACGAGGAGGACGTGCGGCGGATCATCGCCCACCCGCGCTCGATGATCGGCTCGGACGGGCTGCCGCATGACAGCTTCCCCCACCCGCGGCTCTGGGGTACCTTCCCGCGCGTGCTGGGCCACTACGCGCGCGACCTCGGCCTCATCACGCTCGAGGATGCGGTGCGGAAGATGACGGGGCTGACGGCGGAGACCTTCGGCATCCCCGACCGCGGGCTGATCCGCCCTGGCCACCACGCCGACCTCGTTCTGTTCGACCCCGCAACCGTGATCGACAGCGCGAGCTTCGAGGACCCGATCCGCCCCAGCCAGGGTATCGAGCGCGTGTGGGTCAACGGCGTCGAATCTTATCGCTGGGGCGACGAGATCGGCCAGACGCGCGAACGCGCCGGGCGCCTGATCAGGAACCCCAACGCCGTCTGATCATCCTCGCACGGCGGCTGCGCGCACGGCGTTCGCGAGCTCGCGCCCCGCGGCGAAATCCGCGATGTTGGCGAGCGTGGTTTTGGCAATCGCCGCGAGGGCCTCGCGCGTGAAGAAGGCCTGGTGGCCGGTCACCAGCACGTTCGGGAACATCATCAGGCGCTGCAGCGTGTCGTCCTGGATGATCTCCGCCGAGAGGTCCTCGAAGAACAGGTCTGCCTCCTGCTCGTAGACGTCGATCGCGAGCCCGCCGAGCCGGCCCGATTTCAGCGCCTCGATCGCCGCCTCGGTGTCGATCAGCGCGCCGCGCGAGGTATTGACCACGATCGCCCCCTCGCGCATCCGCGCGAAGCTCGCAGGGTTCAGGAGGTGATGCGTCTGGGGCGTCAGCGGGCAGTGGAGGGAGATCACGTCGCTCTCGGCGATGATCTCGTCGATGGTCGCGTAGCGCACGCCTGCCGCCTCGAGCGTGCCGTCGCGGTGGATGTCATGCGCGAGCACGCGGCAGCCGAAGCCTGAGGCGAGGATGCGCGCGACGATCGCGCCGATCCGCCCCGTTCCGATGATGCCGGCGGTCCTGCCGTGAAGGTCGAAGCCGAGCAGCCCGTCGAGCGCGAAGTTGCTTTCCCGCGTGCGCGTATACGCCTTGTGGATGCGCCTCACGATCGCAAGCAGCAGTCCGATGGTGAACTCCGCCACCGCGTGCGGCGAATAGGCGGGCACGCGCACCACGGCGATGCCGAGCCGCTCGGCCGCGGCGAGATCGACATTGTTGAAGCCCGCGCAGCGAAGCGCGACGAGCTTCGTTCCGCCCCCTGCGAGGATGCTCAGCACGTCGGCGTTCGCGTCGTCGTTGACGAACAGGCACACCGCCTCGAACCCGTGCGCGAGCGAGGCCGTCTCGGCCGATAGGCGCGGCTCGAGCCAGGCGATCTCGTGGTTCGGGCCCTGGTCCTCGAAGCTCCGCCGGTCATAGGGCTTTGTGCTGAACATCGCCGTGCGCATGCGACCTCCCGAGCGTTGCATTGCGGGCAAACCTCGCATGCGCGGCTACGAAGCGGCCATACGCGACAAGGACAGCACCGCTGCCCCATCATGTCCGGCATGGACGTGCTGCCGGCCCTGCTCGCCTTCGCCTTCGCGTCATCGGTGACGCCGGGGCCGAACGTGATCATGGTCGCTGCCTCTGCGGCCAATCACGGTGTGCGCGCCACGCTGCCGCACATGCTCGGCATCACCTTCGGCTTTCCTGCGATGATCGTGCTCGTCGGCCTTGGCCTCGCCGGCCCCTTCGCGATGAGCCCGACGCTTCACCTCGTCCTGAAATGGATCGGCTCGGCCTGGCTTCTCTGGCTTGCGTGGAAGATCGCGCGCGCCGGCGCGCCGGGGGAGGGGACGGGCAAGCCGCCGCTCGGCTTCCTCGGGGCCGCTGCCTTCCAGTGGGTGAACCCCAAGGCCTGGATGCTCGCGCTCGCCGCGATCCCCGCCTTCTCCCGCCCGGGCGGAGACGTTCTTGCTGACACGCTGATGATCGCCGCGGCCTTCCTCGCCGTGTCCCTTCCGGCGCTCGCGGTGTGGGCGGTGGTGGGGCGAGGCGCTGCCTACCTGCTCGACAGCCCCGCTCGGCTTCGCGCCTTCAACGTCACTATGGCGCTCCTCCTGGTCGCTTCCATCGTGCTCGTGTTCATTTGACCCGTGGCCTTGCCAGGGCTCCCCGCGCGCCCTAATCCCGGGGCGGGAGGACCCCGACCGATGGATCAGACGCTTCTTCGTGACGATGCCTGGGCCGACCTGCGCGGTGAGGTGGCCAAGCTCTGCGCGCAGTTCCCCGGCGAGTACTGGCGCAAGCTCGACGCCGAGCGCGGCTATCCGACGGAGTTCGTCGCGGCGCTGACGGAGGCGGGCTATCTCGCGGCGCTGATCCCCGAGGAGTATGGCGGCGCGGGCCTGCCGCTCTCGGGTGCGGCGGCGATCCTCGAGGAGATCCAGCGCCAGGGCTGCAACGGTGCCGCCTGCCACGCGCAGATGTACATCATGGGCACCATCCTCCGGCACGGCTCGCCCGAGCAGAAGAAGAAGTACCTGCCGGAGATCGCGGCCGGCCGGCTTCGCCTTCAGGCCTTCGGCGTGACTGAGCCGACCTCCGGTACCGACACGACCTCGCTTCGCACCACCGCGAAGAAGGAGGGCGACCGCTACATCGTCAACGGCCAGAAGGTGTGGACATCGCGGGCGGAACATTCCGACCTGATGCTGCTCCTCGCCCGCACCACGCCGCGCGACCAGGTGTCGAAGAAGACCGAGGGGCTGTCGACCTTCATCGTCGACATGAAGGAGGTGCTGGGCAAGGGGCTGACCATCCGCCCCATCCGCACGATGATGAACCACAATTCGTGCGAGGTGTTCTTCGACAACATGGAGATCCCGGCCGGGAACCTGGTCGGCGTCGAGGGGAAGGGCTTCCGCTACATCCTCGACGGCATGAACGCCGAGCGCATCCTGATCGCTGCCGAGTGCATCGGCGATGCCAAGTGGTTCACCGACAAGTCGGTCGCCTACGCCAAGGACCGCCGCGTGTTCAACCGCCCGATCGGCCAGAACCAGGGCGTGCAGTTCCCGATTTCGCGCGCCTATGCGCAGTGGCGCGCGGCGGAACTCATGGTGAAGGACGCCTGCGAGAAGTTCGAGGCCGGCATCAATTGCGGCGCCGAGGCGAACATGGCGAAGATGCTCGCGGCGGAAGCCTCCTGGGCCGCTGCCGAGGCCTGCGTGCAGACCCATGGCGGCTTCGGCTTCGCGGAGGAGTACGACATCGAGCGCAAGTTCCGCGAGACCCGGCTCTACCAGGTCGCCCCGATCTCGACGAACCTCGTCCTCTCCTACATCGCCGAGCACGTGCTCGGCATGCCGCGGTCGTACTAGCCCACCGCGCGCCGGTGGCGGGGATGCGCGACAATCTCGCCCGGGTCTCCGGCCCGGGCGACTATCTCGCAACGCATTGGCGCGGCGGCTTCGGCCTCGGCTTCGCCTACTGGATCAACGGCGTTGCCGTCGGCCTGATCGTCTTCGCGGTGACGCTCGCGGTCGGCTACTTGATCCAGACGCGCGGCATCGCGCTCGGCATCACCACGATCAGGCTGCTGATCGCCCTCATTGTCATCGGCGGCCTCGTCGTTACCGCCTGGCAGGCCGTCGGAATCTGGCGCTCCGCCTCGGCGCATGTCGGGCGCGGCGGCAGGCAGGTCTGGGCGATCCTGGCCAAGGTCGCGGTCGTGTTCGGCGTGCTGCGGACGGCCGCCGAGTTCGTGCGCGACGCGCCGAGCCTCGCCGTCATCTTCGGCTGAGCCGTCACAGCAGCGGGTTCAGCAGCGAAACGGCGTTGTAGCCGAGCCGCCGCCAGGCCGGCCATTCGGCGACGTGGTCTGCCGTCACCGCGCGCGAGCAGCCGATGAAGCGGAGCTGCTGCTCGCGGAGCGCGCCGGCGGCGGCTGGGGCGGTGAAGAGGATGTTGTTCTCGAAGTTGAGGTCGAAGCTGCGGCGGTCGAGATTGGCCGAGCCGATCAGCCCGACCTCGCCGTCGAGCGTCAGCGTCTTGGCGTGCAGCATCCCCTCGGTGAACTCGCGCACCTTCACGCCCGCCTGCAGAAGCTCCTGGTAGTGGCTTCGCCCGGCGGCGGCGACGACCCAGTGGTCGCTCTCCGCCGGAAGGATGATGGTGACGTCGATGCCGCGCCAGCCGGCAGCGCACAGCGCCGATTGCAGAGGCTCGTCCGGCACGTAGTAGGGCGTGCTGATGATGAGCTCGCGGCGGGCGGCATACATCAGGCTCTGGAACATCTCGGGCATGGTCGCGTGCCGCAGCCCCGGGCCCGCGGCGACGAGCTGGGCCGTGACGTCGCCCCGCGACGGCTGCAGCGGGCGCGTCAGCATCTCCGAGATGTCCTCCTTCACGAAGGTCATCCAGTCTCCGGCGAAGAGGTGCTGGCACTGCCGCGCGATGGGCCCCTCGAAGCGCATCATCGTGTCCACCCAGAGCGCGCAGGGCGGCGTGCCGCCGAATTCGGGGTCGGCGCAGTTCTGGCTGCCGCAATAGGTGATGCGGTCGTCGATCACGATCACCTTGCGGTGGTTGCGCAGGTCGATCCGTCCCTTGGCGAGCCTGAGCAACGGGTTGCCGAGCGGCAGCGATACGCCGAGCTTCACCCCGGCCGCCTCCATCTCCGACCAGAGCCCGCTCTCGGTGATGCCCCAGGACCCGAGATCGTCGACCATCACGCGGCAGGCGACGCCGCGCCGCGCCGCGCGCGCGAGCGCGGAGGCAACGCGCCGTCCGTTGCGGTCATCGAGCCAGGCGTAGAACAGGAGATGCGCGTGATCGGTCGCCGCGTCGATGTCGGCGACCACGCGGTCGATCATGCCGTTGGTGTCAGGCATGATCTCCGCGCGGTTGCCGCCGACGGGGTCGTAGCCGCTGAGCGAGCGGCCGGCGACGAAGAGCGCCTCGTGCCGCGCGGGAATCTCGACGCTGCGTACGGCATCGTAACCGGGCGCGTCCGCCGGATCGGGCAGGCTCGCGATCACGCCGAGCATGCGCCGCAGCCGCGACTGGCCGATCGTGATCTCGCCGAGCAGGGCATAGGCGAGCAGGCCGAGGAAGGGGATGGCGAGGATCACCACGATCCAGGCGATGCGCGTGGAAGGATTGCGCATCGGCCGCAGCAGGACCCGCCCGATGCAGACGAGCTGAAGCAGGATATGGATCGCGATCAGCATAATGCCCCCAGACGTAGCAGAACCGGCAGCCCGCGCCGAGCGCCCCGCATCGTCTGGCCAGGGGAGGCGGGTGCGCTCTATGGTGCCGCCCCCCACCCTCCCCAACGCTCCTGCCCGAGCCGTCCGTATCGCCGGAGACGCCGACCATGACCGCACCGAAGCCCCTGCAGGGCCTCACCGTCCTCACCCTCGAGCAGGCCGTCGCCGCGCCGTTCCTCTCCTGCAAGCTCGCCGATGCCGGGGCGCGCGTGATCAAGATCGAGCGGCCCGAGGGCGACTTCGCGCGCGGCTACGACGACTACGCGAAGGGCATGTCGAGCTACTTCGTCTGGCTCAACCGCGGTAAGGAGAGCCTGGTCGCCGACATCAAGAAGCCGGAGGATGCCGCGCTGCTGCACGCGATCCTCGCCAAGGCCGACGTGTTCATTCAGAACCTCGCGCCCGGAGCCGCGGCCCGTGCGGGCTTCGGCTCGGCCGAGCTTCGCGCGAAGTATCCGCGCCTCGTCACCGTCGACATCTCCGGCTACGGCGAGGAGGGGGAATACGCGCAGATGAAGGCCTATGACCTTCTCGTGCAGGCAGAGACGGCGCTCTGCTCCGTGACGGGGCGGGCGGAGGGGCCGGGCCGTGTCGGCGCCTCGGTGTGCGACATCGCCTGCGGCATGGCCGCCTATGCCGGGGTGCTCGAGGCACTTCTGCAGCGCGGCATCTCGGGCAAGGGGGCGGGCCTCGCCGTCTCGCTGTTCGACGGCATGGCCGACTGGATGAACGTGCCGCTGCTCACCTACGAGGGCACCGGCCGCGCGCCCCCGCGCATCGGCCTCGCCCACCCCTCCGTCGCGCCCTATGGCGCCTTCACCCTTGCCGATGGCGGGCAGGTGCTGATCTCGATCCAGAACGAGCGGGAATGGGTGTCGTTCTGCCGCGAGGTGATACGCGACCCCGGCTTCGCGACCGACGAGCGCTTCGCCTCGAACGTCGCGCGCGTGCGCAACCGCGCCGCGCTCGATGCGCGGATCGCGGCCGAGTTCGCCTCGCTCGACCGGGCCGGCATCACCGCACGGCTGAACGGGGCGGGCACCGCCTATGGCTTCGTCAACGAGGTCGCGGATTTCTCGCGCCACCCTGCGCTGAGGCGGGTGAGCGTCGCGACGCCAGGTGGAGAGGTAGCCTATGCCGCGCCGCCGGTCCGCTGGGCCGAAGGTGCGCGCGACTATGGTCCGGTGCCGGCCATCGGCCAGCACTCGGCGGCGATCAGGGCCGAGTTCGGCGGCTGAGGCTCAGGTCGAGGGAGGCTTAGGCCGGCGAGGCGGGCGAGGGCAGGGCGGAGGTCTTCGGCTCCGGCGGCGCCTCGTTGCACGGTCCCGCGAGGGCGGGGGCGGCAAGCGCGACGAGGAGGGCGAGGGCGGCGACGAGGCGCATCTGACGCTCCTTGCGGACGGTGGATCGACCCGGACGCGCAATCATGCCCGAGCGGACGTGTCGGATTCAAGGCGCGCGGCGGAACGCCGCGACCCGGCGCGGGGCGAAGGCCGGGGCGATAGGCGCGGCACGGTAGGCATCGAGCCTCCGACCGGTCGCGGCGGCCTGGATACGGCCCATCCCGCCATTGTTGAGCAGCCCGCCCGGCCCCGCCTGCTGCGGCGCCGGGCGCTGGGCCCAGGCGGCGAGCTGCGTCTGGCGGAACTCCTCCGCCGCGATTCGGCTCTCCTCGGGCCAGGCGGCCATCACCCGGCGCTGATAGGCCTGGGCGAACTCGGGCGTCTGCGAGTGGTAGTGCGAGGCCGCCTGGAGCCAGTTCTTCGAGTTCTCGTAGAGCTGCGTCAGGAACTGCGCCGCGTAGGCGGTGTTCTTGGCGGGGTCGAAGCCGTCCTCGAGGCTCGCGAAGGCATTCGGGTGGTGGCGCAGGTTGATCTGCATGCAGCCGATGTCGATCGAGCGGACGCCCTCGGCCTGGAGCCGCCGAACCGCGGCAACCGCTTCCGCCTTGGTAGGGAAGAACTGCCCACGTCCCTCGGCATTGATGGTCCAGGGCCAGGGGCCGAAATTGCCGGTCTCCGGGTTGCGCCTGCCGCTCTCCACCCGCCCGAGTGCCGAGAGAAGCGCCTGGGGAATGCCGGCCGCACGCTCGGCGGTGCGGATGGCGGCGCGACAAAGCCGTGTCGGATCATCGGCTTGCGCGTTTGCCGGCAGGGTCGTGGCCGCGGCGGGCGCGACCAGGCCAAGCGTCGCGACAAGCAGGGGAAGGAGGCGTGGGATCGGTGTCATGGGCCAGGCATTGCAGCCGCCGTGCCACTGCGGCAGGCCCGCCCCGTGGATGAGCGGCGCCTGCGCAAGGGAGCGGACCCATGCGTCGGGGTCAGGACGCCATGCAGATGCTGCGGTGCAAAAAAACCTTGAAGCCCGGAGGGTCAAAGACTAGTTTGTGCAGCGCAGCACGGCTTCGGCCATGCTGTCTTTCTTGGACGTTTCCTCCCTAAACTTGGCCGCCCTCACGGGCGGCCATTTTTTTTGCCCGCTCAGCGCCGATGCGCGGGCGGGCCGGACGGGATGGTCTCTGCCCCGTCTGCGAGGGTGCGCTGCATGATCACGCTGTCCACCCAGCGGCCGAACTTGAAGCCGATCGCCTCGAGCCGGCCTGCCTCGCGGAACCCGCAGGCCGCATGCGCGCGGATCGAGGCGAGGTTGCCGCTGTCGCCGATCACCGCGAGGACCTGGCGGTAGCCCAGCGCGGCCGCCTGCTCGACCAGCGCCGCGATCAGCCTCCGCCCGACGCCACGCCCAACACCCTGCGGGGCGACATAGACGCTGTCCTCCACCGTGTAGCGGTAGGCGCTGCGCGGCCGGTAGAGGCCGAGATAGGCATAGCCGAGGATCTCCCCGCCCTCCCCCGCGGTGGCGACGAGCCAGGGCAGGCCGAGCGCGAGCACCGCCGCGCGCCGCTGCGCGAACTCCTCGAGCGAGGGCGGCTCGTCCTCGAAGCTCGCGAGGCCCGTCATCACGTGGTGGCGGTAGATCGCGTGCATCGCTGGAAGGTCGGCATCGGTCGAGGGCCGGAGGGCGGGCGAGGCAGGCTCGGCGGCGGGCGTGGCGAGGCTCCGCGCGGGGTGGGCGGCGATCGTCTCGGCATTCATGGCGGTGGACCTTGTGAGGAGAGGGGGCTCGGACGAGGCGGTGAGGGCGTTGCCGCCCGGGTGCGATCAGCCTCGTCGGAGCATCGACCAGTCCTCGCGCGCGAGCAGGCCGATCACCGCCTCGAGCCGCGCGCTGAGCCGCGCGAAGCCGCAGGAGCGGGTGATGCGTTCCTCATCCATGTAGAGGGCGCGGGCGAGTTCGATCTGCACCGCGTGCACCCCCTCGCGCGGGCGCCCGTAATGGCGGGTGACGAAGCCGCCCGCATAGGGGTCGTTCCGCCGGACGCTGAACCCCGCCTCGAGCAGCGCCTCCTCGAGGCGGCGCATCACCACGGGGCTTGCCGAGGTGCCGTGCGCGTCGCCGAGCACGATGTCCGGCTGCCGGCTCCGCCCCTGGCCGGGCAGGGTCGGCATCGAGTGGCAGTCGACCAGCACGCACACGCCGAACCGCGCCCGCGTGGCATCGATGAGCCCGGCGAGCGCGTCGTGATAGGGCTGCCAGCAGGTGGCGATGCGCGCCTCCGCCTCGGCGAAGGAGAGCTTGCGGCGGTAGATGGTCTCCCCCGTCGCGACCACGCGCGCGATCGTGCCGAGACCTGCGCCGACGCGCGGGCTCGCTGCGTTGACGTAGCCCGGCAGGGCCTCGTCGAACATCGCGGGGTCGAGCTCCCACGGCTCGCGATTCGCGTCGCACCAGGCGCGCGGGAAGAGGGCGTGGATGAGCGGGCAGCCATGCCGAGGGGCCGCCTCGAACAGCTCCTCCACGAAGCTGTCCTCGCTCCGCCGCAGCGCATGCGCGTCGAGCCTCGCAGCGGCGATGAACTCGTCCGGATAGCTTCGCCCAGAGTGCGGAGAGGCGAACACGACCGGCGCGCGCTGCGCTTCCGGCGCGAGCACGGTGAAGGCCGGCTCGGGCGCGCGGTGCGACGCGTCGGTGAGGTGCGACAGCGGCAGGTCCATCGGCGGCGATGAAAGCATCACGCGCAAAGGCTGTCACCGGCCATGACACGCTCCGCCTTGCACCCCGCGCGTGCGGCGGCTATAGGCGGCGACGGCGGGCGCGTAGCTCAGCGGGAGAGCACCACCTTGACACGGTGGGGGTCAGAGGTTCGATCCCTCTCGCGCCCACCAGGACCGGCCGGCACGCCATCGGTCCTGACCCGCGCCCCCTGAGTTCAGATGAACCGCGATTGCCCGGAGCGTAGCTTCGGCGTGTGCCGTCACGTGCGGACGGTCGTCTCGACATAGGCGAGGTCATGCGGCGCCTCGCCGATCCGGACGGATTGCTGGATCTCGATCCGCGTCGTCACGCCGAGGCGTGCGCCGCGCCGGATTGCCTCGTTGAGTGCCGTCGCCGCCGTGCGGATGGCGTTCGATGCCTCGACGGCGAGGCCCATCGTCGAGTCGTCGGGTGTCACTCCCCCCTCCTGATCCCTGGCACCAATTCCCCCGGATATAGGGCTTTACACGGCTTTTATCATGCCCCTGGCCCGTTGGCCCAACGACATCTCGCGCAAGGCCGCGGAGCCTGAGCTAGGCGTCACCCCGCCGGCTCGACCGGCTCGAGAAGCCCGGCGTCGTCCTCCCGCACGTTGCCGACGCGGCGTGACACTGGCCAACAGCGGAGCCAATCGTCGGGGCAGGGGCGAAGCAGGGCCTGCACCGCGTCCGGCCCGGCCTCCGTGTCGCCGAGCCAGGCCGGCCAGTCCTGCTCGCCGAGGATCACGGGCATGCGCTCGTGCAGCGGGCGCAGCGTCGCGTTGGCCTCGGTCGTCGCGATCGTGAAGCTTCGCAGCACCTCGCCGCTCGCCGGGTCGCGCCAGCCTGTCCAGAGCCCGGCGAAGGCGATCGGCCCGCCGTCGGCGCGCGCGATCGCATAGGGCTGCTTCGGCGGCTTCTCGCCCTTCCACTCATAGAAGCCATCCGCCGGAACGAGGCAGCGGCGGGACCGGAAGCTGTCGCGGAAGGCAGGCGCGGTTGCGATCGTCTCCGACCGCGCGTTGATCATCCTCGCCCCGATCGAGGGGTCCTTCGCCCAGTGCGGAACCAGGCCCCAGCGGAGCAGGTCGAGATGCCGCTCGCCCGTCTCGGGGTGGCGGCGCACCACGGGTGCGGTCTGCGTCGGCGCGATGTTGTAGCGGGGGCCGACATTCGGCAGCACGCCGGTGCGTATGCCCATCCAGCGCGCGATCTCGGCGGGGGGACGGTTGAGCTGGTAGCGGCCGCACATGCGCCGCATTCTTCCACGCGTACGACGTTGCGCCCAGCGTTGGAGAGACTGAGTTGACGGTGGCCTCCGGTGGCACGCCGGCGCGGCACGGCGCCCCCACGCAATCACGATCGCCAGGCTCAGCGTGTTGACGCGGCGGACGTCAGGCCCTGATGCGGCCCTGTCATGCCCTCGCAGGTGCCGCTCGGCGCGATGCGACGATCAGGCCGCCGATGGCGAAGGCGAGCAGGGCCAGCGCTCCCGGTTCGGGCACCGCCGTGCCGTTGAAGGTGAAGCTGATGGCGATCGTCGTGCCGTCGACATAGGAGAGGCCGTTCCAATCCAGCCGGATGTCCGTGTCGGTGAACGTGACGCGACCGTCGTCGAAGCCTGGCATCGTCGTCGCACCGTCGACGCTTGCGGAAACGATGCCGAGCGTGCCGCTGGTGAGGCTGAACACCGGCCCGTTGAACGCGGAACCGTTCCATGTCGGGTTGGTCAGCACCGTTTCGAATGAGATCAGCAGCGACGTGTCCGAGAAATCGGTCACCAGCGAGGTCACGTTCTCGACGTTGCCGGTCGTTTCGATCCCTGCGCCAACCGTGAATGTCGGCGGTGACCACGTCGCGAACCCATACACCGTGCCGACGTCCGGAAACCGATAGGTCGCTTCCATCTCCTTGCCAAGGAAGCTCGCGTGCGCCGCCCCCGCAACGGATGCAGCGATCAGCGCCGCGCCAACCATGCTCAATGACCTGTTCACTGTCGCTGGCCCCCTCGATGTCAGCGTGGTTATTGAATGATATCGAAAATGCAACGCATCGTCTACAAACGCGAGATTGAGTAGCAATAATCATCCTCCGGTAGTGGGTCGAGGTCCGGCACAGCGGCACGCGTGTGTCGCCTCGCATCCACGGGGCAGCGGCTTCTTCCGCCTCGCGGGAGGAGCCAAGGGCCGGGACCCAGGGCCAGGGTGCAGGGCGCCGGGGCCGACCCTGGCCACGATTGACCCTCGGGCCAGCGCGCCGTAAGCGTCGCCCGTCGATCTGGGAGGACCAATCCATGCGCGCCACACGCCGCACCATTCTCGCAACCGGCATCGCGGCCCTCGCGGCGCCGACGACGCTCCGCGCCCAGGGGGCGCAGATGCGGCTCTCGCATCAGTATCCCCCTGGCCACCACATCGCGAAGGTGCTCGCCGCCTTCGCCGAGGACGTCAACGCCAAGGGAGCGGGCGTCACGGTGCAGGTGTTCCCGGCCGAGCAGCTCGCCAAGGTGGCGGAGAACTTCCCCGGCGTGGCGCGCGGCGCCTTCGAGGCGGCGGTGGCCACCAACTTCACCTGGGGCAACACCATCCCCGAGATGAGCGCGCCGACCATCCCGTTCCTGTTCACCGAGCTCGAGCGCATCAAGAAGTTCCCCGGCTCCGACGCTGCGAAGTTCCTTGACGAGGCGACGGCAAGGCGCGCCGTGCGCTCCGTCGCCTGGCTCTTCACCACGCGCACCTCGATCTTCACCTCCGGCCGCCGCCCGATCATCCAGCTCGCCGACTTCCAGGGGCTGAAGATCCGCGGCATCAACCCGCTGATCGACACGGGCCTCCGTGCCGTCGGCGCCGCCCCGGCGGCGACGCCCGCGCCCGAGGTCGTCGGCGCGCTCCAGTCGGGCGTGCTCGACGCAGGCCTGACGGACGTGTCCGCAGCCGTCAGCCGACGTTTCTACGAGGTGCAGAAGTTCGGCACCGTCACGCCGTTCTTCGGCGTCTTCACGCAGGTCTACGTCAACCCGCGCTTCTGGGACGGGCTGCCCGCCCCGGCCCGGTCGGCGCTCGAGGCGAGCCTGAAGAAGGCCGAGGCCGATGCCGTGACGGCGACCGAGGAGACGGCGGCCGCCGCGGTGGGCGAGCTCCGCGCCAAGGGCATGACCATCCACGTCCAGACGCCTGAGGAGCAGGCGGCGTGGCGTGCGGCCATGCAGCCGCCGGTGATCGAGGCGTTCCGGCGTGCGGCGCCCGATGGCGGCGCGCGCATCCTCGAACTTCTCGAGGCGCTGAAGGCCTGAGCGGCGGGCGCGCGCGGCATCGCGGAGGGGGCTCGTGCTGCGCGCGCTACGCCTGTTCGAAGGGTTCGCCGGCCTTGTCGCCCGGGTCGCCGCGACGCTCGGGGCGGTGGCTGGCCTCGTCTGCTTCGCCCTCGTCTGCGCCTCGGTCGGCTGGCGCTACTTCCTCGGCCAGCCGCAACCCTGGATCGATCATGCCGCTGCCTGGCTCGTCGTCGCCCTGGTCATGCTCGCTGCCGCGGAGACGCAGCGACGCGAGGAGCATATCGGCGTCGAGGTGGTGACGAACCGGCTGCGCGGCGGGGCGAGGCGGGCGGCGCGCATCCTCTCGGTGCTTTCCGTGCTCGCGGTCGCGGCGATCCTCCTGCGGGAGGGGATCGAGACGGTCTCGTTCAGCCGGATGATCGGCATCGCGACCAACATCGAGGCCGTGCCGCTCTGGTGGCTTCACCTTCTTATTCCGATCGGCGCGGCGCTTCTGCTTCTCGTTTCGCTCGCGCAGCTTCTTGTGCTGCTCGCGGGCGGCGAGCCGCGCGGGTCTGCCCCGCGCGACGAGGCGGGCCTCACTGCCGCGAGCGGCTCGGGCGAGTGAGCGTTCCGGTTCGATGACGTTCTTCGCCACCCTCGCGGGGCTGCTCGTCCTCCTCTATCTCGGCGTGCCGATGTTCGCCGCGATGACGCTTCTCTCGCTCGGCGTGCTCTGGGCGACGGAGGGGACGGTCGCGACCCTCGGCGAGTTCGTGTTCGGCAAGCTCGACAGCTACCTTCTCGTCGCCGTGCCGCTCTTCATGCTGATGGCGCATTTCATGGTGCGCGGCAGGGTGGTGGATGACCTCTTCCACACCGCCCACACCATGCTGCGGCACATCCGCGGCGGGATCGGCGTGGCGACGGTCGCTGCCTGCACCGTGTTCGCCGCCATCTCCGGCTCCTCCGTTGCGACAGCGCTCACGATCGGCAAGGTCGCGATCCCGCAGATGCTGCGCTACGGCTATTCGCGGAAGGGTGCGTTCGGCGTCGTCGCCGGTGGCGGAACGCTCGGCATCCTCATCCCGCCCTCGGCTCCGATGGTTCTCTACGCCTATGTCACCGAGGCGTCGGTCGGCGCGCTGTTCGCCGCCGGCGTCGTGCCTGGGCTCATGATGGCGGCGATGTTCGCGGCCTACTGCATGGCGACGGAGGGAAGGCCCGTCGCGACGGACGAGGCGGGTGCTTCGCGGCAGCTCGAGCGTGCCTCGTTCCGGGAGATGGCCACCGCCATTCGCAAGAGCTTCTGGGCGCTGACGCTTCCGCCCTTCGTTCTAGGCGGAATCTACTTCGGCATCTTCACGCCGACCGAGGCGGCAGGGACCGGCGCACTCTGGGCGCTCGCCATCGCCGTGTTCGTCTACCGGCAGATGACCGTCACGGCGCTGTGGGACGGCATCTCGGACGCGACGCGCACGACGGCGATGCTGTTCATGATCATCATCGGCGCCTCGCTCTACGGCTACATGCTGACGAAGCTGAACGCGCCGCAGGAGCTGACGCAGCTCATCGTCGATATGGGCCTCGGCCGCACCGGCTTCCTTCTCGCCATGGCGGTGCTCCTGTTCCTGCTTGGGCTGATCCTCGAGAGCTTCTCGATCATTCTTCTCACCACGCCAGCGATCCTTCCCGTGCTCGACGCGCTCGCCATCGACAAGGTGTGGTACGGCGTGCTGCTGACGCTGAACCTCGAGCTCGCGCTCATCTCGCCTCCCGTCGCGCTGAACCTCGTCGTCATCAAGGCGATCACGGGCGCGCCGCTGTCGGAGGTGAACATGGCGGCGATCCCCTACATGGCGATGCTCGCGCTCGGCATCGTGCTGATCATCGCCGCCCCCGACATCGCGCTGTGGCTGCCCCGCGTCGCCGGCTACTGAGGCACTGCGGCCGCTACTGCACCGACACGTCGAGCCAGCCGAGGGGCGTGACGGTCGCGCGGTCGCGCTCGCGCAGCAGCACCGTCGTGGTGCTCGATTCCACGAGTGCCGGCCCCTCGATCACCTGCCCCGGGCCGAGCGCGTCGAAGCCGAACACCGACACCTCCTGTTCCGTGCCTAGATGGATGCGCCGCGTGCCGTGCGGAGGGGCGGCCGCGTCTCTGCCGCGCGGCGGCTCGGAGGGAAGCGAAGGCAGGACGCCGATCACCGCGACGCGGGCATTGACGAGCACGGCTTCCTGGTCGCGCAGCGCATAGGTGTAGAGCGCCTCATGCCGGTCGTGGAACGCTTCGGCCATGCGCGCGCGAAGCCCTGGCGCGTCCCACTCCACGGTGCCGAGATCGACCGGCACCTCGAAGATCTGCTCGCCGTAGCGCATGTCGGCAGAGCGACGTATGCGCACCTCGCCCTCGAAGCGCGCTGCTGCGAGCCGCGCGCGCCCCTCCTGCTCCATCTCGGCATAGACGGCGCGCAGCGCCTCGTCCTCGAGCGTGCTCGCATCGCCGATATGGGTGCGCGCGACCTCGCAGCGCAGGTCGGTCGCGAGCATGCCCCAGGCCGAAAGCACCGAGGCGAGCCGCGGCACGAGGACGCGCGTGAGGCCGAGTTGGCGCGCGATGTCGGTGATGTGCAATCCCGCCGCGCCGCCGAAGGAGAGAAGCGCGAAGCGGCGCGGGTCGATGCCCCGCCGGACGGAGGCTAGCCGCACGCCTTCTGCCATGCGCGTGTTGACGACGCGGTGGATGCCCTCCGCCGCCGCCATGCGGCCGAGGCCGAGCGCGGCGGCGACGCGATCGACGGCAACCTCCGCCGCGGCGAGATCGAGCCGCGACCGGCCGCCCATGAAGCCGGCGGCATCGAGATAGCCGAGGACGAGATTGGCATCCGTCACGGTCGCCGCCTCGCCGCCGCGGCCGTAGCAGGCGGGGCCCGGCATCGCGCCCGCGCTCTCCGGGCCGACATGCAGCACGCCACCCGCATCGACGCGTGCGATCGAGCCGCCGCCCGCGCCGATCGAGACGATGTCGAGGCTCTGCAGGCCGACGCGCTGGCCGGCGAGCTTGCGGTCGGACGAGATCGCCGCCTCGCCTTCGGTGATCAGCGAGATGTCTGTGCTCGTGCCGCCCATGTCGAAGGGGATGAGGTTGGCGATGCCGGAGAGTCGCGCGACGTGGCGCGCGCCGGCGACGCCGCCCGCGGGGCCGGAAAGCACCGCGCCGGCCGCGAGCCGAACCGCATCGGCAACGGTGGCGACCCCGCCATGCGACTGGATTATCAGCAGCGGTCCTGCGAAACCCGCTTCTGCGAGCCGCGCCTCGAGCCGCGTCAGGTAGCGTTCGAGCGCGGGGCCGACATAGGCGTTGACCACCGTCGTGCAGGTGCGCTCGTACTCCTTGATCTCCGGCAGCACCTCGGAGGAGAGCGAGACGTAGCAGCCAGGCAGCGCCGCGCGGACGGCCTCTGCCGAGGCGCGCTCATGCGCCCCGTCGCGCCACGCATGCAGGTAGCAGACAGCGACCGACCCCACGCCCTCCTCCCTTAGCCGCGCGATGGCGCGGTCGAGCGAGGCGCGGTCGAGCGGGATGGCGACGTGGCCGTCATGGCGCATCCGTTCGGTCACGCCGAGCCGGCGGTCGCGCGGCACGAGCGGCTCGGGCGGGGGAAGCCGCAGGTTGTAGCGGTCCTCCTTCAGCCCCTCGCGCATCTCGAGGATGTCGGCGTGGCCCTCCGTCGCGAGCAGGCCGACCGTCGCACCCTTGCGCTCGAGAAGCGCGTTGGTCGCGACCGTCGTGCCGTGGACGATACGGTCCGTTTCGGCAAGCATCGCTTCGCGCGAGAGGCCGAGCTCGGTGGCGAGAAGGCCGAGCCCCTCCATCACGCCGAGCGACTGGTCCTCGGGCGTGGAGGGGGATTTCGCGTGCACGACGCGCCCTGCATCGTCGACCGCGACGAGGTCGGTGAAGGTGCCGCCGACATCGATTCCTATACGATACGCCATCGCGCTCAGGCCTCGCCCGTGACGAAGCCGAGGCGGCGGTCGCGCGCGCGTTCCTCCGCGCTCCGTTCGCCAGGCGGTCCCCAGCCGCCTCCGCCGCCCGAGCGCGCCTCGATGATGTCGCCGGGGTGGATGACGATGCCGACCTCCTTCGTCTTCAACACGCGGACCTCATCGCCCGAGCGAAGCACGTAGCGATGCGGCGCGCCGTCGCGCCCGCCGGCGATTCCACAGGCGCCGTACTTCACCCCGTCCCCCGCCGTGTTTGCTACGGCCGGCTCGGCCACCTCGACGGCGAAGGCGAGATCGCCGCCCGGACCGCCGCGGAAGCGACCGTCCCCGCCGCTGTCGGGGCGGAACTGGTGGCGCAGGAAGTAGAGGGGGAAGCGCACCTCGGCGACCTCGATCGAGCCGAACTTGATACCGCCCGCAGCCTGCCACTCCCCCGCGCCCGGCCAGCCATCGCCCGCGGGCGAGGCGCCGCCGCCCGGCCGCGCCTGGAACAGGTGCCAGATGAAGGGGCGGTTGCGCCGCGGGTCGCGCCCCTGGATGGCGATGCGGAAGCGTCGTCCCCAGCCTGCCATCGCCCGGTCCGGGCAGGCGGGCGCAAGCGCCTTGATCACCGCCTCGATGATCTCCTGGCCGCTGCAATTGGTCGACAACGTCACCGGCTTGCCTGGCCGTGGGTGGCAGATCGTTCCCTCGCGGGTGACGATCCGCACCGGCCGGAAGGCACCGTCGTTCTTCGGCGTCTCGGGGTCGATCAGGTAGGAGAGGGCGACGAGGACGGCCGAGCAGGTATTGGCGTAGGCGGAGTTGATGAAGCCGTCGACCTCCTCGTGGCTGTCGGAGAGATCGACGACGAGGTCGCTTCCCGTCTTCGTCACCGTCGCGCGGATGTGGATGTCGCGGAAGCGGTGCCCGTCATCGTCGATCATCGCCTCGCCGCGATAGACGCCGTCGGGCCAGGACGCGATGACGGCGCGCACCTGCCGCTCTGCGCCGTCGAGCACCGCCTCGATCGCCGCATGCGTCGCCTCCGAGCCGAACTCCGCGAGCAGCGCGCCGAGCCGCCTCTCGCCGACGCGCGCCGAGCCGATCATCGCCGCGAGATCTCCCCGGAAGTCGCGCGGGTGGCGGACGTTGAGCGCAAGCAGTTCCGCAACGTCGTCGCGCAGTTCGCCGCGATCGTAGAGCCGCAGCGGCGGGACACGGATCCCCTCCTGCCAGATCTCGGTTGCACCGGGGTTGTAGGCGCCGTGCGTCGCGCCGCCGATGTCGCTCTGGTGCGAGCGGTTGATCGCCCAGAAGGCCAGCCGGTCGCCGTCGAACACCGGCACGAAGGCGGTGAGGTCGGGCAGGTGGTTGCCGCCGCGATAGGGATCGTTCAGCAGATAGACGTCGCCGGGATTGATCCGGCCGCGGAAGTAGTCGTGCACCGAGCGCACCGCCCAGGGAAGCGCGCCGACATGGATCGGCACATGCTCGGCCTGCGCGATCAGGCGCCCCTCGGCATCGGTGAGCGCTGTGGAGAAGTCGCGGCTCGAGTTGAGGATCTGCGAGTAGGAGGTGCGCAGCATCGCCTCGCCCATCTCCTCGACGATGGCGTGCAGCCTGTGGCGCACGACGGAGATGGTCACGGGGTCGATTTCGGGCATGGGCCTGTCCTTGCTCGGTGCGGCGGAGCGGACAGGATACGCCGCCCTGCCCGGGGGCCAAGGCGGTCAGGCGCCGCTTCGCGCTGCCAGGCGGTCCTTCGCGATGCGGCGCAGCCCATCGGCAGCGGCCGTGCCCATCGCCTCGGTGAGCGTGTGCTGCACGGTCCGCCACGTGACAAAGGCTTCCTCGAGCGTCGATCGGCCACCCGGCGTGATCGCGACACGGCGTGAGCGTGCATCCGCCTCGTCGCGCGCGACGGTGACGAGGCCGCGCCTGGCCGCGAGCGCGACGTTGCGCGTCATCGTCGTCCTGTCGGCGCCGATGATGGTGGCGAGGGCGCCGATCGTCTGCTCGCCCTTCAGCGCAAGCACGGCGAGAAGCGTGAACTGCGTGGAACGAAGCCCGTGTGCGCGCAGGCCGCGGTCGAAGCTTGCCGTGATCGCGCGCGCCGCGCGCCGCGCGGCGAGACAGAGGCAGCCGACGGTCTCGCGAAGGTGAGGTGTTGCCTCCATGGCAAGAATGTATATACACGCATCAAGCAAAGCAATGGCGCCGCGGGTTCACCGCGCTGCCGGTGAGGAAGGAACGATCAATGAAGAACGGCGCCCCGCGCTTCGTCTGGTACGAGCTCGTCACCACTGACCCCGAAGCGGCGGCCGGGTTCTACCGCACCGTTCTCGGCTGGGAGGCCAAGCCCTTCGAAGCCTCGCCCGTCCCCTATCTCGTGCTCGAAGCGGCAGGGCAGGGCGTTGCCGGCATCATGGCCCTGCCGGAGGAGGCGCAGGCGGGCGGCATGCCGCCTGGCTGGCTCGGCTATGTCGGCGTGCCGGATGTCGATGCCGCGACCGAGGCGCTTCGCGGCGCGGGCGGTTCGGTGCACAAGCCGCCGCAGGACATTCCCTCCGTGGGCCGCTTCTCCGTGGTGGCAGACCCGCAGGGCGCCGTGTTCATGCTCTTCACGCCGGCCTCGGCGGATGGCCCGAAGCCGAATGGCGGCATGCCCGCCGTTGCCTGGCACGAGCTGCACAGCACCGACTGGCAGAAGGCATTCGACTTCTATGCCGGGCAGTTCGGCTGGGCGAAGCACGAGGCGATGGATATGGGCCCGATGGGCACGTACCAGATCTTCGGCGAGCAGGGCGGCGAGGCGATGGGCGGGATGATGACCAACCCGATGATGCCCCGACCGCACTGGCTGTTCTACGCCTCCGTCGACGACATCGATGCCGCGCAGAAGCGGCTGACGGATCAGGGCGGCGCGGTGCTGCACGGGCCGCAGCCTGTGCCGGGCGAGGCCTGGATCATCCAGGCGCGCGACCCGCAGGGCGCGATGTTCGCGATTGTCGGCCCGCGCGCTTGAGGGGAGAGGGACGATGAACGTCTACATCAACCTTCCCGTCGCCGACCTCGCGCGCACGCGGAGCTTCTTCGCCGCCCTCGGCTTCGCCTTCGACGACCGCTTTTCCGACGAAACCGCCCTTGCGATGAGGATCGGAGACGGAGCGATGGCGATGCTACTGACGCATGCGAAGTTCGCCGCCTTCACGCCGCGGCGCATCGCCGATGCGCGGGCGACGACGGAGGTGCTGACGGCGGTGCAGCTCGACAGCCGCGCGGCCGTCGATCGCATGATCGAGGCGGCGTGCGCTGCGGGTGCGACGGAGGTGCGCGAGGCGGAGGACCACGGCTTCATGTACGGCCGCGCCTTCTCCGATCCGGACGGTCATATCTGGGAGCCGTTCTGGATGGATGCCGCGCAGATCCCCGCCCGCGCGGCCTGACACCCCACGCTTGATCGAAACCAGCTAGGTAGGAAGGACGGACGCATGACCTATGTCGATGGCTTCATGGCCGCGGTGCCGACGGCGAACCGCGAGGCGTATCGCCGCCATGCGGAGGAGGCGGCAAAGGTATTCAAGGAACACGGCGCGCTCTCCCTCGTCGAATGCTGGGGAGACGACGTGCCGGAGGGCAAGGTCAACTCGATGCACAGCGCGGTCCTGCGCAAGCCGGACGAGACGGTGGTGTTTTCCTGGATCACCTGGCCGTCCAAGGAGGTGCGGGACGCCGGCCATACCAAGGTGATGGAAGACCCGCGGCTGAAGCCCGACGTGAACCCGATGCCGTTCGACGGCAAGCGGATGATCTATGGCGGCTTCGAGATGATCGTCGACGCCTGAGCCGGTTCCGGCCCGCCTCCGGCCTTCCACCGGGGGCGGGCCGATTCGTCAGGTTTTCCGACACGCTGTCGGCAAGCTTTACGCCATCCCGCCAGAACTCAGACCCCTGTATGGGTCACCGACATATTCCCGTCTTCGCAGATGCGGCATGCATCTTGCAGCCTGGTCGCCACGAACCTGTTGCAACCCATTTCGAAAGGGTGCCGACCAGTGCGTCATCAGCTTCTCGCGGCGGTTGCCGCCGCCGCCATCATCGGCTTCTCGGGCAACGCCCAGGCCGGTACCATCCTGCACGACAGCGTGGGCGACTTCGCCTCGATCGTGTTCAGCCAGGGCCAGCGCACGCTGCCTGGCTCGCTCGCGCTCGGCCCGGTTCCGGCCGCGCGCAGCAACGTCAACGCGATGTTCGACGGCAACAACACCACCATGCTGTCGCTCGGCCTCGGTGGATACATCTCCTTCCTCATCTCGCCGACCGACAACGTGATCAGCTCCGGCTCGATCATCGAGCTGACCTTCGCCGGCTCCGGCCACAAGGAGATCGCGAGCCTCTATCTCGGCGATGATCTCGGCAACTGGGTGTTCATCGGCAAGCTGCTGAACGACCAGCTTGGCGCCGCGGTCGACACCTCGGGCGGCAGCGGCGCGGCCGCGCTCTCCGCCGTCGACGGCAACGGACCGACCACCTATTCGATGACCGTGAACGGCGGAAGCTTCAACTCGCTGCGGCTGGTCGACATGTCGCCTGTCGAGGCGAACAACCGCGACGGCTTCGACATCGCCGAGCTTCGCATCACCTCCGTGCCGGTGCCGGAGCCTGCGACGCTCGCCCTGCTCGGCGCCGGGCTGCTCGGCCTCGGCGCCGTCTCGCGCCGCCGCCGCGCCGCCTGAGCGCCACGGCTTCGCGGAGCGAATGAGGGCGGTGGCCGCGAGGCCACCGCCCTTCTCGCATCTGGGAGCGGTGCCCTCAGGCGCTCTCGTAGAGCCGTGTCAGCGAGAACTCCCGATGGCCGAGGATCTCCGCCGCGCTGAGCTCGCCATCGGCGGTCCTGACGATGCAGTCGAGCAGCGCCTCGCCGGCATCGTCCATGTTCATCGATTTCTGCAGAATGCCGGTCACGTCGACGTCGATATGCTCCGACATGGTGCGCATCGTGCGCGGGTTCGCCGTGATCTTGATCACCGGCAGGATCGGGTTGCCGATGACGTTGCCCTGGCCGGTCGGGAAAGTGTGAACGGCGTAGCCCGACGCCGCGCAGAGCGTGACCATCTCGGCCGCGGCCGAGGAGCTGTCCATGAACCAGAGCCCCGACCCCGTCGGCACCTCGGCCTTGTCGATCACGCCATCGACGAGGCACTTCTTCCCGATCTTCTGGATGTTGCCGAGCGCCTTCTCCTCGATCGTGGTGAGGCCACCCTCGATGTTGCCCTTGGTCGGCTGGCTCTCGGAGAGGTCGTTGGTCTTGTTCGCCTCGACCACACCCTGGTAGCGGTCGAACATCGCCTGGAACTGCGCGGCGATCTCCGGCGTGCGGCACCGCGCCTTGACGAGATGCTCCCCGCCCGTCAGCTCCGTCGTCTCGCCGAAGACGAGCGTGTTGCCGTTCTCCCAGAGCTTGTCGAACGCGTTGCCGACGGTCGGGCAGGAGGCGAGGCCGGAGGTCGTGTCGCTCTCGCCGCACTTGGTCGAGACCCAGAGCTCCGACAGAGGCGCCTTGCTGCGCTTGATCCGCGAGGCGTGCTTGAGCAGGCGGTAGGCGGCGCGCGAGGCGTTCGCCACCGTCGCGATGTCGCCGTGCTGCTCGATCCAGAATCCCTCGACGGGCTTGCCCGTCCTCGCGATGCCCTCGACGATCCGCCCCGTCCAGCCAGGCTCGATGCCGATCACGACGACACCCGCGACGTTCGGGTTCGCGCCGACGCCGATCAGCGTCCGGAAATGCAGCTCGAGATCCGCACCGAACTGCAGCCTCCCGTAGGAATGCGGGATGGCGAGCGTGCCCTTGATGTTGTTGGCGACCGCCTCGCAGGCGGCGTTGGAGAGGTCATCGACCGGCAGGATGATGACGTGGTTGCGCACGCCCATACGCCCGTTCTCGCGCCGGTATCCCTCGAAGCTCTGGGAGCCAAGTTTCATGCCCATGGTCGCTTCTCCCTCACCAGCGCTTCGTCTTGACGTTGTGCACGTGCAGGTGCTCGCCCGCGCCGATCGGCGCGACGGCGCGGCCGATGTCGACGCCGTACTTGATGATCGTGTCGCCCGCGGCGATGTCGCGGATGGCGAGCTTGTGGCCGATCGGGATGTCCGACTTCGCGGTGAACTCGATCATCTTGTCCTGGTCCATGATCCAGCCGGTCAGGGGCTGGCGGGATTTCAGCCCCTCGACCACCACGACGCCGACCGAGTCGTGCTCGTCATGCACGACGAAGTGGATCGTCATCCGCGTTCTCCCTTCCCGTTCCTGCTTCGAGGCGAGTGCCGTCCGCGCACGATGCGCGAGCGTGCGCGCCCCGGCAATGGGGGGCGCGCGCCGCAGGCGAGGGAGGTTCAGTCGGCGTACTGGTTCGCCGCCTGCAGAACCGGCCGCCACTTGGCGATCTCTGCCATCCAGTGCGCGCGGTGCGCCTCGGGTGTCGCGCGCTCCGCCGGCTCCGGCATGGTGCCGAGCTCGGCGAAGCGGCCGATCACCTTCTCGTCCTTCAGCGCGGCCTGCAGCGCGCGGGAGAGCCGCGCGATCACCGCTTCGGGCGTGTTCCGCGGCGCGTAGAGCCCGTGCCAGATCGTCACCGCAAGATCGGGCATGCCGACCTCCGCGGTCGTCGGCACGTCCGGCAGGGCGGCGAGGCGCTCGGGTACGGTCACGGCATACACCTTCACCGCACCGGCCCGGATCTGCTCGGTCGTGTTCGTCGTCTGGTCGCACATCAGATCGATGCGCCCGCCGAGCAGCTCGGTCATCGCCGGGCCCGTGCCGCGGAACGGAACCGCCGTCATCGGCGTCTGCAGCAGGTACTGCAGCAACGTGCCGCAGAGCTGGCTCGCCGCGCCGAGCCCGGCATTGCCGAGATTGACGTTCTCCTTCGTGGCGCGGATCCAGGCGATGAGATCCGTGAAGCTCGCTGCCGGGTGGTCCTTGCGCGCGATCACCGTCATCGGCACCGGCGTGACGAGGCCGATCGGCGCGAAGGCGTTCACCGGGTCGTAGGGCAGGCGTCGATAGAGGGTGGGGATCGTTGCCATGCCGATGTGGTGCAGCAGGATCGTGTAGCCGTCGGGTCGCGCCTTGGCGACGCGGTCGGCGCCGATCGTGCCGCCGGCGCCGCCGGCATTCTCGACCACCACGGTCTGGCCGAGGTCCTTGGCCATCGCCTCGGAGATCAGCCGCGCCACCGCATCGGTCGGCCCGCCTGCGGCGAACGGAACGACGATGGTGACGATGCGCGTTGGATAGGTCTGCGCCTGCGCCGGTGCGGCCAGGGCCGACAGCGCAGCGACAAGCAGGGTACGGCGGATCATGGACGTTGCCTCCTTGGCCAAACCGCGACGTCTGTGCGGTCGCCCGAAGCGTTCGTCAAGCGGAAGGAATCGGTCAGGCCTCGGCCGGCTGCCAGTGCCGAAGCACCGCCTCGCGGGCACGCGCGAAGGTCGTGTTCTCGCGGATCGGAAGCGGCTGGCCCGAGCGCGCCCAGCGCAGCGCGAAGTCGCGCAGCTCGTCATCAGCGAGCGTGGTCGCGACCAGGTCGTTGAGCAGCTCTGTCAGAACCTCGGGCGGTGCGTCCGCGTCCTCGCCGCCTGTGACCTGCGCGGCCACCGCACGGGAGAAGGCGAGGGCATCGAGGATGGCGGCGGCCTCCTCGACGGAATAGTCGTGCAGGTCGCGGCACGGCGGGGCGGGCACGATGCGCGCCTCCATCAACGCTTCGACCTGGTCGTCGGTCGCCGTGCCGGGGCGGCCTGTGCGCGGCATCTGCGGCCAGGCGGGCTCCGCCTCGACCGGTGCGGCCATCTCGGGCGTCGGAACGATGCCGGCGACGGGCTGCCGCCGGCGGAACCATCGCCACGGCATCAGCAGGAACAGCACGAGCGACAGCGCCGAGCCGATAAGCGCGCCGAGCCAGCGGATCAGGCCCATCGACGGCTCCGCCCCGCGCCCGACACCGAAAGGGCCACGGCGGTTGCCATGGCCCGTGGGGTGGGCGGTGTCATCCTGAAGCCTGGCATTCCTGAGCCCAGCATACCTGAGCCTGGCATCGCGTCAGCAGCGACACCGGGAGGGGTTCAGAACCCCTCGCGCTCGAGCCGCTTGCGCTCCAGCTTGCGGGCGCGGCGAACAGCCTCTGCCCCTTCGCGGGCGCGGCGTTCGGACGGCTTCTCGTAGTGCCGGCGCAGCTTCATCTCGCGGAAGATCCCTTCCCGCTGCATCTTCTTCTTGAGCGCCTTGAGCGCCTGATCGACATTGTTGTCGCGAACCAGAACCTGCACGTGCCGTTACCCTCCATCGGGCTCTTGCGCCTTGCCCAGGATGGGCTCCTTCCGCAGGCGCGCAAACGGAACCGCGCCTGGCGAACCGAGGCGCGGGGTCAGCCTGAATAGCACAGGGCAGGGCTGCGGCAAAGCGCGCAGTTGCCATGCATCCACCGCCGGCCAATATCGTTCGAACCTGGATCGCTTGCACCGTTCGAGACGGGCCGACGGGGGAAAACGCGGCATGGCCATCCTGAAGATCGCGCGCATGGGCAATCCCGTGCTGTTGAGGGTGGCCGATCCGGTGCCAGACCCCGGGGCGCCCGAGATCCGCCGGCTCGTCGCTGACATGATCGAGACGCTGATCGATGCCGATGCCGCGGGACTCGCCGCTCCGCAGGTGCATGTGCCGCTTCGCCTCTTCGTGTTCCGCGCCCGCCCCGAGCGGCTGACCGGCCAGGCGGAGGACGTGCCGACCGGCCCTGGCGTCGTCACCGTCATCAACCCGATCGTCGAGCCGGCTGGGGAGAAGATGGCGGTGGAATGGGAGGGGTGCCTCTCGATTCCCGGCCTGCGCGGTGCCGTGCCGCGGCCGGAGCGGATCCGCTACCGCGGCACCGACCCGGACGGCCATGCCATCGACCGGACCGTCTCGGGCTTCCACGCCCGCGTGGTCCAGCACGAGATGGACCATCTCGACGGCATCCTCTACCCGATGCGGATGGAGGATTTCGCCCTGTTCGGCTTCACCGAGGAACTGATGCGCGCCGCCGCGGCCTCCGCCGGGGCGAGGAGCGAAGGAGGACGAGATGGCTGAGATCGAGCGAAGCCCCGAGCGCGACGCGGCGGTCACCGCCACGCTTCCGCACGTGCCGCTGGACGGTTGGACGCGCCGCGCCCTGAAGGCGGGGCTCAAGGATGCCGGGATGGACCCGCGCGACCTCGACCTGCTGTTCCCCGGCGGCCCCGTCGAGGCGATAGAGGTCTGGTGCGACCTCGCCGACCGGCAGATGGCAGAGGACCTCGCCCGCGAGGAGCTCGCCGGCATGAAGCTTCGCGCCCGCGTCGCCCGTGCGGTGATGGGGCGGCTCGACAGGCTGCGGGGCAACAAGGAGGCGGTCGGCCGCGCGCTCGCGCTGCTCGCCCTGCCGCAGAATGCGCCGATCGCAGCCCGCACGGCCTTCAGGACGGTGGATACGATCTGGCGGGCGGTTGGTGACCGGTCGAGCGATTTCTCCTGGTACACCAAGCGCGCCTCGCTCGGCGCCGTCTATGGCGCGACGCTTCTCTACTGGCTGAACGACGACAGCGAGGACGACGCCCGCACCGCCGAGTTCCTCGACAGGCGGATCGAGGGGCTGATGGTGATCCCGAAGGCGCGGGCGAGGCTGAAGGAGGCCGCCGCGCGGCTTCCAGACCCGTTCGGCCTCATCCGCCGCCTCCGGCCGGCGGGCTGAGCGCCATGCCCCGCGTCGCCATCACCCACCGCACGGTCTACAACTACGCCAACCCCGTCACCTTCGGCGACCACAGGCTGATGACGCGCCCGCGCGACAGCCACGACCTGCGCCTGATCGATGCCACGCTCAGCTTCAGCCCCTCGGCGAAGCTCCGCTGGAAGCACGACGTGTTCGGCAACTCCGTCGCCGTGGCGCATTTCCCCGAGCAGGCCAACCGGCTCTCGATCGAGAGCCACATCGTGCTCGACCACTTCCCGCCCGTCCCCGCCGACCTCGCCGCGATGGTGGAGCCGTTCGCCGAGACCATCCCCTTCGCCTACCCGCCCGAGGAAGTGCCCGATCTCGGCCGGACCGCCGAGCGCCACTTCCCCGACCCTGACCGCGCGGTCGATGCATGGGCGAAGAAGTTCCTCTCCACCGAGGGGCCGACACGGACCGCGTCGCTGCTCGTGGGCATGACCAATGCGATCAAGGCCGATTTCCGCTACGAGAGCCGCGACGAGGAGGGGACCCGCTCGCCGACTGAGACGCTGAGCCTTGGGTCCGGCGCCTGCCGCGACTTCGCGCTCCTGATGATGGAGGCCTGCCGCGCCCTCGGCCTCGCCGCCCGTTTCGTCTCGGGGTACCTCTACGACGCGGCGCTGGCCGACAGCGACACGCCGGTGGTCGGCGGCGGCGCGACCCATGCCTGGTGCGATGTCTACGTTCCCGGTGCGGGCTGGGTCGAGTTCGACCCGACGAACGGGCTGATCGGTGGCCGGAACCTGATCCGCGTGGCCGTCGCGCGCCAGCCCTCGCAGGCCGTGCCGATCGGCGGCTCCTATACCGGGCAGCCGAACGACTTCCTGGGCATGAATGTGGAGGTGACGGTCGAGGTCGGCGAACGGCCGGCGACGCCGCCTCCTCCCGAGGTCCAGGCGCCGACAGGCGTCGAATCCGCACCGGCCTGAACCACCCCCGGCTGAACGGCTACGGCGCCGGGGCGAAGGCCGCCGCGATCCCCGTCTCGTCGGGCAGTCCGCCGCGGGGGAAGAGGCGGGTGACGTGGCCCATCTTGCGGCCGGGCCGGGCTTCCGCCTTGCCATAATGGTGCGGCACGAGCCCCGGCGTCGCGAGCAGCGCAGGGACGGCCCCGATCTCGTCGCCGATCAGGTTCTTCATCACCGCATCGGAGTGGCGTGACGGATCGCCGAGCGGCAGGCCGGCGACGGCGCGGACCTGCTGCTCGAACTGGCTCACCGCGCAGGCCTCGATGGTCCAGTGCCCTGAATTGTGCGGCCGCGGCGCGATCTCGTTGGCAAGCACCCGCCCATCCTGCGTGACGAAGAACTCGATGCAGAGAAGCCCGACGAGCCCGATCGCCTCCGCAACCCGGCGGGCAGCCGACTGCGCCGCCTCCGCCACGGCCGAGGCCACACGGGCCGGCGCGATGGTGAGGTCGAGGATGTGGTTGCGGTGGCGGTTTTCCACCGTGTCATAGGCAGCGATCGTGCCCGCCCTGTCGCGCGCGACGATGACGCTGACCTCGCAGGCGAAATCGATGAAGGCCTCGGCGACGAGGGGGCGGAAGCTGCCATCCTGCCCGGCGAGCTTGCCGAGCGCGGGCGCCAGCTCGTCTGCCCGCCTCAGCGTCGCCTGGCCCTTGCCGTCATAGCCGAGCCGGGTGGTCTTCAGCACGCAGGGCAGACCGACGGCCGCGATGGCCGCCGCGGCCTGCGCCTGAGCCGTCACCGGCGCCCAGGGGCCGGTCGCCACGCCTGCTTCGGCGAGGAAGGTCTTCTCGGCGATGCGATCCTGGCTGACGCGCAGGACGCGCGGCGAGGGGGCGACGGGAACGCGCGCGGCGAGAAGATCGAGCGCGTCTCCCGGCACGTTCTCGAACTCGAAGGTGACGACATCGACCGACGCGGCGAACCGGCCGAGCGCCTCCGAGTCCGACCACTCTGCCACCGTCGCTGCGGCGGAGACCTGCGCTGCCGGCGAGTCCGCCTCCGGGGTGAAGACATGCACGCGGTAGCCGAGCCGGGCCGCGGCGACCGCGGCCATCCGGCCGAGCTGCCCGCCCCCCATCATCCCGATCGTCGCCCCCGGCCGGAGGGGGCCGGACAGCTCAGGCATCCTCGACGGTCTCTGGCACGGAGGCCGTCTGCTGTGCGCGGAACGCGGCGAGACGCCCGGCGAGCGCTGCGTCCGACAGGGAGAGGATGGCGGCGGCGAGGAGGGCTGCGTTGATCGCGCCCGGCCGGCCAATCGCGAGCGTGCCGACGGGGATTCCGCCGGGCATCTGTACGATCGAAAGAAGGCTGTCCATACCCTTGAGACTGTGGGATTCCACGGGCACGCCAAGAACCGGAAGCGCGGTCATCGATGCGGCCATGCCGGGGAGGTGCGCCGCCCCGCCCGCGCCGGCGATGATCACCTTCAGGCCGCGCGAGGCCGCGCCGGAGGCGTAGGCGTAGAGGCGTTCCGGCGTGCGGTGCGCAGAGACGACGCGCGCCTCGTGCGGGATGCCAAGCTTCGTCAGGGTCTCCGCCGCCGCCCCCATGGTCGGCCAGTCGGAGCGGCTCCCCATGATCACGCCAACCAACGGACGCTCGTTCATGAACAGATGCTTATGCGATGATGTTGGGGATAAGCCGGTCCTCGATCCAGGAGATCTCGTCCTTCAGCTTCAGCTTCCGCTTCTTCAGCCGGGCGAGGTGGATCTGGTCGGTCATGGCGTCGCCGGAAAGCCGCGCGATCACCGTATCGAGGTCCCGGTGCTCGGAGCGCAGCGTGTTCAGGCGCGCGAGAAGGCTGTCGCGATCCTCGTCCATCATGCCCAGGCCGTCGGTCTCATCTCGTCGTCGGCGCCTTCCTGGCTCGCCCGTCCCGCTCGGCCCCGCTCATAGCACGGCGATGGCATGGCGTAACGCGCGACCGTCTACCTATGCTGGCCGCGACGGTGAAGAGGGAACGATTCGGATGGAAGCCATGCAGCAGTCGGGGATCAAGCGGCTCGGCGTTCTGACCACGGGCGGCGACTGTGCCGGGCTGAACGCCGCCATCCGCGCGGTGGTCCGGCGCGCGGCAGGCCACTGGGGGCTCGAGGTGTACGGCATCCACCAGGGTACGGTGGGGCTGATGGACAATCCGCCGCGCTACGAACGGCTCGAGCTCGGCCAGGCCGATGCCGCGCTGCTTCGCGCGGGCGGCACCATCCTCGGCAGCGTCAACCGCGGCGACCCCTTCGCCTACCCGCTTCCCGAAGGGGGCGTGACGGACCTTTCGGCTAAGATCCATGCTGGGGTCGCGCGGCTCGGGCTCGACGCGATCATCGGCATCGGCGGCGACGGGTCGATGCGGATCATGCACAGGCTTATGAGCACCGGGCATTTCCCCTTCGTCGGCATCCCGAAGACGATCGACAACGATCTCGGCGCCACAGAGTACGCCATCGGCCACCACACGGCGGTGGAGGTGGCGATGGAGGCGCTCGACCGCCTGCAGCCGACGGCGGCCAGCCACAACCGCATCATGGTTCTCGAGGTGATGGGGCGGGACGCCGGGCACATCGCGCTTGCCGCAGGCATCGCCGGGGGGGTCGACGTGATCCTCATCCCCGAGATCCCCTGGCGGATGGCGCCCGTCGCCGCCGCCATCAAGGCGCTGCGGGACCGTGGGCGAAACTTCGCCCTCGTCGTCGTCGCCGAAGCCGTCCGCACGGCAGAGGGCGAGACCGTGCTCGCGGGCCCCTCCGCGCCAGGGGCGATGCCGCGGCTCGGTGGCGTCGGCGGCCCGATCGCCCACGCGCTCGAGGAAGCGACGGGAGCGGAGGCGCGCGTCACCGTGCTCGGGCACGTCCAGCGCGGCGGCTCGCCAGGCGCGCTTGACCGGATCGTCGGCTCCTCGATGGGGGTGCACGCGGTCGATCTCGCCGTGGCCGGGCGGTTCGGGCGCATCGTCGTGTGGCGGGAGGGACGGGTGGCCGACGCGCCCGTCGAGGAGGCGGCGGGAGCTGCCCGGCCTGTCGACCCGAACGACGACATGGTGCGCGTGGCCCGGGGACTGGGCATCTGCCTCGGCGACCAGTGAGGTCAAAACGGGCGCGCGATAATCTCGTGCCGGTTGTCCACATGGTTGTGAGGTGCACGGAAAGATTGTGATGGCCGGACGTGCCGGAGCAGGGTTAGCATTCCTGTTCCGGCGCGGGGCGCCGTCCAGCGGGTCCCGTCCGGGAAGTGGCCATCGTCCACCACACGGAGGTCTGCATGAGCCTTCAGCAGCGACTTGTCACGCTCAACGAGCGGCATTCGGCGCTCGAAATGCGCATCGCCGAGGAGGGAGGGCGCCCGCGCCCCAACGAGACGGCGCTTTCGCAACTGAAGCGGGAGAAGCTGCGTCTGAAGGAAGAGATGGAGCGGCTGAAAGCCGACCGGGCCCTCTCCTGACGCGTCGCGCTCCGCCCCCGCCCGGCAGGGCGGGGGTGGGGATTGCGGCCGGTGCTGTGCGAGCCTCGCCCTAGGCGAGCGCGTTTCCGGTATCGACCGGAGCCTGCGGGATCGGCCTGCCCTCGCGCTCGGCCTTCTCGATGGCGGACTGGACCTCGCGGTTGAGGTCGGTCTGCGTGCAGAGGCCGAGGATCACGGGGTCGCGCGGCTTGATGTTGGCGCTGTTCCAGTGCGTCTTGTCACGCACCTTCGCGATCGTGTCCTTCGTGGTGCCGAGAAGCTTGCCGACCTGCTGGTCGGACAGCATTGGGAAGTTCCGCAGCAGCCAGGCGATCGCGTCCGGCCGGTCGTTCCGCTTCGACACGGGCGTGTAGCGCGCGCCCTTGCCCTTGGGCTTGGGCAGCACGACCGAGCTCTCGGCGAGCCGCAGCCTCGCGGAAGGATCAGCCTCGCAGCGGGCGATCTCCTCGCGGGTGAGCTGGCCCGATGCGATCGGGTCATGGCCGACGATGCCGATCGCGACCTCGCCATCGGCGATGGCCTGGATCTCGAGCGGATGCATGCCGACGAAGGCGGCGATCTGATCGAAGGACAGCGCGGTCTTGTCGATCAGCCACACGGCTGTGGCCTTCGGCATCAATGGCAAGGACATGATCGGGGGCCCCTCCGGCCTTCGTCTATCGTTGCGTGTCTGCGGCGGGATCGTCCGGCGCGTCGGCGGCGGCGGCACCATAGGCCGCGCGGGCTTCCGGTCAATCGCCTTTCATGCACCGATATGGGCATCGGCGCCATGCGCTGCGAGGGCGCCGCACTGTCGATATCCTGTGCCGAGCGAGGGAGGCAAGCATGCTGCGCGACGAGGAGGAGCTACCGAAGCGGAAGCCACGATTCGACCCGCTTCCGCTCGACGGCGTGAGCCGGCAGGACATGGAGGGCTACATCGCCGCCCTCGAGGCCGAGATCGCCCGCGTCCGGGCAACCATCGCGGCGCGTGACCGAGACCGTGGTGCCGCCGAGGCGGTGTTCCGCCGCCCGCCGGGGTGATCAGGTGCCGTTGAAGGGTCGCACTACAAATATTTGATAATAAGAGAAAAGGCCGGGCCACACCCGTGGCCCGGCCTCCATCGTTCGCCTGTGGCGGTGCTCAGGCGGCCTTGGTCTCGATCACCCGCGGAGCGCTGCCGCCGATGGGGATCTGCCGCGGCTTCAGGCTCTCGGGCACGACGCGCTTCAGCGCGATGTGCAGGAGGCCGTTCTCGAGCGAGGCGCCATCGACCACGATGTGGTCTGCGAGCTCGAAGCGGCGCTCGAAGGCGCGGCGGGCGATGCCGCGATGCAGGAACTGCCGCGGCGTCTCGTCCTTCGGCGCGCGGCCGGCGACGACGAGCGCGCTCTGCGCCTGCGTGATCTCGAGCTCGTTCTCGCCGAAGCCTGCCACCGCCATGGTCAGGCGGTACTGGTCATCAGAGAGCTTCTCGATGTTGTAGGGCGGGTAGGACGACGCCTCGGGCGCGCCCATGGTCGCGTCCATCAGGCGCGACAGACGGTCGAAGCCGATCGTGGATCGGAAGAGGGGAGAGAAATCGAAGCCGGTCATCATCGGTCCTCCTGTTACAGCAAGGTCCGTCGGTCGGCGCTTTGCCGCACCCGGGGGATGCGTGACCCGGGCGCTGATCGGCCAAAGGCCCGACCGCGGTGCCGCGAGCCCCGAAGGCACAAGCGGCGACCCATGACGTAGAAAGGCCGCCCCCCTCGTTCAAGGGGGCGGCCCCGATCGGCCCGAACGCGGCGGCGAGCCGCGAAGCCTTACTTCTTCTTCTTGGCGGGCGCCTTGCCGGCGGGTGCGGCCGCGGCGGCTGCCTTCGCGCCTGCACCCTTGTTGATGCTGGCCGCGGCCTTGATGTTCATCTTCGACATGTCGACGGCGAAGCGCTTGGAGAACTTCGCGACCTGGCCCGCCGTGTCGAGCATCGCGCGCTGCTGGCCCGTCCAGGCCGGGTGCGACTTCGGGTCGATGTCGAGGCGGATGGTGTCGCCCGGCTTGCCGTAGCAGGAGCGGGTGGTGAACGTCGTACCATCCGTCATGATGACGGTGATCTCGTGATAGTCGGGGTGGATGCCCTGCTTCATGGCGACCTTCCAAGCGGATAGGCGCGCCGATGCCGACCGGCGCGCGAGGCGGGGGATGTAGCGGAAGCAGGCACAAACCGCAACCCGCGGTCGGTGTCCCGCGCTGATGCCGCTTCGCTCCTGGGACCTGCACGGGCCGTCCATGGGCGCCGGCGAGCGGCGACGCGGATCACGGCACGTGATGAGCTCAACGGATAGGTCCGACCGTTTGATCTGCCGCAATGCATCTGGCGGCGCAACCAGCCAAATTCCATGAGCCGCAGCCGGCGCCGTGCGCACGGCAGATGGCAAACGGGAGGGGCGAATGCCGGCAACAGGCAACGCACCGGGAAGGGTGGGGGCGACGCGTTTCCACTTCCGCGACGAGCCCGATGCAACCGACAGGGCCGGTACCTCAGGCCTCGTCCTGCCGCTCTTTGCCCCCGAACTGTCTGACCCGCCGATCCCCCCGCCACCAGCCGCGCGAAACCTGCCCGCGCCGCCGGAGGCGGTTCGAGTCGTGCTGCCCGTCGCAGGCTCCCTGCAGGCTGCCGCCGCCATCGCGCTCGCCGCGGCGTCGATAACACCCCCCGATAGCGTGCCGCCGACGCCCACCTCCGATGCCGAGCCCGGCCCGGCGCTGCTGCGCGTCGCCACCATGGACGACCTCTTCCGGGCCGCCCTGCCGGTGCCGGAGACGATCGATGCGACCAACGGCGGCACGCTCGTGCTGCAGATGCGCGAGACGCAGCAATGGCTCGGCCTGACGGACGAGCTCGGCGATCGGCTGATGACCACGGTCTGGGGCTACGGCACGGGCAACCACGCCTCCTATCCCGGCCCGACCATCCTCGCGCAGGAAGGCGTGACGCTGCGCATCCACTGGCAGAACATGCTGCCCGACGAGCACCTGCTCCCGGTGGACGAGAGCATCGCCCATGCCATGGGGATGCGTGGCGGCATCCCGGCTGTCACGCACCTGCACGGCGGCCACAGCGACTCAGCCAGCGACGGCATCCCGGAGGCTTGGTTCACCGCCCACCACAAGGAGACCGGGCCTGACTACGCCACGCGCGTCTATACGTACGACAACAGCCAGGACGCAGCGACGCTCTGGTACCACGATCACGCGCTGGGCCTCACGCGCCTCAACACGTATGCCGGCCTCGCCGGCTTCTACATCCTCATCGACGAGAACGAGCAGGCACTGGTGGCCGAGGGTTACCTGCCCGGCCGAGAGTTTCAGCTCGGCCTCGCCATCCAGGACCGCGCCTTCACAACTGACGGCCGTCTCTACCTGCCCGGCGCGCATCCCGACGATCCCCTACCCGGCACCGGCGAGACGGTGCGCGACCTGTTGCCGGACGACTATGAGGCGCTCGGCGGCGGCTTCCCGACCACGGTGCCGGAATTCTTCGGCGACCACATCTTGGTCAACGGCATGGCCTGGCCCGTCTTCGAGGCGGATCCCGGCGCCTACCGGCTGCACCTGCTGAACGGCTCCGACAGCCGCTTCTACCTGCTGCGCTTCGACAACCCGCTGGTCGAGGCGAAGCTGGTTGGCGTCGACGGCGGGCTGCTGCAGCGCGCCGTCAGCATCATGGACGGTGACGGCGTTCAGGAGGCGGGCGAGGAAATCCTGCTCGCCCCGGGCGACCGGGTGGAGCTTGTGGTGGATTTCGGCGCAGACGCGTTGCGCGGCCAATCCGTCACGCTGCTCAACGGCGGCCCCGCCTTCGAGCCGTTCAAGGGGCTGCTCGCGGACGGTGCGCTGGCCGGTGGAGCGGAGGCGGCGACGCAGTCGATGCCGGTGGGCAATGTCATGCAGTTCCGTATCGGCGCCGAGGACGTCCTCGCCAACACCGCCGGCGTGCTGGCCGACGCGGCGAACGCGCGAGCGCTGGTGCGCGAGACGGATTGGGCGATGAAGGATCTGCTCGGCGCCACGCCAGACCGCGTCCGCCAGCTCGGCTTGTTCGAGGGGGAGGACGAGTACGGCCGCATCCTGCCCTCGCTCGGCCTGGCCGAGGAGGTGCCCGATATCGACGGCGAGCTGCAGGGCTTCGGCGCGCTGGCGTATCACGACCCCGCCACCGAGGTGGTGCGGCTGGGCGATGTCGAACTCTGGCGCATCCACAACTTCACCGAGGACGCGCATCCCCTGCATCTCCACCTCGTGCAGTTCCAGGTGGTGGAGAAGCGAGGCTTCTCCTTCGCGGACGCCGACGAGGACGGCACTCCGGACGATGTCACCTCGGACGGCGTGGTGGACTGGCGCGACCTGACCTATGGCGCAGCGCAGCCCGTGCGGCCGGAGGAGACAGGCTTCCAGGACACGGTCTGGATCGCGCCGGATGAGGTGCTCGAGATCATCGCCCACTTCGACAAGCCGGGCGAGTATGTGTGGCATTGCCATGTGCTGTCGCACGAGGACCACGACATGATGCGGCCGCTCCTTGTCGCGGAGAGTCTGATCTGAGCAGATCGCGCTGAGACACCCACCCTTTGCCCCGCCGCACTGGGGCGAACTCAAGCAAAACTCTCCCGCTCGGGGGCCGAGCGCCTTCTCTGCCCTGGGCGGCATCGCCGACCTCGTCGGCGCGGCAGGCGCCTTGATCTCCACCCTCCAACGTGCGAGCCGCCGGACCGTAAGCCTCATCCGCGCCGGATGCCGGCGCGCGTGATGATGTCCGCATAGCGGGCGGTCTCGGTGGCGATGAAGCTGGCGAACTCGGCCGGAGAGCCCGGCATCGGCTCCGCGCCGAGCGCATCGAGCGCGCGCCGGATCTCGACGTCCTTCAGTCCCTCGTTCACAGCCTGGTTGAGCCAGGTCACCACATCGGGCGGGGTCTGTCGGGGCACGCCAAGGCCCATCCAGGACCCGGCCTCGTAGCCCGGCAGGAACTCGGTGACCGCCGGCACGCCGGGCAGCGACGTGGATCGGGTCGGGCCCGTGGTCGCCAGCGCAACCAGCCGGCCGGCGCGGACATGCGGCATGGAGGAAGGTGCGGGGTCGAACATCGCGTCCGCCGCGCCCCGGAGAAGGTCGTCGAGCGCTGCCGCGGAGCCCGGATAGGCGACGAGCGAAAGCCGCACGCCGGCCATGTGCTGGAACAGCTCGATACCCACGTGCTGCGGCGTTCCCCTGCCGGCATAGGCGACGCGCAGCTGCCCGGGGTTCGCGCGTGCATGGGCGATCAATTCCGGGATGGACACCGCCGGAACAGAGGGATGCACCTCGATGATGAGCGGGACGCGCACAATGCCGGCTACCGGCACGATGTCGTCCCGGAATTCGATCGCGTTCACCGGCGCGCAGAGCAGGAGCGTTCCGCCGTCCGGAGCCGCCCGAACGACCAGCCGCGTCGCATCGTTGCCACTGGCACCCACATGGTTCTCGACGCGCACGGCCACGCCGACACCGCGCTCGAGCGCGGGCGCGCGCTGTCGAGCGGCTTGGCACGCGGCAGCCGCCGCTCAGCCAGCAGATCAAGGCGATGGAGACGTATCTCGGGTTCCAGCTGTTTTGCCGCAAGCCGCGCGGGGTGGAGCTGACCGAGAGCGCGCGGTTCCTGTTCGAGGAAGCGCGCGCGGTCCTCCAACGCCTCGAACAGGCCGAGCGCGAGGCGAGACGCGTCGCCCGCGGCGAGCAAGGCCAGTTGCGCATCGGCGTGGCACACACGGCACCGTTCCACCCGCTCGTGCCTGGGGTCGTCCGGGCGTTCCGGGACGCCTTGCCCGGCGTCACGGTCATCCTGGAGGAGTGCCTGAGCCGGCAGGCGGTGCAGGGCTTGACGGAGGCGCGGCTGGATGCCGCCTTCGTTCGCGCGGAACTGCCGGCAGACGCTGGACTTGCGGTCCATCCCCTGCTCGACGAGCCCATGATGGCTGCCGTTCCGGCGGCTCACCCGCTTGCCGCCGCCGCGACACCGCTGCCGCCGCCGCGACACCGCTGCCGCTGCGCGACTTCGCCGTGGAGACCTTCATCGCCTTCGCGCGGGCGGATGGCCCAGGCATGTTCGACGCGACCCTCGGCGCATGCCTCAGAGCCGGATTCACGCCGCGATTGGGCCAGGAGGCGCCGCGGATCACCTCGACACTGGGCTTGGTTGCCGCTGGTCTCGGCATCGCCATCGTTCCTGCCTCCATGCACCGCGTGCACATGGACGGCGTCGCCTATTGCGAGCTGGCGCCGCCTGACCGGCCGACGGTGCCGCTCAGGCTTGCGACGCGACGCGAGCCGGGGTCGTCGGCATCGCGCAACTTCGTGGCTCTCATCCGCTGCGCTATCGTCGCACCCGACATCGTTTCGGCCTCCGCATCGAGCGGCGCATGACCCCGTCCCGTCGGAAGCGACCTGTTTCGCACGCCCTGTTCAATTGCCTTCGGCCCCGACTTGTCGTTTCATCTCCGAACGCTTCCCGGCGTGACGCTGGCGCGCCGGCGACAGGATGGCGCACATGGCCGAACCCGCTGCCGCCCCCGGCCGGTTGATCGACGCGATCGAGAAGGCCGCGCTCGAGCCGGCCCTCTGGCCCTCGGTGCTCGGAGAGCTTGCCGACCTCGTCGGCGCGGCAGGCGCCTCGATCTTCACCCTCGAACGCGCGAGCCGACGCGCCGCGGGCCTCTCGGTCGGTGACCATGTGACGGCCCGCCGCGCCTGGGCGGGCCATTACGCCGGCGTGCGCTTTCCGCCGCAGGGCTCGTCGCTTCCGGCAACCGGCGTGGTGTTCTCCGATGCCGAGGTCGCCGCGATGAGCCTGCCACGCAGCAACCCCTATCTCGATGACCTGGGGCAGTCGCGCAACTTCTACGGCGGCGCGACGACGCTCGTGACCAACATGCTCGAGGCCGGCCCGACGAGCGCGACGCTGACGCTCTCGCGCAGCGTCCGGTTCGGCAGGTTCGGCGAGCCCGATGCCGGGCGGCTCGCACCTCTCGTGCCGCATCTGGTCCGGGCCCTTCGAACGAGCCTGCGCGTCGCCACGCTGGCCGACGAGTTCGCTGCGCTTCGCCACGTCCTGGAAGAGATGCCCTCGCCGATCCTCCTGGTCGGACCACAGTGCGAGCTGCGGTTCGCCAACCAGGCTGCACGAGGGCTGCTCGACGCCCAGGACGGGCTTCGCGAGGCGGCGGACGGGCTGCACGCCGGCACGCCTTACGAAACCGATATGCTGCGACGCCGTGTTGCCGAGGCATCGGTTCCTGCCGGAGACGCGTCAGGCTGGGTGTACGACGAGCGGCCGGTCCTGCTGCGCCGCCGGGGCGGTTCGCCCCTGTCGGTCGCCATCAGGCCCGTTGGCGCGAACGGGCCGCAGGGCGGGCTCACCGCCAGCGCGCGGCGCGTCATGCTGATCGTGAGCCTCGCCGATCACGCGCCGACGGTCACCGCCGACGCGCTTCGCGCCGCATACAGCCTCACCCAGGCAGAGGCGCGCCTCGCGCTGCGCATCGCCAATGGCGAGACGCTCGGCGCTGCGGCCGGAGCGCTGGGCATCTCGCTCACCACGGCGAAGACCCATCTCCAGCGCGTCTTCGACAAGACCGGCACGCACCGGCAGGCGGAACTCGTGCGCCTCCTGATAGGCGGCGGCACGAAGCGGGCCCCGAGCTAGCGTCGCCTGGACAGCACCCTCACGCCGCAGGGCCGGCGAGCTGCGCCACAAGCCGCGCGACCAGCGGGGAAGGCGGCGCGCCGCCGGGCAGAACCAGGGCAGTGTCGAGCATGATCTCGACCGAGAGCGGCCGGAACGCGAGCCCCGGAACATGCGCCGCGAGCGGGAAGGGGTTCAGAACGGCAACGCCGACGCCCGCCCGCACCATCTCGGCGGCGAACAGGCTCGTGGCGGCTTCGAGCACGACATGCGGCACGAGCCCGGCGGCACGGAATGCGCGGTCGAGCGCTGCGCGCAACGGAAAGCGCCGCGGCAGCGCCACCAGTGGCACGGCCGCAAGCGCCGCGAGGTTCACCGTTGGCTCGGATGCCAGGGCGTGCCCCTCTTGCATGGCCACCGCCGCCGCGCCCCGGTGCAGCGCCACGGCGGAGAGGCTCGCATGGCCGGTGAACTGGTCGAGCATACCGAGATCGGCCGTGCCATCGGCGACGGCGGTCAGCACCGCGGTGCTGCTCGCGATCTCGACCTGGAGGGCGAGCTCGGGCCAGCCGCTCATCAGGGCGGGCAGGCGCGGTGCGAGGAAGGCCTGCGCCAGGGTCGTGGTGGTCACCAGCGTCAGCGGTGCGCGCTGCGTTGCCTCCACGCCGCTGACGAGCCGGCCGAGCGCGCCGATGATGGCCTGCGCCCCCGCATCGAGTTCGAGCGCCTCCGGCCGGGGCAGCAGCGCATTGGCGCGTCGGTCGAAAAGCCGGCAGCCAAGCCTGGCCTCGAGCGAGGCGAGCGCACGTGACACCGCAGGCTGGGTGACGCGAAGCGCACGCGCCGCGGCGCCGGCGCTGCCATGGCGCAGGACGGCGTTCAGCACCTCGAGCTCGCGCAGGCTCGGGATGGCGCCACGGTTCGGGCCGTCCCAGTTCATGCGGAGCGACCATCGGCACTTGCCGCGTGGTGCCATGCATTCGAATTATGGCATCGTGCCTTCATCATAATCTTTTTGACATGAGGCGAAGCAGCGAACAACCCTGTCGTCCATTGTGGATGTGAAAGGAAACGCCCATGCGCCGCCGTAGCCTGCTCGCCGCATCGCCGGCTGTGTTCCTCGCTCCCGCCGCACGTGCGCAGGCGGGGCGCCCCTTCTACACCGCAGGGCCCGGCAGTGCGTTCCTGCCCTACGGCGAGGCGGTCGCCCGCTTCGCCGCTTCGCGCGGCATCGCGCTCGAGGTGCGGCAGAGCGCGGGCAGCCTCGAAAACCTCCGCCGCGTCGAGGATGAACCCGACGCCATCGGCACAGCCTTCCTCGGCAGCGTCGTGGATGCCCTGAACGGCACCCAAGCTGCCGGCGGCCGGCGGCACCGCGCGATCCGGGCTCTTTTCCCGATGTACCTGACCGGCTTCATGGCCGTTGCACTGGCCAGCCGGGGGCTCACGCGCTTTGCCGACCTTGCCGGCCGCAAGGTCGGCTGCGGGCCCGCGCGTGGACCGGCCGAGACCTTCTTCCGCGCCGCCGCCGGGGTTGCCGGCATCTCGTCGGAGATCGTCTCGGGTGACAGCGCCACGTTGAGCCGTGCCGTTCTGAGCGGCGAGATCGATGCGCTCTGGCAAGGGGCGGTCATCCCGATCCCCGCAATCGCGGCGGTCGCCGATGCGGCGGAGGCGGTCATCATCGGTCCTGGTGCAGAGGTCGCCGCCGGGGTGGTGAGGCGTCTGCCGCATCTGTCGCCGCTCGTCGTGCCCGGCGGAACCTATCGCGGCCAGCCGGACGAGGTAGCGAGCTTTGCCGCGTGGAACTTCGTCATCGCCAATGCGGCGCTGCCGGAGGCCGAGGCCTATGCGATCACCCGCGCGGTGCTCTCGGCCAGCGATCCGGTGCGCGAGATCGCGCCGATCGCCGCAGGCACCCGCGCGGCGAATGCGGGAGCCAACCAGGTGCTTGCCTTCCACCCAGGTGCGGCACGTGCGCTGCGCGAAGCCGGCGCAACGGTTCCTGACATCGCCGTGCCCGCGTGAGTGGCGTTTGGGCGGTTCGCTCCGCGCCCAGGCGGCCGGCGGCGTGCTGGCCTCAGTCCCTCACACGAAATTCGCCCGCTCGTACTGCGCGGGCCAGTCGATCTGCGCACCGAGCGCCTTCGCCGCGCGCAGCGGCCAGGCCGGGTCGGCCAGCATCGCGCGGCCGATCAGCACGAGGTCGGCCCGCCCGTTGGCGATGATCTCCGCCGCCTGGTCGCCCGAGCCGATCAGCCCGACCGCGCCCGACGCGATGCCCGCGCCGGCACGCACCGCCTCGGCATAGGGAACCTGGTATCCGGGATGGGCAGAGGGCGGGCGGCTGTCGGGGTTCACCCCGCCGGAGGAACAGTCGACCAGGTCAACGTCGCCGCGCGCCTTGAGCCAGCGGGCCACGGTCACCGTGTCCTCGATCGTCAGGCCCCCCGGCAGATGGTCCGTGCAGGAGAGGCGGATGAAGAGGGGCAGCTCGTCCGGCCAGTTGGCGCGCACGGCATCGACCACCTCCATCAGGAACCGGGCCCGCGCCTTCAGGTCTCCGCCATAGACGTCGTTCCGCGTGTTGGAGAGGGGTGAGAGGAAGGAGTGAATCAGGTAGCCGTGCGCGCCGTGGATCTCGGCGATGGTGAACCCGGCCTCGCGCGCGCGCCGGGCGGCGGCGGCGAACCCCTCCACTGCCGCGGCGATGCCTGAGGCGTCGAGCGGCACGGGCGCGGTGTGGCCGGGGCCGAAGGGCGTGTCGGTCGGGCCCACGGGCACCCAGCCCTGAGGCTCACTCGGCGGAATGGGCTTGGTTCCCTCCCACGGCACGGTGACGGAGGCTTTCCTGCCGGCATGGGCGAGCTGGATCGCCGGCGCCGCCCCCATCCGCGCGATCACCGACGTCAGCCGCGCGAGCGCCGCCACATGCTCGTCCGACCAGATGCCGAGGCAGCCGGGCGTGATGCGCGCGTGGGCCGCCACATGCGTCGCCTCGGTGATGACGATGCCCGCGCCGCCCGCGGCCCGCGCGCCGAGATGCTGGACATGCCAGTCGTTCGGCATGCCGTCCTCCGCGGAGTACTGGCACATCGGCGAGAGCGCGATGCGGTTGCGCGCGGTGACGGAGCGGAACTCGATGGGGCGGAACAGCATCGGGCGCGGGTCGCGCACATGCACGCGGCGGGCGGTCTCATTCATGCGGGTGAGGTCCTCGGCGGGAGGGCAGGGCGCCTCGCGGCGCTGCCGAAAGGTTCAGTGTCGTCGGGCGCGGCGCAAGGGGCAATCGGCTGGCGCAACGAGCAGGCCGGTCAGAGCGCCGTGGGCCTGACCTCGCCGCGCTCGATCAGGAAGGCGGTGTCGACCATCGGCTTCAGGAGATCGGGGTTGCTCTCGCTGATCAGGACGGCAAGCCCGGGCTCGGCCTTGCGCAGCCGCAGCAGCGCTTCGCCGTAGCGCTTCGCGAGTGCAGGCGCGAGGCCCTGGAACGGCTCGTCGAGCAGAACGAGCCTGGTGCCCACCATCAGCGCACGGCCCAACGCGACCATCTTGCCCTGGCCGCCGGAAAGCCCGCCCGCCTTGCGGTCGGCGAAGTCCTTCACCTCGGGCAGGATGGCGTAGGCCTTCTCGAGCCGCCTCCCGATCTCGTCCCGCGGCAGCTTCAGGACCTCGGCCGGCAGGCGCAGGTTCTCCTCGACCGTGAAGGTCGGGAACAGCTTCCGCTCCTCCGGCGCGTAGCCGATGCCGATGGCGGTACGCCTGTGCGCCGGCACGCGCGCGAGGTCGGCATTGTCGAAGCCGATCCGGCCCGCCGTCATCGGCACAAGGCCCATGATGGCGCGAAACGTGGTGGTCTTGCCCGCACCGTTGCGGCCGACGAGCGCGACGCGCGCCCCCTCGGCGATGGAGAACGAGACGCCGCGCAGAACGCGCGTGCCCGCGATCGAGACGTCGACGCCATCAAGCGTGAGCATCGCCGCTCCCTGGGGTCGCACCCGCCGCGTGCTTCACCTCGACGCCGATCACCTCGCGCAGCACGGCAGGGTCGTTTAGAACCACCGCCGGCGGGCCGCTGGCGAGGATCTTGCCCTGGCTCCACACCGCGACACGGTCGGCATAGCGCTCGACCACCTCCATGTCGTGCTCGACGAACACGGCGGTGACACCGCGCGCGCGCAGCGCGGCGACGAGCGTGTCCATGATGCCGAACTTCTCCGCGCTGGCGACGCCTGAGGTTGGTTCGTCCATCAGAAGCAGGCGGGGCTCGAGCGCCATGGCCATGGCAATGTCGGTGAGCTTGCGCGTGCCCTCGTTGAGCTCCGTCGCGCGCGCCTCGGCGACGGAGCGGAGGCCGAACTGGTCGAGGATCGCCATCGTCGCGGCCGTCGTCTCGCGGTCGAGAAGCGGGCGAAACGCGTGCCAGAAGCCGCGATGCGCGGCGACCTTGAGTGCGACGTTCTCGATCACCGTGTGCTCGGTGAAGAGCTGCGGGATCTGGAAGCTGCGGGCGATGCCGCGGCGGACGATCTGGCGCGGGGGAAGGCCGGTGATGTCGGTGCCGTCGAAGGTGATGCTGCCGGCCTGGGGGCGGAGATAGCCCGTAGTCATGTTGATGAAGGTGGTCTTGCCTGCGCCGTTCGGCCCGATGATCGCGACGAACTCGCGCTCGGCGATGTCGAGGTCGATCCCGTCGGCGGCCTTCACGCCGCCGAAGGCGATCTTCAGCCCCTTGGCGGAGAGAAGCGCGCTCATGGTCGCGCCGCCCGCCTGGTCGTGAGGTCCTCGTAGATGCCCCACAGGCCGCGCGAGGCGAACAGGATGATGCCGAGCAGAACCGCGCCGAGGATCATCTGCCAGGCATCGGGGAAGGCAGCCGCGGCATAGACCCGCACGAGCTCGAACACCGCAGCGCCGAGGAAGGGCCCGAGCACCGCGCCGCCGCCGCCGAGGATGGCGATGAACACGAGCTCTCCCGAATGCGTCCAATAGGCAAGAAGAGGCGTCACGTGCAGCGTCGTCATCGCGATGATGCCGCCGCCGAGGCCCGCGAGCGCTGCGGAAGCCACGTAGGAGACGAGGAGCACGCGCTTGGCCGAGATGCCCGCGAACTCGAGCCGCGTCTCGCGCGCCTTGATCGCCGGCAGCGCCTGGCCGAGGGGCGAGGCAAGGAAGATCCGCGCCAGGAAGCCGAGCCCCACCGCGAGCGCCAACGACAAGCCGAGCATCACCCATTCGTAGGAGACGCGCTCGAACGCAAGACCCGCGATGGTCGGCGGGATGACGCGGATGCCATCGGTGCCCCTCGTGTACGCGTAGAGCTTCTCGAGAAGCGAGTAGAACACCATGCTGAACGCGAGGTTCAGCATGCCGAAGAAGATGTCGCGGTAGCGCGCGACGAACAGCCCGACGAGCAGGCCCACGATGGTCGCTGCGCCGACCGCGAGCGGAAGGAGCAGTAGCACGTCGCCTACCGTCGGGCGCGCGAAGGCGACCGTGTAGGCGCCGACCGCCACGTAGAGCGCATGCCCGAAGCTCACCTGCCCTGCGCGCAGAAGCAGCAGGATGCCGAGCACCGCGAGCCCCTTGGCGAGCGCGATGGTGAAGACGAACTTCAGCCACGGCGCGCTGGCCGCCAGCCCGATCAGCAGCGCGACACCGAGCAGCGTCGGCAGCGTGAGCGAGCGACCCATCATACGCGCCTGAGCTCCGGCGAGCCGAAGATGCCGTAGGGCCGCACCAGCAGCACCAGAACCATGATGATGTAGGGGATCACCACCTCGAACTCCGGCGCGAAATACACCGCGACCGAACGGCCGAGCCCGATCAGCAGGGCCGTGAGTGCAGCGCCCTCGATCTGCCCGAGGCCTGCGGTCGCCACCACCGCGAAGGACAGCACGATCATGTTGACGCCGACGCCCGGAACCAGGCTCGACGTCGGCGAGGCCAGCGCCCCGCCGAGGGCGGCGAGCATCGTGCCGAAGGTGAAGGTGAGCAGGTAGACGCGCTGCGCGTCGATGCCCATCGCCGTCGCAGCCTCGCGGTCCTGCGTCACGGCGACGATGACGCGCCCGGTCAACGTGCGGCGGAGGAACCACATGAGCCCGACCAGCGTCGTCGCCGCAACGCCGGGAAGCAGGAAGAGCTGGTAGCGCGTGTAGACGATGTCGCCGACCTCGACCGGCCCGAGCGCCTTCACCGCGGCATCTTGGAAGATCGGCTGCACGCCCCAGATCAGCTTCTGCACGTCCTCGAGGATCATGAAGAGCGCGAAGGTGACCAGGAGCTGGAGCACGTGGTCCTTCACGTAGATTCGTGACAGAAGCAGCTTCTCGACGAGCGGCCCGAGCACGCCGCCGACGAGGATGGCAGCGATCAGCAGGACGGGTAGGGCCAGCACCGGTGCAGCGGCCGTGGCCGCCGCAGCCGTGCCGAGCGTCGCCGCCACATAGGCGCCGATCGCGAAGAAGGAGCCGTGCGCGACGTTGAGCACGCGCAGCACGCCGAACACCAGCGTGAGCCCGACCGCCACCATGAAGACGAGCGCGGCGTAGGCCAGGCCGTCGAGGACGGCGAGGAGAAGAAGGAGCGTCACGGCACGGCAAACGGGGGGGCATCGCTGCCCCCCCGCTCCGGTGTCGGAATGCCCGGCCGCACGGTCAGGCGCGGTAGGCGATGGGCGCCGGCGCGCGCTGCACGGCCGCCGGGGTCAGCAGGCGCACCCAGTCGAGCCCCTTCGTGCCGGTCGGGTTCATCGTCAGATCGGGCGGATAGAGGATCATCTGGTCGAGCACCGGGAAGTTGTATGCCTCGACATGGCGGGTGACACCCATCAGCATCGGCTCGAGGCCCTGGCCGTCATCGCGGATCTTCATCGTTCCCGTCAGGTGCTGGAACTCGAGGCCGCGCATCGTATCCATCACCTGCTCGCGCGAGGGCCAGCTGCCGCCATTCGCGGCGATCGCCTTCTCGTAGCCTGCCTTCATGCCATAGAGCGCCTGCGCCATGTGGAAGGTCGGGTAGATCGGGTAGAGGTTGAAGCGCTGGCGATAGGACTGGGTGAAGTTCTTCAGGAGCTCGCCGTCGCGCGCCGTGGGGTGCAGGAACCAGTGGTCGCCGCGCGCGCCCACGATGACGCCCTCGGGCAGCGTCCTGCCGACGCGCTCGAGCGAGCTCTCCGCCAGAGGCAGGACAAAGGTCGAGCGCTCGAAGAGGCGCCGCTCCGCCGCCTGGCGGACGAAGGTGTCGAGCTCGCCGCCCCAGCTCGTCGACAGGATCACGTCCGGCCGCAGGGCCTGCAGGCGGGTGATCTCGGTCGAGAAGTCGGTCGCGCCGAAGCGGGGGAAAAGCTCGGCCACGACGCGCACCCCCGGCTTGATCGCGTCCATCGCCGCCTTCCAGATCGCCCAGGAATCGCGGCCCCAGGCATAGTCCTGGTTGACGACGGCGAGGGTGCGGAAATCGGGCTTCACGCGCATGAGGTAGAGAAGCGGCGCGACGATCTCCGGCACCGCGTTCGCCTGCGTGCGCACGGAGTAGCGGTAGCTGTTCTCCTCGAAGATTCGCTGCGTGCCGCAATCCCATAGGATCGTCGGCATGCGAAGCTGCTCGGCGAGTGGCGCGACGGCGAGGCACGAGCCCGAGGAGATCGAGGCGAGCATCATGTCCACGCCCTCGTTCTGGGCGAGACGGCGGCATTCGCCGAGCAGGAAGTCGACGCCGGGGGCCTCGTCGATCACGACGCTGCGCAGGGGCACCCCGCCAATGCCGCCCGAGCTGTTGAACTGCTCGATGATCAAATCGGCCGCGTTGCGGCCGGGCACGCCGAACACGGAGGCGGGGCCGGAGAGGAAGGTGGAGATGCCGAGGCGAAGCTCGCTCGGCTTCTGCTGCGCAACCGCGTTGCGCGGCAGGATGAATGGCGAAGCGAGCGGGGCGGCGGCAGCGGCCTGAAGCGCGGCGCGGCGTGTGAGACGCATCTCGTCGTTCTCCCTTTGCTTTCCACGGCGGAACACGCCGTTCCTCGAGCGCGGCCGTTCTCGCCGCTTCCCGTGATTCCCTAGCCCGAAGACCGCCTTCCGCCAAGGCCTTGCTGCACCTGCCCTACGCGCTTTAGCGTCCTGGCCGCAGAAAGCGAAACAGGGCGGGGAGCGAAGCGATGCGTCTCGAGGGTAAGGTCGCCATCGTCACGGGGGCGGCATCGGGCTTCGGCGCGGGCATCGCCCAGGCCTATGTCGCGGAAGGCGCGCGCGTGATCGTGGCAGACATGAACGAACAGGGGGCGCGCAGCGTCGCCGCCGCGCTGGGGCCGACGGCGGTGGCCATCGGCGGCGATGTCAGCAGCGGCGGCGATTGCGAGGCGATGGTCGCGCGCGCGGTTTCTGCCTTCGGCGGGCTCGACATCGTGGTGAACAACGCCGGAACGACGCATCGGAACAAGCCACTTCTCGAGGTGACGGAGGCGGAGTTCGACCGTGTCTATGCCGTCAACGTCAAGAGCATCTACTGGATGACGCGGGCCTCGGTGCCGCTGCTGCGCAAGCAGGGGCGGGGCGGGTCGATCATCAATGTCGGCTCGACCGCCGGCATCCGGCCCCGGCCGGGGCTCACCTGGTACAACGGCTCGAAGGGTGCGGTGAACACGATCACGCTCGCGATGGCGCAGGAACTCGCGCCCGACAACATCCGGGTGAACTCGATCTGCCCCGTGATCGGCGCCACGGCAATGCTCGAGGACTTCATGGGCATGCCCGATACGCCAGAGAATCGCGCACGCTTCCTCTCCACCATCCCGCTCGGGCGGATGAGCACGCCGGCAGACATCGCCAACGCCGCGGTGTGGCTTGCCGACCCGGCCTCCGCCTTTGTCACCGGCATCCTGTTGCCGATCGACGGCGGCAGGACGGCCTGAGCAGGGATCAGGCGCGCCTCCTGCGCAACAGCGCCTTCTCGAGCTCGAGAAGCAGGAACACCGTCGCACCGAGAACCGCCGCGAGGACGAGCGTGACGAGATCGAGGCTTCGCGTGTCGAACAGCGCCTGAAGCGGCGGCGCCCACACGAAGGCCGCCTGCGAGACCAATACGCCGGCGAGCGACAGCCACACCGCGCGGGTGCCGAAGGCGCGTCTGAGCGTGAGCGAGGGCGCGCGCAGGAACCGCACGGAGAAGAGATACCAGGTCTCCATCGCGACGAGCGCGCACACCGCGGCCGTGCGCGCCGTCTCGAGGCTCGCGCCGGCGGCGAGCATGCCGTGGAACATCGCGTAGATGCCCGCGAGGAACAGCGCCGAGACGAGCGCGACGCGCCAGACCAGGAACCGGTCGAGCAGCGCTTCGCCGCGCGGCCGCGGCGGGCGGGTCATCACGTCGGGCTCCTCCGGCTCGAAGGCGAGGCTCAACGCGAGCAGCGCGGAGGAGACCATGTTCACCCAGAGGATCTGCAGCGGCGTGATCGGCATTGCCACGCCGAGGACGATCGCAAGCAGCACCGCGAGGCATTCCCCGCCATTGACAGGCAACAGGAACAGGATCGCCTTCCTGAGGTTGTCGTAGATGTGGCGGCCTTCGCGGGTCGCTGCCGCGATGGTGGCGAAATTGTCGTCTGCCAGAACGATCTGCGCCGCCTGTCGGGCCGCCTCGGTTCCGCCCCGGCCCATGGCAACGCCCACATCGGCGCGCTTGAGCGCAACCGCATCGTTCACGCCGTCGCCTGTCATCGCCACCGTGTGGCCCCTGGCCTGAAGCGCCTCGACGAGGGCGAGCTTGCCGAGCGGGCTCACCCGCGCGAACACGTCGTGCCCCGCCGCGGCGGCCGGCCTGTCCGCCTCGGCAAGCGCCTCGAACGCAGCACCCGCGATCGCGCGCGGCGCGTCGGCGATCCCGACCGCGCGGGCGATCGCCGCAGCCGTCTCAGGATGGTCGCCGGTGATCATCTTCACCGTGATGCCTGCGGCGCGGCATTCCGCCACCGCATCGAAAACCTCAGGCCTGGGCGGGTCGATCAGCCCGCAGAGCCCGAGGAAGCCGAGCCCTCCCGTGACATCGTCCATCGCCAGCGCGGCGGTGCGTTCCGGCAGGCGGCGCTCGGCGAAGGCGATGACGCGCATGCCGTCGGCGGCGAGGGACGCGACCGTCGCCTCGATGTCGGCCGGCGTGTCGTCGCAGCGGGCGAGCACCGCCTCGGGCGCGCCCTTGAGGACGAGGAAGGCCTCGCCCGATCCGTCATGGTGAAGCGTCGCCATGAAGCGGTGCGCGGGGTCGAAGGGAATGGCGTCGCGCCTCGGCCAGGCGGCTCGCGCTCCCTCCACGCCTGCCTTTCCCGCGAAGGCGAGAAGCGCACCCTCCATCGGGTCGCCCGCGACGAACCACTGGCCGTCGCGGTGCTCGAGCGCTGCGTCGTTGCAGAGCGCGGCGGCGCGGGCGAGGCGCGAGACGCCGTCGGGCAGCTCGAACGTCACCTCGCGGCCCGATCCGTCCTCGATCGCCCCGCGTGGGGCGTAGCCGTCTCCCGTCACGCCGAAGCGCGCCTCCGGCGTGACGAGGGCGCGCACGGTCATGACATTTGCCGTCAGCGTGCCTGTCTTGTCGGTGCAGATCGTGTCGATGCTGCCGAGCGCCTCGACTGCGGGCAGGCGGCGGACGATCGCGCGGCGAGCGGCCATGCGCTGCACGCCGATCGCGAGCGTGACGGTGAGGATGGTCGGCAGCCCCTCCGGGATCGCGGCGACGAAGAGCGCGACGGATGCGAACGCCATCTCCGCGGGCGGGATGCCGATCACCCACACGCCCCATGCGAAGGCTGCGAGGCCGACGGCAAGCATGGTCGCCGTCAACCGCCGGGCGAACTCCGCCATGCGGCGGACGAGCGGGGTCGTCGGGGCGGCGGTCTGGCGCATGGCGGTGCCGATGCGACCGACCTCCGTCCGGTCGCCCGTCGCGACGACGAGCCCGAGCCCGGCGCCGGCGGCGACGATCGTTCCGGCGAAGGCGAGGGACGCACGGTCTCCGAGCGGGGCCTCGGCCGCCACGGGCCCGGTCGATTTCGAGGCAGGAACCGATTCCCCTGTCAGCGCCGCTTCCTCGATCGAGAGGGAGCGTGCCTCGATCAGCCTGAGGTCGGCCGGCACGCTGTCGCCAGGCTCGAGAACGACGACGTCGCCGGGGACGATTTGCTCGGCGGGAACCGTGTTGCGACGCCCGTCGCGCAGCACGGTGGCCTGGGGCGCAAGCATCGAGGAGATCGCCGCAAGCGCGCGCTCGGCGCGGCCCTCCTGGACGTAGCCGATGGCGGCATTCACGATGACGACGAGCAGGATGACGCCTGCGTCCTTCAGGTCGCCCACGGCCGCGGCGATGGCTGCGGCGGCAATCAGCACGACGATCAGCAGGTTGGCGAACTGGCTGGCAAGGCGTGCGAAGGCCGAGCGCCCCGGCGCCGCGGTGAGGCTGTTCGGCCCCTCGCTGCGCAGCCGTTCAGCGGCTTCAGCGGTAGCAAGCCCGCTCTCGGCGACGTGGAGCCGCGCGAGAGCATCGCCGATCGGCATCGCATGCCACGGCGGCAGCGGCCGCGTGTCGTCGACAGGTCCCGGCATTCCGTTCTCCCTGGCGCACGCATCCTCCGCAGTGGGGGAGGCGGGAGCGTTGCGACGCATCAAACGATGCGCCATCGGGACGTGACAAGCGTGCGGCGCGGGCTCATCATGCTGTGAGGGTTCATGCGGACGGGGAGCGATGCGATGGGCTTCGGTTCAATCATGCGGCGCGGCCTTCTGGCCGGCGCCGTCGGTGTCCTTGGCCTCACGGGCGCGGCATCAGCGCAGACCTACGAGATGGTCGCCGGCGCGCTCGGCGGCGGCTGGTACACGATGGCGACCGGCCTGTCGGCGATGATCCAGGAGAACAATCCGGGCCTGACGATCCGCGTGGTTCCGGGCGGCGGCCTCGGCAACCCGACTCGCGTCCAGAACGGCGTGAGCCAGATCGGATTCGGCCTAGACTTCCTCGTCTCGACGGCCGTCAAGGGCGGCGAGCCCTATCGTGCGCCGCACGACAAGATCGCCCATATCGGCGTCGGCTACTCGCCGACGGAGCACCACTTCATCCGCCGCGGCGATGGTGGCCCGACCGACATGAAGTCGATCCTGACGATGCAGGGCCTGCGGCTCGGCGCGCCGCAATCGACCTCGTCGGACACGCTGACGCTGATCTACATCCTGCGCCATCTCGGCACGAGCTTCGACAAGATCCGCGGCGATGGCGGCCGCGTCGTTCAGGGCAGCTACAGCGACATCGCCGCCGCGTTCATCGACGGCCAGGTCGACTACGTCTACGTCGCGCTCGCGCGGCCCGCGGCGATGGTGAACGAGATCCAGCGCAGCCGCCGCGAAGGCGCGCTCGTCGCCTTCCCGCAGGACGTGCGCGACCATCTCAGCCAGACCTACGGCTTCAGCCAGGGAACGATCCCGCAGGGAACCTATCCGGCGCCGATGCAGACGGCCGAGATCCCGGTGACGACGATGGACACGGTGCTCGTTGTCCCGACCACCCTGCCGGACGAGGCGGTGTACCGGATGGTCCGCACCTTCATCCAGAACAAGGACAGGCTCGGCGCGATCCACCCGAGCATGGCCGCCTTCAACCCCGCAGTCGCGTGCAAGTACCCCGGCGCGCCGATCCATCCGGGCGCGAAGCGGGCCTTCGCCGAAGCCGGCTGCACGATGTGACGCGGCAGGGGCGGGGGTTTCGCCCCGCCCCGTTCCGCCACGCCTGACGGTCGTCGCCAGGGATGCGCACGCTCACGGGCCCCATCGGGGTCCTCGTCATGGGCTATGCCGCGCTCGTCGCGTTCGGCCATCTCTGGCTCGGCGGCGCGAGCGCGATGGAACTGCTCGCGCGCACGCTCGGCATCGGCAACTGGGTGCGCGCGATCCTCGGGGTGCCCGATCCGCTCGAGATGCGCGGCTTCCATCTCGCCTCGCTCATGCCGCTCGTGTTCCTGCTCTACCCCGCGCGGCCAGGCAGCAGCCCGGCGAACCGGCCGAGCGTGCTCGACTGGGTGCTCGCCATCGCCTGCGTCGCGCCAAGCCTCTACATCCTCATCCACGCGCAGGAGATCAATGCGCGGATGGAGTTCATCGATCCGCTGACGGGGCTGCAATTCTGGCTTGGTCTCGGAATGATGCTGCTCCTGCTCGAGGCCATCCGCCGCGCCGTGGCGCCCGTGCTGGCGGTGATCGTCCTGGTGAGCCTCGCCTACATGTATTTCGGTCAGTGGATGCCGGGCATCTTCAACACCCGGCCTTTCGACATCCCCGCCATCGTCGAGACGAGCTACATCGTCCCCATCGTCGGGGGCATCTACGGGCCGCTGACCGGGATCGTCGCCTCGACCATCGCGATGTTCATCCTGTTCGGCTCCTTCGTGCAGGGCTCGGGGACGGGGCGGCTGTTCTCCACCTTCGGCAGCGCGGTCGCCGGGCGCTATGCGGGCGGGCCTGCCAAGGTCGCGGTCATCACCTCGGGCCTGTTCGGAACGATGAGCGGCTCGACCGTCTCGAACGTCGTCACGACCGGGGCGATCACCATCCCGATGATGAAGCGCCTCGGCTACCGCCCCGCCGTCGCCGGCGGCGTCGAGGCGGCGGCGAGCACGGGCGGGGCGCTGATGCCCCCGGTGATGGGTGCGGCGGCCTTCGTGATGAGCGAGATCACGCAGATCCCGTACGGCGACATCATCGTCGCCGCGGCGCTCGGCGCGGTGCTCTACTACTTCGCGATCTTCGTCTCCGTGCATTTCGAGGCCAAGCGCCTGGGGCTCGCCGCGATGGCAGACGACGAGGTGCCGACCTGGCGCGAGGTGGCGGCGGATGCGCACCTCGTCATCCCGATCGGCGTCCTCGTGTGGTTTCTGATGGAGCGCTGGTCCGGCAATTTCGCTGCCTTCGCCGCGATCGTCGCCTCGGTCATCGCGGCCGCACTGACGTCGCGGACGCGGATGAGCCTGCGCACGGTCATCGACACGCTCACCAGCGCCGCGGCCACCATGGCCCTGCTTGCGGTCGCCGTCGCCGGCGCGGGCGTGATCACCTCGGCGCTGACCGTCACCGGCCTCGTCGTCGCCTTCGGTGGCATCGTGAAGGGTCTTGCAGGGGGAAGCCTCGCGCTGCTCTGCATCCTGCTGATGATCACGGCGCTCGTGCTCGGCATGGGCGTGCCGACAACGCCCGCCTACATCATTACCGCCGCGCTCGGCTCGCCTATCCTGCGCGAGTTCGGCGTCGATCTGCTCTCGGCGCACCTCTTCATGTTCTATTTCGCCGTGCTCGCCGATGCGACGCCGCCCGTGGCCGTGGCTTCCTACGCCGCAGCGGCCATTGCGGGCGCGAACCCGCTCGCGACAGGGTTGCACGCGCTCCGCTTCGCGCTTGCTGGCTTCGTCGTCGGTTATGCCTTCATCTATGACCAGGGCGTGATGCTGCGCGGAAGCATCCTGACGATCGTCGAGGAAACGCTGCTTCTCGCTGCAGCGCTCGCTTTGATCGGCGCCGGCTTCGCGCGTCACCTGCGCGCGCCGCTTGCCCTGTGGGCCGCCGCACTCGCCGTTGCCATGGGCGCCCTCGTCGCCTTCGGCCACATGCTGCCGCAGGAAATCCGCCTCGCCCTCGGCTTCGGTACGCTCGCGATGATGGCCTTCCTTCCCGCCCTCTTCACCACCCGCGACAGGACAGCATGACCGACCGCATCGCGCGGCTTCGCATCACGCGCATCGACAGCGCCATCGCCATGGCGCGGGCGCACGGCAGCGGTACCATCGCCGCCCATGTCGCGCGCGTCATCGTGCGCATCGACACCGACCACGGTCTCACGGGCCTTGGCGAAGCCGCCCCCTGGGCGCCGTTCGGCAATACCGCGGACACGACCGCCGCGGCGCTCGACGGCCCCATCCGCCAGGTCCTGATCGCCGCCGACCCCGCGCGCATCTCGGCGATCGCGGGCGGCATGGCGCATGCGCTCGCCGGGCACCCGGAGGCGCGCGCGGCCGTCGAGATGGCGCTCTGGGACATCGCGGGCAAGCGGGCCGGGCTGCCCGTGCACGCGCTGCTCGGCGGCCTCGTGCGCGAGACGATCCGGCTCTCCTTCTCGATCGCGGACCCCGACTTCAACGCCGATCTCGACCGGGCGATGGCCTTCGCGAATGACGGGGTGCGCACCTTCAAGGTCAAGACCGGCTTCGCGAGCGCTGCGACCGATCTCGAGCGCCTGCGCCATCTCCGGGAGGTGGTGCCCGAGGCGGAGATCCGGGCCGACTTCAACCAGGGGCTTGCGCCGCACGAGGCGATGCGGGTGTGCCGCGCGCTCGATGAGCTGGGCCTGGGCTTCATCGAGCAGCCGGTGCCGCGCGGCCATGAAGCCACGCTCGCCGCGCTCGCCGCCGCGCTCGCAACGCCGGTGATGGCGGACGAGAGCGTCTACAACGCCAACGAGATGCTCGCCTGCGCCCGCGGCGCCTGGGCAGACTGCGTCTCGGTCAAGCTGATGAAGGCAGGCGGCCTCCTCGCCGCGCGCGAGGCCGATGCGGTTGCCGCCGCGGCCGGCATGCCGACCTATGGCGGAACGCTGTGGGAAGGCGGAATCGCGCTTGCCGCCGCGGCGCAGGTGATCGCGGCGAGCCCGAACATGTCGCTCGGCTGCGAGTTCTACATGCCGCGCTTCGTGCTTGCGCGCGATGTCACGGCGGAGCCCTTTCCGGTGATCCATGGCGCGGTGCACGTGCCGATGGCGCCTGGCCTCGGCGTCGCGCTCGACGAGGCCGCGCTCGCCGCCGATACCGTGGCGGAACGAGGCTAGCAGCCCAGCCTGTCAGCAGTTCCGCGCGTCGCGCTCCGCCACGGCGCGGACGATGCACGCGCCGTAGCGGTCGTTGAAGCCGGGCTCCGCGCCCGCGCCATGTCCGACGAGCCCGTCCGGCCGGTCGATCAGCAGGAACGGGCCAGGCCGGTCGGCGAGCGCGGTGCGAAGCATGGCAGCACTCCGCCCAGGCCAGGGGAGAAGATGGTCGCCGTCGAAGGTGGCGACGACCACGGCCGCCTCGCGGTCGCGCATGCGTTCGAGCAGCGCGGCGAAATCGAGTGTGCCGACCTGGCCTGGCGGAGGCTGGTAGAGCCCTGCGCCCGCGACCGACACCACGCCGTCGAGCAGCCCTGGCGTGTCGAGCGCGGCGAGCGCCGCCCAGCCGCCGGCCGACTGGCCTGCAGCGACCACACGGCGGTATCCCGCATGCCGAAGCGCACGGGCAGCGACGCGGAGGGACGCGTCGGCGAAGGACAGCACCCCGTCGTAGTTCACGTCATGGAACGGGTCGCGCTCCAGTACCCACACGTCCCAGCCTGCGTTGTTGAAGCGCTGGATGAAGGGAAGCGGCATGGGCGACCGCTCGGTGCCTGCGGCGTGCCGCGGGTCGCTGCCTCGGCCATGCGTCCAGAGGATGGTGCCGGCAGCCTCGCGCCCGTGGCGGATGAAGCGCGGCGGGCTGACGAGCCGCCACCCCTCGGCGTCGACCGAGAGCGTCTCGCCGGGCCCGGCGGGGGCGCCCTCCCACACGACATCCTGGTCGACCGCGTAGAGGCGGCAGGGGCGGCCGCCGTTGGCGGTGCGGCACTGGGCCAGCGCCCGCCGCTCTGCCTCCTCGGTGCTGCGGGCATTGGCTGCCCAGGCAAGCCCACCATCGCCGCCGAGGGCGAAGGCGCGCGGCGCGGGGTAGGTGAGGAAGCGGGCATAGCTTCGCCGGCCCGTCTCGGTGAGCCCCGGAACGGCGGCGATGTCGAGCACCGCACGGCTTGGTGCGCTCTCGGTCACGGTCAGGCCCGGCACCGCGATGAGCGGCGTGGCAGGCTCCGGCGCGGCGTCGGGCACGGGCGCGGCGCAGGCGCCGAGCGCCGCGGCCGCCGCCGCCAGGATCATCCAGGGTCGCGCCCTCTTGCGCCTCGATGCCGCCACCATGCCTGCCGCCTCCAGCGTCATGACACCGGAGATAAGCCCGAAAATGTTTCCAGCGCGTGTGCGCGGGGTCATAACCCCTTCGCGCGGGGGGCGCCGCTCGGGATACGGCCGCGGTGCAGTGCAGCACGGGCAGCCGGGCCCGTGCCACTGCAAACCGCGTGAGGTCGCCGGCGAGCGCGCCGGCCGGGCTCAGCCCTCGCGGCGGAGCATCAGCGCGTTGAACCGCCTCTCAGGCCGCGGCACGACGACGATGCCCTTGCGGGCGGCATAGTCCCAGGTCGGGTGGAACACGGGGATCAGCGCCTGGTCGGCGAAGGCGGCATCGATTGCGGCGGCGACCTTCTCGATGCGCTTCTCCGGGTCCATCTCGGCAAGGGCGGCGACGATCAGCGCATCGACCTCCGGGTTCGAGTAGCGCGTGCGGTTGGCCGCCCCGAGCCCCTTCGTGGCGTCATTGGTGTGGATCACCGCGCGGGGGCCCTCGGAGGCCTCCGCCGTGCCGTACTGGGCGATGAAGGCCGAGAACTCCTGCCGCGTGGCGGCGCCGAAGAACACCTGGCCCGGCACGCCCTCGACCGATACCTGAAGCCCGAGCCGCGTCCACATCTGCCCGACCGCCTGGGCGATCTGGCTGTCCTTGGGGTAGCGGTCGGTCGTCGTGTGCAAGGCGAGGCGGAACCCGTTCGGCACGCCTGCCTCGGCAAGCAGCCGTCGCGCCTGGGCGAGGTCGAGAGGGTCGGGCTTCAGGCGCTGGCTCGTGCCTGGGAACGAGGGCGGCAGGAACTGGCTCGCGGGCGTGGCACTGCCTTCCATGAGCCGCTCGGCGATGGCGGTGCGGTCGATCGCCAGCGAGAGGGCGCGACGCACGCGGGCATCCTGCAGCGGGTTGCGCGCCAGCGGCGGCTGGCCGTCCTTCGCCCCAACATGCGGGCTCATCTCGCGTGCGCTGTCGAGCGCGATGTAGTGCACCACGCCCGCAGGCCCCGCGAACAGCGTGAAGCGGCTGTCCTGCGAAAGCCTCGGCTTGTCGCCCGTCGGCACGAGGTCGATCGCGTCGACCTCGCCGGCGAGGAGGGCGGCGACACGCGAAGGGTCGCGCGCGATCACCCGCTCCGTCACCTGCTCCCAATGTGCAGGGCCGCGGAAATGGGCATCGTTTCGCCGCAGCACCAGCCGCTCGCCGTTCGTCCACGAGGCGTAGCGATAGGGGCCCGTGCCATTCACGCGGCCGGCGTTGAACTCGCTCGTCGTCGCCTCCGCGTCCTTGGCCGCGATGATGAACACCCGCGAGAGGTCGAGCGGCAGAAGCGGGTTCGGGCTCGAGGTGCGGATGCGGATGAGGTGGTCGTTCACCTTATCGACGGAAGCGATCGTCCGGGTGAAGGAGGTGAAGAGCGAGGGCGAGTTCGGCACGGTCGGAACGCGCCGGATGGTCGCGATCACATCGTCTGCCGTGAACGGCGTGCCGTCATGGAAGGTGACGCCCTGCCGCAGGGTGAACTCCCACGTGTTCTCGTCGAGGTTGCGCCAGGCGGTGGCCAGCGCCGGCTCGAGCTCGAGCTTCTCGTTCTGCCAGGTGAGGCTGTCCCAGATCTGGCTGTGGCTCGAGGCAGGGGGGAAGCCGTTGAAGAAATGCGGATCGAGCGTGTTGAGCTCGAGCTTCGTGCCGAGCGTGACGCTCTGTGCCTGCGCGGTTCCCGTCATCGCCAATGCGGCCGCGGCGGCCAGAAGCACCCTTCGCATCGCAATCCTCCCTCGCATGTTGCCCGGTGGGCAGGGCGATCATGCCGGTTTCGCCCGGTTGCGCAAAGCACGCCGCCGCAGCAGCATGCGCGCCATGCCGAACACACCACCCAAGATTGCGCTCGCGGCCTTCATGCTGGAAAGCAATGGCCACGCCGCCCCCGCCCCCAGGTCCGAGTTCGAGGCCACGTGCTGGCTCGAAGGCGACGCCCTTGCCGCCGACCTCGCCCGGCCGAACCCGCGCGCGCCGTCGGGGCTGACCGGTTTCCTCAACGGGATGAAGGACGGTGGGCCGTGGCAGCCCGTGTGGCTCATCGCCGCTTCCGCGGGCGCCTCGGGGCCGGTGGAGCAGGCGGTGTTCGACGAGATCCTCGGCAAGATCGAGGCCGGGCTTCGCGCCGCGATGCCGCTCGACGGCGTCTATCTCTGTCTGCACGGTGCCGCCACAGCGACCAAGGAGTTCGACCCGGATGGCGTGCTGATCGCGCGCGTTCGCGCCATCGTCGGGCCGGACGTTCCGGTGATCGGCACGCTCGACCTGCACGCCAACGTGTCGGCGGCGATGGTCGAGCAGTCGGACATGCTGATCAGCTACCGCACCAACCCGCATGTCGACATGGTCGAGCGCGGCATCGATGCGGCGAATGCGATGCGCGCGATGCTCGGCGGCATGAAGCCGAAGGCCGCCTTCGTGAAGCTGCCGCTCATCCCCCCCGCGACGAGCCAGAACACCGATCGCGGCCCCTATGCCGACATCATCGCCTACGTGCAGAGCCTGCTCGACCATGAGATCCTCGACGTCTCGGTCGTCTCGGGCTTCTCCGTCGGCGACACGCCGAAGAACGGCATGAGCGTGATCGTGACGGCGCGGCGCGACGCCGAGCGCGCGAAGGCTGTGGCGCGGGGAATCGCCGCGCGGCTCTGGGCGATGCGCGAGCGCTTCTCGATCAGGCTCACGAGCCTCGAGGACGCGACCGCCATGGCCCTGAAGGCGGGCAAGGACCCCTCCGCCCAGGCGCTGCTGTTCGCCGACGTCGCCGACAACCCCGGCGGGGGCGGGCGCGGCAACACGCCCTTCATCCTGCGCGCCTTCTATGCTGCGGGGGTTGAGGGCGCGGTGTTCGGCATCCACAACGACCCGCCTCTCGCGGCAGAGGCCCACAAGGCCGGGAAGGGGGCGACGATCCGTGCCCGCTTCAACTCCGCAGAGACCCAAGAGTTCAGCCAGCCTTTCGAGGCCGAGGCGGTGGTCGAGGCCCTGTCGGACGGCGAGATCATCGGCCGCCGCGGCATCTACAAGGGGCGAAGCGTGAGCCTCGGGCCAACGGCGCTTCTGCGCCTCGGCGGCATCCGCGTCATCGTCGTCTCCCTGCGCAAGCAATGTGCGGAGCCAGCGATGCTCGAGCATCTCGGCATCGACCTCCGCTCGGTGCGCAGCCTTGTCGTCAAGAGCCGCGGGCATTTCCGTGCGGGCTTCGACGACATCTTCCCCCGCGAGGCGATCGTCGAGGTGGACGTTGCCGGGCTGACCGCGGTGGTGCTGACGCGCGTTCCCTACCGGAACGTTCCCCGACCGATCTGGCCGCTCGACCCCGGCATGACCTGGTCGGTCCCGGCGTGAGGCTCACCCTTGCCTGCGTGGCGACCGATCGTACGCGCCCGCTGATCGACGGGCGCGTCGCGGTCGAGGGGGCCGATCTCGCCTTCGAGCCGGGCGAGCCGGAGACGATCTTCCGCCGCGCGTTGCGCGAGGGCGCCTTCGCCGTCACCGAACTCTCGATGTCGAGCCACATCCTGACGACGACGCGCGGCGGGGCGGCCTATACCGCGATCCCCATCTGGCCGAGCCGCGCCTTCCGCCATGGCGCGATCTTTGTCCGCACCGATCGCGGCATCACGCGGCCGGAGGACCTCGCGGGCCGCACCATCGGCGTCCCCGAGTACCAGATGACGGCAGCGCTCTGGGTGCGCGCGATCCTCCGCTCCGCACACGGCGTCGATACGCGCACGATACGCTGGCGCACCGGAGGACTCGTCCAGCCGGGCATCGACGAGCGCCTCGCCCTGTCGCTTCCCCCCGGCCATGACCTCGCGCCGATCGCGAATGGCGAGACGCTCGATGCGCTTCTCGCGAGCGGCGGCATCGACGCCTATGTCGGGCCGCGCCCGCCGCCCTGCATCGAGAAGGGGGCGCCCGTGGCGCGGCTCTTCGCCGACGTTCGCGGCGCCGAATCGGCCTGGTTCCGCGCGACGGGCTTCTTCCCGATCATGCATTGCATCGCCATCCGCAAGGATGTGGCCGAGGCCAACCCCGGCCTGCCGCGCGCGCTCGTCCGCGCCTTCTCGGAAGCGAAACGGCTGGCCGAGGCGGAGCTCGCGCAGGTCAACGTGCTTCGCGTCGCACTCCCCTGGGCGGCAGAGCACTGGGCCGAGACGCGCGCGCTGATGGGCCCCGACCCCTGGGCCTACGGCTTCGCGCGCAACCGCGCCGAGCTCGCAACGATGATCGAGGCCGCGCGGGATGACGGGCTGATCGGTCGCGCGCTCGCCCCGGAAGAGCTCTTCCACCCCGACACGCTGGACCTCTGAACCATGGCAGACGACATCACCGCTCTCGCCGAGGGCGGCCTCGGCGCCCCTGTCCGCCGCGTCGAGGATGGGCGGCTGCTGCGCGGACGCGGCCGCTACACCGACGATCATCGCCTCGCCGATGCCGCCCACATGGTGCTGGTGCGAAGCCCCCACGCCGCCGCGCGCATCCGCGGCATCGACGCCTCGGCCGCGCTTGCCATGCCAGGCGTGCTTGGCGTGCTGACGGGCGGCGACCTCGAGCAACTCGGCGCGCTGCAGACCTCCGTCGCGCGAAACCTGCCGGACGGCTCGCCGATGCCGCGACCGCCCTATCGCATCCTGGCGACGGATGCGGCCCGCTTCGTGGGAGACCCCGTTGCGGCGGTGGTCGCGGAGACGCGCGCGATCGCGCGTGATGCTGCCGAAGTGGTGGCGGTGGAATGGGAGACGCTGCCTGCGGTGACGGATGCCTCGGCCGCGCTCGAGCCGGGCGCGCCCGCCGTGTGGCCCGAGCAAGCGCCGGACAATCTCTGCTTCCTGTTCAGCCTCGGCAACCGCGAGGCGGTGGAGGCAGGCTTCGCCAAGGCCGCGCATGTCGCGCGACTGCCCTTCCGCGTCTCGCGCATCTCGGCCAACCCGCTCGAGCCGCGTGGCGCCATCGGCGCGTGGGACGAGGGCGAGGGGCGGTGGACGCTGATCTCGGGCGTGCAGATCCCGCACAAGATCCGCTCCGAGCTCGCGGGCAAGACGCTCCGCGTGGCCGACAACCGGCTGCGGCTGATCTCGCCCGACATGGGCGGCGCGTTCGGCATGCGCGGCTCGCCGACGCAGGAGCATGCGCTCGTTCTGTGGGCCGCGCGCCTTCTCGGCCGGCCCGTGCGCTGGATCGCCGACCGCACCGAGAGCTTCCTGTCCGATTTCCACGCACGCGACAACGACAGCGTGGTCGAGCTCGCGCTCGACGCGGGCGGTACCTTCCTCGCGCTGCGGATCCGCACCGTCGCCAATCTCGGCGCCTATCTTGCCTTCAACACCCCGCATTCGCCGACGAACAATCTGGGCGGGCTCGCGGGCGTCTACCGCACGCCCGCGATCCTCGCGGAGGTGCGCGGGGCCTTCACCAACACCCAGCCGACGGCGCCCTATCGTGGCGCGGGCCGGCCGGAGGCAACCTACGCGATCGAGCGGGTGATCGACCTCGCCGCCGCCGAGATGGGCATCGACCGCGTGGCGTTGCGCGAGCGCAACCTCATTCCCCGCGAGGCGATGCCGTTCAAGACCGGTCTCGTCTTCACCTATGACAGCGGCGACTTCGCGCGCGGCATGGCGATGGCGCTCGAGGCCGCCGACTGGGCGGGCTTTCCCGCGCGTCGGGAGGAGGCGAAGGCGAGGGGGATGCTACGCGGCATCGGCATCGCCAACGCGATCGAGATCGCAGCCGGCCCGTTCCGCGCGCCGAACGAGGAGGGGGCCGGCATCCGCTTCGAGCCCGATGGCGGCGCGACGCTCCTGCTCGGCAGCCACAACCACGGCCAGGGCCACGAGACGGCCTTCCGCCAGCTCGCCTCGACCCTGCTCGGCCTCTCCTTCGACCGCGTGCGTGTGGTGTTCGGCGACACCGATCTCGTGCCGCATGGCCGCGGCACCTTCGGCTCGCGCTCGCTCGTCGTCGCGGGAACGGCGATGGCGAAGGCCTCCGAGCGCATCATCGCGCGCGGCAAGCGGATCGCGGCGCATCTTCTCGAGGCGGCCGAGGCCGACATCGCCTTCGAGTCCGGCTCCTTCCGCGTCGCCGGCACCGACCGTGCGGTGCGCATCGAGGACGTTGCGGTAGCGGCCTATACGCCGAACCGGCTTCCGAAGGGCGAGGAGCTCGGCCTCGCCGCCGATGCCGTGCTGATCCCCGACGAGGCGACCTTCCCCAATGGCTGCCACGTCGCGGAGGTGGAGATCGACCCCGAGACGGGCGTCGTGCGGCTCGTGTCCTACGTCGTGTCCGACGATGTCGGCACCGTGATCAATCCGCTTCTGCTCAAGGGGCAGATCCATGGCGGCGTGGCGCAGGGCGTCGGCCAGGTGCTCGGCGAGGCGATCCTCTACGACGAGGCCGGCCAGCTGGTGACGGCGAGCTTCATGGACTACCGGATGCCACGCGCCGCAGACCTGCCGTCGATGGTGGTCGAGAGCAACCCGCAGCCGACGTCTGCCAACCCGCTCGGCGCGAAGGGGGCAGGCGAGGCGGGAACGGTGGGCGCGCTGCCTGTCGTCATCAACGCGATCGTCGATGCGCTCTCGCCTCTCGGCATCCGCCACGTCGACATGCCCGCCACGCCCGAGCGGGTGTGGCGCGCGATCCGCGAGGCGCGGGCGAGCGGCTAGCTTGGCCGGATATTCGCCGCGCGGATGATCTCGGCCTGGTCGGCGATATCCTTCTTCAGGAACTCCCCGAACTCGGCCGGGCTCATGCGCATCGCCTCCACCGCCTGGCGCCGCCAGAGCGCCTCGGTCTCGGGCGACGTTGTCACCTTCAGCACTTCCGCATTCAGCCGTTCGACGACCGGCCCGGGCGTTCCGGCCGGTGCCATCAGGCCGAGCCAGATGCTCGAGGTGTAGCCCGGCACCCCTGCCTCGGAGACCGTCGGCAGATCCGGCAGAAGCGGGTTGCGGCGCGCGCCGGACGTCGCGAGCCCGACGACGCGGCCGGAGCGGATGTTCTCGATCTGCGTCGTGATGCTGTCGAACATGAAGTCGACCTGCCCGGCGATGATCGCGGTCCGTGCCTCGCCCGAGCCACGGAAGGGGATGTGCTCGACGCGGATGCCGGCGCGGTGGCAGAAGGCGGCGCCAGCGATGTGGTAGGGCGTGCCGGGACCGGAGGAGGCGAAGTTCAGCGTCCCTGGCGCTGCCTTCGCCTTGGCGATGAGGTCGGCCACGGAGGAGGCGAGCCCCGTCCTGGCGACGAGCGCGTGGTTGGCGATGTTGACCGGCGCGACGGGAACGAAATCGCGCATCAGCGCGTAGGGTCGGTTCGGCAGAAGCGTCTCGTTCGCGGTATGGGTGTTCGACATCATCAGGAGCGTGTAGCCGTCGCCCCCGGCATTTGCGGCGGCGTCGGTGCCGACGACCGCGCCGGCGCCCGGCCTGTTCTCCACCACCATGTTCTGCCCGAGCGGGCCCGAAAGCCTTTCTGCCAGGTATCGTGCATAGATGTCTGCCGGCCCGCCCGCGCCGAACGGAACAATGATGCGGATCGTGCGCATCGGCCAGGCCTGCGCGAGGGCGGGCACGGCAAGCGTCGCGGCTGCGGCGGCGAGCAGGAAACGGCGATGCATGGAAACCTCCCGACGTTTGCCGAGACGATAGTCGACCCCGGCCCTGGCGCAAGCCGCCCCTTCGCAGCACGCCGGCGGCGCGCTAGACCGGGGCGCGTTCAGGGTTGGGAAGGAGGCGGCTGTGAAGGTTGGCGTGATCGGCCTCGGCGCGATGGGCTTCGGTGCCGCGGTGAACCTGCTGAAGGCGGGGCATGACGTCGTCGGCGTCGAGCCGCGCGAGGCCGGGCGCGAAGCGTTCGCAAAGGAAGGCGGCAAGGCCGTCGCCTCGGTCTCCGATCTGCCGGGAGACCGCGAGGCGGTGATCGTCTTCGTCGTCAACGCCGCGCAGGCGGAGGCGGTGCTGTTCGGCGAGGGCGGCATAGCCCCACGGCTCGCGAAGGGTGCGGTCGTCCTCCTCTGCTCGACCGTCGCGCCGGGTGCCGCCGTCGCGATCGCCAAACGCCTCGGCGGGCACGGCGTGCTGATGCTCGACAGCCCCGTCTCCGGCGGCGTCAAGGGAGCGACGGAGGGGTCGATGACGGTGATGGCCTCGGGGCCGGACGCTGCCTTCGCGGCCGCGCGGCCGGTGCTCGATGCCATCGCCCGCCGTGTGTGGGAGCTCGGTGCAGAGCCAGGTGCGGGCAGCACGGTGAAGATGGTGAACCAGCTTCTCGCTGGCGTGCATCTCGCCGCGATGGGCGAGGCATTCGCGCTCGGCGTGCGTGCGGGCGCAGACCCGCAGGTGCTCTACGACGTGATCAGCGAGAGCGCGGGCTCCTCCTGGATGATGAAGGATCGGGGCCCGAGGCTTCTTGCCGGCGACGATGCGCCGAGGAGCGCCATCAACATCTTCGTCAAGGACCTCGGCATCGTGCTCGACCAGGCGCGTGCGCTGACCTTCCCGCTGCCGCTCTCCGCTGCCGCGCACCAGGTGTTCCTCGGCGTCGCGGCCGGCGGCGGCGGCGATAAGGACGACGCCTTCGCCATCCGCTTCTGGCAGAAGCTCGCGGGCATTCCCGTTCCCGGTGACAAGAAGGACTGACTGGATGACCAAGCGCTACAGCATCGCCGCGATCCCGGGTGACGGCATCGGCAAGGAGGTCGTGCCCGCCGGCCTCGCCGTGCTCGCCGCAGCGGCGAAGCGCGCAGGCACCTTCGCGCTTAACGTGACGGACTATCCCTGGGGCTCGGATTTCTATCGCGCCACCGGCCGGATGATGCCCGAGGATGGGCTCGCGAGCCTGAGGCGGCATGACGCGATCCTGTTCGGCGCGGTGGGCGACCCCGACCTGCCGGATGACCTGACGCTGTGGGGGTTGAGGCTCGCGATCTGCCAGGGCTTCGACCAGTACGCGAACATCCGCCCGATCCGCCTCTTTCCCGGCATCGCGAGCCCGCTCGCGGGCGCGGATGCCGAGGCGCTCGATTGGGTGATCGTGCGCGAGAACAGCGAGGGCGAGTATGCCGGCCATGGCGGGCGGGCGCATCGCGGCCTCCCCGAGGAGGTTGCGACCGAGACGTCGATCTTCACCCGCGTCGGCGTCACCCGCATCATGCGCGTCGCCTTCCGCCTCGCCGAGAGCAGGCCGCGCAAGCACCTCATCATCGTCACCAAGTCGAACGCGCAGCGTCATGGCATGGTCCTGTGGGACGAGATCGCGGCCGAGGTCGCGAAGGAGTTTCCCGCCGTGCGGACCGAGCGCGTGCTGGTCGATGCGATGGCGGCCCGGATGGTGCTGAAGCCGCGCTCGATCGACACGGTCGTGGCGACGAACCTGCACGCCGACATCCTGTCCGACCTTGCCGGCGCGCTGGCCGGGGGCCTCGGCCTTGCGCCGACGGCGAACCTGAACCCGGAGCGGGCGGCGCCGTCGATGTTCGAGCCGATCCACGGCTCGGCCTTCGACATCATGGGCAAGGGGATCGCCAACCCGGTCGGCACGTTCTGGTCTGGCGCGATGATGCTCGAGCATCTCGGCGAACCTGCTGCCGCGACGATGATCACCGATGCGATCGCGCGGGTGACGGCGAAGGGGCTGCTGACCGCCGATCTCGGCGGCAAGGCGACGACGCGCGAGGTGACGGAAGCGGTGATCGCCGCCATCGAGGGCAGGAACATCTGAGCGCCGGGCTCAGCGGCGGGGCATGTTCACGGCCGTCGGCTCGGTCCATCCCCGCAGCGCGAGCCAGAGCACCAGCAGGGCCATCGCGAACCCGGCGAGGCGCCAGAAGCCCAATCGTCTGGCCCAGGCCATGACCCGGCTCGGCCATGTCATCGGCCCGCTCTCCCAACGCCATCGCCGTACCCAACATGCCCGGTCACGCCGCGTGGTGGCATGGTTCGCCTTTCGTTCCAGTCCCGATCGCCGGCATCACCGGCACGCAAGTGATGGCGGTCACACACCGGTCGTTTGCGTACGAAGGGTATGTTCCGTATCATGATACATGAGCAAGGTTGAGGAGACACGCCTCGTGCCCACCGGGCCCGACCACGCTTCGTTCGCTCCCTCCGTTCGCATGGCGGTGCCCGCTCTGCGTCCGCATGCGTTGGCCAGCGAGGCAGGTGCCGGAGACGCGTCGGAAGCCTCGGTGTCGGTCCTGCGCGCCGCACCGCTTCCCAGTGCCATCGCAACGAACCCTGGCAAGGCCAGCGCCGCAAAGGCCGATGACCGGTTCCAGCCGAGCCGCTCCGTCGTGTCGGGCCTGCGCGAATCCCGCGCCATGGCAGCGCTCGCCGCCGACCTCGTCGAGCGCCTCGCCGACGCCTCGGGCGCGGAGTTCGAGACGCTGCGCACGCGGCTGCGCGAGGTGGTCGAGATCGGTTCGGCGCGCGACACGGGCGGGCCGCTCGCCGCGCTCTACGCCGCCGCGCGCCGCGACCCGGCCTCGCCGCTTGCCCGCGTGCTCTCGGCCGACAGGGCGGACAGGGCCCGCTTCGCCGCGATCGCTGCCGAGGCGGGGCAGGAACTGCGCCGGCTCGACGAGCGCTTCGCCGAGCGCGACTTCGCGCTCACCGGCCCCTCCGTGCCGGCGCTTGCCACCAGCGCCACCGTCCTCGCCGCGAAGGGCGTCGACATCCTCGCCTGAGGCGCGGATGCGGCGCGCCGCCGCCGCGCCTCTCATCCGGAATGGACGGGCCCCCGCCAACCATGCTTCGCTTCGCTCCCGAACGAATAGGGAGGGGGGACACCCATGGCTTGGAGGGGATTGATTGCGGCCGCCGCAGCGGGGGCGCTCGTGGCGACAGGGGCGCTCGCGCAGGGCCAGCCGCAGCGGCCGACGCTCGAGCAGGTCAAGGAACGGGGTGTCCTGCTCTGCGGCGGCCATGTCGGCGCGCCCGGCTTCAGCCTGCCCGACAGCCAGGGCAACTGGACGGGGTTCGATGTCGAGATCTGCCGTGCGGTCGCGGCCGCGGTGCTCGGCGATGCGACCAAGGTGCGCCTCTCGCCGCTCACCTCCCAGCAGAGGCTGACGGCGCTGCAGTCCGGCGCGATCGACCTTCTCGTCCGCACGACGACATGGACGCATTCGCGCGACACCAATCTCGGCCTGAGCTTCACCGGCGTGAACTTCTATGACGGCCAGGGCTTCCTGGTGCGTACCAGCCTGAACCTCAAGAGCGCGAAGGAACTCGACGGCGCCTCGATCTGCGTCACCACCGGAACGACAAACGAGCTGAACCTGGCCGACTGGGCACGCACCAACCGCATCGCGGTGCGCCCCGTCGTGTTCGAGCAGAACGAGGAGACGCGCAAGGCCTACATCGCCGGCCGCTGCGACGCATTAACCACCGATGCGAGCCAGCTCGCCGGCATCCGCACCGCGCTCGAGAAGCCAGAGGACCATATCGTTCTTGCCGACATCATCTCGAAGGAGCCGCTCGGGCCGCTCGTGCGGAAGGGCGATTCTCAGTGGTTCGACATCGTCCGCTGGACGCTGTTCGCGCTGATCGAGGCGGAGGAGCTCGGCATCACCCAGGCCAATGTCGACCAGATGCTCGAGAGCCGGAACCCCGCCGTGCAGCGGCTTCTCGGCAAGTCGGGCGGGCATGGCAAGATGATGGGCCTCGACGACGAGTGGGCCTACCGCGTCATCAAGCAGCTCGGCAACTATGGCGAGCTGTTCGAGCGCAATCTCGGCCAGGGCAGCCCGCTCAAGCTGCCGCGGGGACCGAACGACCTCTGGACGCGCGGCGGGCTGATGTACGCGATGCCGTTTCGCTGAGGTGCGGGGGCCATGCTCGGCCCTCTCAACACTGCAGAGGCCTCGGGAGGGCGGGTGAAGCACGCCTTCCGTCAGGGGGATGTCGAGAGCTATGGCTGGACCAATCTCGACCCCCTGACGCGGCCGGGCGCCTGCATCGCGCTGTCCTGCTGGTGGCTCGTGAAGGCGAGGAAGGGAGAGGATTTCTACGGCTGGGTGCGCACGCCGTCGGGCATCAAGGCGATCAACCAGATGCAGGCGAGTCCGAGCTTCGGCGAGGGGCCGAACCGGATCGAGAACCGCATCCGCTTCCTCGAGGGGCACGGCCTCACCCGCATCGGCCAGACGACGCTGACGATCGAGCCGCTGAACATGACGGAGGTCGCGAACGAGCTCTACGAGCTCGGCTACAAGCAGATCAGCTTCCGCGGCGGAGGCGAGGGCCATGCCGTCGCCGCGGTCGTCGCCGATGCGCGCTGCCGGTTCTTCGACCCGAACTACGGCGAGGTCGAGTTCACGGACCGTGGCGCGTTCAGCAACTGGTTCATCCGCTACTGGATGGCGGCAGACCTCTACAATGCAACGCTCGGGGAATCCTGCCGCATCATCTACATGGGCGGATAGGGCAGGGTGCCCGCTACTCGCGCGTCACCGTCACGACGCCCGCCTGCTCGGCCAGCACGAGCCGGCCCTTGGGAAGGGGAATGACGCCGCGCCCCTCCGCATCGATGGCGACGGGCGTGAGCGCCGTGCCCGGGCTCGCCCAGGAGAGATCGGCGATCGGCCCCGGCAGCGTGGTGCCATGCCAGAGGCGCTTATTGCCGCCATGGACACCCAGCCACTCGTCCGACACGGCGAAACCCTCCTCCGGCGCCAACTCCGAGGGATCATCGCGGACCAGGACGACCATGGGTTCGAGGGCCACGAGCTGGATTCGCCGGGGCGTTTCGGTCCTCGGCAGCAGGGCGAAGGCCTCGCGGTCGATCATGTAGAGCAGGATGCGGCTCGACCTGCTCGAGCCCCAGCCCGACGAGCCCCGCGTGCCCGAGGCGCACATGTAGCAGGGCCCGCCCGTGCTGATCACCGAGGCCTGCCGCCCGGGGGCGACCAGCGGCATCGTTCCGGGCGGCTCCTCGGTCACCGTCGTGCGCTGCGCGAACTCCTCGAACCCGGCGATGGTGAACATCAGCAGCACCGGGCCCCAGACAGGAGCGGTGACGACGATCAGCCCAAGCACAGCGAGCCGGATCGCCCATCGCCGAACCCGGCCGGGGGCCGGCGCGTTGACGGTCGTCACGACGACGGCGCGGCGACCGGGTGCGCAGCGCGATACGGCTCGATCCTCACCGCATCGTTGCGCAGCACCGCGACGCGCCCGCGCGGCTCCATCCGCAGCGAGCCATCCGCAGCGCGGCCGACCGCGTAGGACCAGAGCGTGATCTGCCCCGCCGCCACCAGCCTCTCTGCCAGTACCGTGACCGCCTCGCCCCGGCCCCAGGTTGCGAGCTCCGCGGCCGTGATGCCTGCGGTGATCGTGTCGCGCGGGCCGACGATGCGGAATAGCAGCACCTCGGGCTGGGCCGGCTGGCCGTTCGCGCGGCCGCGCAGGGCGACCGCGGCGATGCCGCCGACGATGCCGGCCACGAGGGCCCGCCGTGGTGTCAGGACAACGTCTCGCATCTTCGCCTCTCCCGTCGCGTGGCTGTTTGGATGCGCCGACGGTGGCGGGGGAATGTTTCGCTTCGATGCCAGCGTCGCGCCCGAAGCGTATCCGGCGTATCGGCAAGCGGCGCGTTAACCGGGGGTTTCCGCCGCGCTGGCACGATGGCTGCCCCGTGGGGACGCGGCGCGCGCCGCCCTTCCCGGGCGGGGGAAGAAGGTGGCGCAGGCCGGCATGCAGCATCCCGTCAGGCGGGCGATCGAGAGCGGAGCGGAGCATTGGGCAGTGGCCGTCGCGCTGCCCCCGCCGGCCCGCTCGCCTGCCGTGCTCTCTGCCTTCCGCCGGCTTGCCTCGCGCGTCCTGCCCGAGGCAGGGCTCGCCGCGACGGCGGAGGCGATGGTGCTGTTCGGCAGGGGCGATGCTGTTCCCGCCGCGGCAGACCGGGTTGCCGCCCGCCTTGGCGAACTCCTGCCCGAGCCTGGAACGCGCTTCTCCCGCCACCTCCTGCCGCGCGATGCCGCCGCGCTCGCGGCCTATGCCCGCGCCGAGCCCGTGCCGCCGACCCCGATCGAGGAGAAGCGCCCGCCAACGGACAGCCTGCTTGCCATGCGCCGCGTGCTTGCCGCCGCGCCGGCCGAGCTCTGGGTACGCCGCCTGCCGATCGTGTCGCTCCGGCCAGGCGGGAAGGCGAGGGTGGTGGCCCGCCGCCTCTGCCCCGACGCGTCGATCGCAGGGCGCGCGCTCGCCGGAGGAGGCGCGGGCGCGCCGGATGCGCCGGCAGAGGCGGTCGGGCTGCTCGGTTCCCTGCTCCTCGCCGCCGCGCCGTCGCTGCTCGCGCGCGAACCGCCAGGGGGGCGTCTCGTCCTGCCGCTTGCGCCGGCGAGCGCGCTCGGCGGTGCGCACGACGCGCTCGAAGGCTCCTGCGGGCGGGCGGGCATGGCGCGGCTGATGCCCGAGGTCGCGCTCGAGGACGCCATCGCCGCGCCGCGCGCCTTCGCCTCCGCCCGCGCACGATTCGCTGCCGACGGCCAGCGCCCGGTCCTCGCCTCCGCCTCGTCCGCCACGCTCCCGATGCTCCGGGCGATCGCGGCGGCAGAGGATCTCGTCGCGATCACCGCGCCCGATGCGATCGAGCGCGAGGCGGCGGAGCCTGGCGCGATCGGCCGCCTCGGCGCGCAGCGAATCGTCCTCGGCGGCTGCCGAAGCGAGGCCGATATCGGCTTCGGCCTTGCCCTCGGCGTGGGGCTGTTCGAGGGGCCGGTCGTCGAGATGCTGCTCGCAGCCCGCGAGGCGGCGTGATGCTGCTCTCGCATTCCTTCGGCCCGGCGCTGCGCCACCCGATGACACCCGCCGAAGCCGCGCGCCTCTTCGCCTCCGTGGCGGAGAACGGCGCGGCCCGCCGCGTGCTGCTGCTGCGGCCAGCGCGGCTGCCCGGCTGGCCCGCAGCGGAGGACCAGGTGGCCCGGCTTCGCAGCGCGCTCGACCCGGTGCTCGCGCTGCCCGGGCTCGTCTGGAACGACCTGCCTGACGGCGAGGCGCTCGCGATCTGGCGCCGCGGCGGAGAGGCGGAGGTCTCGGCCGTCGAGGCGGCGATGGCGGGAAGCCCGGGCGTCGCTGCCGTATTCGACGTGCCGGAGGACCTTTCCTCGCTGCAGCTGGCGCTTGCCGTGATCGCGGCCGAGCATGGCCATGCCCCGCCTTCTGTGGCGAGCGGACCGCCCGCGACGCCGATCACGCTCGAGGACGTCGTCTCGATCGAGCGCGTCATCGGCCAGGTTGAGCTGCTCGACCGGCTGACGAGCATGGCGGTCTGGAGCTTCGGCGAGGGCGGTGAGAAGACGCGTGCGATGCAGAGCCTGGGGCTCGACCTTCAGGGCCTGCTCGACGTTCTCGTGCCCGGGCGCACGCTCGCGCCCGAGCCGCGGCTTCGGGCGCGCCTTGCCCGCGTAGCGCATCGGCGCATCCTCGGCCAGCTCGCGGCGAGCCATGAGCGCGCCTCGGGCGGTACGATCACAGTTCCTTCCGGCTCCGAGACGGTGCTCTCGCCCGAGTTCGCGCGCTTCGATGCCTCGCTTCCCGCGCGGCTTCGCGGGCGGATCATGCTCGAGATCCCGCTGTCGGAAGCCGTCGGCTGCGTCGAGGGCTTCACCGAGGCCGCGCGGGTCGCGGCCGCTGCGGAGGTGCCTGTGTGCCTCTCGCGGATCCGGCCGGCGCATCTCGCCGCCATCGAACCGCTCGCGGCCGGCGCGACCTGGCTGCGCCTGTGCGGCTGCGAGACGATGGACCCGGATGCCCTTCGCGCGGCCATCCCGCCCGCGCTCATGCCGCGCATCATCGCCGACGACGTGGCGCTGCCCGCCACCCTCGCGATCCTCCGTGCGGGCGGCGTCGGGCTGTTCGCGGGTCCTGCCGCGGAGGCGGCCTAGCGAGGAAAGTGCTGGCGCCAGTGTCGGGCGATGTCGGCGCGGCGGCAGAACCACACGCGCTCCTTGCGCTGCGCATGGTCGAGGAAGCGCCGCAACCCGGCGAGCCTGCCAGGACGGCCGACGAGGCGGCAATGCAGCCCGACGCTCATCATCTTCGGGCTTCCGGCGAGGCCTTCGTGGTGCAGAACGTCGAATGCGTCGATCAGGTAGCGGGCGAAATCCTCGCCCGTGTTGAAGCCCTGCTGTGTGCCGAAGCGCATGTCGTTGTTGTCGAGCGTGTAGGGAACGATCAGCTCCCACCGCCCGGGCGCGACCTCCTCCCAGTAGGGCAGGTCGTCGGCGTAGCTGTCGGCGAGGTAGAGGAAGCCGCCGGCCTCGGAGACGAGCCGCTTGGTGTTGGCGCTGAAGCGGCCGGTGTACCAGCCGACCGGGCGGGTTCCCGTCACCGCCTCCTGCAGCGCGATCGAGGCCGCGATCTGCCGCCGCTCCTCCTCCTCGGGCATATCGCGATAGTCGATCCAGCGCATCGCGTGGCTCGCGATCTCCCACTCCGCCGCGACCATCGCCTTCGCCGCGTCGGGGTTGCGCGCAAGCGCCATCGTCACGGCATAGACGGTGATCGGAATGCTCCGGCCCGTGAGCTCGCGATGGATGCGCCAGAACCCCGCGCGCGCGCCATAGTCGTACTGGCTCTCCACGGAGAGGTTGCGCATCCCTGGCCAGGACTGCGTGCCGACGACCTCGGTCAGATAGGCCTCCGACCCCGCATCGCCGTGCAGGATGGAGTTCTCGCCTCCCTCCTCGTAGTTCAGCACGATCTGCACCGCGATCGCGGCGTCGCCCGGCCAGCGAGGGTTCGGCGGCGCGGCACCGTAGCCGACGAGGTCGCGCGGATAGTCGCCCGCGCCAGGCGCGTAGGGGTTCTTCATCCGATCCGCTCCGCTTCGAACAGCCGCGACGGCGAGACGAGCTCCTCCTGCGCCGCGACCAGAGCCATCTCCTCGCGCCCGGCGGCGATCGTCGCGCGCAGCACGCCGTGCAGGGAGGAGACCGACCGCGCGAGGCACTCGGCAAGCGGCCGTCCCGCAAGCGTGTGGGCAAGGAAGAGCGCGGTGATCGCATCGCCCGTGCCGCGGCCGGCGATGGGCAGCTTCGGCGTGCGCACGCGCCAGGCCTCGCCCTGTCCGAAGGCGGCGACGTCGATCGCGTCCTGAGGCGTTCCCTCGACGGAGAGGGACGTGACGAGAAGCCGCTTCGGCCCCCGCGCCATCAGTGCGCCCGCGGCCTCCTTCGCCGCCTCGAGCGTGCGCGTCTCACGGCCGGTCAGCAGGTCGAGCTCGAAATGGTTCGGCGTCATGATGTCCGCCGCCGGAACGCAGGCGTCGCGGAAGAACTCCGCGATGCCGGGGCGGACGAACACGCCGCGGCCGACATCGCCGATGACCGGATCGCAGGCCCAGAGCGCTGCGGGGTTCGCAGCCTTCAGCAGCGCATGCGCGGCGAGCACCGCCTCGCCGATCGCCGCATCGCCCATGTAGCCGGTGAGCAGGGCATCGGTCTCTGCAAGCACGCCTCGCCGCGCCACGCCCTCGAGCACCTCGCCGACGAGAGCGGCATCGAACACGCGCCCACCCCAATCGCCGTAGCCGGTATGGTTCGAGAACAGAACGGTATGGATGGCGATGACATCGAGGCCGAGACGCTGCAGCGGGAATACCGCCGCGGCGTTCCCGGCATGGCCATGCGCCACCCAGGACTGGATGGAGAGAACGCGCATCCCCTGCACCGCTCAGGAATTGGCGAGGCTGAGCAGGGCCTGGGCGAGCACGCGCGCGCCGTTGGCGCAGGCGACGGGCTCGGCATGCTCGGAGGGGTGGTGCGACACGCCGCCGCGGCAGGGGATGAAGATCATCCCCGTCGGGCAGACGGGGACGAGGAACTGAGCGTCGTGGAACGCGCCGGAGGGCAGCGCGAGCGATGACAGCCCCTGCGCCTGCGCCGCGGCGGCTACGGCGCCGGTGGCAGTCTCTGCGAAGTCGACCGGCAGGGCGTGGAACCGCTCATGCACCGTCGCGGTGCAGCTTCGCATCGCCGCCTGCACGACGCCCGCGATCGCATCGCCGCGCGCGAGCAGGACCGCCTTGTCCGGGTGGCGGAAGTCGATCGTGAACACGGCCTTGTTCGCCACGCTGTTCGAGGTGTCCGGCTCGACCTTGATGGAGGCGACGGTGAAGCGCAGCACGTCGTCCGGGTCGTGCATCAGCTGGTTCAGCGCGCCGATGGCGCGGACCATGTCCTGCACCGCGTCGCGCCGGAGCGCGAGCGGGGTCGTGCCCGCATGGTCGGACCGGCCCTCGACGGTGACGGTGAACCAGCGCGAGCCCTGGATGCCGGTGACGACGCCGATCTCCTTGCGCTCGACCTCGAGGCGCGGCCCCTGCTCGATATGCGCTTCGAGATAGGCGTGTGGGGCGTAGCCGAGCGGGCGCTTGGCGAGGTCGCTCTCTGCCTCCATCTGCTCGGCGAGCGCATCGGCGTAGCGGATGCCGTCACGGTCGACGAGGTCGTCGAACTCGCTCATCGGCTTGAAGCCGGTGAAGCTCATTGAGCCGGTGCAGCCAGGCGCGTAGCGGCCGCCTTCCTCGTTCGTCCAGGCCACCACCTCGATGGCGCGCTTCGGCCGGATGCCTGCGGTCGCGATCGCCTCGATCGCCTCGAGGCCGGCGAGAACCCCGTAGATGCCGTCGAAACGCCCGCCCTGGGGCTGGCTGTCCATGTGACTGCCGGTGAGCACGGCAGGCAGCGACGGGTCCTCGCCCTCGAGGCGCAGGAAGAGGTTGCCCGCTGGGTCGATCGTGACGGAGGCGCCCATCTTCTCCGCCCAGGAGATCAGGAGCCGCCGGGCGGTGCGGTCGAGCGCGCTGAGGCAGGGGCGGTTGACGCCCTTGTGTCCGCCCTCGAACTCGAACCCGCCGATCTCGCCCATTTCCATCAGGCGCTGCCACAGCCGACCCTCGCTCACGGCGGCAACGGCGTTCGGCGCGACACCAGCACTCATCGATCGTTCTCCCCATCCATTCCACGCGATCTGGCCCGCGCAAGGCCGCTCCGTCAACGCGGCTTTCGCCGCGTCGATGAGGCCCAGCATCGTCGATAGGTGCGGACGTCGCTCGGGGGTGGTCGGCTCGGCAACGACAACGTCATGCAGCCGTCGCGTGGCCGTAACAGACAAGGCCTAAGGGTGGTGGCACATCCAGCCGGAGGACCGCCATGACCGACACCGCACGCCCGACCCGCCGCGCGCTGATGGGCGGCGCGCTCGCCGCAGCCGGGCTTCTCGCCCATGTTCCCGGCCGTGCCCGCGCCGAGGCCCCGCGCCGGCAGGGGACGCTCAGGGTCCACCTGCTCGGCCTCGACACGGCCGACCCGCACCGTCACACCGGCTCGATCGCGGTGCAGCAGGTCTACGTCGAGGCGCTGACATCGATCGCCGACGATGGGCGCGCGCTGCCATACCTGGCGGAGAGCTGGGCCATCGAGGATGGCGGCAAGCGCTACGTGTTCCGAATCCGCGAGAATGTCCGCTTCCACAACGGCAGGGTCCTCACGGCGGCCGATGTCCGGGCCAACGCCGAGCGCGTGCGCGACAAGGTGCGCGGCGGCTGGCTGTCCGCGCCGATGCGTCTTGTCGAGAGCCTCGAGGCGCTGGACGAGCGCACCTTCGTCATGACGATGAAGGAGCCCTACGGCCCGCTCCTGAACCTGCTCTCGGAGCTCTGGATCGTCGCCCCCGAGAGCGAGGGGTGGGACCAGACGATCCGCACGCCCATTGGCACCGGCCCGTTCCGCTTCGGCCGCTGGGTGCCGAACGAGGTGTTCCATGCGCCGGCGTTCGACCGCTACTGGCAGCCGGGGCTTCCGCGTGCCGAGGCGGTCGAGTTCTCCCTGCGCGACCTCGAGGATCCGACGCTGGCGCTTCGCGCGGGCGACCTGCACATCGCGCGCGCAAGGGCCGCCGCCCTGCCCGAGCTCGCGCGCGATCCCGCGATCGAAATCCAGTTCATGAAGGACACGTCCTGGTTCTTCTGGTCGTTTAACAACCGATCGCCCCGCGCGCCGTTCGACCGCCCCACAGTGCGCCAGGCGCTGAGCTTCGCGATGGACAAGCCTGCCATCATGCGCCTCGTCGCCGGCGACGCAGGCGTGGTGACGAACCAGATGGCCGCGCCCGGCCAGTTCTGGTTCGACCAGGCGATCCACGATGCCGATGCGCATGCGCGCCCCGATCTCGAGCGCGCCCGCGCGATGCTCCGCGCCGAGGGCGTGGAGCCTGCGCGCACGCCGCTCCGGATCGTGTCGTGGCAGACCGATTATGCGCAGGTGGCGGCGCAGGCCATGCGCTCGCTTGGCTTCCAGGTCGAACATCTCGCGCTCGACGATCTCGGCGCGCAGCGGCGCCTCGGCGCCTATGACTGGGATCTCGCGCCCTTCGCCTCCGGCCCGCGCGCCGACATCTTCCTCCGCTTCGTGCGCATGATGTCGGACGGGCCGAACCCCGGCCTGTGGGGCGGCGTGCGCGACGCCGAGTTCGACGCCCTGGTGCGCGGCGCCGTCGCCGCCGTCGATCTCGCCGAGCGCAGGCGCCTCTACCTCGCTGCCTGGAAGCGGGCGATGGATGGGTACTACACGGTGGTAGCCGGCCACGCGGCGGAGGCGATCGCCAATCGCCGTGAGGTCATGGCCTGGTCTCCCGGGTTCACCTGGGGAGCGAACCGGGTCGATGGCGGAGCCGCCTTCGCCTCGCTCGGCTGAGCCCCCGTGCCAGAGGGCATCGGCCCCTCGCTGCCAACGCCTGCCCTCGTCCTCGGAGCAGATCGGCCCGGGGACGCGGGAGAGGCGCTGCAACGACGCCTGCCTGATCCGCTCCTGCTCGCGGTGGCGGTGGTCGTCGCGCTGATCCTGGCCGCGCCTGCGCTGCTTCCGGCCGACCCGCTGGCGCAGGACCTGTTCGCCCGCAACGCGCCGCCCGGACCTCCTGCGTGGCTCGGTCGCGACAATCTGGGCCGCGATGTCCTGGCAAGGCTCCTCGCGGGCGGGCGGATCACGCTTGCGATCGCCGCCGGCGCGGCACTGCTGTCGCTGCTGTTCGGAGCGGGGCTCGGCCTCGCGGCGCTCGCTGCGGGGCCCTGGGCGTCGGGACCCGTTTTCGCGGTGTTCGACCTCGTTCGTGCGATGCCGTCGATACTGCTCGCGCTGTCCCTGCTCGTGGCGCTTGGCGCGGGCGTCGGGCCGGTGGTGGTCGCGCTCGGCGTCTCCTTCGCGCCGACGATGGCGCAACTTGCCCGCGCCGCCTGGCAGCGCGAGCGGCAGGCCGGCTATGTCGAGGCCGCTGTCGCGTCGGGTGGCACAACGTGGACCGTGCTTCGCCGCCATATCCTTCCCAACGTCGCGGGCGTGCTCGTCACCCAGCTGGCGATCGTGCTGCCTCGCTGCGTAACCTCCGAATCGGTGCTGTCCTTCCTCGGCCTCGGCGTCCCGCCCGAGGTTCCGACCTGGGGGCGGATGATCGCCGCGGCGCTGCCTTTCGTGGAGCGTGCGCCGCATGCGATGGCCGCGCCCGCGGCGGCGCTTGGCCTGCTTACCCTCATCCTTGCGCTCGCCGGTGACCGCGTGCGCCGCCACCTCGACCCCTTGCGGCGGCCTGCGTGATGCGGCTTGCCGGGCCCATTCTCCGCCAGCTTCTCACCGCGCTCGCGATCGTGCTCGTGGTGTTCCTGCTCGTCCGCACTATCCCGGGCGATGCGATCGACGTGCTCGGCATCGAGGGAGACCTGACGGAGGAGGAGATGGCAGGCCGGCGCGCCGAGCTCGGGCTCGACCGGCCCTGGATTGTGCAGTTCCGCCTCTGGGCCGAAGCAGCGCTCACCGGCGACCTCGGCCTGTCGCTCCGCTTCAACAGGCCCGTCTCGGACATGCTGCTCTATGCCGCGCCGTCGACGCTGACGCTCGCGGGGCTCTCGCTTTCGCTCGGCGTGGTGCTTGCCGTCACGCTCGCGGTGGGGGCCGCGATATGGCCCGGAGGGTTCCTCCCCGCGCTCGTCCAGGCCCTGAACGTGTGGTCGATCGCCGTGCCGACCTTCGTGGTCGGGCTTGCCGCGATCCTTGTCCTTTCCGTCTGGCTCGGCTGGCTGCCCGTCAGGGGGCAGCTTCTCTCGCCGGTGCTCATCCTCGGCCTCGATATCGCCGGGCAGATCGCCAAGCCGCTGCATGAGGAGCTGAAGGAGGTTGCCGCGAGCCCCTTCATCCGCACCGCCCGCGCCAAGGGCCTGTCGCGGCGCGCCATCGTGCTCGGCCATGTCCTGCCCAACGCGGCCGGCGTGCTCGCCGCCGTCGCCGGCCTCGTGCTCGGCGGCCTGGTCGGCGGAGCGCTGACGATGGAGGTGCTGTTCGGCCTGCCAGGCCTCGGCAGCATCGCGTTCCAGGCGATCGCGGGGCGCGACTATCCGGTGGTCCAGGCCGTGATCATCATCTTCGCGCTCGCGGTGATCGTGGCCAACCTGCTCGCCGATCTCGCCCATACCTGGGCCGACCCGAGGCTTGCGAGCGGCGGCGCTGGCCCGGGCGGAGGAGGCTGAGCAGCCCAGCCTTGCGCGATCCCGCTTCGGGCAGGGTTGCAATCCGGGTCGCGCACGGGCAGATAAGGGCCAGTTCCGGAACGCTTGGCGCGGCAGCCTGGCGGGCGAGCATGCGCCCGCTTCTGCCGCGTCTGTCCATGGTCGCGGACGGTCGCGGCCCGAGCTCGTCAGATACGGAGGCACACGTGCCGCGCACCATCCCGCTCTCGAAGATCCGCAACATCGGCATCACCGCGCACATCGATGCCGGGAAGACGACGACGACGGAGCGGATCCTCTACTACACCGGCCGCTCGCACAGGATCGGCGAGGTGCACGAGGGCAACACCACGACCGACTACATGGAGCAGGAGCGCGAGCGGGGGATCACCATCACCTCCGCCGCCGTGACCGCCCAGTGGAAGGACCACCAGATCAACATCATCGACACGCCGGGGCACATCGACTTCAACATCGAGGTGAACCGTTCGCTGCGCGTGCTCGACGGCGCAATCTTCATCATCGAGGGCGTGGCGGGCGTGCAGCCCCAGTCCGAGACCAACTGGCGCCTGGCTGACCGCTACAACGTTCCCCGCATCATCTTCATCAACAAGATGGACCGCACGGGGGCCGACTTCTACAAGGCCGTGCAATCGCTGATCGACAAGCTCGGCATCACGCCGCTCGAGCTGCAGCTGCCCATCGGGGCGGAGGACCAGTTCGTCGGCGTCGTCGACCTCGTCGAGATGAAGGCGATCGTGTGGGACGGCTCCGAGCTCGGCGCCGCCTTCCACGACGAGCCGATCCCGGCCGACCTGCTCGAGAAGGCCAAGGAATACCGCCAGAAGCTTCTCGACACGGCGCTGTCGGTCGATGACGCGGCGATGGAAGAGTATTTCGACAAGGGCGATGTCTCGGTCGAGACCCTGAAGCGCTGCCTGAAGAAGGGCACGATTGCCGGCACGTTCCGCCCGGTGATGTGCGGAACCTCGTTCAAGAACAAGGGTGTGCAGCCGCTTCTTGATGCGGTGCTCGACTATCTTCCGGCTCCCAACGAGGTGCCGGGCATCCGCACCGTCGTCGAGGACGGAGAGGAGGGCGAGGGCCGCGAAATCGAGATCACCGACGAGGCGAAGTTCTCCGGCCTCGCCTTCAAGATTATCAACGACAAGTACGGTACGCTGACCTTCGTGCGCGTCTACTCGGGCGTCCTCCGCTCGGGCGATCAGGTGCTGAACACGACGAAGGACAGCAAGGAGCGCATCGGGCGGATGTTCCAGATGCACGCCGACAAGCGCGAGGAGATCAAGGAGGTCTACGCCGGCGACATCGCCGCCTTCATCGGGTTGAAGGACACCCAGACCGGCGACACGCTTGCCGACCCGTCCGACCCGGTGGTGCTCGAGCGGATGATCTTCCCTGTGCCGGTCATCGACATCTCGGTCGAGCCGAAGACCAAGGACAGCGTCGAGAAGATGACGCTTGGCCTGCAGAAGCTCGCCTCCGAGGACCCCTCGCTGCGGCTCAAGACCGACCAGGAGACGGGCCAGACCATCCTCTCGGGCATGGGCGAGCTGCACCTCGAGATCATCATCGACCGGCTGAGGCGCGAGTTCGGCGTCGAGGCGAACATCGGCGCGCCGCAGGTGGCGTATCGCGAGACGATCTCGAAGAGCCACACCGAGACCTACACCCACAAGAAGCAGACCGGCGGCTCCGGCCAGTACGCCGAGGTGAAGATCGTGTTCGAGCCGCTCGAGCGGAACTCGGGCATCGTGTTCGAGAACGCCGTGGTCGGCGGTTCGGTGCCGAGGGAGTACATCCCAGCGGTCGAGAAGGGCATCAAGGTGCAGGCCGACACCGGCGTGCTCGCCGGGTTCCCGACGGTCGACTTCAAGTACTCGCTGATCGACGGCAAGTACCACGACGTCGATTCGTCGGCGATGGCCTTCGAGATCGCTGCCAAGGCCTGCTTCCGCGAGGGCATGAAGAAGGCCGGCCCGGTGATCCTCGAGCCGATCATGGATGTCGAGTGCACGACGCCGCCCGACCATGTCGGCGACGTGGTGGGCGACCTCAACCGGCGGCGCGGCATGATCCAGAGCCAGGACATCATCGGCACCTCGGTGATCGTCCGTGCCCATGTGCCACTGTCGGAGATGTTCGGCTACATCTCGGACCTGCGCTCGATGACGAAGGGACGTGCCTCCTTCACCATGCAGTTCCACCACTACGACCCGGTGCCGCGGAACATCGCCGAGCAGATCATGGCCAAGTCGGCCTGACGGGCACGGCCCAGAAGAGACAGGAACGGCGCCGGGGAGACCCGGCGCCGTTCTGCGTTTCAGGGCGGTCCGGTCAGCTGATGAGAAGTGCCACCCAGACGGCGGAGAGCATCGCCACCACGGCAAGGGTGAGGCCCCGCCGCAGCCAGAGGTAGCGCGCACCGAGCCTCCCGAGCCTGTGCGCCGCTTCCTCCGCCACCCCGGTCGCGGCGAAACCCGCGACGAGGATGCCGAAGCCGATCCAGATCGGCGCTAGCAGCGCCGCCCAGGCGATGAGCGAGGGCAGCACGCCGAGGGTGAGGCGCGACCGTGCGGCAGCCGCATCGCCAGGGTCTGCCAGCGCGAGCCCCCAATGCACCGCGCCGAGGAAGGAGAGGATCACCGCTCCGTAGGCGAGCAGCGCATCGACGGCCAGGCCGGAGAACGGCCCCCCGCCGAGGGCGACGATCGTCGCGCCGGCGAATGGGATGAGACCGCCGAGGCCGAGCCAGAGCGTGGGGAAAGGAAGCCTGCCCGAACCGGGGGGCCCCTCCGCGCTCATGCCGGGTGCGCCTCCGCCACCGCCTCGTAGCGACCGCGGAAGTAGAGCAGCGGCCGCCCCGCCTTCTCCCAGGAGAGGCGTTCGACGCGCCCGAGCAGGATCGCATGGTCCCCGCCCTCGACCACGCGGTCTGCAAGGCATGTCAACCGCGCCAGGCAGCCGGGAATGACGGGAAGGCGCGTCTCGTCCTCCTCCCAGGCAAGCCCGTCCCACGGGTCCACCCCCGGGGCATGGCGGCGGCTGAGCGCGAATCGGCGGGCGAGGTCGCGCTGGTTGTCGGCAAGCACGTGGATGGCCCAGGAGGGCGCGGCCGAGAACCGGGCAAGCGCCGTGCCGCCGCGGCCGAGGCAGAACAGGACGAGCGGCGGCTCGAGCGAGACGGACGCGAAGCTGTTAACCGTCACCCCGGCCGGCGCACCCCCGGCGTCGCGCGTCGCGGCGACGCAGACGCCCGTGGCAAAGGCGCCCAGGGCGGCGCGGAAATCCGTCGTTGTGACGTGCATGGGGCGGACATGGCCTCGTTTCGTGCTGCACGCAAGTCCGCGGGCCCGGCGGTGCTGGGTCCTGCAAGCCGGGCTTGTAGCGGGGGCGGGCGATGCGCGGCAGGCGATGGTTGAACCGAAGGCTGCGCAGGATCATGTTGGAAGGCATGCAGGATGACCGCCAGCAGATCCACGTGATTGAGATCATCCCTCCGGGCGCGAAGCCGGGGGAGGAGCGCAACGCGTTCCGCGAGGCCACCTCCGCACAGACCATCCGCCAGCCTTCGCCGCTGTTGAGGACGACCATCCTCGTCGCCGCGTTGGCTGCCGGCATGGGGCTGCTCGCGCTCCTGGTGGTGTTCGCCGCGACCGTCGCGCTCGTTGCCGTTCCAGCCGCGATCGTCGCCGGCATCGCGGCCTGGGTTGGACTACGCTGGCGAAGCTGGCGAGGCGGGACGGGGCGCTAGTTCCCGCCGCCGCGGCCGAAAGGAGCCGCGCCACCGCCTGACCTCGCCACGTCCTTGCGCAACCGCCGCGGGGAAGGGGGAGGAACAAGCAGATGCCGAAGCCCGCCGAGGTCATCGTCCTCGTCGCCGATGCCGCACGCGCCGAACTGTTGCGCAGGCGCACCGGCAGCCCGCCCTTCGAGACGGTCGGCACGTTCGACAACCCCGATGCGCACAGGCCAGACCATGCGCTCGGCAAGGACAGGCCGGGCAGGGCCTTCGAGTCGCAGGGGGCGCGGCGCAGCGCCATCGAACCTCGCTCGACGCCGCGGGCACGCCTGCTCGCCGCCTTCGCGACCGACCTTGCCGGCGCGATCGAGCGGCAGGTCGCGACCGCACCGGGGGTGCGGTTCGTCCTCGCCGCCCCGCCAAGGCTCCTGCGGATGATCGAGGCCCGCCTCGGCCACGACGCCGCGGCGGCGGTGACGCGCACCGTGCCGAAGGACCTGACGAAGCTGCCGCGCCTCGCCCTTCAGGAGCGGCTTTCGGAGATGGTGGCGGCGCTGCGCCAGGCTGGATGAGCGTCCGGGATGCATCGGCGGAGGCGATGCTCACCATCCCTATTCGATATTGGTGCGCAATGGCGCCGGCGCGCATGGTTGACCGCGACACAGGGCGGTTGCCCTGTCAGCACAAGGACCCTGAAACCATGCTCGACCGCCCCTCGAATGCAGCAAACGCCGCGCTCCTGCTCCGCGTGAGCCTCGGCGTGATGTTCCTCGCGCACGGCCTGCTCCTGAAGGTGATGACCTTCGGCCTCGCCGGTACGGCCGGCTTCTTCCAGTCCATCGGCTATCCCGCCGCTCTCGCCTATGTCGTGATCGCGCTCGAGATCGCCGGCGGCGTCGCGCTCATCCTCGGCGCCTATGTTCGGGTCGTCAGCCTCGCCCTCATCCCCGTGATGATCGGCGCGACGCTGCAGCACCTGCCGAATGGCTGGCTGTTCGGCGCGCAGGGCGGCGGCTGGGAATTCCCGGCGTTTTGGACCGTGACGCTCGTCGTGCAGGCCCTTCTCGGCCCGGGCCGCTGGGCGCTGGCGGAGGAGCGGCTGCCCGAACGCAGCACGCTGAAGACGGCGTGAGCCGCCCCGACACCGTGGCGCCGCTGCCTGCCTTCTTCGTCAGTCACGGCGCCCCCGACTTCCCCGCGCGGCCATCGGCCGCGCGGGATGCGCTGTCGGCACTCGCCAGAACGATCGTCCGGCCACGCGCCATCCTCGTCGCGACGGCGCATTGGGAAACGGGCGGGCCTGTCCTCGGCGGGGCGGAGCGGCCGATCACGCTGCACGACTTCCCGGGCTTCGACCATCGCGTCCGCCGAAGGCGGTATCCGGCGCCTGGCGATCCGGCGCTCGCCCAGCGCGCCAAGGCGTTGCTCGACGCGACCGGAATGTCGGCAGCGATCGACCCTGCGCATGGGCTCGATCAGGCCGTGTGGGGCCCGCTCGCCGTGCTCTACCCTGATGCCGAGATCCCCGTTGTACCGCTCTCCGTGCAGCCCTTCGCCGATGCCGCGCACCATCTCGCCGTCGGCCGCGCGCTGGCACCTCTGCGTCGCGAGGGCGTGCTGATCATCGGTTCCGGCGCGTTCACGCACGACACGCGAAGGATGACGAAGCCGGGCGACGACACCGTCTGCCCGAACGCGGCCCGCTTCGCGAGCTGGCTCGGCGAGGCGCTCGCCGCCGGAGACACGGCGCGGTTGCTCGCGTGGGAGGAGGGCCCCTGCGCCTGCACGAGCCACTCGACGGCCGAACACCTCTTCCCGCTTTTTGTCGCCTATGGAGCGGCCGAAGGCGAGGGCACGCTCCTGCACGCGAGTGTCGAACAGGCGACCGTCGCGATGCAGATCTGGCGCTTCGATGGTTCGGGAACCGAACGTTCCGACGAACGTGCGAACGCGGCGACGGCCTGATCAGGCCGCTCGCGCCAGCCCAGAAGCCTCCGCAAGCGCTGCGTAGGACGCCCGGCGCGCGGCGGGATCGTGGCAGGGGGTCAGCACGGCAATTTCGTCGGCCCCACATTGGGCTGCGAACTCTGCAAGTCGAGCCTGCACCGCAGCGCCAGTTCCGATGAAGGCGTCGCCGCCGAGGCGCTCGAGGAACGCGCGTTCGGGCGCCGAGAGAGCGGCGATCTCGGCAAGCGCCCGGTCGGGCGTCGGCAGGGGCGCGTAGATGCCGCGGTCACGCCAGAGCCGCCACAGCAGGCGCGAGGCGGCATGGTGGCGCGCCTCGGCGTCCGACGAGGCAGCGAGCGCGAACACCGCGACCGCCGCGCGCGGCTCGGCGAGCCAGGGAGAGGGCTTGAACCGGCCGCGATAGAGGCCGATCGCGTCCTCTGCCCCGGCATCGGTGATGAACTGAGCGAAGGCGTAGGGAAGGCCGAAATGGGCCGCTACCTGCGCGCCGTAGGAGGACGAGCCGAGGATCCAGATCTCCGGCCGCGTCGGCCCGACGGGGTTGGCGACGATGCGCGCGAAGGGATGGTTCGCTGGCAGCCCCTCGCCGAGCCAGCCCATCAGCTCCGCCACCTGCTGCGGGAAGCGATCGGCCGCCTCGCGCGCCAGCGGGTTCAGCGCGAGCGCCGTCATCCCGTCCGAGCCAGGGGCGCGGCCGAGGCCGAGATCGATCCGCCCCGGCGCCACCGCCTCGAGCGCGCGCGCCACCTCGGCAACCTTCAGCGAGGCGTAGTGCGGCAGCATGATGCCGGCCGAGCCGATGCGGATGCGCCGCGTGCGCGCCCCGATCGCCGCCATGACGATCTCCGGTGCGGCACCGGCATGGGCGAGGCTGTTGTGGTGCTCGGCAAGCCAGTAGCGGCCATAGCCCATGGCCTCTGCCGCTTCGGCGAGCGCGATCGTTTCGCGGATCGCCTCTGCCGGCGTGCGGCCTTCGGCGACGGAGGACTGGTCGAGGATCGAGAGCGGGGTCATGCGGCGATGATGGGTCCCGGGTGAGGCGGGCGCAACTACACGGGCACCCGGCCGAACAGAAGCGTGAGCGCACCGTAAAGAAGCGCGCCGACGGCAGCGCCGACCAGCGTCCCGTTCAGCCGGATGAGCTGCAACTCGCGCCCGACCTTCAGCTCGATCCGCTCGATCAGGTCCTCGTCCGACCAGGTGGAGACCTTGGCCGCGACGAAGCCCTCGATGCGCGTCTGCGCAGACGGCGCGATCGCGGCAACCGTCTCCTCGAGCAGCTTGTTGAGGCCGGCGCGCGAGGCCTCGTTCTCCGACAGCGTGCGGCCGAGATTCCCGAACAGCCCGCTGAGCGCGGTGACGATGCGCCCGTCCTCGCGCTCGGCGTCGAACCGCGCCATCTGCGACAGCCGCATCACCGCATCCTCGAGCCAGAGCGCGACGGCCGGATGCGAGACGGCCCGGCGCAGCGCCGCACCGATCTCGGCCGCGCGCACGGGGTCCTTCTCGAGCCGCTCGATCTCGTGGTTCACCCAGGCGTCGAAGGCGGCGCGAAGGTCGCTGTCGTCCGGCTCGACCTTGGCGAGCTCGGCATTGGCGGCGGAAAGAACCTTGCGCGCGATCCACGCGCCGGCGACCCATTTCACCATCGAGCCGCCCTGTTCCGCGACGCGCGCCTCGATGGCCGCCTTAATCTTCGCCTCGTTCGCCGTCAGCGACGATTTGAGGCGGGTGAGCGCCTGGCTGAACACTTCCTGGTGATGGCTGCCGTCGAGGAAGGAGCGGAGAAGCCGGGCGACCACGGGGCCTGCCTCCGGCCCAGAGACGATCCGCGGCAGGACGCGCCGCAGCGCCCGCACGGCGCGCCCGTCCGCCAGCGCCTCGAGAAGCTGCGGCACGAAGGGGGCGAGCGCGATGGCCGTGCGCCGCGCCGCGGCGGGGTCTGACAGGAAGCGTCCGGCGGCGGCGCCGACATCCACCCCCTCGACGGCACGGCGGATGCTGTCGGGCGTGAAGAACTGGCGGGCGACGAAGCGGCCCATGCCGCCGGCGAGCCGCTGCTTCTGCCGCGGCAGGAGTCCGCCGAGGCCGGTCCATCGCCCGAATGGGTAGCGGAACAGGGCGTTGACGGCGAACCAGTCCGCCACCGCGCCGACGAAGCCCGCCTTGGCGGCGGCATGGGCAAGGTCGAGCCAGAAGGGACGGGGCTCGGGCACGGCATAGAGGCCGATCGTGGCCCCGAGCGTGCCGGCCATGGCGAGACCGGCATAGAGGCGCCAGCGGGTGAGGGTGCGGCGGTCCGCGTCGCGCTCCTGCGCGCGGAGCGCTTCCAGGGGAAGGTCATGCGGTGACATGGGGCGGACGCTACCAGAGACGCACGCTCTTGCCGCCCCGGCGCGTGAACGTTATACAATAACATTCCATGCATCGGCACACCCACCACCAGAGGCCCTCGCCCCTCTCACTCGCCGCCGGCGTGCCGGAGCGGCTGCTCCTCGCGGGCCTCCTCGCCGCGCTCCTCTGGGCCGGCGTCGCCTGGGCGGTCCCCTGATGCAGCGCTCCCCTCCCGCGCCGGCGATCATCCTCGAGGGGCTGACGGTGGCGTATGACCGGCACCCCGCCGTGCACCATGTCAGCGGGACGTTCGGCGCAGGCAGTCTCACCGCCATCGTCGGCCCGAACGGGGCGGGCAAGACGAGCCTTCTCCGCGCCGTGACCGGCGAGGCCAGGATCGACGGCGGCCGCATCGACCGCGGCGGCATCGCCGCCTCCGACATCGCCTACCTGCCGCAGCAGGCGGCGCTCGACCGGTCCTTTCCCATCTCCGCCCTCGAGGTCGTGATGATGGGGCATTGGCGCCGCGCGGGGCTATTCCGGCGCATCGGCGGCGCAATGCGCCGGGAGGCGGAAGCGGCGCTGGCCGCCGTCGGCCTCACCGGGTTCGAGACGCGTCAGATCGCCAGCCTCTCTGCCGGGCAGTTCCAGCGCGTCCTGTTCGCGCGGATGCTCCTGCAGGACTGCCCCGTGATTGTGCTCGACGAGCCCTTCACGGCGATCGACGCGAGGACCACCGCCGACCTGCTTCGAGTCGTCGCGCGCTGGCATGGCGAGGGGCGCAGCGTCATCGCCGTGCTGCACGACCACGACCTCGTGCGCACGCATTTTCCCGAGACGCTCCTGCTCGCCCGCGAGGCCATCGCCTGGGGCCCGACGGCAGAGGTGCTGGTGCCGGCCAATGCGCTGCGCGCGCGGATGATGGCAGAGGCCTGGGCAGACGACGCGGAGATCTGCGCCCGCGCTGCCTGAGCGCGCGGTTGGAGGCGGCGATGCTGCTCGATCCGTTCCTCGACTACGCCTTCATGCGGCGCGCGCTCGTCGGCTGTCTCGCGCTGTCTCTTGCTGCACCGCCGCTCGGCGTGTTCCTCGTGCTCAGGCGGCTGTCGCTGATCGGCGATGCCCTCGGCCATGCGATCCTGCCAGGCGTCGCGCTCGGCGCGATGGTCGGCGGCCTGAGCCTCGTCGCGATGAGCGTGGGCGGAGTGCTGGCGGGGCTTGCCATCGTCGTCGCCGCCGGCCTCGCGTCCCGCGGCACGGGCCTGCGTGAGGATGCCTCGCTCGCGGGGTTCTACCTGGTGGCGCTCGCGCTCGGCGTCGTGCTCGTCTCGATGAGCGGAAGCGGCGTCGACCTGCTCGACCTGCTGTTCGGCGCGGCCCTCGGCGTGGATGACGGGGCGCTCCTGTTCATGGCCTCGGTCACGACGGTGACGCTCGTGGCGCTGGCGCTGATGTGGCGCCCGCTCGTCGCCGAGACGTTCGACCCAGGCTTCCTCCGCCATGCCGGCGGCGGCGGCGCGGCGTGGCATCTCGCCTTCCTTGCGCTGGTCGTGCTGAACCTCGTCGCCGCCTTCCATGCGCTCGGCACGCTCATGGCGGTCGGGCTGATGATGCTGCCCGCGACGGGCGCGCGGTTCTGGTCAGGCTCCGTTGGCGGGCAGGTGGTCGCGGCGGTGCTCGCGGCCTCGGCCGCCTCCGTGGCGGGGCTGCTCGTGTCCTTCCACGCGGACCTGCCGACGGGCCCTGCCATCGTCCTCGCTGCCGGCGCGATCTGGGCGCTCGGGCTTGCAGCGGGGCCGCAAGGGTCGCTTCTCCGCCGATGGGCGCGCCGCCCGCATCTTGCAGGATAGGAGGTCAGCCATGCACCGCATTGCACGCCGCGCAGTTCTCGCCGCCCCGCTTCTGGCGGCGCCCTTCGTATCGGCCCGGACCGCGCGCGCGCTCGACCCGCGCCCGACGGTCGCCTCCTTCTCGATCCTCGGCGACTTCCTGCGCGAGATCGGCGGCAACTTCCTGACCCTCGAGACGATCGTCGGGCCGGAGGCGGATGCGCATGCCTTCTCACCTGCGCCCTCGGATGCGCAGAAGCTTTCCCGGGCCCGGTTCGTGGTGCTGAACGGGCTCGGCTTCGAGGGGTGGATGCCGCGGCTGATCCGCGCCTCGGGCTTCCGGGGCACGGAGATCGTGGCAAGCCGCGGCATCGCCACGATCAAGGCCCAGGGTGGTTCGCACGGCCACGGGCACGGCCATGCCCATGACGACGCCGACCCGCATGTGTGGCAGGACCCGCGCCGGGCCCAGGCGATGGTGCGGACCATCGCAGAGGGCCTCGCCGTAGCCGACCGCGAGGCGGCGGAGGCCTACCGCATGGCGGCGGCGCGCTACATCGCCACGCTCGAGGCGCTCGACGCCTGGGTCGAGGCACAGTTCGCGACGATCCCGCGCGCGCGGCGGCGGATCGTGACGAGCCACGACGCGTTCGGCTATTTCGGCGCGCGCTACGGCATCGATTTCCTGAGCCCGCAGGGCATCTCGACCCGCGGCGAGCCTTCGGCGCAGGCCATCGCGCGGCTCGTGCAGCAGATAAGGCGCGAGCGCATCGCTGCGCTGTTCATCGAGGGCGGCGCGAACCCGCGCGTTCTCGAGCAGGTCGCGGCCGAGAGCGGCGCGCGCATCGGCGGCAAGCTCTACGCCGATGCGCTGAGCCGCACCGACGGGCCTGCGCCGAGCTATGTCGAGATGATCCGCCACAACACGCGCATGATGGCCGAAGCCCTCGCGGCCTGAGGCTCAGCGGATCGCCAACGCAACGGCGAGACCGGCGATCGAAAGCGCGGCGAGGGCAAGGCCAGGCCACGCGCCGCGACTGCCGCCGAAGGCGAGGGCGTAGCCGCCCTTCACCGCGTTGTTGCTCGCGCAGGCAAGCAGGATCGCCCCCACCGCGCCAGGCTGTGGCGTCGTCGCGAGGTTGATCGTGAACGCATCGAGGTCGCCCAGGCCCACGATGGCGCCGACAGCATACACCCCGGCGGTGCCGAAGCGCCCCCCGAGCAGCGCCATCGCTGCCGAGATGGCGATGAAGAGGGCGGCGAACGCAAGCGCCGAGGGGATGCGCAGCGGGTTGCCGGATGGCAGCGGCGCTTCCGGGCCCGGGCCGCGTCCCGCGAGCAGCATCGCCCCGGCCGCCAGGCCGGCGGCAACCGAGAACCCGGCAAGCCACGGCGCGAGCGCAAGCCCGAGGCCAGGGTTGAACACGCCGGCGACGACGCCGACGCGGACGAACATCACCGCGGTGGCTGCGACTATACCCGCCTCGATCGCGGGCTGCCGCGTCTCCGCCCCGCGCAGGTCGCGCGCGAGCGCCACCGTCACCGCCGTCGACGACCAGAGCCCCCCGAGCAGCGCGCCGATCAACGTTCCGTGCCCGCGCGAGACGTAGCGCTGCAGCAGGTAGGTGCCCCAGGAGATCGCTGACATCGCAACGACCGCGAGCCAGACCTGGAACGGCGTCACCGGCAGCCAAGCGGCGATCGGCTCCCGCGGCAGCACGGGAAGGATGACGCCTGCAAGCACGAGGAACCGGGCCGCGGTGGTGATCTCCTCGCCTGGCAGCTTCGCGGCAAGCGCGTGCAGCGAGGTTCGCGCGCGGATCAGCAGCACCACGGCCATGGTGAGCCCGACGGGGATCCATGAGGGGAGCGAGACCGAGGCGGGGCCGATCGCCGCGGCCGTCATCGCGCAGGCCGGAACCATCAGCCCGCCGCGCAGCATGGTCTGCCCGCCCGCCTGGAGGCCGAGCCAGGCGCGCCAGTAGAGCAGGCCGGAGGCCGCGACGAAGAGCAGGAAGGCGAGGAAGGCGAGCCCCTGCGCCGGCTCGAGAAGCCAGAGCACCGCGCCGGTCAGGGACAGGGTGGGGAACGTCCTGATCCCGCCCGGGCGGCGGACATTGTCCTGCCCGTAATGCTCCTCGTAGGCGAGGCCGAGGAAGAAGCCCAGGCCCAGGGCGAGTGCGAGCCCGACGGGAAGGGAGGGCGCGTCATTCATCCACGCACGCTACCATCCCGGCGCGAATCGACACGAGGAGGGATGGATGCTGCGGCGCATCGACATCGAGAACGGCCGGCTCTGCAATGCGGTGGTGCACGGCAACACCGTCTACCTGGCGGGCCAGATCCCCGAGGACCCGACGGCGGACGCGGCGGCGCAGACGGCGAGCGTGCTTGCGCAGATCGACGAGCTCCTCGAGCGCGCGGGGTCGGACAGGCGCCACATCATCCAGGCGCTCGTCGTGCTTGCCGACATCCGCGACGCAGCGGCAATGAACGCGGCCTGGGATGCGTGGGTGGACAAGGAGCACCCGCCAGCGCGCGCGACCATCGAGGGCAAGCTCGTCGACCCGCGCTGGAAGGTGGAGATCATCGTCACGGCCGCGCTCAAGGGCTGAGGGCTGCGCGTTAGAGGCGCGGCGGCGGCTCCTTGTCCTTGGACTTCGCCGGCCAGATCACCGTGAGCCTGTCGAGCACGCCAAGGAAAAGCGCAGAGAAGATGAACACGATGTGGATGACGACCTTCCAGTAGATGTCGTCGTTCGTCACGTTCGTCGCGTTCATGAAGATCTGCAGGAGGTGGATGGAGCTGATCGCGACGATCGCGGAGGCGACCTTGATCTTCAGGCTTCCGGGATCGAGCTGGCTGATCCAGGTGATGCGCGGCGTGTCGCCATCGCCGCTGTCGAGGCGGGAGACGAAATTGTCGTAGCTCGACAGCATGACCATGACGACGAGGCCCGCCACGAGGGCCTTGTCGATGAGCTGCAGCATCGCGAGCAGCACGGCCGTCTCGTCGGCGCTCGGGAATTTCAGCGTGATGTCGACGATCTTGAGGACGAACTGCCCCGCGAAGATCACCAGCGCGAAGGCGAGGCCGATGTAGAACACCACGAGCACGTAGCGGCTCGCGAGGATCGTGCGCTCGATGATCTTCTGCAGTGCGTTCATGCCCCGCTTCCCGCTCAGGCCGCCACGGGAAGGCCGAGCGCGGCGAGGTCACGCGCGAGCGCATCGGGCCCGGTGTAGTGCACGGCGCGCAGCCCCGTGGCCGCGGCGCCGGCGACGTTCTTCGCGCTGTCGTCGATGAACACCGTCCGCTCCGGCGTGACGCCGAAGCGCTCGATCGTGTGGGTGTAGATCGCCGCATCCGGCTTCACGAGGCCGATGCGTCCTGAGACGACGACGCCGCGGAACCGGCCGAGGAAGCCGTACAGCTCCTCTGCGATCGGGAAGGTCTCGGCGGACCAGTTGGTGAGCGCGTAGAGCGGCACGCCGGCCTCGTGCAGCCTCTCGAGGATCGCGACGGTGCCGGCGATGGGGCCGGCGAGCATCTCCATCCATCGGCCGCGATAGGCGGCGATCAGCTCCGCCTTGTCGGGGTGGACGGCGGAAAGCTCGGCGATCGCCTGTGCCCAGGGGCGGCCGCGATCCTGCTCAAGGTTCCAGGCAGGCGCGCACACCTCGCGCAGGAAGGCCTCCATCTCCGCCTCGTCCTCGAACAGCTTGCGGTAGAGATGGCGGGGGTTCCAGTCGATCAGCACGCCGCCGAGGTCGAAGATCACGGCGTCGATGGTGCGGTCCATCCGGGGCTCCTGTTGCGGCGCGGCAGAGAGAAGGGGGAGGCGTAGCGCGCCGTCAAGCACCCCCGGCTAGGACGCCGGCTCGGCCCGGCCGAGGGCAGCGACCGCCTCGCGCACCCGGGCGGCGATTGCTGCCGCGTCCGCCGCCCCCGCCGTGAGTTCCGCGGCAGCGATCGGCGGGCCGAACACGACCCGCACCGGGTGGGGCCTGGGAAACCTCGCCGTGCGCGGCATCGCCTCGAAGGTGCCGATGATCCGGGCCGGAACCACCGTCGCGCCGGTCGCGCGCACCAGCTCGCCGATGCCGGGAAGGAAGCGCTGGACGGTGCCGTCCGGGCTCCGCCAGCTCTCCGGGAACCAGACGAGGCAGTCTCCCCGCGCAAGCGCCTCGCGGCCATAGGCGAGCGTCGCGCCCGGTGCGCGCTCATCGACGGGGAAGATGCGCGCGGCACGGGCGAGGAAGCGGCCGAGCCCCGAGCCGAACAGCCTCGCCCGGTCTCCCGACCAGCGCACCCTGCGCAGCGCCCGCCCGGGCAGGGCGGCGGCGATGATCGGCGGGTCGATGTCGGAGAGGTGGTTGGCGGCGATGATGACCGGGCCATCGGGAATGTTCTGCCGGCCCTCCGCGCGCAGCCGGAACATCACCGCCATGAGGCCCCGGTTGACGCCGGCGAGCACGCGGCCGGCGAGGCGCGGCCAGAGGCCAGGTTCGTCGAGCCAGGAGAAGTCGGGCGGGGCGGCCTGCGCGGGCGCGGATGCCGGGCGGTCGATGACGAGGCGCAGCAGGTCCTCGATCGTGCCGACCGAGCCGAGCTCCTCCTCGCCGAGCGACACGCCGAGCCGCGCCTCGATCTCCATCGCGAGCGACAGCATGCCGAGGCTGTCGAGCCCGAGATCGAGCTGCGGCGACTGCGCGGGCGAAACGACCTTGCCGGGGAAACGCTCCTTCAGCAGCGCCCACAGCGCATCGGCAGGCGGCGTGGCGATCAGCGCGCGCTCCTCCTCCGAGAGCTCCGCCTTCGCCGGGGCGCGGCCCGCGGCGGCATCCTCGTAGAGCTTCGGCAGCAGGAAGCGCTGCACCTTGCCAAGGCGCGTCCGCGGCAGCTTCTGGCGCGTGATGGCGAAGCCCGCGAGCCTCTTCCAGGTCGGCAGTCGATGGCCGACGGAGGTGAGCGCGACGCGCACGGCATCCTCGATGCGCGGCGTGCCGGAGGCGGCGATCGCTGCCTCGTCCGGCACCACGAGCGCGAGAAGCGCGCCGCGCTGCTCGAACAGCGCGATCTCCGCGATGGCAGGATCCTCGAGGTAGAGCTTCTCGGCCTCCTCGGGGAAGATGTTCTTGCCGCCGCCGAGGACGATCATCTCCTTCACCCGCCCGGAGATGTGGACGTAGCCGTCCGCGTCGATGAAGCCGAGATCGCCCGAGCGGAACCAGCCATCCTCCGTGAATGCCGCCGCGTTCGCCTCGTCATTGTCGAGATAGCCCGCGAACACGGAGGGGCCACGCGCCTGGAGCTCGCCGATGCCCTCGCTGTTCGGTTCGGCGACGCGGAGCGCTATGCCGGGAAGAGGGAAGCCCTCGGCGCCGATGCGGGCGCGGTCCTTGTGGTTGTTGGTCAGGATCGAGGCGGTCTCGGCAAGCCCCCAGCCGGAGAGCACCTGCCAGCCGAGCGCCTCGAGCGGCCAGATCGTCTCTGCGTCGAACGCCGCCCCGCCCGACGCCATCAGCCAGAGGTCGGGCGCGAGGTTGCGGTGGAGCGAACCGAACAGCCGCTTGCCGACGCGCAGCCCGAAGCGCCGGCGCAGGAAGAGAGAGAGCGAGAACAGCGCGCGGAAGGCGAGCCGCTTCGGCAGGGGCTGCGCAGCGACGCGCCCCATCAGCCCTGCGAGCAGCGCGCCGTAGAGCCGCGGCACCGCCGCCATCGCCGTGCAGCGCCCGGCCTTCAGCGCTGCGACCAGCAGCGGCCCGGTGACCCCTTCGGGCAGCACCACCGTCGCGCCGGTCGCGAGCGGGGTGAGCACGCCCACGGTCAGCGGATAGACGTGATGCAGCGGCAGCGGCAGCAGCGCACGGTCGCGCGCCTTGATGATGCCCTGGCCGGCGATGGCGCGGACGTTGTGGAAGATGTTCGCGTGGGTGAGCAGGAAGGCCTTGGGCGTGCCGGTCGTGCCGCTGGTCGTGACCAGCATGGTCGGGTCCTGCTCGTCGATCTCCGGCAGCGGCGCGGTCTCGCCTGCCGCCCAGTCGGACCACCGCGGCAGGCCCTCCGCCTCGTCGAGCGTGGCGATCGCGAGCCCGGGATCGACCGCGACGAGCCGCGGGGCGAAGGCGGCGTCCGTGAAGGCGAGGCGCGCCTCGGAGGCCGGAACGAGCAGGGCGAGCTCGGCATCCGAGGTCGTCTCGTCGAAGGCGACCGCGACGGCGCCGAGCGCTCCGAGGGCAAGGCGGACGATGATCCAGTCCGCCCCCGGTGCGCCGAACAGGATCGCCCGGCCGCCGCGGCTGAGGCCGCGCGCTGCGAGCGAGCCCGCGAGCGCCAGAGCGCGGCGCGACAGCTCGGCGTAGGCGAGGGCGTGCGGCTCGCCGCCGCGGACGGAGAGGAGGGCTGGGTGGTCGCCGCGCCCGGCCAGGGCCTCGACGAGGTCGCGCGTCGTGCGCAGCGTGCTCGCATCCTGCATTGCCAGGACAATATGGCGACCTGCGCCGGCGAGGCGAAGCGGGGAGGGGCTGACGTTCCAGTCAGGCGCGCAGGAGAGGCGGCCTTGCGCGCCGGGCATGGGTCGCCACGGTTCCGCCACGGCCCCGCTTGCGCCCCGCCACGAAGCGTGGCCACGCTTGCCCATCATGAAGATCCTGATCACCGGCGGCATGGGCTTCATCGGCTCGGCCGTCATCCGCCGCCTGATGCGAACGACCTCGGCCGAACTCGTGAACGTCGATTGCCTCACCTACGCCGCGAGCCCCGAGGCGATCGAGGAGGCAGGCGCGAGCCCGCGCCACCTGCACGTCAGGGCCGACATCGCCGATACGGTGGCGATGCGCGCGGTGTTCGCTGATCACGACCCGGATGCGGTGATGCATCTGGCCGCCGAAAGCCATGTCGACCGCTCGATCGACGGCCCGGCCGCCTTCGTGCAGACAAACGTCACCGGCACGCTCTCGATGCTGGAGGCCGCGCTGGCGCACTGGCGGGCGATGCCGAAGGAGAGGGCCGAGCGGTTCCGCTTCCACCATGTCAGCACCGACGAGGTGTTCGGCCATCTCGAGCCCGGCGATGCGCCGTTCACCGCCGCCACCCCCTATGCGCCGCGAAGCCCCTACGCCGCCTCGAAGGCGGCGTCGGACCATCTCGTGCGCGCCTTCCACGCGACGTACGGCTTCCCCGCGTTCGTGACGAACACCTGCAACAACTACGGGCCCTGGCAGTTCCCCGAGAAGCTGATCCCGCTCACCATCGCCAATGCGCTCGAGGGCAAGCCTCTGCCGGTCTATGGCCGCGGCGAGAACGTGCGCGACTGGATCCATGTCGACGATCACGCCGCCGGCCTCGTCGCCGCGTTGTGGCGCGCCAGGCCTGGCGAGACGCATCTCCTCGGCGCGCATGCCGAGCGGCGGAACATCGAGGTGGTGCGCACGATCTGCGCCGTGCTCGATCGCCTCGTGCCGGATGCCGCCGGCCCGCGCGAGCGGCTGATCAGCTTCGTGACCGACCGTCCGGGCCACGATTTCCGCTACGCGATCGATGCGAAGCCGGCGATGGACGCGCTCGGCTGGACGCCCGTGCACAGCTTCGAAAGCGGCCTTGAGGCCACGATCCGCTGGTACATCGACAATGCCGCGTGGTGGCAGGCGATCCGCGCCCGCCGCTATGCCGGGCAGCGCCTCGGCACGGCGGCCTGAGACGTGAAGGGCATCCTTCTCGCCGGCGGCTCCGGCAGCCGGCTTCACCCGATGACGCTCGCTGCCTCGAAGCAGCTCCTGCCCGTCTACGATAAGCCCATGGTGTACTACCCTTTGTCGACGCTGATGCTCGCAGGCATCCGCGACATCCTCGTCATCACCACGCCGGCCGACCAGCCAGCCTTCGTCCGCCTTCTGGGAGACGGCTCGCGCCTCGGCCTCTCCATCCACTACGCCGTGCAGCCGAGGCCCGACGGCATCGCCCAGGCCTTCACCATCGGGCGGCAGTTCCTCGGCGGCTCGCCCTGCACGCTCGCTCTCGGCGACAACATGATCCACGGCGAGGGGCTTGGCGCGCTTCTCGCGGGGGCGGCCAGCCGCGGGGTGGGCGCGAGCGTCTTCGCCTACCAGGTGCGCGACCCCGAGCGCTACGGCGTGGTGTGGTTCGATGCGACGGGGCGGGCGACCGACCTCGTCGAGAAGCCCGCCAACCCGTCGAGCAACTGGGCCGTGATCGGCCTCTACGTGTATGACGGGAAGGTCTCCGAGATCGCTGCCTCGCTTCCGCCGAGCGCGCGGGGCGAGCTCGAGATCACCGACGTCAACCGCGTCTATCTCTCGCTTGACGAGCTGCACGTGGAACGGATGGGCCGTGGCTATGCCTGGCTCGATGCCGGAACGCCCGCTTCGCTTCTCGCCGCCGCAACCTTCGTGCAGACGCTGCAGGAGAGGCAGGGCCTGATGATCGGTTGCCCCGAGGAGATCGCCTACCGCATGGGCTTCATCGACGCCGAGGCGCTGTCGCGCGAGGCAGCGAGCCTCGGCAAGACGGAGCTCGGCGCCTATCTCGCCCGGATCGCCCGCGAGGGGTGATGGATCTCGCTGGCAAGCACGTCGTCGTCACCGGAGGTGCTGGGTTCCTCGGCGCAACGCTCGCCGGAGCGCTCGCCGCGCGGGGCGCGCGCGTCACGGCGATCGATGCGATGCTTCCGGGTACGGGCGCGAACCGCGCCAATCTCGACGGCATCGAAGCGACCCTCGTCGAGGCCGATCTCGCGCGCGACGACATCGCAGCCCATTTCGCCGGCGCCGCGGCGATCTTCCACCTCGCCGCGCACACCTCGCACATGGGAAGCCAGGCCGACCCGCGGCATGATCTCGCGCAGAACGCCGACGCGACGCTGCGGTTGATCCTCGCAGCGCGCGAAACGGCTCCTGCCGCCCGCGTGGTGCATGCCTCGACGCGGCAGCTCTACGGCCGCCCGCGCGCCCTTCCCGTAGCCGAGGATCACCCCATCGACCCGCCCGATGCGAACGCGGTGAGCAAGTGGGCGGCGGAGCAGTACTGGCTTCTCGAGGCGAAGGTGCATGGCCGGCCCGTGGTCTCGCTGCGCCTGACCAACTGCTACGGCCCGCGGCTGCGCGTGGCGGATGCGAGGCAGACCTTCCTCGGCCTCTGGATACGCCGCGTCCTGGAAGGCGAGGCGTTCGAGGTGTGGGGCGGCGAGCAGATGCGCGACCTTGCCTTCGGCGAGGACGTCGCGGAGGCGTTCATCGCAGCGCTCGATGCGCCCACGGGCGTGTACAATCTCGGCGGAAGCCCTGCGGTGTCGTTGCGCGCGCTTGCCGATCTCCTCGTCGCGGCGAACGGCTCGGGCCGCTACACGGTGCGGGACTTCCCGGCCGATCGCGCGAAGATCGACATCGGCTCCTACGTCGCCGACGACGGCGCCTTCCGCGAAGCGACGGGGTGGGCACCGACCGTCACGCTGCCGGACGGGCTCGCCCGCACGCTCGACTGGTTACGACCACGCCTCGCCCTCTATCTCGGGGACACGCCATGAACGCCACCCTGCCGCCGATCACCGTTCCGCAGGCCGACCCGGGCGCGGGCTACCGCGCGCAGAAGGCGGAGATCGACGCCGCGATCATGCGGGCCCTCGACAGTGGATGGTACATTCTCGGCAAGGAATGTTCCGCGTTCGAGGTGGAGTTCGCCGCCTGGCAGGGGGCCGCGCGCGCCGTGGGCGTCGCCAACGGAACCGACGCGCTGGCGCTGATCCTGCGAGGCCTCGGCATCGGGCCTGGTGCTGCCGTGGCGACCGTCAGCCACACGGCGGTCGCGACGGTCGCGGCCATTGAGATGGTCGGCGCGTCGGCGGTGCTGGTCGACATCGAGCCAGACACGTTCACCATGGACCCGGCCGAGCTCGAGGCCGTTCTCGCAAACCCGCCCCCCGGCCTGCCGCCGATCCGGGCCGTCATCCCGGTGCACATCTACGGCCAGCCCGCGGCCGTGGAGGAGATCATCGCGATCGCCAACCGCCACGGCGCGGCGGTGATCGAGGATTGCTCGCAGAGCCATGGCGCGCTCATCGGCAACCGCAAATGCGGCACGCTCGGCGCCGCGGCCGCCTTCAGCCTCTACCCCACCAAGAATCTCGGCGCACTCGGCGATGGCGGCGTCCTCTCGACCGACGATGCGGCGCTCGCCGACAGGATCGCTGCGCTCCGCCAGTACGGCTGGCGCGAGCGCTACATTTCCGACATGGCGGGGGTGAATTCGCGGCTCGACGAGATCCAGGCCGCTGCCCTGCGCGTGAAGCTCGGCGCGCTCGATGCCGTCACCGCCCGCCGCCAGGCGATCGCCGCCGCCTATGACGCCGCGCTCGCCGATGCGCCGCTCGCTGCCCCGGCTCGCCGCGCGGGCACGAGCCACGTGTTCCACCAGTACGTTCTGCGCTGCCCCGACCGTTCGGCGACGCAGGCGCATTTCCGCGCGCGCGGCATCGCGACCAACATCCACTACCCCGTTCCCGTGCATGCCCAGGCCGCCTATCGCGGCCGCATCGCGCTCGGCCCCGCCGCCTGCCGCGAGACGGAGCGGGCCGCGGCGGAGGTGTTGTCGCTGCCGATGTTCGCAGAGCTCGCCGACGCGCAGGTCGAGACGGTGTGCGCAGCCCTTCGGGCCCTGCCTGGCTGAGTTCGCTGCCGCGCAGCATGGCCGCGCGCCGCTTACGGTTTTGCTTCCCCTTCGTCGTTTCGCACGTGCACAATCCTCGGCATGGCCGATGCAGCGGGAACGGACGCCGGGGCGGATGCGGCGGAGGCGGCGATAGCCGATCTCCAGGGCGCGGTCGCGCGCCTGCTCGCCGACGCAGCGACCGACCCGTTCGCCGACCCGGTCTCCTCCGCCGCGCTCGCGATCTCGCGCAGGCTCGATGACGGGCGGCTCGACCTTCCGGGCCTGACCGTCGTGCTCCGCCGCCTCGGCGCGGCGGCGTTCCGGGCGAGGGCAGGGAGGCTTGCCGGATACGCAGGCCCGCCCGGGCCGGCCTCCTTCGCGCGGCTCGCGGCAAGGCTCGTCCGGCCCGACCCGGCCGACAGCCCGGTTCCCTTCGCCGCCTACCGCACGCTCGTCGAGCATGCCCGCTACGCCGCGGTGTTCACCGCGCACCCGACCTTCGCGATGCCGCGCGCGACCGCGGCGCTGCTCGCCGAAGCCGCGGGCGGGCTCGGCGCGATCGACCCGATGCGCCTCCGCCCCGGCCCGATCACGCTCGCGGAGGAGTTCGACGCGGCTTCGGTGGCGATCGGGCATGCGCGCGACGCGCTCGATGCCTTCGCCGAGGCGCTGCTCGCCGCCGCGCGCGCGGTGTGGCCCGACCGCTGGCACAGCCTCGCGCCGGCGCCTGTGCTGGTGGCGAGCTGGGTCGGCTACGACACGGATGGGCGGACCGATATCGGCTTTGCCGACACGCTCCGCTTCCGCCTGAGGATGAAGTCGCTGCAGCTCGCCCGGCTTCGCGAGGCGGTGGGCGGGGGCGCGCTCGCCGCGCGCATCGCCGACGCCGAGCAGGCGGTGGCCGGGCAGATCGAAGCCTGCCCCGAAGGCACCGCCCCGGAGCCCGAGGCGGTGCGGCGCTTCGCCCATGCGCTGGTCGACGGGGCGGAGCAGGCGCTGCACGAACCCGGGCCCCTGCTTCCGCTGTTCGCCGAGGCGACCGCGGCCGCGCCGGACGATGCCACACGCATGCGGCTCGCGGTGGCGCGCGCGGGGCTGGTGTCGCACGGGCTCGCTCTCGCCCACACCCATGTGCGGCTCAACGCCACGCAGGTGCACAACGCGCTTCGCCACCGCCTTGGCTTCGATGGCGGGCCGGAGGATCGCGCCCGCCGCCGCGGGCTGCTTGCCGCGATCAACGCAGCGCTGGATACCGTCGAGCCCGTTCCGGTGGATTTCGGCGCGCTGCTGACCGAGGGCGCCTCGGCCGCGCGGCTGATGATGACGGTCGCGCAGATCGTCAAGCACATCGACCGCTCGCAGCCCATCCGATTCCTGATCGCCGAGACGGAAACGGGCTACACGCTCCTCGCCGCGCTCTGGCTCGCGCGGCGCTTCGGCATCGAGCGGCATGTCGAGATCAGCCCGCTCTTCGAGACGGCCGAGGGGCTCGAGCGCGGCGCGCGGGTTCTCGAGGAGGCGTTGAGGAGCCCGCACTGGCGCGCCTATCTCCGCGCCACAGGCCGGCTCTGCCTTCAGTTCGGCTACTCGGATTCCGGCCGGTTCGTCGGCCAGCTCGCGGCCAGCTACTGGATCGAGCGGCTCAGGCTGAAGCTCGCCGAGACGCTTCGCCGCTACGACCTCTCGGGCATCGAGCTCGTGCTGTTCAACACCCACGGCGAGAGCATCGGCCGCGGCGCGCATCCCGGCTCGCTCGCCGACAGGCTCGAGTATCTCGCCCCCGCAGCCTCGCGGGCGCAGTTCTCTGCAGCCGGGCTCACGGTGCGCGAGGAGAGCAGCTTCCAGGGCTCTGACGGCTACCTTCTCCTCGGCACGCCCGCGCTCGCCTCCGCCACCGTCGCGCGCATCGCCGAGCATGCCTTCGCCGACGAACCGTCAGAGGCCGCATCTGATCCCGTCTATGCCGAGGCGGATTGGGCGGCCGAGTTCTTCGGCACCATCCGCTCGGAGATGGAGACGCTGGTCGAGGACCCGGGCTACGCCGCCCTGCTCGGGGCGTTCGGCCCCGCGCTGCTCGACCCGACCGGCTCGCGCCCCGCCGCACGGCAGCGCGACGGGTTCGGCGGGCCCGCGATCATCGCCCACCCGCGCGAGCTCCGCGCCATTCCGAACAATGCGATCCTGCACCAGATGGGGTGGCTCGCGAATACGCTGCACGGTCTCGGCCGCGCCGCGTCGCGAAGCCCCGAGACGTTTGCCGAGCTCCGCGCGCGCTCGCCGCGCTTCGGCCGCGCCATGGGCATGGCCGAGGCGGCGCGGCGGGCGGGATCGCTCGACATCCTGCGCGGCTATGTCGCGACGCTCGACCCCGGAACATGGCTCGACCGGGCGGCGAGGACGCAGCGCCCGGGAAGGGCGGCGGCGCTGGTCGAGGTGGCGGCGGCGCTCGAGGAGTTCGGCCTGTCCGAGCCGGTGCGGCGGATGTTCCGCCGGCTGAAGCAGGATTCCCTTGCCATGGAGGCCGCCTGGCCTGGTGAGCGCCCGCCGGAGCGGCTGGTTCTGCTGCATGCGATCAGGCTCGCGCTGATCCATCGCATCTGGCTTCTCGCGGTGCGGGTTCCGGATTTCTCGCCCCGCCACGGCATCACCCGCTCGGCGCTCCTCGGGCGCATCCTCCGGCTCGACGTGCCCGGCGCGGTTGCCGTGCTCGAGGAGGTGTTTCCCCGCAATCCCGATGCGGCGCTCGCGCTCGACTTCGCTGAGCCGCCAGGGTCAGCCGAGGCTGCGACCTACGAGCAGGAGCATGCGGAGGTGTTCCAGCCGATGCGGGCGCTGTTCGCGCTGGTGCGCGAGGCTTCGGCGGCGATCACCCAGGAGGTGGGGGCCTTCGGTTGATCGCCCCTGACGCGCGCGCGGCGGCGCCCGGATCGGCGCCGCCCCACAGATGTTAGCCTGTCAATTCCGCCGACAAGCCTTGATGTATCAGGCGTCGCGACGCCGGCGCCACGCCAGGGCGAGTCCGAGAAGGCCGGCGCCGAGGAGCGCAAGGGACGCCGGCTCGGGAACGGGTGTGCCCCCGTCGCTGATGCCGCCTAGGCGAACCTGCTTGACATCGACCACCTCGACCTCCGCATCCGGGCTCGTCGTGAACGACACCGAGTTGAAGTCCTCACCTGTGATGGTGAAGAAGTTCGAGCCGTTGCCGAGGTTGAACACGTACGGTCCCATGCCACTGTTCGGATCGGCCGTGAACGTCACGGTGGCATCCGTATTGTTCGTGTGCTGGATGTCGATGATCATCTTGGCAAACGTGCTGGCGACTTCTGCCAGCTCGACAGTCAACTGGTTGATGATGTCGTCCACTGCCGTCAGTTCAGCCTGGCCGCCGGTAATCTCAAGATTGTCGGTGGTGCTGGAGAAGTTGACGATCTCGTCATGGTCGTTGTTAAGGCAACCCTGGACGAGCGGCGCCGGACCGGTAACCGTACCGGTACAGGCGTTCGAGATGACGTTGTCCACATCTCCGCTGCCGCCAACGATCCCTTCTTGGACGAGGAAGGCGGCGGAGGCCGGATTGACGATCGCAACGCCCGTGAGAATCGCCGTGCCAGCCGCAAAGCCTAGCCAGGTTTCTCTTTTCATTGTCGTTGCCCTGTGTCCCGTTGCTGCCTTTCTGGCATGCATTCAGGACTATGCAATTTTCGGGCCGTACAATGATATCAGGAGCTTATCCGCTTGCTGGACAGGGCTTATCATCGCCCTGTCAGTTTCTTCGACACGATATCGCATCGAATGCGTCCTGATCGCGGTGAGCCAGACCGCCAGTGGACCAGGAGCGGAGTGTTGCGCGCGATCCGGACTGGCCGGACCGCGCGCTTCCTGAGTTCAGGCCTTACGGCGCGCCCGCCGGGCGAGGCCGAGCCCGAGGAGGCCGGCGCCGAGCAGAGCGAGCGTGGCAGGCTCGGGAACCGGGATCGTCGGGCTGGAATAGTTGCCCGTGGCGAAGCCCGAGTCACTGCACCCGCCACCCGGGCAGGTATTGCTATTCACGGTGAGCGAGATGAGATGCGCGCCCATCTGTCCCGTCAGCGCACCACCGGCACCCGAAGAGCTCGGCGCATTGGTGAAGTCGCTGAGCAGGAAGTTTCCGCTGGTCAACACCATGTCGAACACCAGGTTCACCGAGTTTGTGACGTTGTTGTTCACATTATTGGCGTTGTTGGCGTCGGCTACCCAGAGGAAGTCCATGTTGCCGCTGCCCGGGACATTGTTGCCCGGAGACGAGAATTGTCCGACCCAGCCGCTCGGCGACACGTTCTGGAAACCGACATTCGCAGGCGAATACTTGTTGCCCGTGTTGAGCAGGTTCCAGGCAAAATTGTCGAGCCGCACGTTCGGGTGCAGCGGCGAGTTGATGTTGACGGTCCAAGTCGCGCGGTTCTGCGTCGCAGCATCGACCACAACGCTCACGTCAACAATCAGGCCATCAGGGTTGGCCGTCCGCGGATCGCCGGTCAGCTGACCCGTCACCGTAAAGAGAGGCGCCGCGTGAACCTGCGTCGACAATGCCCCCGAGGCGAGAAGCGCCACGCCACCTGCAATGCCAAGCCATGCCCTATGCACCATCGGATCTGCTCCATTTGCACGCGGCATTGACGGCGCCGCGATTGAAGCACGGGCTTGCAAGATCGAGGCCAGAACTAAAAAGTGATAACGCTCAGTGGCTTATCAGTCCAACCCTTGACCCGCGGCGAGGGTTTGTCAAATTTCCCGACACGTGTTCTCACGCCGTCGCGAGCAGAAGCACCCCGGCGACGATGAGCCCGAGCCCGGCGATCTGCTGGATGCCGACCGGCTCCGACCACACAAGCCAGCCGACGGCGGCGACCACGACGTACTGCGCCGCCGCGGAAGGGAAGGCGACCGAAACGGGAATGCCGCGCAAGGCGAACAGGTAGAGGAACGCGCCGCCGCCATAGAGGGCGAGGCCGCCGAGGGTGGTGGGGCGCAGCACCTGTTCCACCACCCCGCCAGGCCCGATCGCGCCGGCCTTCAGCAGAAGCTGGCCGGCGACGCCGATGACGATCGCGCCCGCGAGCGCGACCCAGTGCGGGTTCACCGGCGCCCCACGCGGGCGACAGGCTCGCCATGCGCCACCGTCCGCACGATGCCTTGCGGCCTTCGGTTGCCGGTCATGAACGTCCGGCCGAGATACTCGCCGAGGATGCCGAGGATGACGAACTGCACGCCGGAGACGAGCAGGATCACGACCATCGTCGAGGCCCAGCCCTGCGGCTGCTCGCCCGTCAGGGCATGGATGATGACGTAGAGCGCGCCGAGCGCGCCGAGACCGGCCATCGCCACGCCCGCGAATACCGCGAAGCGAAGCGGCAGGAGGGAGAAGTTCACGGCGAGGTTCAGCCACAGCCGCACCAGCCGCCGAAGCGTGTAGTTGCTCACGCCATGGGCGCGCGGCAGGTGCATTACCTCGAGCGAGCCGATGCGCTGCGTCACCTGCATGATCAGGCCGTCCACATAGGGGAACGGTCCCTCGTAGCGCGTCACGCCGTCGACCACCACGCGGCTCATGCAGCGGAAAGAGGAGAGGTAGAGGCCCCGCGGCTTGTCGATCAGGATGTCGGCCACGCGGTTGGCGAAGCGGCTGCCCAGGTTGCGCCAGCCCTCGTGCTTCTTCTCGGCATAGCGGGTGTAGACGACGTCGTAGCCCCCGTCTCGCGTGTGCAGGAACAGGCGGACGACTTCCTCGGGCGGGTTCTGCAGGTCGTCGTCCATGGTGATGACGTAGGCGCCGCGGGCGTGCCTCAGCCCGGTCATGACCGCGTTGTGCTCGCCGTAATTCCGCGCGTGCTCGACATACGTGATCGGCACGGCGCTGCGCCCGAGCAGGGCGCGGCACACCTCGCCGCTGTTGTCGGGGCTGCCGTCATTGACCAGCACGATCTCGAGCCCGCCTGGCACCTCGAGCGTCTCGAGCGCGGCCACCAGCGCGCCGACGGTCGCCGCCCCGTTGTAGACGGGCACGACGATCGAGAGCGCTGGCGCATCGGCGCCGCGCGGGGCCCAGTCAGGAAGCGGCATGTCCATCGTCGTCATCCGGGAGAGAGTGTCACGCGAGCGGCTTGGCGGCCACCGCGAGCAGCGAGCCGCCGACGGGGAAGCGAACGCCAAGGCCGATGAGGGCGCGCTCTGCGCCGGTCACGCCCCGGAACATGGCCTCGATCGGTGGCGAGAACGCGGCGACATCGCTGCGGTCCTGTGGCGAGGCCTCACCCTCGCCACCGCGCGAGAGAAGCTTCCGCTGCACGACCATCAGGGGGAAGAGAAGGCTGTTCCAGTGCAGCACCTCGCCGACGAGGAAGCCCGCCGCCGTCAGCCGCTGCCGGAGCTTGGCGCGGCTGTAGCGCTCGCGGGTGTGCACGCGGCGGTCATGCGCCGAGAACAGCCATTGGTGCGCGGGCATGTTGAGCACGACGACGCCACCGGGGGCGAGCACGCGGCGGATCTCGGCGAGCGCGCGCGCCTCGTCCACCGCCCGATGGCAGAGAACGTCGCACGAGACGACGGTGCCGAGGCTGCCCGAGGCGAGGGGAAGGTCGTTGACCGAGGCGAGCATCAGCTCGGCGTCCGGAACCTTGGCGCGGGCGCGGAGCACGGCCTCCGGCACCAGGTCGAACCCGGCGAGAGGGCGGCGCGGCAGCGAGCCCTCCGCCATCGCATCGGCGATGCGGCGGAGCAGCCCGCCCGTGCCGCAGCCGGCATCGAGCAATGGGAGGCCAGGCGGGGAAGGCGTCTTTCCCACGGCGCGCAGGACCATCGCGTGCAGGGACCGGTACCACCACATCCGGTCCTCGACCGCGTCCATCAACGCGTATTCCTCGGCTTCCATCTCGCTCCCGGATGACGTTCCCCCGCTAAGCGCGGTTCTGTCGCACAGGATCTGGCCGCTTTCGTGGCGCGGTCCGGTCCGCGCGGCGTGCTCGCGGACCACCTGTACGGAAACCTGCGTCCCGCGCCCCGCGCTTTTCGCCGCCGCCCGGGCGCAGTACGAGAGCGCAGGGCAAAAGAGGGAGGAGAATCAGCGTGAGCGCTGGCGCATGGGACGAGTGGATCGGCAGGACTGAGACGGCCGAGGACGTCGTGGACAAGGGGCGCATGCAGGCGCTCGCCGCGACGCTCGACCGCCCGCTCGGCGACTGCGCGCCTGACGGGGCGCTGCCGCCGCTCTGGCACTGGACGCATTTCCAGGTCTGGGTGCCGGCGTCGTCGATCGGGCCGGATGGCCACCCCAGGCGCGGCGGGTTCCTGCCCCCTGTGCATGACCTGCCGCGGCGGATGTTCGCAGGCGGCCGGCTCGCCTTCCCTGGCGAGGTGTTCGCGGGCGAGCGCATGGTGCGGACCAGCACCATCACCAAGGTTGCGGAGAAGACGGGCAGCACCGGCCGGCTCGTGTTCGTCACCGTCCGCCACGAGATCGCCGGGCCGCGCGGCGTGGCGATCACCGAGGAGCACGACATTGTCTATCGCGGCCTCGAAGGCGCGGCGGTGAAGCCGGCGCCGAGGCCCGAGCCGCCGTCAGCCTGCGCCGTGACGGAGACGGTGACGCCCGACCCCGTGCTGCTGTTCCGCTACTCCGCGCTGACCGCGAACGGCCACCGAATCCACTACGACCGCAGCTATGTCACCGAGGTCGAGGGCTATCCGGGGCTGATCGTGCACGGGCCGCTGCAGGCGACGCTGCTCGCCGGCCTCGCCGCGCGCCAGGTGCCGGGCAGGCGCATCCGGCGCTTCTCGTTCCGCGGTCTTCGCCCGCTGTTCGACCTCTCTCCCTTCACGCTGCACGCGGTTGCAAGGGATGGCGACGTTGCGCTCGAGACGCGAGACGCTGACGGTCACATCTGCATGCAGGCAGAAGCCGGGCTCGACTGAAACATCAGGTTCGGCTTGACCGCGCGCGCAAGGGCGACTTTGAATGCCGCGCTCTGGCGGCGATCAACGCCGCAGCAGCTGGGAGACTGTCCATGAAGCGAGGAATCCGCCTTGCGGCCGCCGCAGCCGCATTTGCCGCGCTGCCTGTCCTGTCCGCCGAGGCGCAGACGCTGCGCATGATGACCGGCCCGCAGGGCGGCGTGTGGGTGCCGATCGCGGGCGCGCTCAAGAACATCTGGGAACAGAACATCTCGGGCGTCGCGATCCAGACGCTTCCGGGCGCGGGCGTGGCGAATGTGCGCGGCATCGACGAGGGCCGCGCCGAGCTCGGCTTCGGCAACTCGATCACCACCGTGGACGGGCTGAACGGCGAGGCACCGTTCCCCCGCAAGGTCACCAAGGTCTGCAACCTCGGCAATCTCTACCCGCAGTACTTCCAGGTGGTGACGGTCGCGGATGCGAACATCACGCGCATCGCGGACCTGCGCGGCAAGTCGATCGCCATCCAGCCGCGCGGCAACACCGCAGAGGTGGTGACGCAGCACATCCTGCGCGCGGCCGGCATGTCTTACTCTGACGTGCGCGCCAACTTCCAGGCGAGCTACACCGACGCGGTGGGCCTGCTGAAGGACGGCCACGCGGTCGCCTTCACGCTCGGCACCACGATTCCCGCCTCGTCGGTGATGGACCTTGCGAGCGCGCGGCAGATCCGCTTCGTCGACCTCACGCCCTACGCCGAGGCGATGAAGAAGATCAACGCCGGCTACAATCTCGGACCGATCCCGGCGAACACCTATCCGCAGCAGACTGCCCCGGTGCCGCAGATCGTCTACTCCGCGCACCTGATCGCCTCCTGCGAGCAGCCGGAGGAGCGTGTGTACCGGATGGTGCAGCTGATGTTCGCGAACCTGAACGCGCTCACCCCGATCAACCGCGCGATGCAGGGGCTGACGCCTGCCGCCGCGGCCGAGGATATCGGGGTGCCGATGCACCCTGGTGCGGCGCGCTTCTACCGCGAGCAGGGCGCGCGCGGCTGATGACGGGGACGGCGCGGCTCGGGGCCGAAGCATGACCTACAGCCGCGCCGTCAGCGTTCTCGCCGGCGTCATCGCTGCGGCGATGGCGCTCTTCCACATGTGGGCGATCGCCGTCTCACCGCCCGAGGCGGTGATCTTCCGCGGCATGCATCTTCTGTTCGCGATCGTCCTCGTCTTCCTGACGCTGCCGCTCCGGAAGAGCCGCGGCGGCAGCCCGGGCGTCGAGGACTGGATCCTCCTGATCGTCGCCGCCGCACCCATCCTCTACCTGTTCGCGACCTACGAGGATCTCGTGAACAGGATCCCGATGATCGACGACCCGACCATGATGCAGCAGATCATGGGCTGGGCCTGCGTCGCGACGATCCTCGAGGCGACGCGGCGTTCGATCGGCTGGGCCTTGCCGGTCACTGCGCTCGTTTTCCTTGTCTATGCGTTTTTCTTCACCTCGGTCACGCCGCTCGTCATCCTCGACCAGCTCTACCTGACGACGGATGGAATCTTCGGCTCGACGCTCGGCGTCTCGGCCGGGTTCGTGGTGATCTTCGTACTGTTCGGATCGTTCATGGAACGGTCGGGCACGGGCAAGCTGTTCATGGATTTCGCCCTGTCGCTCACCGGCCGGTCGACCGGCGGGCCGGGCAAGGTGGCGGTGCTGTCCTCGAGCCTGTTCGGCACCGTCTCGGGCTCGGCGGTGGCGAACGTGATGGTCACCGGCCAGGTGACGATCCCGCTGATGCTCCGCACAGGTTTCCGCCCGCCCTTCGCTGCGGGCGTCGAGGCGGTGGCCAGCACGGGCGGCCAGATCATGCCGCCGATCATGGGCGCGGCGGCCTTCGTGATGGCCGAGTACATGGGGGTGGCCTATCTCCAGGTTGTGCAGTGGGCGGCGCTTCCCGCGGCGCTCTACTATGCGGCAACCTTCGCAGCGGTGCATTTCGAGGCAAAGCGGGCGCGGCTCGCCGGTCTTCCCGAGCACGAAGTGCCGCGATTCATGCACACGATCACCACGAACGGGCACCTCTTCATCCCGATCATCCTGATCCTGCTGGGGCTGTTCGGCGGCTACTCGGCGCCGCTCGCCGCACTCGTCGGCACGCTCACCTGCTTCCCAGTCGCGCTCCTCCGGGCGAGCTCGCGGCAGAACGTATCGGTGCGCGCGGTGTGGGAGGCCCTGCTCGACGGCGCGAAGGGCGCGCTCGGCGTGGCCATGGCCTGCGCCTGCGCCGGCATCGTCATCGGCATCATAGCGCTGACCGGGCTCGGCATCACCTTCACGCAGGTCGTCGTGAACGTGGCGCAGAACAGCCTGCTCCTCGCCCTGGTGATGACGATGATCGCCGGCATCATCCTCGGCATGGGCATGCCGACGACGCCGGCCTACATCGTGATGGTCTCGCTTCTCGTGCCGGCGCTGATCAAGCTCGGCGTGGTCGAGCCTGCCGCGCACATGTTCGCCTTCTATTTCGCGATCCTGTCGGCCATCACCCCGCCCGTCGCGCTCGCCGTGTTCGCCGCCGCGGGGCTTGCCAAGAGCGAGCTCTGGTCGTCGGGATGGGCGGCGGTGAAGATCGGCGCGGCCGGGTTCATCGTGCCGTTCATGTTCGTCTACGAGCCCGCGCTGCTGCTCATCGGCGACTGGCCGAACGTGGTGCATGCCTCGGTGACGGCGACGGCCGGGTGCCTGCTTCTCGCGGGCGGGCTGCACGGCTATCTGATCGGCCCGACGGCGGCCTGGCAGCGCGCCGCGCTGATCGCCGCCGCCCTGTGCCTGATCAAGCCAGGCCTCGTCACCGATCTCGCAGGAGCGGGGCTTGCCGCAGCGGTGATCCTGACGCAGCTCGCCACGCGGCGGCGCGAGGCGCCGGCGGAGTAGCGGCGCTCAGCCGCCCTTCGGCGGGCGCTGCGGGAAGCTTCGGCCGAACACCCCCTCGGCGATGCGGTTCCGCATCATCTCGAGCGAGCCGCCGGCGATCATCCAGCCGCGCGACTTGCGCAGGCAGTATTCGAGCAGCACGTCGTCGGAATAGCCGGTGCCGCCCATCACCTGCATCGCCTCGTTCACAGCGAGCCAGCCCGCCTGGTTGCAGGCATACTTGGCGATCGCGACCTCCTGAGGGTCGGGCAGGCCGCGCCCGGCATTCGCGGCCGCGCGGTAGAGGAGGAGCCGCGCGCCGTCGAGAGCGACGCGCATCTCGGCGAATTTCCACTGCAGGCCCTGGAACTCCATCAGCCTGCGGCCAAACTGCACGCGCGTCTCGGCATGCTCCTTGGCGATCCGGAACGCGCATTCGCCCACCGCGCGCGACCGCGCCGAGTTGCCAACGCGCTCGACGTTGAACCCGGCGATCTGGCGGCGGAACCCGCCCTCCCTCAGCAGCACGTTGCCTGGCGGGACGAACACGTTGTCGAAATGGAGCGGCCGCCAGGTCTCGCCGTTGAGATAGCGTCGCTTCTCGCCCATCGAGAAGCCTTCCATCCCTCGCTCGAGGATGACGCTGCCGATGCCTTCGGTGCCCGGCCCGAAGCGGCAGTAGATGAGGAACACCAAGGCATCGTCGCTGTTCGAGGTGAACACCTTGCCGCCGTTGAGGCGGTATCCGTTGCCGTCCGGCGTGCAGGTCGAGCGCAGGTCGGTCAGCGCCGAGCCGGCCTCGGGCTCCGTCATGCCGACGGCGCAGATCGCCTCGCCGGCGAGAAGCGGTGCGAACCAGCGCTCCTTCTGCTCGGGCGTCGCGTACTCGGCGAGGGTGCGGAAGGCGCCGAAATTGCCTGCCTGCAGCACGTCGGCACTCCTGGGGCACACCTCCGCCACCGCCTCGGCCGCGAGGACGGCATCCATCAGCGCCCCGCCCTGGCCGCCATCCTCCTCGGCAAGAATGATGCCGAAGAGGCCGTTCTCGGCCATCAGCTTCGCGATGGCCCAGGGGAAGCCCTCGTCATGCGCGCGGGCGACGGCATCCTTCGCGAGATGGTCTGCGGCGAAGCGGCGCACGCTCTCCTGGAAGGCGCGCTGTTCCTCGGTCAGTGAGAAATCCACCTTCAGCCTCCGATCGGGCGGTCACCCAGGCTCTCGAAGAAGCGCAGGAGATACCCGTCCGGGTCCTGCACCAGGACCTGGCGATTGCCGCCCTCCACCGCGGCGATGCGGTACCAGCGATCCTCCACTGGGCGGAACAGTGCGATGCCCTCCTGCGCGAGTGCCTCGAGGATCGGCGAGAGGGACGAGACCCTGATCTGCAGGTTCATGCCTCGGCCATAGGGATGCTCGAGCGGGCCAACGGACCAGCCGGGGCTCTGCTGCTCGAGCATCAGCTCGGCGCCTTGCCGCTCGAGATAGGCGAACCCTTCTTCTGGCCTGTCGTAGAGCACCGTGAAGCCCAGGAGCCGGGTGTAGAAGTCGATGCTGGCTTTGACATCGGAGCAGTAGAGTTCTGGAACGAGGGCGGCGCGACGCTCCTCCAACCCCGTCATACGGGGTCCCAGGAGAACACGTCCGCCGAGCGGTCGAGGGGGTAGAAGCTCGCGCGCATCGCGGGGATCGCGGTGTCGGCGATGCGCTGCGCCGTCCAGCCGCCGTCGTGGTGCACCGAGCGAAGCGGGCGGCTCTGGCCCATCAGGAAGATCTCGTTGTTGCGCACCGCGAAGATCTGGCCCGTGACGTCCTTGGCGAGGTCGGAGGCGAGGTAGACGGCCATCGGCGCGATCTTGTCGGGCGTCATCTGCTGCAGCTTGGCCACGCGTGCCTTCTGCTCCGGCGTGTCGGTCGGGATCGCACCGATCATCCGGCTCCACGCGAAGGGAGAGATGCAGTTCGAGCGCACGCCGAACCGCACCATGTCGAGCGCGATCGACTTCGAGAGCGCGGCGATGCCGAGCTTGGCCGCGGAGTAGTTAGCCTGCCCGACATTGCCGATCAGCCCCGAGGTCGAGGTCATGTGGACGAAGCAGCCCGAGCCCTGCTCGCGGAAATGCGTCGCTGCGGCGCGGGAGACGAAGAAGCTGCCGTTGAGGTGCACGCCGATGACGGAGAGCCAGTCCTCCGGGCTCATCTTGTGGAAGATCACGTCGCGCAGGATGCCGGCATTGTTGACGACGATGTCGAGCCGGCCGAACCGCTCGAGCGCGGTGTTCACGATCGCCTGGGCGCTGTCCCACTCCGCCACCGAGTTGGTGTCGAGAACCGCCTCGCCGCCGGCCTGCTCGATGAGCTGCACCGTCTGGCGGCCCGGCGTCGCATCGCCTCCCGTTCCGGTGACCGAGGCGCCGACATCGTTGACCACCACCTTCGCCCCTTCGCGGGCCATCGCCGTCGCGATCTCACGCCCGATGCCGCCGCCCGAGCCCGTCACCACCGCAACCTTGCCAGCCAAAAGCATCGGCCTTCCTCCCTGTGCATACCGCGGCTGCGGTTCTAGAACCTCCCCCGCGCTCCGCCTAGCTTCGGGGGTGGTCTGACGCCGCGCCGCCTTGACATGGCACTGTCCAGGGCGCATCTGCGAAACAGGACCGGGTAGGTCCAGATTGGGGCGCGCCATGTTCAGGCTGTCGAAGATGTCGGACTATGCCGTCGTCGTGCTGAGCGAGCTCGGCCGCGAGGGCGTGCGGCCGGACGGCGGTGCAGACCAGCGCAGCGCGACTGACCTTGCGGCGGCCACCGGCATCGCCGAACCCACTGTTGCCAAGGTGCTGAAATTGCTTGGCTCCGCTGGGCTTGTCACCAGCCGGCGCGGCGCCCAGGGCGGCTACCGGATCGCCCGACCCCTGGCCCGGACGGCGATCGCGGATGTGATCGTCGCCGTCGAGGGGCCGATCGCACTTGCTGCCTGCGTCGATGGCGCGACAGGGTCCTGCGAGGCGGAAGGGAGCTGCCCCGTGCGCGGGCGGTGGGACCCGGTGAACACGGCGATCCGCCGCGCGCTGTCCGAAATCACGCTTGCCGACATGCAGTGCCCCGCCTGGGCGCCACCGGCCCGAGAGCGGGCCGCCGTGGTGGTTGCCTGATACGAGACACGAGACCCCGGGCGGGGAAGGGAAGATAGAGAGGGTCAATGCCAGCGGTTGCCGAGACGATCGATACGGTCCGCGACGTCACGCAGGGCACGTACAAGTGGGGCTTCGAGAGCGATGTCGAGCAGGACATCATCCCGAAGGGCCTCGACGAGGACGTCGTGCGCCTCATCAGCGGCAAGAAGCAGGAGCCGCAATGGCTGCTTGACTGGCGGCTGAAGGCGTTCAAGGCCTGGCAGTCCATGGAGGTGCCGCACTGGGCGGCGGTGTCCTACCCGCCGATCGACTTCCAGGAGGCATCCTACTACGCCGCGCCGAAGCAGACGGTGGCTCCGAAGTCGCTCGACGAGATCGACCCTGAGCTTCTGCGGACCTACGAGAAGCTCGGCATTCCGCTGAAGGAGCAGGAGCGTCTCGCGGGCGTGGCCGTCGATGCCGTGTTCGACAGCGTGAGCGTTGCGACGACGTTCAAGGACAAGCTCGCGGCGGTGGGCGTGATCTTCTGCTCGTTCTCCGAGGCGGTGCACAACCACCCCGAGCTCGTGCGGAAATATCTCGGTTCCGTCGTTCCGGCTGGCGACAATTTCTACGCCGCGCTGAACAGCGCGGTCTTCTCCGACGGATCGTTCGTGTACATCCCGAAGGGCGTGCGCTGCCCGATGGAGCTCTCGACCTATTTCCGCATCAACGCGCGCAACACCGGCCAGTTCGAGCGCACGCTGATCATCGCCGAGGAGGGGGCCTCCGTCTCCTACCTCGAGGGCTGCACGGCGCCGATGCGCGACGAGAACCAGCTCCACGCCGCGGTGGTCGAGCTCGTCGCGCTCGACGAGGCCTCGATCAAGTACTCGACGGTGCAGAACTGGTACCCCGGCGACGCCGAGGGGCGAGGCGGCATCTACAACTTCGTGACCAAGCGCGGCGCCTGTCGCGGCGTCCGGAGTAAGATCTCCTGGACGCAGGTCGAGACCGGCAGCGCCATCACCTGGAAGTACCCCTCCTGCATCCTGCAGGGCGACGGGTCGGTCGGGGAGTTCTACTCGGTCGCGATCACCAACAATTACCAGCAGGCCGATACCGGCACGAAGATGATCCATCTCGGGCGCGACACGAAGAGCACGATCGTCTCGAAGGGCATCAGCGCCGGGCACGGCCAGAACACCTATCGCGGCCTGGTTCGCATCATGCCGAAGGCGCACAACGCGCGGAACTTCACCCAGTGCGACAGCCTGCTGATCGGCAACCAGTGCGGCGCGCACACGGTGCCCTATATCGAGAGCCGGAACCCGACGGCGAAGGTCGAGCACGAGGCGACGACGAGCCGCATCGCCGAGGACCAGCTCTTCTACTGCCGCCAGCGCGGCCTCTCCGAGGAGGAGGCGGTCGGGCTGATCGTCAACGGGTTCTGCCGCGAGGTTCTCGCGGTGCTGCCGATGGAGTTCGCCGTGGAAGCGCAGAAGCTTCTGGCGATCAGCCTCGAAGGCAGCGTCGGGTGAGTGAGGGAATGAAGGCGATGCTGAAGATCGAAGGGCTGACTGCGGCGATCGACGAGAAGACGGTGCTGAAGGGCATCGACCTCGAGGTGCCCGCGGGCGAGGTGCACGCCATCATGGGGCCGAACGGCTCGGGCAAGTCGACGCTCGGCTACGTTCTGGCCGGTCGCGAGGGCTACGAGGTGACGGGCGGGTCGGTGCAGTTCCGCGGCGAGGACCTGCTTGCCATGGAGCCCGAGGACCGTGCCGCCGCCGGCCTCTTCCTGGCCTTCCAGTATCCGGTCGAGCTTCCCGGCGTGGGCAATGCCAACTTCCTTCGCCAGGCGATGAACGCGCTTCGCCGCAAGCGCGGCGAGGCGGAGCTCGACGCGATGCAGTTCCTCAAGCTCGTGCGCGGCAGGATGAAGGCGCTCGGCATGACCGAGGAGATGCTCAAGCGCTTCGTCAACGTGGGCTTCTCGGGCGGCGAGAAGAAGCGCAACGAGATCCTGCAGATGGCCGTGCTCGAGCCCGCCTTCTGCGTTCTGGACGAGACCGACAGCGGCCTCGACATCGATGCGCTGAAGATCGTCGCCGACGGCGTGAACGCGCTGCGCGGGCCGGAGCGCGGCATGCTTGTGATCACCCACTACCAGCGGCTTCTGACCTACATCGTGCCCGACCGGGTGCATGTGCTTCTCGGCGGCCGCATCGTCCGCTCCGGCGGGCCGGAGCTTGCGCTCGAGCTCGAGGAGAAGGGCTATGGCGAGCTCCAGCAGGCAGCCTGAGATGGCGGTTCCGGTGATGGACGGCGCCGTCCGCGAGATGGGCGGCGCGCCGATGCCGCTGGTCCACCCCTCCGTGGCGGCGATGCTCGAGCTGCGCCGCGCGGAGGAGGGGCCCGAGTGGCTCGCGACCCTGCGTGACCGTGCGGCCGAGGCCTTCGCGCGCCTCGGCTTCCCGACGCGCCGCAACGAGGCCTGGCACTACACCGACCTGCGCAGCCTCGCGGAGCTGCGCTTCGCAGCACCTGAGCGGGGCGGGGCGGCACGGCTGCCCGACGGCGTGGCCGATGCGGGCGCGCCCAGGCTCGTTTTCGTCGACGGTGCCTTCCGGCCAGACCTCTCCGATCTCGACAGCCTGCCGGATGGCGTGCGCGTCGAGAGCCTCAGCTCGCTCCTGGCAATGGGCGGGGGGGAGGGGCGCCTTGGCGCGCTCGCCGATGCCGAGTCCGGAACCTTCGTCGCGCTCAACACCATGCTCGCCGACGACGGCGCGGTGATCACCTGCACGGCGGCCCCGGAGGCGGCAGCGCGGCTTCACCTCGTCTCGGTCGGCCGCGGCGGCGGCGAGCGCCCGGTCGCTTTCCACCCGCGTCACCTGATCCACATCGCAGAGGGCGCGGAGCTCACCCTCTTCGACAGTGCTCTCGGCGAGGGCGCGTACCTGAACAACACGGTCGCCGAGATCACGCTCGGGAAGGCCGCACGGATGACGCATGTGCGCCTGCAGGCCGAGGCGGCGACGGGCTTCCAGGTCTCGACCGTCTTCGCACATGTGGCAGAGGAGGCGGAGTACGACAGCTTCGTTCTCGCCACCGGCGCACGGCTTGCCCGGAACGAGGTGCATGCAACGCTCGCGGGGCCCAAGGCGGTCGCGCATCTGAACGGCGCGCAACTCGGCGACGGGGCGCGGCATGTCGACACCACGACGGTGCTGACGCACGCCGCGCCGAACTGTGCGAGCCGGCAGACCTTCAAGTCCGTCCTTTCGGGGGCCTCGCGCGCGGTTTTCCAGGGCAAGATCCACGTCCACCAGGTCGCGCAGAAGACCGACGGCTACCAGATGAACCAGGCGCTCCTGCTGAGCCCGACGGCGGAGATCGACGCCAAGCCGCAGCTCGAGATCTACGCCGACGACGTGAAGTGCAGCCACGGCGCGACGGTCGGCGAACTCGACGCCGACCAGCTCTTCTATCTCCGCAGCCGCGGCCTGCCGCTCGCCGAGGCGCGCGCGATGCTGATCGAGGCGTTCCTCGCCGATGCGCTCGAGGCCGTGCGAGACGAGACGCTTCGTGCCGCGCTCGCCGCGGCGACGGCGGCGTGGTGGGCGCGCGCGCATGCGGAGGCGGGGGCGTGAACGACGCGCGCATCCTCGACAGGCCGGCCGCGCTCGATGTCGCGGCGATCCGGGCGCAGTTCCCGATCCTGCGCGAGCAGGTGCGGGGCAAGCCGCTCGTGTTCCTCGACAGCGCAGCCTCCGCGCAGAAGCCGCGCGCGGTGATCGAGGCGATGGTGCATGCGATGGAGCACCAGTACGCCAACATCCATCGCGGCCTGCACTGGATGAGCGAGCGTACGACGGAGGCCTACGAGGCAGCGCGTGACGCCGCCCAGGCGCTGCTCGGCGCGAAGGAGCGCGAGGAGATCGTCTTCGTCCGCAACACGACGGAGGGGATCAACCTCCTCGCCCACAGCTACGGGCGGGCGGTCCTCAAGCCGGGCGATGCGGTGCTCATCAGCGCGATGGAGCACCACAGCAACATCGTGCCCTGGCAAATGCTGAGGGATTCGCATGGAATCGAGCTCCGCATCGCCCCCGTGACCGATGCGGGCGAGCTCGACATGGAGGCCTTCGCCACGCTGCTCGACGACGGGCGTGTGAAGCTCGTCGCCATCACGCACATGTCGAACGTCCTCGGCACCTACACGCCGGTGGAGCGGATCGTCGCGCTCGCGCACGAGGCGGGCGCGAAGGTGATGCTCGACGGCAGCCAGGCGGTGGTGCACCGCAAGGTCGATGTCCAGGCGCTGGGGTGCGACTTCTACGTCTTCACCGGCCACAAGCTCTACGGGCCGACAGGCATCGGCGTTCTCTGGGGAAGGCGCGAACTGCTCGAGGCGATGCCGCCCTTTCTCGGTGGCGGCGACATGATCTCGACCGTCTCCTTCGAGCGAAGCGAGTGGGCCAAGGTGCCGCACAAGTTCGAGGCCGGCACGCCGGCGATCCTCGAGGGCGTCGGGCTGAAGGCCGCGATCGACTGGACCGTTGCGCTCGGGTGGGACCGCGTGGCCGCGCACGAGCAGGCGTTGACCGACCATGCGCTGGCGCGGCTTTCCGAGATCGAGGGCGTGCGAGTCCTGGGCCAGGCGCAGGACCGGGGCGGGGTGGTAAGCTTCACCCTCGATGGCGTGCACGCCCATGACGTCGCGACGATCCTCGACCGCCAGGGCATCGCGGTGCGCGCGGGCCAGCACTGCGCCGAGCCGCTGATGCGCCGCTTCGGCCTGGATAGCACAGCCCGGGCGAGCTTCGCTGCCTATACGACGATGGCCGAGATCGATTATCTGGCCGAGCAGCTCGCGCGGGTGCGGGCCTTCTTCCGGTGAGGCGATGACGGGTGCTGCCGCCTTCGACGAGCTGAGGGACCTCTACCAGGAGGTGATCCTCGACCACGGCCGGCACCCGCGGAACCACCGGCGACTTGCGGATGCGGATCGTTCCGCCAAGGGCGACAACCCGATGTGCGGCGACAGGGTCGAGGTGTTCCTCCGCCTCGGCGCCGATGGGCGGATCGCCGAGGCGTCGTTCGAGGGCCGTGGCTGCGCGATCAGCCAGGCCTCTGCGAGCCTGATGACCGAGCTGGTATCGGGCCGCACGGCGGACGAGGCGAAGGAGCTGGCATCGGCGCTGCGCTCCCTCGCCCGCACCGGGGCCTGCCCCGCGTGCCAGGGGGCTGTGGCCGAGGCCATGGAACGGCTCGCGCCGCTGGGCGGGGTGTCGGAATATCCCTCGCGGGTGAAGTGCGCGACGCTTGCGTGGCATGCTCTCGAGGCCGCGCTGGCGGGTGAAGGAAAGGCGACGACGGAATGAGCGGCGAACGCGACGACGCTGCGGTGCACTCGGCCTGGACGCCGGACGGCGAGGTGTCCCCCGCTCCCCAGGGGGTGAGCGAGGACGCCGTCATCGGAGCCTGCGCGACCGTGTACGACCCCGAGATCCCCGTGAACATCTACGAGCTCGGCCTCATCTACGCGATCGAGATCGAGGATGACGGCCACGTGAAGGTCGAGATGACGCTGACCGCTCCGGGCTGCCCCGCGGCGCAGGAACTGCCCGAACAGGTGCGCGGCGCCATCCTCGGCGTGCCGGGCGTGACGCGCTGCGATGTCGATGTCGTCTGGGACCCGCCCTGGACGCCGGACCGGATGAGCGAGGAAGCCCGCCTCGCCGTGAACATGTTCTGAGCCCGGGCAAACGTGATAGGCTTTCAACCATGAGCACGCTCGCCGAACCGAAGAAGCCCCGCGCGCTGCCGCCGCTGATGACGCTCACCGAGAGCGCGGCGGAGCGGCTGCGCAAGCTGTACGAGACGCCGGGAGCGAAGAAGTTCCTGCGAATCGGCGTGCGCACGCGCGGCTGCTCGGGCCTCTCCTACGACATGGCCTATGTCGACGAGCCGGGGCCGAACGACGACGTCGTCACCGACAAGGGGCTGACCGTGCTGATCGACCGCAAGGCGAGCCTCTTCCTGATCGGAACCGTGATGGACTATGCCGAGGACAAGCTCTCCTCAGGCTTCACCTTCACCAATCCGAACGAGAAGGGCCGCTGCGGCTGCGGCGAGAGCTTCCACATCTGACGCTTCCGCAATGCGTTTTCCCGCCCGTTATGCGCCGGTCCTGTTCGGGCTCCTCCTGTCAGGGCTGATGAGCTTCATCGTCTCTGGCATCGCAACCCTCAATGCGCTCGGTGCGGTGCGGGAGATGCCGACGGCATGGATGTCGTCCTGGTCCGTCGCGTGGGCGATCGCTTTCCCGACCGTCCTCGTCGTCGCGCCGCTGGTGCGCAGGATCGTGTCCGCCATCACCGAGCCCGCGCACGGGCGTGGCATCTGAAGGAGCATAGGATGGCCGAGCCGATTGCCGAGCCTGCCCTCGACACCCTGTTCCGCGACGCGCGCACGCAGAACGGCTGGCGCGACACGCCGGTGGCGAAGGAGATGCTGGTTCGCCTCTACGACCTCGTGAAGTGGGGGCCGACCTCAGCAAACATTCAGCCGATGCGCGTCAAGTTCCTCACCTCCCGCGAGGCGAAGGAGAAGCTCAAGCCGCATCTGAGCGCCGGCAACGCCGACAAGACCATGACGGCGCCCGTGGTCGCAATCATCGGTTACGACCTCGAGTTCTACGAGCACCTGCCGCGCATCTTCCCGCACAACCAGACGGCCAAGAGCTGGTTCGAGGGCAAGCCCGATCACATCCAGGCCACCGCCTTCCGCAACGGCTCGCTCCAGGGCGGCTACTTCATCCTCGCCGCCCGGGCCGTGGGCCTCGATTGCGGGCCGATGTCGGGCTTCGATGCCGCAGGCGTCGACGCCGCGTTCTGGGCCGGCACGAAGGTCAAGACGAACTTCCTCTGCAGCCTCGGCCATGGCGACCCGGCGAAGATCTTCCCGCGCTCGCCGCGCTTCGCGTTCGACGAGGTGTGCGAAATCCTCTGACCCGGGTCGGCCCGGCCGGGCTTGAGCCGGCGTGGGTCGCGTGCCAGCATCCCGGCCGGAAACGCTCTGGCAACGACACGGAGCGGCACTGAGGAGGGGTCAGGAATGCCGGGATGCGCGCACGCGCGGCGTGGCCGATGAAGGTCACCGCCGTCAGGACCCACATAGTTTCCTGCCCGGTCGACAGGCCGTTCACCTCGGCGCGGGGCTGGCTCTACACCACGCGCGCCTCGTGCCTCGTCGAGATCGAGACCGATGAAGGCATCACCGGCTGGGGCGAGTGCTACGGGCCAGCCGCCGCGCTGAAGGCCGTCGTCGACACGATGCTCGCCCCGCGCGTTGTGGGGCGCGACCCCTTCGATACCTCCGTGGTGTGGGAAGATCTCTACAACCGCGTGAAGGATTATGGCCTCACTGGCCTCTCCGTCGCCGGCATAAGCGGCATCGACATCGCGCTGTGGGACGTCGTCGGCCGTGCGCTCGGCCGGCCCATCCACAAGCTGATTGGCGGCGCGCACCGCAAGGAGGTCACCGCCTACGCGACCGGCCTCTACTTCATCGACCAGGACAGGCTCGTCGAGGAGGCCGTCGAGGAGGCGGAGAAATACGCGGCCCAGGGCTTCCGCGCGATCAAGATGAAGATCGGGCTCGGCGACCTGAAGCTCGATGCCCGCCGCGTCGCCGCTGTGCGCGAGGCGATCGGGCCCGACATCGCGCTCGCCGTCGATGCCAATCACTGCTTCTCCGTTCCGAACGCGATACGGCTCGGGCGGATGATCGAGCAGTCCGACCTGATGTGGTTCGAGGAACCGATCAGCCCCGAGGACCACGAGGGCTACGTGGAGGTCACGCGCGCGCTCGACATGGCGGTCGCGGGCGGTGAGAACGACTTCACCCGCTGGGGCTTCCGCGACATCGTGGCGAAGAAGGCGATGGACATCGTCCAGCCCGATCTCTGCGCCGCGGGCGGGTTCAGCGAATGCCTGAAGATCGCAGCACTCGCCTCGGCCCATGGCGTGGAATGCGTGCCCCATGCCTGGGGCAGCGCGATCGGGCTTGCCGCCACGGTGCAGTTCATCGCAGCGCTGGCTGACCAGCCTCCCGCCTGGCGGTCGATGCCGCCGATGCTCGAGTTCGAGCAGACGCCGAATCCGCTCCGCGATCATCTCGCGAGGGAGCCGATCGTGCAGCACAACGGAATCGTCGCCGTTCCCGACGCGCCGGGAATCGGCATCGAGGTCGATCGCGACGTGCTCGCGAAATACAAGGTCGCCTGAGATGGGGAAACCCATCGTCCTGCTGACCGACCCGATCGCGCGCGAAGGCATCGAGGTGCTCGAGCGCGCGGGCTGCGACGTCCGCCTCGCCGGGGATCGTTCCCAGCCGGGGCTCCGCGGCGCTTGCGCGGCGGCCGATGCCGTGATCGTGCGCTCCTGGCTTCCCGAGGACGCGTTCGACGATGCCTCGCGGATGCTCGTCGCCGTCCGTCATGGTGCCGGCGTCGACATGATCCCGCTTCCACCCGCGACGCGGAACGGCGTGCTCGCGAGCCGGGTTCCGGCTGTGACTGCCCCGGCGGTGGCTGAGTTCGCGGTCGGCCAGATGCTGTGCGCGGCGCGCAGCCTGCATGCGCTTGATCTTGCGCTGCGCACGGAGGGGTGGGACAAGGCGCGCGCGCGCACCGATTCGGCGATGGAACTCGGCGGCCGAACGCTCGGTCTCGTCGGCGTCGGCGATATCGGGACGCATCTCGCGCGGATCGCCCATCATGGCTTCGGCATGAACGTCGTCGGCTTCCGGCGCGACGCGACGAAGCTGCCGGCCCATGTCGGCTTCGCCGCCCTGCCGGAGCTGTTCTCCACGTCAGACTACATCGTCGTCGCCTGCCCATTGACTGACGAGACGCGCGGCCTTGTCGGTGCATCTCTGATCGCGCGGATGAAGCCCACGGCCTGGCTGATCAACGTCGCGCGCGGTCCTATCATCCACGAGGCAGCGCTTGTCGCGGCCCTCAGCGAGAAGCGCATCGGCGGTGCGGCGCTCGACGTGTTCGCGACGCAGCCGCTCGCGCCTGACCATCCGCTGCTGTCGCTGCCGAACGTGGTGTTGACGCCGCATGCCGCCGGCATCTCGCGCGAGAGCAGGGTCATGCTTGCGGTACGCTCGGCCGAGGAGGTGGTGCGCGTGCTGCGCGGCGAACGGCCCGTCGCGCTCGTCAATCCCGAGGCGCTGCCCGCGCACAACGCGCGCCGCGCCGCGCTCGGGCTTGGAGCCATTGCATGAAGATCACGTCCGTCCGCGCGACCTGGTGCCACGTGCCGATCCCATACGAGAGGCAGCACGTTTCGGATTTCGGGCGCGTCACCTCGTTCGACAGCGTGATCGTGCGCATCGAGACCGATGCGGGCCACACGGGCTGGGGCGAGGCGAAGGCCGGCGTGGGCAGTGCCGCGGCCTGCGCAGGCCTTGCCGCGATCATCAACGATGACTACGCGCCGCTGCTTTTGGGGCAGGACCCGCGCGACATCTCGCGGCTGTGGGACGTGATGTACAACACCCCGCGCGAGGGCTACGCGGTCGCGCGCGGCCATGCCCTGCCGCAGCTCGGCCGGCGCGGCCTCTCGATCAGCGCCATTGCGGGTGTCGACATCGCCCTGTGGGACATTCTCGGCAAGTCCCTCGCCGTTCCGGTGTGGCGGCTGCTCGGCGGGCGGCGCGCGGAGAGGATGCCCGCCTATGCCTCTGGCGGCTGGGCCGATGCAGGCGCGATCGGCGCGCAGCTCAAGGGCTATGTCGAGAAGGGCGGGTTCCGCGCGGTGAAGATGCGCGTCGGCGTGATGGACGGCACGGTCGCCAACTCGGCCGCCCGCGTGAAGGCCGCCCGCGCCGGGATCGGCCCCGGGATCGGGCTCGCGGCCGATGCGCATGGCACCTGGACCGTTGCGGAGGCGAAGGCCTTCGCGCGCATGGTCGAGGAGTGCGACCTGATGTGGTTCGAGGAGCCCGTCTCGGCGGACGACAAGGCGGGCATGGCGGAGGTACGCCGTTCCTCCGCGGTGCCGATCAGCGCGGGCGAGAGCGAGTTCACCCGGCACGATTTCCGCGAGATCTGCGAGCTGCGCGCCGCCGATGTGCTGCAGCCCGATCTCGCCATCGCAGGCGGCATCACCGAGGCGGTGCGCATCGGCGCGCTGGCCTCGGCCTACAATGTCCGCCTCGCGCCTCATCTCTGGTCGGGCGCGCCGGCCTTCGCGGCGGGGCTGCATGTCGCCGCCTCGAACAGCGCGGGCTTCATCCTCGAGTACAGCCTCGGCCACAACCCGATGCTGCATGAGCTGATCGAGGAGAGCTTCCCGGTCGAGGACGGCCACGTCGAGGTGCCCGACCGGCCGGGCCTCGGCATCACGGTGCGCGAGACATTCCTGCAACAGTACGGACGCGCACGATGAAGATCCGCTCGGTCGAAGCCTTCCCCGTTTCCTTCCCGGTGCCGGAGGGGGCGCGCGTCTCGCTCGGCATCGGCACGGCGATTAAGCGCGATGCGGTGATCGTGAAGGTGACCACGGAGGACGGCATCGTCGGCTGGGGCGAGAGCCATCACGGCCGCGCGCACGGCGCCATAGCGCATCTGATCAACACCTCGCTGCGCACGCTCATCACCGGACTCGATGCGGCGGATGTCGTCGGCGTCTGGGCAAGGATCTACAAGTTCCAGCTCGGCAGCCACGGCATGGGCGCGGGCACCGCGATGGCGATGAGCGGCATCGACATGGCGCTGTGGGACATCCGCGGCAAGGCGGTCGGATGGCCGCTGTACCGGCTTCTTGGCGGCACCTCGAAGGCGATCCCGGCCTATGCGGGGGGCATCGCGCTCGGGTACCAGGAGCCCTCGAAGCTCGTCGACGAGGCGCGGCCGATGATCGATGCGGGGTACCGCGCGCTGAAGCTCCGCGTTGGCGACACGCCCGGGCGCGACATCGCGCGGATCGAGGCGGTGCGGAAGGCCTTCGGCGACGAGATCGCTCTGCTGACCGATGCCAATACCGGCTACACGATCGCCGATGCGCGCGCCGCGATGCCCGCGATGCAGCGCCTCGGCGTCGGCTGGCTCGAGGAGCCGTTCCCGGCGCATGACCACCGCACCTATGCAGAGGCGAAGGCCTTCTCCACGACGCCGCTTGCCGCGGGCGAGAACCACTACACGCGCTTCGAGTTCCACCGCGTGATCGAGGACCGGGTGCTGACGATCCTCCAGCCCGATCTCTCGAAGGCAGGAGGTGTCACGGAAGTGATGCGCATCGCGGCGATGGCGAGCGCCTGGAAACTCCCCATCCATCCGCACAGTTCGATGACTGGGCTCAACCAGGCGGCGTCGATCCACCTGCTCTGCGCGATCGACAATGGTGGCTATTTCGAGGCGGACCTATCGCGCGGCAACCATTTCCGCGACACGCTCGTTTCCACGCCGTGGCAGATCGGCCAGGATGGTTACGTGCGCCCGCTCGAGGGGCCGGGCCTTGGGCTCGAGGTGGACGAGGAGTTCATCCGCCGGCATCCGGCAATCGAAGGGCCGGGCTACGTGTAACGTGTCGAGGACGAGGAAAGGGAGGCATAACGATGCATCGTCGTACCATCCTGGGCGGGGCCGGCGCGGCCCTGATCGCTGCGCGCGCGAAGCCTGCCTACGCGGCCTTTCCCGAGCGTGACATCCGCATCCTCTGCGGCTTCGCCGCCGGCGGCACCGCCGACCTCCTGAGCCGGCTCATCGGCGAGTTCGTCGCGCCGAACTTCGGACAGAACGTCGTCGTCGAAACGCGCACCGGCGCATCGGGGATGATCGCTGCAGACACGGTGGCGAAGGCCGCGCCGGACGGGCACACGGTGAGCCTCGCGACCATGGCGATGCACACCATCCTGCCGGTGATGCCGGGCGTGCGCATGCCGTTCGACGTCGACAACGACCTCACCCCGATCGCCAATGTCGCGAACATCTTCAACATCCTCGTCGCGAGCCCGCAATCGGAGAGCAACTTCAAGACGATCCCCGAACTGATCGCCTACGGCAAGGCGAACCCGGGCAAGCTCACCTACGCCTCGGCCGGCAACGGAACGAGCCAGCACCTCTCGGGCGAGCTCTTCAAGAAGCTCGCCGGCATCGACATGCTGCACGTTCCCTATCGCGGCGGCGCGCCGGCGATCGTCGACATCGCCGCGGGGCGGTGCGACATGATGTTCGGCAACATGCCGGAGTTCCTCGGCCAGATCCGCGGCGGGGGCCTTCGCCCGATCGCCTTCGGCGCACCGAAGCAGAGCCCGCTCTTCCCCGACCTGCCGCTGATCAGCGCCACGCTGCCCGACTTCGTGGTGCGCAACTGGTTCGGGCTCGCCGGGCCGGGCAAGCTCCCCTCCGACATCGTCGCACGCTGGCAGACGGCGCTGCGCCGCATGGAGGCGAACCCCGACTTCAGGAAGCGCATGACCGACAATGGTATGGAGATCATCGTCGGCACGCAGGGCGAATTCCTCGAGACGATTCGCGCCGACCGGGCCAAGTGGCGCGGCGTGATCCTCGAGGCCGGGATCAGGGCGGACTGAGCCGGGGCGAAGCCCGCTTCACAAGGGCGTCCATTTGCTTATTCTCTCCGCCCTTGTGAGGTCGGGAAGGGCTTTTGCATGGTGCCGGAACACATGATCATGGACGCGGCCGCGCTCGATGCGCGTGCCGAGGCCGCAGCGACCCTGCTGAAGACCCTGGCCAACCCCGTGCGTCTCAAGATGCTGTGCGCGATGGTGGGCGGCGAGCAGTCGGTCGGTGCGATCGCCGCCCAGGTCGGCGTGCGCGAGACGGTCGTCAGCCAGCACCTGATGCGGCTCCGCGCCGAAGGGCTGGTGACGTTCCGCCGCCAGGCGACAACGGTGTTCTATGCCCTAGCGGAAGGGCCGGCGCAGGCGGTGCTGCGCACGCTCTACGAGGAGTTCTGCAGCCCCGAGGCCGAGAAGCGCTTCGCGAGGTAGATCCGCGCACCGCCGCGAGGCAGCCCGTCGAGCCGACCCAGTTCGGCGTAGCCGGCCTTGGCATAGAAGCCGGGGGCCTGGAAGCTGAACGTATCGAGATAGACGCCGTCGCAACCGCGCTCCCGCGCCATGGCCTCGGCGCGCGAGAGCAGCGACGAGCCGAGACCGCGGCCACGCTCTTGCCCGGCGACCCAGAGCCATTCCACGCCGAGCCAGCCCCAGGCGAAGCGCCCCTTCAGCCCGGCGACAACCGCGCCTTGGTCATCGCGCGCCACAAGCCACAGCGGCTCGGGCCGGAACGCCATGCCGCTCGCAGCCTCGTTGTAGGCGTTCAGCCCGTCGGCGATGGCCTTCACCGTCGCCTCATCCGGCTCGGCCTCGAGCGTGACGGTTGGGCTCATGCGCCGGGCTTGAAGAGGCCAGGGGCGGAGGCGAGCGCGTCGGGCGTGTCGAAATCGGCGAGCGCTGCCGCGTCCTCGAGCACGACCTCATGCACGCTCTCGGCGTTCTCGCCGAGGAGATGCCGCGCTCCGACATCGCCGGTGATCGCGCGCATCGCCGGGAAGAAGCGCCTGTCCCACAGCACCGGGTTGCCATGCCGGCCGCCGGCGACGGGGACGACGATCAGCCGCCCCTCCTCGGCATCGTAGGCGGAGATCAGGCGCTCGATCAGCGCGGGCGTCACCAGCGGCATGTCGCCGAGGCAGACGAGCACGGCATCGACACGATCGCCGAGCGCATCGAGCCCGACGCGCAGCGAGCTGGAGAGGCCCAGCTCGTGGTCCGGGTTGTGCGCGAAGGCGACGTCGCGGCCCGCGAGCGCGGCACGCACCGCATCCTGCGCATGGCCAGTGACGACGACGACCGGCCGGGCAGGGGAGCCGAGCACGGCATCGGCCACGCGCGCGACCATCGCCACGCCGTCGCGGTCCTCGATCAGGAGCTTGTTGCGCGGGGCCATGCGGCTCGACCGGCCGGCCGCGAGCACGATCGCGCCGATCCGCTTGCCCTGCCGCACTGGTTCGCGCCTCGCCTCGCCCAGCTCGGGCGCGCGTGCGCGTGGCAGCGGGCGCGTCTCGATCTCCTTGAGCAGCCCTCCCGCGCCCATCGCCATGATCTCGTCGCGGCCGACAGGCAGGTCGGCCAGCAGGCGCTGCAGCACCCAGTCGAACCCGTTGAGCTTCGGGCTTCGCGCGCAGCCTGGCAGTACGACGGCGGGGATGTCGCCGAGCCGGCCGAAGCAGAGCAGGTTGCCCGGATCCACCGGCATACCGAAATGGTCGAGCACGCCGCCTGCGACGACGATGCCGGCGGGGCACACGTCGCGCCGGTCCACCACGGCGGACGCGCCGGAAACGAGGAGCACGCGCGCGCCTTCTGCTGCGAGCGCGCGCAGGGCGGCGGCGACCTCGCGCTCGTCATGGCCCACCCGGCGCGCGGGAAGCATCGTCGCTCCGAGCGCCTCGATGCGCGCGCGCGTCACCGCCTCGGTCTTGTCGAAGATGCTCTCCTTCATGCCAGGCAGGCGCGTCATGACGAGGCCGACGGGCCGAGCGGCGAGCGGATGGAGCCTGAGAAGCGGGCCGCCTTCGGCAGCGATCGCCACGGCTGCTGCGACCGCCTCGCCGGGTGCGGCGAAGGGAATGATCTTGATCGTCGCCAGCATGTCGCCGCCTGCGACGAGCGCGAAGGCCGGCACGGTGGCGATGGTGATCGCCTCGTCGACGCGGTTGAGCCTGGCGAGCCGCGCGGCATCGAGGGTGACGACCCCGGATGCCTCGGCGACGAGGTTGACGCGCCCCGTCGCCGCCCGGGTGATCTTCACGTGCCCGGTGCGGCAGGCCTCGGCGATGCGCGCGGCCGCCTCGTCCTCGCCCACATCGCCAGGCTGGAGCCGCGCGGCGACGACACTGTCGATGCCCGCCGCGCGGAGGAGAGAGACATCGTCCGCCGTCAGCCGGCGGCCCTTCTTCAGCGCCTGCCCAGCGAGCTTCAGCGTGTGCGCGAGGATCGCGCCCTCTGCCTCCGCGGTGGGCATCCGCCCGAAGATCATGCGGCCGCACCCTCGGCCTTCTGCTGCACCATCGCCGCGCCGCGCCGCACCGCCACGATCTCGGCGAGGATCGAGAGGGCGATCTCCGGCGCCGTCGCCGCCTCGATCGGCAGCCCGACAGGGCCGCGGATGCGGGCGAGCGCCTCCACGCCGTGGCCAAGCGCGGAGAGCCGGGCGAGCCGCGCCGCATGCGTCTTCCGGCTGCCGAGCGCGCCGATGTAGTAGGCGTCGGACTTCAGCGCACGGTCGAGCGCGGGGTCGTCGAGCTTCGGGTCGTGCGTCAGCGTCACCACCGCGGTGCGGCGGTCGGGCGCGAGCACGTCCATCGCCTCGTCCGGCCATGCGTCGGACACCGTCACCCCGGGGAAGCGCTCGGCGGTGGCGAAGGCGCGGCGGGGATCGATGACGGTGATGCCGAAGCCGAGCGGCAGCGCCATTGGAACGAGCGCCTGCGCGATGTGCACGGCGCCGACGAGCACGAGACGGAGCGGCGGATTGTGCACGTGCAGGAACCACCGCGCGCCCTCGTGCTCGACGGTGCGGCTATCGTCATCGGCGAGTGCACCGAGCGCCTCGCGCACCAGCGCCTCGGGAAGGGCGGCGCCGTGCGTGCCATCCTCGGCCAGGAGCGCCTGGGTGCCGTCATCGAGGCGGGTTGCCAGAACGACGGGACGCTTGGCCGCCCGTGCCGCCTGCAGGGCGGCCAGAAGCGTCGGCGTCATCCGAGCCTCTCGACGAACACGCTCACCTTTCCGCCGCAGGCGAGCCCGACTTCCCAGGCGCGCTCGTTCGTCACGCCGAAGGCGAGGAGCTGCGGCGCGCCGCTCTCCATCACCGCCTTCGCGGCGTCCGCCACCGCGCCTTCGATGCAGCCGCCGGAGACGGAGCCGGCGATGCGGCCCGTCTCGCTCACCGCCATCTGGCTTCCGGCGGGGCGGGGCGAGCTTCCCCAGGTCTCGACCACGGTGGCGACCGCGACGCGCTCGCCCCTGGCAAGCCAGTCGCTCGCCGTGGCGATGATGTCCTCGGCATCGGTGTTGGTGCTCATGCCGCCTTCCTCCAGCTTCGCTGCGGCGCGGGGCCAGACAGGGCGTGAACCAGCGCCTTCAGGCTGTCGATATTGTGCACCGGGCGGAAATCGTCCACGTGCGGCAGGATTGCGCGGATGCCGGCCGCCTTGGGCTCGAACCCGTCCCAGCGCAGCAGCGGGTTCAGCCAGATCAGCCGCCTGCAGGACTTGCGCAGCCGCTCGGCCTCCTCGGCGAGGCCGACGCCGCCGTCGCGGTCGAGCCCGTCGGTGATCAAGAGGACCGTCGCGCCCTGGCCGAGCACGCGGCGCGACCAGTCCCGGTTGAAGCGGTGCAGCGTCTCGCCGATGCGCGTGCCGCCCGACCAGTCCGGCACGAGGTTGGCGACCATCTGGAAGGCCACCTCCGCGTCGCGATGCTTCAGCGCGCGCGTCACGTTCGTCAGCCGCGTGCCGAAGAGGAACACATGCACGCGCGAGCGGTCGTTCGCCACCGCATGCAGGAAGGCGAGAAGCACCGCGGCGTAGCGCGCCATCGAGCCGGAGATGTCGGCAAGCGCCACGAGCGGCGGCGTCCGCACACGCCGCCGCCGCCGGGCGATCTCGACGAGCTCTCCGCCCTCGCGGAGTGACTGGCGCAGGGTGGCGCGCAGATCGGCGCGCGGTCCCATCGGGTCGGGGCGGAAGCGGCGCGTCGGCAGCTCGTCGAACGGCAGGCGAAGGCGTGCGATGGCGGCGCGGGCGGCGCGCACCTCCGCCTCGCTCATCGCCTCGAAATCCATCTTGCGGAGCCGTTCCTCTGCCGAGACGATCATCGCCGCCTCGAACTTCTCCGGCTCCTGCTCGGGCGGCTTCGGCGGGTCCTTCCTCTCGCGCGGCGCCATGGCCTCGGCCGCGCGGCGGCTTCCCGCCTTCGGCTTCTGCGGCTCGGCCGGCTTGCGGGCGCCGTCAAGCACGGCCATCACCGCCTCGGCGATGTTCCGGTCGGGGTTGCGCCAGAACATCGCGAAGGCGGCGTCGAACACCTCATGCTGCTCGCGCCGCGTTGCCATGATTGCACGCAGCGCCGCGCGCACATCAGCCTTCGCGCTGAGATCGATATGCGTCAGCGCTTCCTGCGCCTCGATGATCTGCCCGGGGCCGACGGGGAGCCCGGCGCGGCGAAGCATGCGGCCGAAATGCATCAGGTTCGCCGCGAGCCGGCCGCTTCCCTCGACGCGCGGCAGAGAAGGCTCGGCGGGCGGGAGCATCAGGGTGCGGCCTTCGCCTCCGACACCAGCGCAGCGGCCTCGGCGCCGCGGATGCGCGCGATGTCGTCCTGGTATTTCAGCAGCACGCCGAGCGTCTCGTCGACGCGGGCAGGATCGAGCTCGGTCGCGTCGAGATGGGCGAGCGCGCCGCACCAGTCGATCGTCTCCGCCACCCCCGGCATCTTGAAGAGGTCCATCTGCCGAAGCCGCTGCACGAAGGCGACGACCTGGTGCGAGAGCTTCTCCGGCGCCTGCGGTGCCTTGAGGCGGAGGATCGCGCGCTCGCGCTCCGCATCGGGGAAATCGACCCAATGGTACAGGCAGCGGCGGCGCAGCGCGTCGTGGATCTCGCGCGTGCGGTTGGAGGTGAGGATCACCACCGGCGGCGTTTCGGCGCGGATCGTGCCGAGCTCGGGGATCGTCACCTGGTAGTCGGCCAGGAGCTCGAGCAGGAAGGCCTCGAACGGCTCGTCGGCGCGGTCGAGCTCGTCGATCAGGAGCACGGCCGGGCCGCCCTCCGGCGAGATGGCCTGGAGAAGCGGCCGCTCGATCAGGAAGCGACGATCGAAGATGCCGCGCGCAAGCGTATCCTTGTCGCGCTGGCCGGAGGCCTCGGCGAGGCGGATCTCGAGTAGCTGGCGGGGATAGTTCCAGTCGTACACCGCCGCTGCGAGGTCGAGCCCGTCGTAGCATTGCAGCCGCACGAGCCGGCGCCCAAGCGTTGCGGAGAGAACCTTTGCGATCTCCGTCTTGCCCACGCCTGCCTCGCCCTCGAGGAAGAGCGGGCGATGCATCGTCAGCGCCAGGTGCACGGCAGTGGCGAGCGCACGGTCGGCCACGTAGTCGCCCCGCGCGAGCATCGCCATGGTGGCATCGACGCTCGCGGGCAGGCCGGTCTCGGGTGTCATGGCATCCATCTCGACAGTCTAGGCGGGGCGGGGCCTGCCGTCACCCGAGGGCGCGCCCGAGCCACAGGAAGAGGAGGGTGAGCAGGACGAGCCCCGCCACCCAGGCGGGTAGCGGGAGCCCGTTCACAGGACCATGAGCAGGACGATGACGATCCAGATCGCAAGGCCGCCCCAGAATACCGTCGGCAGGCCGGCGATCTCCGCAGGCGGCGGGAAGCTGAACAGCGAGGGTGCCGCCGGGCGCGCGGCGGGGACGGGGACCGGGATCGCCTCCGGGGCGACGCCCGCGTCGGTCGCGACCCGCGCGGCGAAGCGGTCGAAGAACTGGTCGGCCATTGAGCGGGCGGTGCTGTCGATCAGCCGCGCGCCGAGTTGGGCCATCTTGCCGCCGACCTGGGCCTTCACGTCATAGGTCATCAGTGTGCCGGGCCCGTCATCGACGAGCTTCACGGTCGCGCCGCCCTTGGCGAAGCCGGCCACGCCGCCCTGGCCCTCGCCGGAGATCCTGTAGCCGTTCGGGGGGTCGAGGTCGGACAGCTGCACCTTGCCTGCGAAGCGGGCGTTCATCGGCCCGATCCGCAGGGCCACGCGGGCGGTCATCTCGGTGTCGCTCAGTTTCTCGATATGCTCGCAGCCCGGAATGGAGGCCTTCAGGACCTCGGGGTCGTTCAGGGCTTCCCAGACAGCCTGCCGCGGCGCGGGAATGCGCCGCTCGCCAGTCATTTCCATCGTGTCGTGTCCATCGCGTGGTGGGGGCGCGAAACGGCCCCGGGGCTCGCCGTGTCGGGCGACCTTACAGTCTGGGGCCAGCGCCGCAAAGCCCGGGAGGCACGTCTGCGCAGGGGGGATTTGCGGGGCCGTAACGGCGGGAGTATAGCGTCCCCGCCCCTCTGCTGTTCCTTCCCGGCGGTTCACGCATGAGCCTCAAGCCCTGGCTTTTCCTCGCCGCGCTCTGCGCCGGCGTGCTGCTTGCCGCGCCCGCGGAAGCGGCCGAGGTCGATGCCAGGACCCTCTCGCCCTGGTGGACGCTGCCCTTCGTGGGGGTGCTGCTGTCGATCGCGGTGGTGCCGCTGGTCAACGCGCATTTCTGGCACCGCTTCTATGGGCTCGTGATGCTCGGCTGGGCGCTTGCCTTCATCGTGCCCGCCGCCTCCGTGCTCGGCGTCGGCCCCGTGGCAGACCTCCTCATCCACACCGCGCTGCTCGAATACGTCCCCTTCCTGCTGCTTCTGTTCGCGCTGTTCACGACGGCGGGAGGGGTGCACATCGCAGGCACGCTGCGCGGCACGCCGGGCACCAACACGGCGATCCTCGCCCTCGGCACGGCGATCGCGAGCCTGACCGGCACAACTGGGGCGAGCATGCTTCTCGTGCGGCCCATCCTGCGCGCCAATGCCGGGCGGAAGCACCGCGTGCACACGATGGTCTTCTTCATCTTCCTCGTGTCGAACATCGGCGGTTGCCTCACCCCGCTGGGCGACCCGCCGCTGTTCCTGGGCTTCCTCAAGGGCGTGTCGTTCTTCTGGCCGACGGAACATCTCTTCGCGCCGCTGCTTCTCGCCTCCGCCGTGCTGCTCCTGGTCTACCACCAGATGGACAGCCGCTATTTCCGCCGCGAGCCGGACGAGATCCGCGACGAGAAGGGGCAGGTCGAGCCGCTGCGCATCCAGGGCGGCGTGAACATCCCGCTTCTCATGCTGGTCGTGCTCGTGGTCCTGATGGAGGGAACCTGGCACCCCGGCGCGGTGACCTTCCTCAAGCAGGAGCTCGCCATCGAGGTGGTGATCGGCGACTTCCTGATGATCGCGATCGCCCTCTACTCGATCTGGGTGACGCCTGCGCTGGTGCGCAACGCCAACGGCTTCACCTGGGGCGCGATGATCGAGGTGGCGAAGGTATTCGCCGCGATCTTCGTCACCATCATCCCCGCGATCGCCATCCTCAAGGCCGGGCGGGAAGGGGCGGCCGCGCCGCTGGTCGACCTCGTCACCCGCCCCGACGGAACCGCCATCCCGGCGATGTATTTCTGGATGACGGGGCTGCTCTCCTCCTTCCTCGACAACGCGCCGACCTACCTGATCTTCTTCAATCTCGCCGGAGGCGATGCGCAGGTGCTGATGGGCGAGGGGGCTGCGGTGCTCGCGGCGATCTCCGCCGGCGCGGTGTTCATGGGCGCCAACTCCTACATCGGCAACGCGCCGAACTTCATGGTGCGGGCCATCGCCGAGGAGCAGGGGGTGAAGATGCCCTCCTTCTTCGGCTATGTGGGGTGGGCGGCGGTCATCCTGCTGCCGCTCTTCGCCCTGATGACCGTTATATTCTTCCGCGGCTGAGCACGGAGGCCCCCATGCCCTATCTCGACCAGGCCGACCTTCCGACCGTCCACGCAGGGGAGCGTTTCCGCGCCCTGCTCGAGCGGCCGCAGATCCTCGAGATCCCCGGCGCGCATAACGGCATGGCGGGGCTCCTCGCGAAGAAGGCAGGCTTCGAGGCCCTCTACCTCTCGGGAGCGGCGATGACGGCCTCGATGGGCCTGCCCGATCTCGGCATCATCACGGTCGACGAGGCGTGCTTCTTCGTCCGCACCGTCGCGCGCGCGACGGGGCTTCCCATCCTCGTCGATGGCGACACGGGCTATGGCGGGGTGCTGAACGCCATGCACATGGTGCGGGCCTTTGAGGATGCGGGCGCCGCGGCGGTGCATCTCGAGGACCAGGACCTGCCGAAGAAGTGCGGCCACCTGAACGACAAGAAGCTCGTTGCCCCGGAGGAGATGGCGGCGAAGGTTGCGGCGGCGAAGCGCGCGGCGCGGCACCTCTTCGTCATCGCGCGCACCGATGCCGCAGGCGTCGAAGGCTTCGAGGCTGCGGTGTCGCGGGCGAAGCTCTATCGCGAGGCAGGGGCGGACGCGATCTTCCCCGAGGCACTGACGACCAAGGAGATGTTCGAACGCTTCGCCCGCGAGCTGCCGGGCGTGCCGCTTCTCGCGAACATGACCGAGTTCGGCCGGACGCCGTATTTCACTGCCGCCGAATTCGCCGCGATGGGCTACCGCATGGTGATCTGGCCCGTGTCGTCGCTCCGCGTCGCCGCCAAGGCGCAGGCCGCGCTCTACGCAGCGATCCGGCGCGACGGGGGCACGATGAACCATCTCGAGCACATGCAGACGCGGGCGGAGCTCTACGAGACGATCGGGCTCGCCAACTACGAGGCGCTTGACAGCTCCATTGTCGCGACCGTCGTGCCGCCCGATGTCCGCCACAAGGCGGCGGAGTAGTGCCCAGCCCGTGACGCCGCGGCTGATCGCGAGCGGGATCTATCGCGGCTCGACCTACGGGCCGAAGCATCCGCTTGCCATCCCGCGCGTTCCGGCAACCCTCGATCTCTGCGCCGCCCTCGGCTGGCTTCCCGAGGCGCAGGTGCTCGAGAGCCCGCGCGCGACGCCTGGTGAGCTCGCGCGCTTCCACGACCCCGCCTACGTCGCCGCACTCCAACGCGCGGAGGCAGACCAGGCGGTGGACGAGGCGACGCGCGCCCGCTTCGGCATCGGCGCGAACGGCAACCCGGTCTATCGGGAGGTGTTCCGCCGCCCCGCCACCGCCGCGGGCGGGACGATGCTCGCCGCGCGGCTGACGGCGGAGGCGGGCGGCGTCGTCTACAACCCCGGCGGCGGCACCCATCACGGCATGCCCGCACGCGCCTCGGGGTTCTGCTACGTCAACGATCCCGCGCTTGGCCTTCTCGCCTGGCGCGACGCGGGGCTCGGCCCGCTCCTCTATGTCGACATCGACGCCCATCACGGCGATGGCGTGGAGGCGGCCTTCGCCGACGACCCATCGGTGTTCACCCTTTCGGTGCACGAGGCGGGACGTTGGCCGGGAACCGGCGCGGTGGAGGACGTCCATGGCGGCGGGGCGATGAACATTCCCGTGCCGCGCGGCCTCAACGACAGCGAGATGCGGTTCATCCTCGAGGAGGCGATGCTTCCCGTCGTCGCTGCGCTGCGGCCGGCGGCGATCATGCTCCAGGGCGGGGCGGATGCGCTCGAGGAGGACCCGCTCGCCGCGCTCGCACTGTCCAACAACGCGCACTGGGCGGTGGTCGCCGCGCTGTCCAAAGCCGCGCCGCGCTTCGTGCTGCTCGGAGGCGGCGGCTACAACCCCTGGTCGGTCGCGCGTTGCTGGGCAGGGGCGTGGGCGACGCTGAACGGCTGGGAGATGCCCGACCGTTTGCCGCGCGACGCCGAAGCCGTGCTGCGGGCGCTGACGCTGAACCGCGCGTCCGGGCGAAACCCACCCGAGCACTGGTTCACCACGATCCGCGATGCGCCACGCGAAGGGCCGGTGCGCGGGGAGGTGCGGGCGGTGGTTACCCGGGCGATGGCGCTGTTCCGCCCGGCCATGCTATCGGCATTCGCATGACGCAGAGCATCTCCCGCCGCATCCTTGTCGGCTTTCTCGGGAGCCTGGCCGTGCCGGCCCGGGCACAGGAGCGCGCTCAGCCCGAACTGCCGAAGGCGCGGCTCGTCATCGTCACGCGCGAGGGCACGCGCCACGCGTTCATGGTGGAGATGGCGATCACGCCCGAGCAGCAGACGGTGGGGCTGATGTTCCGCCCTTCCGTGCCGCCCGATGGCGGCATGCTGTTCGACTGGGGAAGCCCGCGCGAGTCGACGATGTGGATGCGCAACACCATCGCCTCGCTCGACATGCTGTTCATCGCCGAGGACGGGCGCATCCATCGCATCGCCGAGCGTACGGTGCCGTTCTCGCTCGCCACCATCGCCTCCAACGGCCCGGTGCGCGCGACGCTCGAGCTTGCCGCCGGAACGGCAGAGCGCCTCGGCATACGCGTCGGCGACACGGTTCTGCATCCGATCTTCGGGAAGCAGCTCTGAGGCGCGCGGCCGCGCAGAACTCCGGGCGGCTGCGCTTCCAGATCAGCCCACCGTCTGGCTCTTGATGTCCTTCGGGGATTTCGTCAGCACTTCCGGCGTCTTGCCGACGACGACGGTGTCGTCCTGGCGGAAGCCGCCGACGCCCCAGAGATAGATCCCCGGCTCGCAGGAATACACCTCGCGCGCGACGAGCGGGCGGTGCAGGAAGGCCGTGTCGTCGGGGAACTCGTGGCCGAGCGTGCCCATGCCGTGGCCCGTGCGGTGCAGGATGTTCGCACCGAACCCGGCAGCCTCGATCACCCCTTGCGCTGCCGCATCGAAGGCCGAGACGGGGTTGCCCTCGACCAGCGCCTCGATCGCCGCCTCGTTCGCCGCGGTCGCCGCCTCGTACGCCTTCACCTGGATCTCGGAGGGCTTGCCGCAGAACCAGGTGCGCTCGTTCTCGACCACGAGCCCGTTGAGGCGGGGGATGACGATGTTGACGAGACCGTGTCCCTTCTGGATGCGCGCGCCCGCGGGCTGCCCGTCGCCGTGTGGGGCGCAGGAGGCGGGGCCCGACAGCGTCCAGCAGCGGATCTCGAGGTTCTGACCGGGGAAGCGGCGGCCGCCTTCCTCCGCCATCAGCGCCGCCATCGCCATGTCGAGCTCCTGGACGAGCCTTCCCTCGCGGATGTTCTCGCGGTAGCGGTCCTGCACCCAGTCCGACAGCGCGGCGGCCTCGCGCATCACGGCGAGCTCCTCCTCGCACTTCACGAAGCGGAGCGTGCGGCACTCGGCGGTCGCGGGAATGAGCTTGGCTTCGGGCAGCAGGGCGACTGCGCGGGCGAGCGGCCCGCCGCCGGCATCGGCGGCGATGCGCGCGCGATGCAAGCCCTTCGCCTTCAGCAGCTCCGCCACCAGCTCCGGCCACTGCGGATAGAGCGCGAGGCGCGAGCCCACGCGCGGATGCTCGGCGTACATCGTGATGTCATCGACCCACATGCGCTGCGCCTCGCGCGCGAAGCGGATGTGGTTGGTCGAGAGCTCGTGCATCACCGCGAAGGGCTCGCCATTGCGCGGGACGACGAGGACGATCGGCCGCTCCCACGTCTGCACGTCCGTGTGGAAGTTCGTGCCGAACTGGAAGAAGTCCGGCGTGACGAAGGCGATGGCGTCCCAGGCCATGCGGTCCATCAGCGCGTCCATCAGGCCGCGGCGATAGGTGAAGACGGTGCGGCTCAGGAATCCCATGCGTTTGTCCCTCGGTCAGCGGTTCACGAGCATCAGGTAGGCTGGCACGGCGAGCGCGGCGATGGTCTGCGCAAGCGGTATGTCAGCCTCCCGGTACCAGCCTGCCTCGTGCAGGAGGTTGATCGTACCGAGGCTGCGCCCGTTCCAGACGACGGGCACGTTCAGCACGCTCTCGCAGCCGAGAGACCGGATCAGCTCGTGGTCGAAGAACACCGCCTTCACGGCCTCGTAGTCGTTGCCGAGATAGGGGCGCTGCTGCCTCAGCACATGCTCGGTCCAGAAGGTCGGGTTCAGCGGCTTGCGTCCGCCGACGGGGTATTCCTTCGGATGGCTCGTCCAGAACCGCTCTGCCTCGCCGGTCACCTCGTGGCGGAGCAGCACGGTGAACAGGATGTGGCCGATCGTCGCCGCGCAGGCCTTCTCGATCGCGGCGAAGCTCGCCTCCGGCTGGCCGGGGGCGCGCACCGCCTCGGCGATGGCGGAGAGATGAGGGGCGGGGGTGTCGCGGCTCATGGCGTCGTATCCGGGATGGGGTGGCGCGGATGGTGCTCGGGGAACAGGCCCTTCGGCCGGTAGCGCAGCACGAGGATCAGCAGCGCCGCGATCATGAACTCGCGCACGGCGGCGACCTGAACGGCGGCCAGCCCCGGGATCTCGGCGACCACGAAGCGCGTGCCTTCCATGAAGGCGACGACCAGGGCCGCGCCGACCACCGCGCCGACATTCGAGCCCGTGCCCCCTGCGGTGAGCGCAAGCACGATGTAGATGGTGATCAGAGGCACGAAGCCTTCCGGCGCGATATAGGCGTTGTAGTGGCCGTAGAGCGCGCCCGCGAAGCCGGTGATCGCGGCGCCGATCGCGAAGGCCTCGGTCTTGAACCGCATCACCGGCTTGCCGGCTACCGCCGTCACTTGGTCGTCGTCGCGGATCGCGCGCAGGACGCGGCCATAGGGCGAGTGGCGGAGCCTCTGGCAGAGCAGGAACACCACGAGCAGCGCGAGGGCGACGAGGCCGAGATAGAGAAGGTTGAACGTCGCCGGCGCGACGTGGCCGCGAAACGGACCGGGGATGGCGCTGATCCCGTCCGTTCCGTTGGTGAAGCGGATCTCGTTCGAGGCGATGATCCGCACCACCTCGGAGAAGCCGAGCGTGACGATGGCGAGATAATCTCCCTTCAGCCGGGCGGTGATGCGCGCGACGAACGCGCCGGCGAGGCCGGAGACGAGCGTCGCGGCAAGCACGCCTGCCCAAATCGGCCAGGTGGCGTGCCGAACAGTCAGCAGCGCCGAGGTGTAGGCGCCGACCGCCATGAAGCCGACGAGACCGAGATTGATCATGCCGGTCATGCCCCAGATCACGTTCAGCCCGAGCGCCATCAGCCCGTAGAGCCCGGCGAACACGGCCATGGCGACGAGGTAGTTTTCCACGTCAGTAGGCCCTTTCGCCGAGGATGCCGCGTGGGCGGAAGGTGAGCACGACAAGGATCGCCACGAACCCCACCGCCGTGCGGTAGGAGGCATCGAGCACGAGAAGCGACAACTCCTCACCGATGCCGACGACCATCGCCCCGACGACTGCGCCCGGGATGCTTCCCAACCCGCCGACGACAGCTGCGGCAAACACGGTCAGCACCGCGCGGAAGCCCGTCAGCGGATCGATCGACGTATCGAGGCCGAGCAGCATGCCGCCCACCCCGACGAGCCCCATGCCGATGAGCGAGGCGAGGCGCGCCACCGTCTCTGCGTTGATGCCCTTGATCGAGGCGAGCATCGGGTTGTCCGCCACCGCTCGCATCATCTTCCCCGTGCGCGTGAAGGCGAGGAAGGTGAAGAGCGCCGCCATGACGACGACGCTGATCGCGGCATTCTCCACCTGCTGCGGCCCGACGCGCAGGAAGGCGAAGCCGAGGTCGAACCGCCAGTCGCGATAGACGGGCAGGTCATAGCCGCGCAGGTCGTTGCCGAAGACGAAGCGGATGACGTTCTCGAGCGCGATGGTCAGCGCCACGGCAGCGATCGCCGCCGCCATCGGCCCTGTCGCGGCCGAGGTGCGGCGAAGCGGCTTCAGCACATACTCGTCGCAGACGAGCCCGGAGATGGCCGGAACGATGAAGGCGACCGCAAGGCTCGGCAGGACCGGAAGGCCGAACCAGACATTGGCGACGAACCCCGCATAGGCGCCCATCGTGGCATGGCTCGCCACCGTGAAATTCGGGAAGCGCAACACAGCGTAGATGGCGGTGAAGCCGATGGCGGGCAGCGCCAGGATCGTGCCCACCACCAGGCCGTTGACGATGAGCTGCGGCAGCTCCTCGATCAGATGGGCGAGCACCGCGCGGTCAGGAGACGCGCACGGTCTTGAGCTTCGCACCCTCCGCCTGCTCGTAGCGGAACGGGCAGGTGAGGATGTCGCCCGTGTCGGTGAAGTCGCACGCCCCCGAGGCGCCCGCGTAGTTGATCTCGCGCCCGGCGGCGAGAAGCTTGAGGCCTTCCGTCACCTCCGTGACGCGCTCGCCGTCGCCCTGCGAGATCTTGCGCACGTTCTCGCGGATCGCATCGCCGGTCCACGCACCTGCCTTGGCGATGGCGAGCGCGGCGAGCGAGGCGTGGTCATTCGTCTGGCAGGAATAGGGGTCGGGGTCCTGGGTGCCGAGCAGCGTCTGCAGCCGCTTGAAGGCGGGGCTCTCCAGGTCGGGGGAGGGGGCCCAGGTGAAGGCGCCGTTGGTCACCTCCGCAGGCAGGCTGTCGAGTAGGCGCTGGTTGATCGCATAGGCCGGCGCGACCTTCCCGCCCGTCCAGCCCGCGCGGTAGAGCTCGCGCAGCAGGATCGTCACGTCAGGCGTGTAGCCGTTGAGGAAGATGAAGTCCGGCCGCGCCCGCAGCGCCTGGTCGACCTCGGAGCGGAACACCGTCTTGTCCTTGTCGTAGATCACCTGGTCGAGGAGCTGGCCGCCGTATTTCGGCATCTCGCGCTCGAGCACCTGGCGGTTCGTGAGTGCGAACGGCGTCTGCGCGGCGAGGATGAAGATGCGCTTCGCCCCCTGCGCGCCGAGGAACTCGGCGAGCTTGGAGATCTGCAGCGTCGAGTTCGGCTGGGTGCGGATGATGTAGCCGCGGTGTGGAAGCTGGGTGATGCTGTCGGCGCCGGAGACGGTGAACAGCATCGTCCGGCTTTCCCAGCAGAGGGGGGCGACGGCGGTGGTCACCGCGCTCGCCCAGGTGCCCATGATGGCCGAGACGCGGTCGACGTCGATCAGCTTGCGCGCGGCGCGCACGGCTGCGTCAGGGTTCGTCTGGCTGTCCTCGCCGTAGAGCTGGATGCGCCGGCCGGCAACGCCCCCCGCCGAATTGACGGCCTCGACGACGCCTTCGAGCGCCTTGCGCATGGCAGGCCCATAGGGGCCGCCGGCGCCGGTCAGCGGCGTCAGCGTGCCGAGGCGGATCGGCTCGGCCTGGGCGCGCACGACGGCGGGGGCGAGAAGGGGCGAAAGGGCGAGGCCCGCGGCAAGCGCGCGGCGCGTGAGGCGGTTCGGCATCGGTCGTCTCCCGTTGCGAATTGGCATCAGCATGACGCGGTTTCAGCCGCCGAGGAAGATGCGCCGCACGTCGGGGTCGGCCGCGAGCGCCGCTGCCTCCCCCTCCCGGGCGTTCCTGCCGTCGACCAGGATCACGCCTCGCGTCGCGATCGACAGCGCCTCGAGCGCGTTCTGCTCGACCATGGCGATGGCCGTGCCTTCGGCGTGGATCGAGCGGATCGTGTCGAACAGCTTCTCGGCGGCGATCGGTGAGAGCCCTGCGGAGGGCTCGTCGAGCAGCAGGAGCTTGGGCGCGACCATCAGGGCCATCGCCATCGCCAGGATCTGCCTCTGCCCGCCGGAGAGGGTGCGCGCGGCCTGGCGTCGCTTCTCGGCGAGGATGGGGAAGCGGGCGAAGATCGCCTCGATGCGCTGGCGGGTTTCCTTCGGCTGCACGAACCCGCCCATCTCGAGGTTCTCGCGCACCGACATGGTGGGAAACACGTTCGCCTCCTGCGGCACGAAGGCAAGGCCGGCCGCGCAGATCTCCCGCGCCGGCCGCCCCGCGATCGCCTCGCCGTCGAGCGCGATCGTGCCGGAGGACGGCTTGAGGATGCCGGCGATGGCCTTCAGGAGCGTGGACTTGCCGGCTCCGTTCGGCCCGATGATCGCCACCACCTCATGCGGCGCGACGGTGAGGTCGACGCCCTTCAGGATCATGTCGGCCGCGGCGTAGCCCGCGACGACGCCGCGCGCCTCGAGAAGCCAGCCGCTCATGCCGAAGGCTGGGCGAGATGCCCGGCGCGGCGGCCCATATAGGCCTCCTGCACGGAATGGTCAGCCGCGATGGCGGTGAAGGCCCCTTCGGTGAGCTTGCGCCCTTCCGCCATCACGATCACCGGGTCGCAGAGCCTGGCGATCGCGTCCATGTGGTGCTCGATGATCAGGAAGGTGATCCCCTCGTCGCGCAACGACAGAAGGTGCTCGCCGATCTGGGCCGATAAGGTCGGGTTCACCCCCGCGATCGGTTCGTCGAGCATGATCATCCTCGGGTCGGTCATCAGCGCGCGGCCGATCTCCAGAAGCTTCTTCTGCCCGCCCGAGAGGTCGGAGGCCGGATTGTTCGCGACGCGGAGCAGGTTCAGCCGCCGCGCCGTGGCGATGGCCCGCTCGCGCAGCTCCTCCTCCCGCTTCCCCCAGGCACCGAACAGCGCCACGGGCAGGCTCTCGCCGGGCTGGTGCGCACCATAGAGCATCAGGTTCTCGAGCACGGAGAGGCGCGGGAATCCGCGCGCGATCTGGAAGGTGCGCACGAGTCCCGCGCGGGTGATCGCATCGGGCCGCCAGCCGGTAATGTCGGTGCCGTCGAAGCGCACCGTGCCGCGATCGGGCGGAACGAGGCCGGAGATCACGTTGAAGGCCGTGGTCTTGCCGGCACCGTTCGGGCCGATCAGCCCGGTTATGGTGCCGGAGGCGACGTCGAGATCGAGCCCATCGATGGCGCGGACGCCGTAATAGGCGCGCGACAGATCGTGAACCTCGAGAAGCGGCATCAGGGGCGGAACCGTCGCATGGCGCAACGGTAGGGCGGGCGCCATCGCTGCGCAATCGGGAGACGTTTGACGCGGCAGGCGGGGCTGCTAAGGAAGGCTCGGACCGAATGTGAAATACGAGGACAGCGCGTGATCCTGCTCAAGAATGCCCGCATCGTCGACGGCTCCGCCCCCGCGCCGTCCGACCCCGTATCCATCCTGATCGAGGGCGGCACGATCCGCGAGGTCGGGGCGAACGTCGCCTCGCTGTCCGGCGGCGACGTGCTCGATCTCGGCGGGCGGACGCTGATGCCCGGGCTGATCGACGCGCATGTTCATGTCGTCGCCTGCAACGCCAATCTCGGCATCAACGCATCGCTGCCCGACGCGCTGGTCGCGCACCGCTCGGCCAAGATCATGCACGCGATGCTGATGCGCGGCTTTACCACCGTGCGCGATGTCGGCGGGGCGACGCACCCGTTGCGCATGGCGCGCGACGAGGGGCTGTTCGACGCCCCCCGCCTCAACATCTCCGGCAAGGCGCTGAGCCAGACCGGCGGGCACACGGATTTCCGCGGCCGGTTCGAGGACAGACCGCAGCCGCACTGGCGGCTCGGCGCGATGGGCCGGATCTGCGACGGCGTGCCCGAGCTCCGCCGCGCCGCCCGCGAGGAGATCAAAAACGGCGCCGACTTCATCAAGATCATGGCCAATGGCGGCGTCGCCTCGCCGACCGACCCGATCCACTTCCTCGGCTTCTCGCGCGAGGAGATCACCGCCGTGGTCGAGGAGGCGCGCAACGCCGGCACCTATGTCGCCGCGCATCTCTACACCGACGAGGCGATCGCGCGGGCCGTCGAATGCGGCGTGCACAGCCTCGAGCACTGCAACCTGATCACGCCGGCAACGGCGCGGGCCGCCGCCGCCGCGGGCTGCTTCGCGGTGCCGACGCTCGTGACCTACGAGGCGCTCGCCAACGAGGGCGCGTCGATGGGCTTCCCCCCCGACAGCGTCGCCAAGATCGAGACCGTTCGCGGCGCGGGAATGAAGAGCCTCGAGATCATCAAGGAGGCCGGGCTGCCGATGGCCTTCGGCACCGACCTCCTGGCCGAGATGCACCGCCACCAGTCCGAGGAGTTCGTGATCCGCGGCCGCGTTCTGCCGGCGCAGGAGGTGATCGCCTCGGCCACCTTCGGTGCGGCGAAGCTGCTGCGCATGGAGGGCAGGATCGGCTGCATCGCGCCTGGCGCCCATGCGGACCTCGTGGTGGTGGACGGCAATCCGCTCGCCGACCTCGCGCTGCTGACGCGCCAGGGCGCGCACATGCCCGCGATCATGCTCGGCGGGCGGTTCGTCAAGAACACGCTCTGACTAGGGACGGGAAGAAGGGGACGAGAGATGACGAAGATGGATCGACGCACGGTTCTCGGCGCGGGCGCGGCCGGCCTCGCGCTGACCGCCATGCCTGTCGCCGCCAATGCCCAGGCTGCCACGTTCCGCGTCGGCGCGCTGAACCCGGTCACGGGCGTCGGCAGCCCCTATGGCAGCGGCATGCAGAAGATGATCATTGCCGCCGCGGAGGAGATCAACGCCGCGGGCGGCGCAGGCGGGCGCCGGATCGAGGTGTTCTCCGAGGACACGCAGACCTCGCCCCAGGCGGCCGTGCTCGCGGCGAAGAAGCTGATCGAGGTGAACAACGTCCGCGCCATCGTCGGTACCTGGTCGTCCGGCGTGTCGCTCGCCGTCGTTCCGCTGACGAACGATGCGGGCATCCTGCTGCTGAACACCTCCGGTGCCCCGGCCCTGTCGGTTCCGCCGGCGAACGCGAAGGGCCTGTCCTACCGCTTCCAGGCGACGAATGACCGCTTCGGCAGGGCCTTCGCCGAGATCGCGACCCGCGAGGGATTCAAGCGCGCAGCGACCATGGCGTTCAACAACGCCTCCGGCATCGGCAACACCGAGGGCTTCAAGAAGGCCTGGGAGGCGAAGGGCAACCGCGTTGTCGCCGAGGTCGTCTACGAGCCGAACCAGCCCTCCTACCGGGCCGAGCTGCAGCGCGTCCTCGCCGCGCGTCCGGACGTGATCGTCACCGGCTCCTACCTCGCCGACACCACGATCATCCTTCGCGAATGGTTCCAGACGGGCGAGACCACGCGCTGGATCATCCCAGGCTGGGCGGCGAACCCGCAGCTGATCCAGGCCCTCGGGGCGGAGGTGACGGAGGGGATCATCTCGGTCGACAGCGTCTCGAACGAGAATGCCGCCTCCTTCGCGCATTACGATGCCGTGCACCGGCGGGCGACGAACCAGCCGGGGCTGAGCAACGTCTACGCCGCGATGACGTGGGACATGATGATCTGTCTCGGCCTCGCGATGGAGGCTGCGGGCCCGAACGCCGATGTCGCGGCGATCAACGCGAAGATGCGCGAGGTAGCCAACCCGCCCGGCGAGGAGGTATTCACCTTCGCCGCAGGCAAGGCCGCGCTCGCGGCCGGGCGAAAGATCAACTACCAGGGCGCCTCGTCGGTTCTCGACTTCGACCAGCACGGCGACGTGACGCCCGATTTCGGCGCCTACTTCATCGCCAAGGGCCAACTCGAGCGGCGCTACATCGTGTCGATCTGAGGGGCGAGGGGCGGCGAGCGCGCCGCCCCGTTTCCCATGGTGTTCTGGGTCGAACTCCTGATCGCCGGGGTCGTCTCCGGCCTCGTCATCGGGCTCGTCGCGCTCGCGATCACGCTCGTCTTCGGCATCGCGCGCTTTCCCAATGCCGCGACCGGCGACACGATGACACTCGGCGCGTATGGCGCGCTCGCGGGCCACGCGGCGACGGGCTCGCTCCTGCTCGGCGGCGCGCTCGGCGCGCTCGGCGGCGCAGTGACGGGGCTCGCTGCCTACGCGCTGGTCTTCCGAAGGCTTTCGGGTCGCTCGACCGTCGCTCTGCTCGTCGCCTCCATCGGCATCGGCTTCATCCTTCGCGCGGGGCTCGCGCTCGCCTTCGGCCATACGCAGCAGGTGTTCCAGGCGCCGCTGGTGCGGCCCTGGCGCTTCGAGGGGGTGCGCATCCACCCCAATGATCTGAGGCTCGCCGCCACGGCCGCCTTCGCGCTGGCAGTAGTGTTCGCGACCCTCTACCTCACCCCGATCGGACGCCGCATGCGCGCGGTGGCGGATGACCCTGCGCTTGCCCGCGTCTGCGGCATATCGCCTGTCCGCGTGATGGTGGCGCTGTGGCTGCTCGCCGGCGCGGTGGCAGGAATTGCCGGGGTGATTCTGGGCATGCGCACCGTGGTCGCGCCTGAGATCGGCTGGGACATGCTTCTGCCAGGCTTCGCCGCCGCCATCCTCGGCGGCATCGGCAGCCCCGTGGGTGCGGTGGTGGCGGGGCTGATCATCGGCATCGCGCAGGAGATGGCCACCCCCGTCGTCGGCTTCACCTACAAGATCGCGCTCGCCTTCGTGGTGATGCTGTTCGTCCTGCTCGTGCGCCCACGCGGGCTGTTCGGGCGCGTCGAGGGGGTGCGCTGATGGAGGCCTATCTCGCTGCCATCGCCGCCATCGCGCTGATCTACGTGCTGCTCGCGCTCGGTCTCACGCTGCATTACGGGCTGACGGGGCTGATCAATTTCGGCCATGTCGGGTTCTTCTGCATCGGCGCCTATGCCGCGGCGATCCTCTCCACGAAGGGGGGAATGCCGATCGCAGTCGGCTTCGTCGCCGCCGCGGTTCTTGCCGGCCTCGCGGCCTGGCCGATCGGGCTCGTCTCGCTTCGGCTGCGCGACGACTATTTCGCCATCGTCACCCTCGGCTTCTCCGAGACGGTGCGCCTCGTCGTCACCTCCGAGCGCTGGCTGACCAACGGGGTGCAGGGCATTCCCGGAATCCCCCGCCTGTTCGAAGGCCTCGGCGTCGGCATGCCTTCGGCGCTCGCGATCGTGGGCGTGCTCCTTGCGGTGAACGCGGCGGCGATCTGGCTGTTCTTCCGCCTGGTGAAGAGCCCGTTCGGGAGGATGATCGAGGCGATCCGCGACAACGAGGAAGCGGTGCGCGCGCTCGGCAAGGACCCCGCGCGCTTCAAGATCCGCGTGCTCGTCCTCGGCGCGGCGCTCGCCGGAATCGCAGGCGCCTTCTACGCGCACTACATCGGCTACGTGGTGCCCGACCAGTTCATCCCGCTCGTGACCTTCTATGTGTGGATGGCGATCATCATGGGCGGGGTGGGACGCATCTCCGGCGCGGTCGTCGGCGCGGCGCTTCTCATGCTGTTCCTCGAGGGCAGCCGCTTCCTGCGTGACGTCGTGCCGTTCATCTCCGCGGTCGACATGGCCTCGGTGCGCATCGGCGCAGTGGGGCTCGCGCTCGTGCTCTTCACCATGTTCCGCCCGCAGGGGCTGATGGGCGACTACACGCGCCGATGACGCTCACGCTCTCCTCCCTCACCAGGTCGTTCGGCGGCTTCCGCGCCGTCGATAGCGTGAGCTTCTCCGTCGACGAAGGTGGACTCGTCGGTGTGATCGGGCCGAACGGCGCCGGCAAGTCGACGCTGTTCTCGCTCATCAGCGGCTTCCTCGCGCCGGATTCCGGGACGGTCAGCCTGTTTGGGGAGGACATAACCCGCCTGGCGGCGCATGAGCGGGCGCGGCGGGGCATGGTGCGCACCTTCCAGGTGCCGCGCGAGTATGCCCACCTCACGGTGCGCGAGAACCTTCTCGCCGCCGTGCCGGGGCAGAGCGGCGAGACGTTGCGCGGCCTCTTCCTCCGTCCGGCAGCGGTGCGCGCCGAGGAGCAGACCGCGCGTGCGCGCGTTGCCGATGCGATCGGGTTCCTGCGGCTCTCGCCGGTGGCCGAGACGCCCGCGGGCCGGCTCTCGGGAGGGCAGAAGAAGCTCCTCGAGCTTGGCCGCGCGCTGATGACGAACCCGAAACTGATCCTTCTCGACGAGCCCTTCGCCGGCGTGAACCCGGTGCTCGTGGCAGCCCTGTCCGACCACATCCGCACGCTGAACGGACGCGGCATCGGCTTCCTGATCATCGAGCATGACCTGCCTGCGCTGACCCGCCTCGTCTCGACGCTGCACGTGATGGATCGCGGCCGCATCATCGCCTCCGGCGCGCCCGAGGCCGTGCTGTCCGCGCCGGAGGTGCGGGAAGCCTATCTGGGCGGCGTGTCGTGACGCTTCTCGCCGTCGAGCACCTCTCGGGCGGCTACGGCGAGGTCGACATCCTCACCGGCATCGACCTCGTCCTGGCACGGGGCGAGATCCTCACCGTCGCAGGCACGAATGGTGCGGGGAAATCGACGCTCGCCAAGGCTCTCGTCGGGCTCCTGCCGCGCGTCTCGGGGCGCATTCTCTTCGAGGGCGAGGACATCACCGCGGCGCCGACGGAGGCACGCGCGCGCCTCGGGATCGGCTACGTGCCGCAGGTGGCGAACGTGTTTCCATCGCTCTCCGTCGTCGAGAATCTCGAGGTGGTCGAGGGCGTGGCGGCGCCGCGCGCGCGCATCGCCGAGCTGTTCGACACGTTTCCCGCGCTCGCGCAGCGCCGACGCGCGCGGGCGGGCTCGCTGTCCGGCGGCGAGAGGCAGATGCTGGCCTTCGCGCGCGCGCTGATGACGCGGCCGCGGCTGATGGTGCTCGACGAGCCCACGGCGGCGCTCGCCCCGGCCCTGGTGGCGGAGGCCTTCGCGCGCATCCGCGGCCTGCCCGCACTCGGCGCCGCCGTCCTGCTGATCGAGCAGCGCGCGCGGCAGGCGCTGGCCATCTCCGACCGCGGCGCCGTCCTTGATGGCGGCCGCGTCGCGCTCGAGGGTACGGCCCAGACGCTGCTCGCCGATGACCGCGCCGCCGCGCTCTATCTCGGCCAAGCGCATTGAGGGCGGCGCATTGATGCCGGCGCACTGATGCCGGCGCACTGGGCGCGCATCACCGCTCGAGCCAGGCGATAGCACCGCGCCCCGCCGCGACGCCCGTGGCGAAGCAGGCCTGAAGCAGGTACCCGCCCGTCGGCGCCTCCCAGTCCAGCATCTCCCCGCAGGCGAAGACACCGGGACAGCGGCGAAGCATGAAGTGCGCGTCGAGCTCGCCCGCCACGATGCCGCCAGCCGACGAGATCGCGCGGTCAAGTCCCGTCGTCGCCGTGACCGACACCGGTACGGCCTTGACCAGCGCGGCGAGATCATCCGCCCGCGCTCCGGAATGGACCGCTTCCTGCACCAGCGCGATCGCGACACGTGAAAGGCCGGCAGACTTGCGGAGGAAGGTCGAGAGGGACTGGCCGCGGCGCGGCGCGGCAAGACGCGTGGCGAGCGCCTCGCGGGCGAGGTCAGGGCGAAGGTCGATCGCGAACGTGGCACTCCCATGCTCGGCGACAGCCTCGCGGAGCGGCGCGGAGAGCGCGTAGACAGCGCCGCCCTCGATCCCCGCTTCGGTGATCACCGCCTCGCCGCGCACCATATGCTCGCCGAACGACAGGGCGATTCGCTTGAGCGGAGCGCCCGCATGGCGTTGTCGCAGATGCGCAGACCACGCCACGACGAAGCCGCAATTCGCTGGCCGGAGCGGCGAGACTGCGACGCCGGGAAGCAGCGCCGGCCAGGTGCCTTCCGAGCCGAGGCGGGGCCAGGAGGCGCCCCCCAGGGCGAGGACCGTCGCGCGCGGCCGAAGCGTGACGGCTCCGGCGGGCGCTTCGAATCGGAGCGTGCCGTCCGCCTCCCGCCCCACCCAGCGATGGCGCGTGGCGATGGTGACGCCGAGGCCGGCGAGGCGGGCGAGCCACGCGCGCAGCAGCGGCGAAGCCTTCATCGCGCGCGGAAACACCCGCCCGCTCGAGCCCGTGAACATCTCCTGCCCAAGCCCCTCTGCCCATGCGACGAGGGCCGATGGCGGGAAGGCCTCGACAGCCGGTGCGAGCCAGGCGCGCGCCGCTCCGTAACGGTCAAGGAACGAGGCGAGCGGTTCGCTGTGCGTGAGGTTCAGCCCGCCGCGGCCGGCGATGAGAAGCTTCCGCGCGACGGACGGCATGCGCTCGAACACGGCGACGCTGCGGCCTGCGGAGGCGATCGTCTCCGCTGCCATCAGCCCGGTCGGGCCAGCCCCGATCACCGCGACATCGATGCGTCCCACCGGCGCATCATGCACCGGTGTGGCGCGTCAGTCGCGGCCGGGAATCCGCACCGCCTCGACCTCGATGGCGGAGTAGTAAGCGACGAGCGCTAGGATCTGCTCGTCCGTCAGCCCCTCTGCGGCGATGCTCATCTGCTCCTGCCTGCGCGTGCCGTCGCGATAGGCGCGAAGCTGCGCGACCAGGTACTCCTCGGGCTGGCCGCCGATGTTCGGCGCGTTCGCCTGCTTCGAAAGCCCGTCCATCCCGTGGCAGGCCTGGCAGGAGCGGGCGGCCAGGAGACGGCCGGCCCGCCAGTCCCCCGCCTGCGCGAGGGCAGGCACTACGGGAACGAGGCTGGCCGCGACCGACGCGGCCAGCCCCAATAGGACCCGGGCGATCACCGCCGGAAGGAGATGCGGTAGATCGCCCCCGCCGTGTCGTCGCTGACGAGCAGGCTGCCATCGGGCAGCTGCGCGACATCGACGATGCGGCCGTAGTACTCGCCCGTCTCGTCATCGAGCCATCCGGAAGCGAAAACCTCCGGCTCGCCCGCCATGCCCGAGCCGTCGGGCTTCATCGGGGTGAACATCACCCGTGCGCCGACGGGTGTGGTGCGGTTCCAGCTTCCGCGCTGGGCGCTGAACAGCCCGCCGCGATACCGCTCGGGGAACATCGTGCCGGTATAGAAATGGAGACCGAGATCGGCAGCATGCGCGACCATCTCGGCCTCCGGGTGCCGCACTTCGGGAAGCTGCGCGTCCGCCGTGTCCTTGTACTCGACGGTGCGCACGCGGCCGCCGCCGAAATAGGGATGGCCGAAATGCTGGCCCGCCGCGGTCGCGCGGTTTATCTCGCCCGGCGGCTGGTCATCACCCATGCCGTCGACCTGATTGTCGGTGAACCAGAGCTCTCCGGTGCGCGGGTTGAACGTGATGCCGACGCTGTTGCGCACGCCGCGTGCGAACACCTCGCGGTTCTGCCCGTCGCGGTCCATGCGGACGATCCCGCCAATGCCGACGCGGTTGTAGAGCTCGAGCTTGTTCGGGGGGGCAACGTTGAACGGCTGGCCGAGCGAGACGTAGAGCTTGTTGTCCGGCCCGACGCGGCAGACGCGATGGCCGTGGTTGAAGCTCTCTTCTTCGCGCGGGATCAGGTTGCCCTGCTCGACGACCGTGCCCACCGCGACGTCCGGCCCCTCGAAGAAGAACTCGGCGGCGGGGAAGACGAGAACGCGGTTGTGCTCGACGACGTAGAGGAAGCCATCGGGGCTGTAGCAGGGGTTCGGCTGGGTGAACCGCACGGCGGGGGCGAAGCGCTTCACCTCGTCGGCCACCCGGTCCTTGTCGCGGTCGACCACCACCCACATCTGCGTCTTGCGCGTTCCGACGAAGACGTTGGCGTTGTTACGCGTCACCGCCATGTGGCGCGCGTCCGGCACGACGGCGTAGAGCTCGATCTGGAAGCCCTGCGGCAGCTTGATGCGCTCGAGGTTGCGCCGGATCTGGTCCGCCCGCCGCCCTGTCTGCGGCACCGTCTCGAGGTCGAGGGACTGGCCCGTCGTCTGGAAGTTCTGCATGCGCTGCAGCGCCTGCGCGTCGCTCTGCGGCTGCTGCGCGGCAACCGTGGTGCCGACCAGCAGGGCCATCGCCGAGCCGAGAAGCATCGAACGCATTGGATGTTCTCCCCACGCGGTTCGGTCCCGCTGGGTGAGCGGGGGGCCGCCGCATTGTTGATTGGCTGGCCGAGGATGCGGCCGCAACGAGTGTGCGCGGGCGAGCCCTCGCGTCTCAAGCGAAATCATCCCGGTTCTTGACGCATCGCGCGTGGCGGCGAGGCACGTCGCATCACGTCAGCGTGCGTCTCACCGCGTCGCGCCACACGTCGTAGCGCCGCGCCCGTTCCGCCTCGTCCATGCGGGGGAGGAAGCGCCGGTCGAGTGCCCAGGTGTCGGCGAAAGCCTCCGGCCCCTCGAACAGCCCGGCATCGAGCCCGGCGAAATAGGCAGCGCCCAGCGCGGTGGTTTCCTGCACGCGCGGGCGATCGACGGGGCAGGCGAGCATGTCGGCGAGGAACTGCATCGTCCAGTCGCTCGCGGTCATCCCGCCATCCACGCGCAGCACCATCTCCGATGCCTCCGCCCCCCAGTCCGCCCGCATGGCCTCGACGAGGTCGCGCGTCTGGAGGGCGACGCTCTCGAGCGCGGCGCGGGCGAGCTCCGCTCGCGTCGTGCCGCGCGTCAGGCCGAAGATCGCCCCGCGCGCCTCTGCGTCCCAGTAGGGAGCGCCGAGGCCCACGAAGGCGGGAACAAGCGTCACGCTCTGTCCGGGGTCTGCTTCCTCCGCGAGGCGGCCGGTCTCGGCCGCGTGCGCGATCAGGCCCAACCCATCGCGTAGCCACTGGACGGCAGCGCCCGCGACGAAGATCGCGCCTTCGAGCGCGTAGCTTCGGCGACCCTTCCGCTGCGCGGCGATGGTCGTCAGAAGCCGGTGCGAGGAGACAACGGGCGTCTCGCCAGTGTTGATCAGCGCGAAGCAGCCCGTGCCGTAGGTCGATTTCACCATGCCCGGCGCGAAGCAGGCCTGGCCCGCGAGCGCTGCCTGCTGGTCGCCCGCGATGCCCCGGATGGCGATCGCCGCACCCAGGTGCCTCGCCTCCGCCGTGCCGAACAGCCCCGCCGTGTCGCGCACCTGCGGAAGGATCGCGCGCGGGATGCGGAACAGGCGCAGCATCTCCTCGCTCCAGCTCCCGCTGCGGATGTCGAGGAGAAGGCTGCGCGAGGCGTTCGTCGCGTCAGTCGCATGCACCGCGCCGCCGGTCAGCCGCCAGAGCAGGAAGCTGTCGACCGTCCCGAAGGCGAGCCTTCCAGCTTCGGCCGCCTTGCGCGCACCGGGCACCGTGTCGAGCAGCCAGGCGATCTTGGTCGCCGAGAAGTAGGGGTCGACAAGAAGGCCGGTCGTTGCCGAGACGGCTTCCTCCGCACCCTCTGCGCGCAACGCCGCGCAGGCGGCCGCGGTGCGGCGATCCTGCCAGACGATCGCGTTGTGGATCGGCCGTCCCGTTGCGCGGTCCCACAGGACGGTCGTCTCGCGCTGGTTGGTGATGCCGATCGCAGCGATGTCGGATGCCTCGAGCGCGGCATTGCGGATGGCCGCACGGCAGGTGGCGAGAACGCTGCGCCAGATCGCCTCCGCGTCGTGCTCCACCCAGCCCGGCTCGGGGTAGATTTGGCCGAACTCCTCCTGCGCGATGCCTTTCACGGTCGCGCGCGTGTCGAACACTATGGCGCGGGAGGAGGTGGTTCCCTGGTCGATCGCGAGGATGTGGCCGGGTGCGCTCATGCCGCGATGGTCTCCGCCATGGACTCGCCGAGCGAGGTGACGAGCGCGTCGAACCCGTCGGCGGCGAAGCCGCCGCCCGGAAGCGGCGCGCGCCCCCGTCCAGCCTGCTGCGTCGCGCTGGCGCGCAGGCAGGTGGGGCTGCAGGTTCTCGAGCGCGTGCTCGGCGAGGCGCCTGTAGGTAGTGATCTTGCCGCCGAACACGCTGAGCAGGGCGGGCTGGCCCGAAGGGGCGTCGAGGGCGAGCACGTAGTCGCGCGTCGCCTCCTGTGCGGCGGAAGCGCCGTTGTCATAGAGCGGCGGACGCCGGAACATGTCCACACCACATCCGCCGGCGTCACGGGCCGCTTGAGATAGGCGCTCCCCGCCCGGCAGAGATAGGCGATCTCGTCGCCGCTCGCGGCGACCGAGCTCGGGGCGCCCGTCCAGTCGCGATCGGTCGTGCCGATCAGGGTCAAATCGCCCTCGTAGGGAATGGCGAACACGTTGCGGCTGTCGGTGTTCTGGAAGATGTAGCAGTGGTCATGCGCAAACAGGCGGGGCACTACGACGTGGCTTCCCTGAACGAGCCGGACGGCGGCAGGTGCATTCGCGTGCACCACGCCCGCGGGCACCTCGGCGACCCAGGGGCCGGCGGCGTTGACGACGGTGCGGGCACGGATCGTTCTGCATCCGTTCCCATCCTCGGCGGCGAGCGTGAGCGTCCAGGCGCCGTCCTCGCGCGTGGCAGAGAGGCAACGCGTGCGCGTCTCGATAACCGCGCCCCTGGCGACGGCATCGCGCGCGTTGAGCACGGCCAGCCTGCTGTCCTCGACCCAGCAATCGGAATACTCGAAGCCCTTCGCGAAGCCCGGCTGCAGCGGCCCGCCGGCTGGGTCGCCGCGGAGGTCGAGCACCTCCGTGCCGGGCAGAAGCGGCCGGCCGCCGAACCGGTCGTAGAGGAAGAACCCGAGCCGAAGCATCCAGGCAGGGCGCAGGCCCTGGTGGTGCGGTAGCACGAAGCGCAGCGGCCAGATGATGTGCGGCGCGATGCGCCACAGCACCTCGCGCTCCTCGAGCGCCTCGCGCACGAGGCGGAAGGCGTAATGCTCGAGGTAGCGCAGGCCGCCGTGGATCAGCTTTGTCGAAGCGGAGGAGGTGGCCCCGCCGAGATCGCCCTGCTCGACCAGATGGACGGAGAGGCCGCGCCCGGCCGCGTCGCGCGCGATGCCTGCGCCGTTGATGCTGCCGCCGATGATGGCGAGATCGACGATGCCTTCGCTGGCCACGCGCGCTCCTTTCCGTTCGCGCCGCGACGCTACGGCGTAGGGGCAGGATACGTCCAGGGGGCCGGATGGACCGGGCCCGCCCTCGGTGACAGAGTGCGCCCATGCCGAGCGACGCCGCCACCCCAGCCATGACCCGTCCCGTCACTTCCGACACCATCGTCGCGACAGATGCACCGCCGATCCCGGCCGCGCGGTCCTGGGCCGCGCGTTACGATGGAAGCGCAGGCCCACCGATCGACCTCACCCAGGCGGTTCCCGGCTATCCGCCGCACCCTCGGTTGCTCGAGCGGCTCGCGGCCGCCGCGGCGACGCGCGAGGCGGCAGGCTACGGGGCGATCCTCGGCGACGCGGCGCTCCGCGAGGCGCTGGCATCCGACATCGGCTCCGCCTACGGCGCAGAGATCGGCGCCGACAGCATCGCCATCACCGCAGGCTGCAACCTCGCCTTCGCGATGACGATGGCGACGATCGCCGCGCCCGGCGAGGCGGTGCTGCTGCCTGCGCCGTGGTACTTCAACCACCGCATGGCGCTCACCATGCACGGCGTCGAGGCGGTGCCGCTTCCCTGCCGCGCGGAGGACGGGTTCGTACCCGACCCTGACCGTGCCGCGGCGCTGCTTCGCCCCGGCATCCGCGCCATCGTCCTCGTCAGTCCGAACAACCCGACGGGCGCGATCTACCCGCCGGAGACGATCGCGCGCTTTGCCGCGCTTGCCCGTGCACGCGGCCTCTGGCTCGTCGTCGACGAGACCTATCGCGACTTCCTGCCCGGTGCCGCGCCGCCGCACGCGCTGTTCGCCGACCCCGCCTGGGGCGAGCATCTCGTGCATCTCTACTCGTTCTCCAAGGCCTATTGCGTGCCAGGGCATCGCGTCGGCGCGGTGGCGGCGGGGGCGGGCTTCATGGGCGAGTTCGCCAAGGCGGTCGACACGCTGCAGATCTGCGCGCCGCGCCATGCCCAGGCCGCACTCACCTGGGCGATCGGGGCACTGAAGCCCTGGCGCGACGACAACCGCGCCATCATGGCGGGACGGGCGGAGGCGTTCCGCACCGCGCTCTCCGCAACCCCTGCGTGGCGCATCGACGCGCTCGGCGGCTACTTCGCCTATCTCCGCCTGCCCGAGCGTGCGCCCGATGGCGTTGCGATGGCCGAGCGCCTCGCTGCGGAGCAGGGGCTTCTCGTCCTCCCCGGCCCGTTCTTCGGCCCAGGGCAGGAGCGGTATCTCAGGCTCGCCTTCGCCAATGCAGATGAGGCGGCGATCGCAGCCGTGCCGGAAAGGCTAGCCGCAGCGGAGCGTTGACGGCAACCGTTCCGGAGGCGCATATACCGCCAACGGCGCCGGTCGCGGGCGCGCCGTCAGACGTGCCGATCACGTCCAAGCCTGCGTTTCCACCCCGGCGCTGCTGCCGGGCACGAGGAGACGCACATGGACACCATCGAGCACCCCTCCCGCCCGGCTGACGCCATTCCGTTGCCGGCCGAACGGCTTCTCGCCGCCATGGCGGGCTTTCCCGGCCCGCAGATCCTCGACGTGCGGCGCGATGCCGCCTTCGCCGCGTCGACCACGTCTCTGCCAGGCGCCCTGCGCCGCGACCCCGACGCCATCGGATCCTGGATCGCGACCCTCGAGCCGCAACGCCCGGTCGTCGCCGTCTGCGTCGGAGGCCATGCCGTGTCGCAGGCCGTCGCCTCCGCGCTGGCGCGAAGCGGTCTCGCCGCGACCTACCTTGCAGGCGGCATCGCCGGGTGGGAGTCGCTCGGATTTCCACTTTCGAGCAAGCCGGGCCCGGCGCCGGTCTTCGTCACGCGCGAGCGGCCGAAGATCGACCGCATCGCCTGCCCCTGGTTCATCCGCCGCTTCATCGCCGCCGATGCGCGCTTCGTCTATGCGCCGGCACCGGAGGTCGCGCGGATCGCCGAGGAGATTGGCGGCACCGCCTTCGACATTCCCGGCGCGCCCTACACGCATGTCGGCGAGGGGTGCAGCTTCGACGCCTTCGTCGAGCGCCACAGGCCGGATGACCAGGCCCTCCGCATCCTCGCCGACATCGTCCGCGGGGCGGACACCGAGAAGCCTGCGTTGCATGCCGCGGCCACGGGCCTGCTCGCCCTGTCCCTCGGACTTTCGGCGCTTGCCGGGGAGGGCGACGCCCTGGCATTGCGGCACGGGATGGTGATGTACGACGCCCTCTATCTCTGGGCGCGCGACTGCCAGGCCGAGCAGCACCGCTGGCCGCCGAGGATGGTGCGGGCATGAGCGACGCCATGCCTGCTGCCGCAACGCGCTTCCCGACCTATCGCGAGGCGCTTGCGGTATGGTTCCGCATCGGCTGCCTCTCCTTCGGCGGCCCCGCGGCGCAGATCGCGCTGATGCATCGCGAGGTGGTGGGCGACCGCGCCTGGGTGTCCGAGCGCCGGTTCCTGCATGCGCTCAATTTCTGCATGCTCCTTCCCGGGCCCGAGGCGCAGCAGCTCGCGATCTATCTCGGCTGGTTGCTGCACGGCGTGAAGGGAGGGTTCGCGGCGGGGCTGCTCTTCGTCCTGCCCGGTGCCGCCGTCATGCTCGTTCTGTCGGCCATCTACGCTGTCGCCGGCGGCGTGCCGGTCATCGCAGCCCTGTTCTTCGGCCTGAAATGCGCCGTGCTCGTCGTCGTCGTCGAGGCGCTGCTGCGCGTCGCGCGGCGTGCGCTGAAGGGCGGCGCCGCCTACGCGCTCGCCGCTGCGGCCTTCCTTGCCCTCTATGCGTTCGACGTGCCGTTTCCCTTCGTCGTTCTTGCCGCGGCCGTCGTCGGGTTCCTCGCACCTGCGCAGTTCTCCGCTGGTCTGCATGGCGAGCGGCAAGGCGACCGGCCCGCCCTGCTCGATGCGATGCTCGCGGAGGATCCCGGCAGGATCGCACGGCTCTCGGCCTCGGCGCGGTGGGCGGGGCTCGCCTCGCTCGCGGCGTGGCTCGTGCCGCTCGGCCTGCTCGTTGCCGCCGATGCCGGGGTCTGGGCGGACATCGCCTGGTTCTTCTCCAAGATGGCGCTGGTCACCTTCGGCGGCGCCTACGCCGTGCTTGCCTATGTCGCCCAGGAGGCGGTCGATCGCTACGGCTGGCTCTCGGCCGCCGACATGCTCGCCGGGCTCGGGCTCGCCGAGACCACGCCCGGGCCCCTGATCCTCGTGTTGCAGTTCGTCGGCTTCCTCGCGGCCTTGCCGCATGGCGGGTTGATCGCTGGCACGGCCGGCGCGGCGCTGACGCTGCTTGTCACCTTCGCGCCCTGTTTCGCGTGGATCTTCCTCGGCGCGCCCTTCGTCGAGCGGCTGCATGGACAGAGGGCGCTCGCGGGTGCGCTTGCGGCAGTCACGGCTGCGGTGGTCGGGGTGATCGCCAACCTCGCCCTCTGGTTCGGCCTGCGCGTGCTGTTCTCCACCGTCCGACGCGTGACGCTCGGGCCGGTGGCGCTCGACCTGCCCGATCCCCGAAGCCTCGACCCGTCTGCGCTCGCGCTTGCTCTGCTTGCCGCGCTTCTGCTCTTCCCGCTGAAGCAGGGCATCCTGCGGACGCTTGGGGTCACGGCGCTCGCGGGGCTCGCGCTGCGCCTCGTTCTCTAGAGCAGCACCAGACCTGATGGAACCGGCTTCGGTTCATCAGGTCTGGCTAGGCTGCTCTGATCATTTGTGGCTTGAGAGCACGACCTTCCGATCGATTGACTCCAATCGATCGGAACGCGCTCTAGCTCACCGCCTCGAGCGGGATGATCGCAACGAGGTAGAGCGCGATGCCGGCGGTGAGAACGATGCCGTATGCCAGCAGCGTTCCGCCGAGCGCGAGGAAGGCGACACCCATCAGAAGCGTCAGCACCACGCCGACGCAGAACATCTCCAGGCTGAGCGCACCCGAGCGGGCGAGCAGGTTCGCAAGCACGGGGACCTGCCGTTCGAGCCAGCCCACGGCGAGAACGAACACCGGCACGAGGCAGACGAAGTTCGCGAGCCGGAGCGGCCCGAAGGCCGGCTTGTGCGCGATCGGCAGCACCAGCTCGGCGAGCGCGGGCGAGACCCTGATGCCCGTGCGCAGCGCGAAGAAGCCGAGGCACGCGAGGGCGAGCGTGATGGCCTGCGCCCGCGTCATCGAGGCGAGGATCGCATCGAAGCCACGCTGCATGCCGAGGAGGATCCCCATCGCGAACAGGAGCTGCCAGGCGAAGGGATTGAAGCTGTGCATCCCCGCCCAGGTGCTCGTGACGTGCAGCGGCCCGATCTGGACCAGGAGCCAGATGCCGAGCGACACCGCGGCGGTGGCCGCGACGCTGCGCCGGAAGCCCCAGAGGAAGAGCGGCGCGGTCGCGAGCAGGAGGAGATAGAGGGCAAGGATGTTGATGAAGAGCGTCGAATCGAGCAGCAGCGCGATCCCGGCGATGGCCTCGCGCCCGCTTCTCTCGAAGCTCAGCAGGTCGAGCGCGCGCAGCACGGCCGGGTCGTCGATCAGAAGCCAGGAGAGACCGACGCAGAGCGCCACGGTGAACACCATCGCCCGGAAGATCTGCGCCATGCGCCGGACCGTCTGGCGAACCACGGTGCGGTAGCCGTCACGCACCGCGCGCTGGCCGTAGACGAGGCCATAGACGTAGCCGGAGAGGAACACGAAGAAATCCGCCGGGTCGCAGAACTGGAGGTCGGAGAGGTAGGGCACGCGGGCACGCCCGATCGACCCGAGGGCGGCTGCGATCTGCGTGAAGTGCGGGTACAGGATGAAGATCAGCGCGATGCCGCGGGCGATGTCGATCGCGTGATCGCGCCGCGAGGGGCGGGCAGCGGAGCGGGCCAGGAAGTCGTGTTGGCGGAAGGCGATCGGAAGACCGCCGAGCGCGGCGCCTGCAGCCATCGTCATGACCCCGACTGGAGGGAAGAACGCGCCCAGGCTTATGCCATCCATGGCTGCGTCACGCCATGGTTTCGCGATCAATCCGTGTCCTCGCCTAGTTGAATACTACCATTATTCGGACCGAGAGAACGTATCCAACGAGGCCGACCGCAAGAACGATGACATAGGCCGCGAGGTCGCCCCCGAGGGCGAGGAAGGCCACCGACATGAGCATCGTCAGCACGACGCCCCAGGCGAACATCTCGAGGCTCAGCGCGCCGAGCCGGGCAAGCCACGACGAGAGGCTAGGTGCGGCGCGCTCCAGCCAGCCGACGAACAGGACGAACACCGGGGCGAGGCAGACGAAGTTGATGATCCGGAGCGTCGCGAACTGCGCCTTCCCGGATACGGGCTCGAGAAGCGCGGTGAACTCGGGCGACAGCTTCATGGCCATGCGCACCAGGAAGAACCCCAGGCACGCCGCCGTGAGCAGGAACGCCGTGCGGCGGGAGAGCGCGGCGAAGATCGTGTCGAACCCGCGCTGCATGCCGAGGAAGATCCCCATTGCGAACAGGAGCTGCCACGCGAACGGGTTGAACGAGCGGATTCCTGCCCAGCCGGTGTCGAGGTCGAGCGGCCCGGCCTGCACGAGCAGCCACACCACGCCGCTCACCCCGAACGTCGCCGCGAGGTTGCGGCGGAACCCCCACAGCATCAGCGGCGCGGCGGTGAGCAGAAGCACGTAGAGGCAGAGGATGTTGATGAAGAGCGGCGCGCTCGTGAAGGTGAGGAGGTCATGCAGCGCAAGCCGCCCGTTCGCCTGGAAGGGCCAGAGGTCGAGCGTGCGAAGCACCTCGGCGTCGTCGATCAGCGCCCAGGAGAGCGCGACGGCAGCGGCGATGGAGACCACCAAGGCGCGGATGATCTGCCCCATCCGCCGGATGGTCTGGCGCGTGACGCTCGCGAACCCGTCGCGCACGAGCCTGTTGCCGTAGACGAGGCCATAGACGTAGCCGGACAGGAAGACGAAGAAATCGGCGAAATCGGGGAACTGGAGGTCTGACAGGAAGGGCGCGCGGTGGCCGCCGAGCGAGCCGACGTCGCGCGCCATCAGCGTGAAGTGCGTGTTGAGGATCGCCACGAGCGCGATGCCGCGGGCGATGTCGATCGCGTGGTCGCGCCGTGTCGGGCGGCTGTCGCATCGGGCGCGGAACGACGCCTGCGTGAGCGCGACGGGCGCGACGGGCGCGTGGTCCTGGGTGGTCATGCCCCTGGCCCCTCCGATAGGCTCGGACCGGAATGACCGAGCGGCATCTTCGCACGGCCCGCGGCCAGGCCTCCTACGCGCGCGGCACGGCGGCCGAGGCGCGCTGCGAGGCGCTGCTCGGCCGGGCCGGCTTCACCATCCTCGGCCGGCGCATCCGCACCGGTGCCGGCGAGATCGACCTCGTCGCGCGCAAGGGCACGCTCACAATCATCGTCGAGGTGAAGGCGCGACCGAATGCGACCGAGGCCGCCTTCGCCGTCTCGCCGCGCCAGCGCGCGCGGCTCGCCGCCGCTGCGGAGGCGCTGATGGCCGCGGAGCCCGGCTGGTTCGGAGAGGGGCTCCGCTTCGACGCGATGCTCGTCGGCGCCGATGGTGAGCTGCGCTGGCTCGAGGACGCCTTCCGCCCCGGAGACTGAACGGCCCGCCGGCGCCATTACGCCGCCTCGCGCACCGAACGTGCCCGCCAGGTCAGGGCCTCGGCGACGTGCAGGCGCTTGACCGTCTCGCTCCCGCCGAGATCGGCCAGCGTGCGCGACACACGCAACGTGCGCGCGAAGCCGCGGGTCGAGAGCCTGAGCCGTGTGGCCGCCTGCTCGGCGAGCGCCAGCGCATCAGGCTCGGCCGCGATCGTCTCGCGCAGCACCGCGCCATCGGCCTCCGCGTTGCAGGCGGGGCCGTCCTCGCCGTAGCGGCGGCGCTGCAGCCCGCGCGCCCCGGCGACGCGGGTTGCGACGGTCGCAGTGCTTTCGCCAGGGCTGACGCGCGTGAGCTCCGCCGGCGCGATCGGCTGGATCTCGACGAAGAGATCGATGCGGTCGAGCAGCGGTCCCGACAGCTTCGCCTGGTACTCCTCGCCGCAGCGCGGCGCCTTGCCGCACTCGCGCGGCGGGTCGCCGAGATGGCCGCAGCGGCACGGGTTCATCGCGGCGACGAGCTGGAACCGCGCGGGGTAGGTGACATGCGCTGCTGCGCGGGCAACCGTCGTGCGTCCCGTCTCGAGCGGCTGGCGAAGCGCCTCGATCGTCTGGCGCGGGAACTCGGGAAGCTCGTCGAGGAAGAGCACGCCGCGATGCGCGAGGCTGATCTCGCCCGGCCGCGCGCGGTGACCGCCGCCCGTCAACGCGGGCTGCGAGGCGGAATGGTGCGGCTCGCGATAGGGCGGCCGGCGCAACAGCCGCCCGCCCGAGAGCATCCCCGCGACGGAATGCACCATCGAGACCTCGAGCGCCTCGGCCGCCGTGAGGTCCGGCAGCAACCCCGGCAGGCGTGCGGCAAGCATCGACTTCCCTGCCCCGGGCGGGCCGATGAGCAGGAGGTTGTGCCCGCCCGCAGCGGCGACCTCGAGGGCGCGCTTGGCGGTTTCCTGTCCCTTCACGTCGGCAAGGTCCGGCCCGGTCGGCGAAGGGGGCAGCTCTGGCAGCGCCGGCGGCCCGAGCACCTGCTCACCCTTGAAGTGGTTGATGAGCTGCAGGAGCGAGGCGGCGGGAAGCAGCCGCACGTCTCCCGCCCAGGCCGCTTCAGCCCCCTGCGCGGCGGGGCAGACGAGCCCGAGCCCGCGCGATGCCGCGCCGATTGCCGCCGGCAGCACGCCGGCCACGGGCGCGATCCGCCCGTCGAGGCCGAGCTCGCCAAGGGCTGCGTACTCGGCGGCCTCCTCGCGCGGGATCACCTCCATCGCCGCGAGCAGCGCGAGCGCGATGGGCAGATCGAAATGGCTTCCCTCCTTCTGGAGATCGGCCGGCGCGAGGTTGATCAGGATGCGCTTGGGCGGAAGCGACAGGCCGAGCGCGGTCAACGCCGCGCGAACGCGCTCGCGGCTTTCCGCCACCGCCTTGTCGGGCAGCCCGACGATCGCGAACGCAGGCAGCCCCGGCGCGATCTGCACCTGGATCTCCACGGGCACGGTCTCGATGCCCTGGAAGGCGAAGCTTGCGATGGCGGCGAGCACGGAGGAGGGGGCTCTGTCCTTCAGGCCGAGCCGGGAACGAGGCCGGACGGCAGGGCGGCGATGTGGTCGTAGATTGCCCCTGCGGTGGGGAACCAGATCTTTCCGCGATGCCCCGCGATGTGGGCAAGCGCGCGGCGGAGATGCCTGAGCCTGTGCGGCTGGCCGACGATATAGGGATGCAGCGCGATGCCCATCACCAGTGGCTGGCGCGCCGCCTGTCCGAGCATCTCGTCGAACGTGTCGGTGACGATGCCTGCGAACTGCTCCGCCCCGTCCTTCCGCGCGACGATCGAGGGGATGTCGTTAGCCTCCTGCGGGTAGGGGATGGAGAGAAGCCGCCCCGCCCGGGTGCGCATCCACACGGGCTGGTCGTCCATGCACCAGTTGAGCGTGTAGCGGTATCCTGCTTCTGCCAGCAGGTCGGGCGTCACGGCGCTTTCGGCGATCCAGGGCGAGAGCCAGCCGCGCGGGGCCGCGCCTTCGGCCGCGGCGATCGTCTCGGTCGCCTCGGCGATCAGCGCGCGCTCCTCGGCCTCGGGGAGCACCGACTGCCGCTCGCTGTTGGTCCGCCCGTGACCGACGATCTCGTCGCCGCGCGCGCGTACCGCCGCCATCAGGCTCGGCGCATACGCATACATGGCGCTGTTGACGAGCATCGAGGCAGGCAGGCGGAGGTCGTCGAGGAGCTCGAGAAGCCGCCAGGTGCCGACGCGGTTGCCCCAGTCGCGCCAGGCGAAGTTCAGGATGTCCGGAGACGGCCCGCCGGGGGCGAGCTCCGCGCCGAGGCCCTCGCCGAAGGCGAAGTGCTCGAGGTTGACGCCGAGATAGACGGCGAGCCGCGCGCCGCCGGGCCAGGCATAATCTGCCCGTTCTCCGATGCCGCTGTAGTCGTAGCGCCCGTGGCTCCTCAGCATCCCGGTCTCCGTCGCGTCGGGCATGCGGAGTAGCAGGGTGGGCGCGGCCGTTCCAGCGTCGAGGGTAGGCGCCGAGCGAGGTTCGCGTCTCAGGTGCCGAAGTCGGTTCTGTTCTCAGGCGCCGAAGGAGCTTTGGTTCTCAGGCGCCGAAGATGGATTCGCTTCTCAGGCGCCGAAGGAGGATCCGTTCTCAGGCGCCGAAGGCTGGACTCGCCGGCGCGGAGGCCGCACCGGTTGCGACCGCCATCTCCCAGGCGGAGAGCCAGGCCGGAACGGCGACGGCCGGCATCGGCCGGCCGACCATCCAGCCCTGCGCAAGGTCTGCGCCGATGTCGCGGGCGAGCTGCCAGGTCGCGAGCGTCTCGACCCCTTCGGCGACGATCAGGAGACCGAGCCCATGCGCCATGCGCACCACGGCGCTGAGGGCACCGCGCGCCGCCCGGTCGTCCCGCGCCGCGATGACGAGGGAACGGTCGAGCTTCATCTCGGAGAAGGGGAGGGAGACGAGCCCGGCCTGGGCGGCGGAGAGGCTGAAATCGTCGATCGAGACGCCGAAGCGCTGGTCGCGGAGCCTGAGGGCGGCAGCGCGAACCGCACCGAGGTCATGCGCGATCTGGCTCTCCGTCAGCTCGATCGTCAGCGCCTCGGCCGGGAGCCCGCTCTCTGTCACCGCTTCGGCGAGCCGTTCCGCCGTTGCGGGGTGAAGGAGGACGTCGAGCGGCAGGTTGAATGCCATGCGCAGCCGGGCGCCGGAGCGGTGCAGCGCCGCGAGGTCGGCGACGGATTGGCGCATCACCCGGTCGGCGAGCGCGCCGGCGAGGCCGGAGGCTTCGGCGAGCGGCACGAACTCGCCCGCGCCGAGAAGCCCGCGGCCGGGATGCTCCCACCTCGCCAGCGCCTCGAGAGCGAGCGGCTTCGCGTCGGCGAGCCGCACCTGGGGCTGGTAGCGGTTGACGATCGCCCGCGCCTCGATGGCTGCGGCAAGCTCCGAGGGCGTCAGCGGGTCCGTCGGCAGGGGGGCGGGGCGCATCAGGCGCAGGCGGTGGGCGATCTCCGTCGCCGAAGCGGTTTCGGCGACGGCTTCCGCGGCGAGGCCGAGCCGCGCGGCGACGGCGAGGCCGCGGCGCTGCCGGCCCTGTGGCAGGCGAAGCAGGAGCGGCACGGCGAGATCGGGGTCCGCCATTGTTCGGAGCAGCGGCACGAGGTAGGCGCCGAGGCCCGAATCGTCCGCGAGGACGAAGCGCGGCGGCGCCGACGCGCGCACGAGCCGGACGAGCGCCACGTGATCGTTCGGAACGACAACGAGTTCGCCGCAGCCGGCTTCCGTCGCCGCAGCGGCAAGGAGGCCTGCCGCGGCACCGCGCGCGATGACAAGCGCCGACGGCATCCCGGGTCCGACGACCTCCTGCGTCGTGGACCGTTCTGCGGCCGGCGCGGCTTTCTCCGCCATTGGACCTCTGCTAGCGTCGTCCAACAAATAGGCCCAGGCGCGAAGGTTGTAAACAAATGCAAGACACGTCGCGAATCATTCATCGGAGCCTTCTCGCCCAGCCACCCGTCGCGGCGCGCGCCGAAGGCCTCTGGATCGTTGATGAACAAGGGAATCGCTATGCTGACGCCTGCGGCGGCGCGGCGGTATCCTGCCTCGGCCATGCTCACCCTGCGGTAGTGGCAGCCGTGCGCGACCAGGTCGGCCGTCTAGATTACGTACACACGGGCTTCTTCTCGAACCGCCCTGCCGAGGATCTGGCCGCGACCATGCTGAAGGATGCGCCAGAGGGGCTCGCGCACATCTATTTCGTCAGCGGCGGGTCGGAAGCGGTGGAGGCGGCGCTGAAGCTCGCGCGGCAATACTTCGTAGAGCGGGGCGAGCCTGGCCGCACGCGCTTCATCGCAAGGCGGCAGTCCTATCACGGCAACACCCTCGGCGCCCTCGCCGTCGGCGGCAACATGGCCCGCCGCGCCCTCTACGCGCCGCTTCTGATGGAGGTCTCGCACGTCGACCCCTGCTTCGCCTACCGCTTCCGCGATGATGGCGAGACGGAGGAGGAATATGGGCAGCGCGCCGCGCAGAGCCTCGAGGACGAGATCCTCCGCCACCCGCCCGGGACGGTTGCCGCCTTCCTTGCCGAGACGGTGGTCGGCGCGACGGCTGGGTCGGTGCCGCCCGTGCCCGGCTACTTCAAGCGCATCCGCGAGATCTGCGACCGTCACGGCGTGCTGCTGATCCTCGACGAGGTGATGTCGGGCATGGGCCGCTGCGGCACGCTTCACGCCTGCACCGCCGAAGGCATTGCCCCCGACATCCTCGTCGTCGCCAAGGGGCTCGGCGCGGGGTTCCAGCCGATCGGCGCGATCCTCGCCACCGCAGCGATCGTCGGCACGATCCGGGAGGGCTCAGGCAGCTTCCAGCATGGCCACACCTACCTCTCGCACCCCGTCGCCTGTGCGGCCGCGCTCGCTGTGCAGAAGGAGCTTCGCGAGGGCGGGCTTCTCGCGCGCGTCGGGCCGATGGGTGCTGTGCTGTCGGACCTGCTGACCGAGCGCTTCGGCAACCACGCCCATGTCGGCGACATCCGTGGCCGCGGCCTCTTCTGGTCGATCGAGCTGGTGGCGGACCGTTCGACGAAGCGGCCCTTCGACCCGGCCCGCAAGCTGCACGCGCGCGTCAAGGCCGAGGCCATGGCGCGCGGGCTTCTCGTCTATCCCATGGGCGGGACGATCGACGGCAGGCTGGGCGACCATGTGACGCTCGCGCCCCCCTTCACGGTGACGGAGGAGGAGCTTGCGATGATCGTCTCGCGCCTCGGCGAGGCGGTGGACGCCGCGCTGAGCCAGTGAGCGAGGCGCCCGCGCTCGACAGGGAGGCGATGCTCGCCTTCCTCGTGCGCGAGTTCCCGAACGCGGGCTTCGGCGACGGGCGGCTCGTGCTGACCGGCTATGGGCGGGGACGCTGCCGCGTCACCCTGCCGCTCGACGAGCGCACGATCCGGCCCGGGCCGTCCGTCTCCGGCCCCGCGATCATGGGGCTCGGCGACGTCGCGGCCTGGATCGCGCTCCTGTCGATGATCGGCGCGGTGCCCCTCGCCGTCACCTCCAACCTGTCGGTGAGCTTCCTCCGCCCGGCCGGGCTTGCTGACCTCGCCTGCGACTGTTCGGTGCTTCGCGTGGGGCGGCGGCTCGCGGTGATGCTCGCCGAGGTCTCGCGCGTCGGCGACGGCGCCGCCGTCGCGCACATGACCATCACCTACGCGATCCCCGACGGCCAGCGCGGCTAGCGCTGCGGCGGCACCCAGATATCCGCCTCCCAGTGCTGCATGGCCCAGACGAGATCGACGGGCAGGGGCACGAGGCGGATATAGCCCGCCGCCTCGACGTCGCGCGCATGCACGAGCCCGCCATTGTTGCGGTTGACGATCGCGAGGTCGATGCGCCGTGCGGCGAGGTCGGCGGCGATGCGCGCGCGCAGGCGCGCCTGCTCCTCGGGGGCAAGCATGTACTCGCTGTGGCCGGTTTCGAGCGGAACGTGGCCTGAGAGTGCGGCGAGCGCGGCGAACTCGGTCGTCACCAGCGGGTTGCGCGCCTTCGCAAGCGCCTCGGCAGCGATCGCGAAGCGGGCCTCGGCGGGGGCGAAGCGGGAGGGGTCGATGACGAACCAGTGCGCGTTGAGCAGCACGGCGATGGGCAGCACCAGGACCATCGCGCGCGTCGGCGCCTCGCGCTTGCCTGTCGCGGCGGCGACGGCGATGGCCAGCGGCGGCGTCAGGAGGTGGAAGAAATAGGTCATGTGCGCCCCGCCATGGCCGCCGAGAGAGGCGAGCAGCGCGGCGAGGCCGCAGAGCGCTGCGAAGCCCCAGAACCCTTCCTGCCCGCCCCAGCGCGAACGCTGCAGCCCGGCGAGCGCGACGGCAAGTCCCGCAAGCAGAGGCAGGCTGAACACCGCCCAGTCCCAGCTCTGGCGGAGAAGATGGCCGACATCGTAGCTGGTCGCGCCGAGATTGGCCCCGAGCACGAGGATGGCCCACCCAGGCATCAAAAGCGCGAGCAGCCCCGCCCAGAGCGCGATCGCCGCCAACGCCGCAACGCCCATCGCCACGCCGCGCCACCAGCCGCGGAACAGCGCGACATGGGCGGCAACGATGAGGATGCCCCCCACGAAGTAGATCTTTGCTGCAAACCCCGCGAGCGACAGCGCGAGCGCGATCGCGAAGCGGCGCCATGAGGCAGGATCGGGCGCGGCGACGACGAGCGCTCCGATGAGGCAGGCGAGGCCGATGCCGTCGGGCCGCACCGTCGGCCCCACCCAGTAGAGCCAGCCCGCCGCTGACAGCACTACAGCGAGCGCCGCGGGAAGTCGCTCCGCCCCGGCATTGCGCGCCCCGCGCCAGACGAGCCAGGCGGCGAGGCCGATGCCCGCGCAGGCCACGACGCGATGCGTCGCGAGCCCCGGCCCGAACAGGAGCGCTGCCGGCGCGACGACCAGCGGGTAGAGGATGCCGTAGAGATTGCCGCCGGCCGAGACTGCCGAGGCATAGGGGTTCCGCCCGTCGAGAAGCGCGAGCGTGGTCAGCACCAGGGCGCCCTCGCGCATCTCCTGCGGGGCGGGCGAGACGGCCATGCGGACAACGACCATGGCGAGCCAGGCGAGGGCAGCGAGGCCGAAGGCGAGCGCCGCCCCGTCCGCGAGATGACGGATCGTCCATCCGTTTGCGGAATGCTGCAACGCAGCATCGGCGCGTTCCGCCGGCCGGGATGCCGCGGATGTCCTGGTCATGAATTCGGAGACAGGTTGTTGCGCTGCATCAATGCTGCGCTGCACACACTTCTGTAACGGATGGCTCGGCGCGGGCGGTCAGTGAGGCCTCCTCGGCGGCGGTACCCGTCCGGCGCACGGCGTGCCGGTGCGAACGAGAACCAAGGAGAGGAAGATATGCCAGAGAAGCACGGGCCAGAGAAACCTGGGTCAGAGAAACAGGGGCCAAAGAATGTCGGCGCCGAGGCGCTCGTCCAGCGGCTGACGGCGGCGCGCCTGAAGGTCGCGACAATCCTGACCGCGGGCATGGTCGTCGCCTATTTCGGCTTTGTCCTGCTCGTCGCCTTCGCCAAGCCGGCGATGGGAACGCTCCTGGTGCCGGGGCTCTCGTTCGGAATCCTCCTCGGCGCGGCGGTGATCGTCGCGGCCTGGGTTCTCACCTTCCTCTACGTGCGCTGGGCAAACGGGGTCTATGACGCCCGTGTGGCCGACGCGATCGCCAAGGGGGGCTGAGCGATGAGCGGCATCGGCTCCTCGATCGGCCAGCCTTCCGCGCTGGCGATCGGCCTGTTCTTCGTCTTCATCGCGATCACGATGGGCATCACCTGGTGGGCGGCGAGGCGCACCAAGAGCACGGAGGATTTCTACGCCGCCGGCCGCTCCGTCACGGCCGGGCAGAACGGCCTGGCGCTCGCGGGCGACTACATGTCGGCCGCCTCGTTCCTCGGCATCGCCGGGCTCGTCGCGTTCAACGGGTTCGACGGGCTGATGTACTCGGTCGGCTGGCTGGTCGGCTGGCCGGTCGTGCTGTTCATGATCGCCGAGCCGCTGCGCAACCTCGGCAAGTACACCTTCGCCGACGTGGTCGCGTACCGGCTGAAGCAGACGCCGGTGCGGATCGCCGCCGCGGTCGGCACGCTCTCGGTCGTGCTGTTCTACCTGATCGCGCAGATGGTGGGCGCGGGCAACCTGATCCGCCTGATGTTCGGCCTCGACTACGAGACGGCCGTCGTCATCGTCGGCTGCGTCATGCTCGCCTACGTGCTGTTCGGCGGCATGCTGGCGACAACGTGGGTGCAGATCGTCAAGGCGGTGCTGCTGCTCGGCGGCGCGGCGATCATGGCGATCCTCGTTCTCGCCAAGTTCGGCTTCAACCCGATCGCCCTGTTCCGCGCGGGCGCGGAGAAGTACGGGGAGGGGGTGCTCGCTCCGGGCAGCCTCGTGTCGAACCCGTGGGATACGATCAGCCTCGGGCTTGCGCTGATGTTCGGCACGGCCGGGCTGCCGCACATCCTGATGCGCTTCTACACCGTGCCCGATGCCAAGGCCGCGCGGCTTTCGGTGTTCTACGCAACCGGCTGGATCGGCCTCTTCTATCTGCTCACCTTCATCCTCGGCTTCGGTGCGATGGTGCTCGTGGGGCACGAGGCGATCCGCGCGGTCGACCGCGGCGGCAACATGGCGGCACCCATCCTCGCCGAGGTGCTCGGCGGCGAGGGCTTCCTCGGCTTCATCTGCGCCGTCGCCTTCGCCACCATCCTCGCCGTGGTCGCGGGCCTCACCCTCTCGGGTGCGGCAGCGCTGTCGCACGACCTCTGGGTGAGCGTGGTGCGGAAGGGCCGCGCCGACCCGAGGGAGCAGCTTCTCGTCGCCCGCATCGCGACCGTTCTGCTCGGGATCGTGGCGATCGTGCTCGGCATCACCTTCAAGGGACAGAACGTCGCCTTCATGGTGGGGCTCGCCTTTGCCATCGCTGCGTCCGCTAACTTCCCGGCGCTGCTCCTGTCGGTGTTCTGGCGGCGCTGCACCACCGCGGGCACGGTCGCGAGCATGGTGGCGGGAACGTCGGCAGCGCTCCTGCTCATCTGGTTCAGCCCGACCGTGCAGGTCGACATCCTCGGCCGCTCTCTCGCCGATGTTCTGGTGACGCTGAAGAACCCCGGGATCATCTCGATCCCCTTCGCCTTCGCCGTCGGCATCGTCGTATCGCTGCTGACGACGGACCGCGCAGCCGATGAAGGCTTCGCGGGGCTGTCGCGACGGATGGTGCTCGGCGCGGACGAGGACAGGGTGCCGGCGATCGTCGCCGCGCCCAGCCGCTCGGGGGCCGCACCCGTCCCGGCGCCGGCCGAATAGCGGTCAGCCTCGGGGGGAGAGGGCCGGTCGCTGTGGGGGCGGCCGGCCCTTTCTGTTTTCAGGCCGGTGCCTTCGCCTCTTCCTGCGTGCCGCGGCGAAGCCTGTTCTCGCCGAGGAAGAGCAGGATCGGTGCTGCGATGAAGATCGAGCTCGCCGTGCCGATGACGATGCCCACCAGCGTCACGATCGAAAACTCGCGCAGGGCCTCGCCGCCGAACAGCACCAGTGGCAGGGCGGCAAGGAAGACCGCGACAGAGGTGCCGATGGTGCGGGCCAGCGTCTCGTTGATCGACAGGTCGATCAACTCGCGAAGCGGCATGGTCTTGTACTTGCGCAGGTTCTCCCGCATGCGGTCATAGACCACGACCTTGTCGTTGATCGAGAACCCCATCATCGTGAGGATCGCCGCGACCGAGGTCAGGTTGAAGGTCATCTGCGTCAGCGCGTAGAAGCCGATGAGCTTCGTGACGTCGAGCGTCAGGGTAACGATCGCGCCGACGCCGAACTGCCATTCGAAGCGGAACCAGATGTAGAGCAGCATCGCTACCATCGAGAGGCCGAGCGCGATCATGCCGTCCCGGAACAGCTCGTCGCTGACCGTTGCGCCGACCGCCTCGACACGCCTGATCTCGGCTCCAGGGACGGAGCTGGTGACAGCGCCGCGCACACGCTCCACAGCCTGCTGCTGCGCCTGATCCCCCCCCGGCTGGCGGGGCAGGCGGATCAGGACGTCTTCCGGCGCGCCGAACTGCTGAAGCCGAACCTCCCCGACCTCGAGAGCCGAGACGACCGAGCGGAGCTGCGGGAAATCTGCCGGCCCGGGCGTCCGCGCTTCGATCACGATGCCGCCCTCGAAGTCGATGCCGTAGTTCAGCCCCGGCGTTACGAACAGCACCACCGAGACGAGGCTGAGGAGGGCCGAGAAGACGACGCCGACGATCCGCCCCTTCATGAAGGGGATGCGGGTATTGTCGGGAACCAGGCGGAGAAGGCGCATGGCGGGAACTCCTCAGACCGCCAGCGCGGCCGGTCGCCGGCGGCGATACCACGACGCGGTAAGCATCTTCACGAGCACGGTCGCGGTGAACATCGAGGTGATCACGCCGAATGCCACCGTGACGGCGAAGCCCTTCACCGGTCCAGAGCCAAGGGCGTAGAGCAGGGCCATCTTGATGATCACCGTCAGGTTGCTGTCGAGAATGGTGCCGGTCGCCTTGGTGAAGCCGGTCTGGATTGCCGAAAGCGGGGTTCGCCCGAGCCGTACCTCTTCGCGAACCCGTTCGTTGATCAGGATGTTCGCATCGACGGCCATTCCGATCGACAACAGGAGGCCGGCGATGCCGGGCAGCGTCAGGGTCGCCTGAAGCATCGCGAGGATGGCAAGTGTCAGGACAAGGTTCGCCACGATTGCGATGTTGGCGAACCAGCCGAACAGCCCGTAGCTCGCCGCCATGTAGGCGCAGACCAGCACGAAGCCGACCGCGACCGAGAGCAGTCCGGCGCGGATCGCGTCCGCGCCGAGATCGGGTCCGACGGTGCGTTCCTCGACCACCGTCAGCGGCGCAGGCAGTGCGCCGGCGCGCAGCAGCACCGCGAGATCGTTCGCCGTGCGGACGTTGAAGCTGCCGGAGATCTGGCCCCTGCCTGCGGTGATCGGCTCACGGATGACGGGGGCGGTGATCACCCGGTCGTCGAGGACGATGGCGAAGGGGCGGCCGACATTGGCGCGGGTGATGTCGGCGAAGCGCCGCTGGCCGACGCTGTCGAAGCTGAAATTCACCACCCATTCGCCTGTCTGCGGGTTCTGCCCGGCGCGCGCATCGGTCAGGTTCGCGCCGTCGACCTCGACGCGCCGGCGCACGGCGTAGCGCTGCTCCTGCCCCTGCGGGCCTTCGCCGCGCAGGAACTGCACGCCGGGCGGCGGGGAGGGCGCGGCGAGGTTGGCGTTCTCGTCGAGCAGATGGAACGTCATCCGCGCCGTCTTGCCGATCAATTGCTTGATGCGCTCGGGGTCCTGCACGCCGGGAAGCTGCACGAGCAGGCGGTTCGCGCCCTGCCGCTGGATGAGCGCCTCGGCCACGCCGCTCTCATCGACGCGTCGACGAACGATCTCGATCGACTGCTCGACGGCCTGCGTCGCCTTCTCGCGCAGGAGTGGCTCGGACAGCGCAATCGTCACCTGGCCAGCGGCGGTCGCCTGCACGTCGATGTCGGGCTGGCTCTGGCCCATCGTGGTGGTGATCGGGGTCGACAACTCGCGAAGCAGGCGTGTCGCCTCGGGGGCCTGGCTGGGGTCGGTCAGGCGAAGCGTGACATTACGCTCGCCCGCCTGCAGCCCCGTGTAGTTTATGCCTGCACCACGCAGCCGCGTACGCGTGCTGTCGACGATGTTCTCCAGCCGCTCCCGAACCACCGTCTGCATGTCGACCTCCAGCAGGAGGTAGCTGCCGCCCCTGAGGTCGAGGCCAAGCTGGAACGTCCGCAGCGGCACGATGTCCGTGATGGGGGCAAGGGTGGCGCGAGGCAGGAAGGACGGCAGCGCCAGCAGGGCTGCGAGCGCGATAACGGACCAGGTGAGGAGCACCTTCCAGCGAGCAAAGTACATCATGATGGGCTTTCAAGTGCTCCGTCTCTCGGGGCCGTGGCATGCGCCCCCACTGGCGGCCCGGCCCGAATCGCGGGCGGAGAATGCCCGCGCTGCCGCAGGCGGGCAACCGCCCCCTGGGTCAAGAGCGCGCGGGGGTCGGGGGAGCGCGCGGGCGCTACCGCGCGCTGACCACCTCTGCGCCGCGCAGCGTGTTGTTGAGATAGAATTCGTCGCGCGGGAAGAGGTCGGTGTTGACCTCCTCGGCGTCGCCGCGCGGCGTATCGGGCCCCCAGACGCGCGCTTCGGCCGCGAAGAGTGCTGGAAAACCAGTGGTATCGACGCGTGCCTTGCGGGCCCATTCCTGGAACTCTGGGCTTGCGATGCGGGCGAGCAGGGCCTCGCGGTCGAACGGGATGGGCTGGTCGCTGCCGATGACGATGGAGATCGGCAGTAGCATCAGCACATGCGGGAAGGCGGCGAGGAAGCTCCGCGCCACCCGCTCCGTCGGCGCCCATTGCACGAAGATGCCGCCCGGCTTCAGGCTCTCGCGCACCAGCGACAGGAACTCGACGGAGTAGAGCATGCCGCTGTGCGAGGTCTGCGGCAGGATCGCATCCGCTTCCACGACGTCGTAGCGGGCACCGGAGACGAAGATCTCCCGCCTGCCGTCCCCCACGGCGAGGGTGAAGCGCGGGTCGGCGGTCAGCGCGGCGAGCGCGCTGTCCGGCCGGCTCGCCGCATAGTCGCGGATCACCTCATAGACGGGCGCGATGAGCTCGACCGCGCGGATGCGCTCCGACGCGGGGTTCCAGCCGGCAGCGAACGGCGTGCCGCCGGAGCCCGAGCCGATCACCAGCACGTCCTTCGGGTTCGGGTGGATCGCGGGGCCGACCGCGCCGAGGAAGAAATGGTGCGGCCAGAATGGCACGCGGCTCTGCGTATGGCCTGTGATGAACATCGGCCCGGCCTCGTCCTTGAGCCTGAGCACGACGACGCCAGAGCGGTCCTCGCCGACGATGGCGGAATGCTCCTCCGTCACGCCATGGATGCGGCCCCACCAGGCGCTGTTGGAGGGGAAGAGGATGACGGCGACGGCGAGCGCCGCGGCGAGGGCGCGCCCGGCCGTGTCGCGCACGCCGCCGCGCGCGGCAAGCACCAGCCACAACCCGAGCATCGCGAGCGCGAGCAGCCCGACCGCCTGGGCCGTGCCGGCGGTGCCGAGAACGTGCAGCAGGACGAGGCCGCCGACGAGGCTCCCCGCCGCGTTGCCAGCGATGTTGCCGACCTGAACGAGCCCCACCCGGAAGCCGACGGAGGCGAGGTCTCGCTGCACGGCCTTCTGCACCACCGGGAAGCTCATGCCGAGGAGGAAGGCGGGCGGGCCGATCAGGGCGAGAGCGAAGGCGGCGATCACCGCGAGCTCGGCCGGGCCGTGGCGGAACGTCTCCATCCCCAGGAGCCGCTCGAACCAGGCATAGCCGTAGAATTCGCGGAAGATCAGCAGCGTCACCAGCGCATAGAGCGCGGCCCAGGATTGGAGGTGGAAGAACGCCGCCCGCGTGTCCGACACGCGCCTGACCCAGCGCGCGCCCGCGACGACGCCGAACCCGTCGGCGACGAGGAACACGCCCAGGATCAGCGAGAATGAATAGGCGTTGGCCTGGCCGGCGATGCCGAGGACCCGGACCCAGAGGATCTCGAGTGCGATGATGAAGAAGCCCGAGAGGAAGACGAGCGCTGTCCAGGCCGGCAGGCCGAGCGCGCCACGCTCGGTCGGCACCGTGTCCGGCAGCGCGGCGGGGGAAAGCGGCGCTTGCCGCGGCAACTGGTTCAGCACCGCGAGGGTGAGAAGGGCAGCGAGCAGGTTCAGCGCCGCGCCGACCTGAAGGGCGACCTCGAAGCCGAGCGTGCCGACGAGCCAAAACCCGCCGAGCAGCGTGCCGGCCGCCGCACCCAGCGTGTTGATGCCGTAGAGCCAGCCGATCCGCCCGGCCGCCTGCTCGAGCCGGGCGACGACCGCGCGGGCGAGAAGCGGCAGAGAAAGCCCCATCAGCAGCGTCGGCGCGAGCAGGCCGGCGAAGCAGATCGCGAAGATCTGCCAGGTCTCGGTCATCACCGGGCCGAGGCGCTCGACGACAACGTCATACAGGAAGGGGCGGCTCAGAAGCGCGAAGCCGGCGATGCCGATCTCGCAGAGGATGAAGGCCCAGGCGGCGCGGCGGGGGTTCAGCCTGTCAGCGACGAAGCCCGCGAGGAGCGAGCCGAGCCCGAGACCTGCGAGGAAGGCGCCCACCACCAGCGCGGCGGTGACGGCGTCCGAGCCGGCGAAGAGGCCGAGCATGCGCTGCCAGATGACCTGGTAGAGAAGCGCTGCGAAGCCGGAAGCGAAGAACCCGACCGACAGGGCCGCGAGCGTGGACCATTCGCGGCTCGTTCCCGCGCGCGCCTGTGCGACAACGCCGTGCATGCTTCCCCTCTGCCATCCCCCAGACGGAGGCCAGCGCAGCGTAGCGACGCACCCGCGTCAACCGTGGCTTTTGCGCCTCGCGCCGATTTTGGCGCTTGGATGCAGGGCCAAGGTGTCGGAATGAAGGCGCGCCCGGCGGACATGTCGCCGGGCGACACGAGGAGCATGCGATGGCAGGGGTGAGGATCGCCGTGATCGGGGCCGGGCATTTCGGCCGGTTCCATGCGCAGAAGGTCGCCGCCTCGCCTGACGCCGTCCTCGTCGGCGTCCATGACCGGCATGCCGAGAGGGCCGCCTCCGTCGCCGCGGAGGTCGGCGCCCCTGTGCTCGGTTCGGCCGAAGCCGCCATCGCTGCGGCGGAGGCGGTGATCGTCGCGACCCCGACGGCCGCGCATCACCCGATCGCCGCCGCCGCGCTCGAGGCGGGGCGGCATGTTCTCGTTGAGAAGCCCGTCACCGTCACGCTCGCGGAGGCAGACGACCTGATCGCGCGTTCGGCCAGCGCCGGTCGCGTGCTGCAGGTCGGGCATCTCGAGCGCTTCTCGGCTGCGCGCGGCGCGATCGCGCGGCACATCTCCCGCCCGCTTGCGATGGAGTGCGTGCGCGTCGCGCCCTATCGCGAGCGGGGAACGGATGTGTCCGTCGTGCTCGACCTGATGATCCACGACATCGATCTCGTGCTGATGCTCGCGGCCGCCGCTCCGGTCTCGGTCGAGGCGACAGGGGCGGCGGTTCTGTCCGACACGGCCGATGTGGCGCTTGCGCGGCTTGGCTTCGCCGATGGCCGCGCCGCGAACCTCTCGGCGAGCAGGATTGCTCCGGCAACGACGCGCGCGGTGCGGCTTGCCGGGGCGGACGGGACGCTCGAGGCCGATCTCGTCGCGCGCACCCTGCGGCGTTTCGCCACGTCCGACCGTTCGGTCGCCGAGGAAAGCTGGACGGACGCGGATTCCCTTTCGGCGCAGCTTGCCGGCTTCATCGCAGCGATCCGCGGCGAGGCGGCAGTGATGGTCGGCGGCGCGGCAGGCCGCGCTGCCCTGGCTGTCGCGCTCGAGATCGAGAAGAGGATCGGAGAGGCCACGGCCAAGGCACGCGGTGCGGAACTCCTGTAGAACCAGCCGCCCTGCCGCGGGTTACTGAACCCTCAGCCCGAAGCCCGCCGCCACCGGCCGCACGGTATCCAACTCGTCGCGCTGGACGGCGTTGAGCCCGGCCGCGTCCGAAGCCGAATGGCCGAGCCAGGAGCATCATGCGTGCCCTGGCATCGGGATGGCCGATGGCCCTGGCGGATCACCTCGCTCAGCCCCTCGATCACCGCCGGCGGATTTGGTTCGTCTCGACGCCGGCCCCTCGCACCAGGGGTTCAGCCGGCGCGCGGCCGCCCCGGGGCCGGTTCGCTTGCCGTTCGCTTTACGATTCAATCTCCGCGGATACTGCTCTAGCCTCGCCGCGATCGGCCGCGAGAGCGGTCGGCGCCGGCACATTTCAGCGAGGCATCGGGAAGGGCACGCTCGATGGACGACGGGAACGGTGGGAACGGGGCGGGGATACGGCGAAGCCGGGCGGGTCCGATCATCGCGGTCGTCTTCGTCGCGGCACTTTCGATCCATGTCCTGTTCGACAGATTTGCGCCATACACCTCCGAGGCAACCCTCCAGGCCCCGGTGATCGCTGTCGCACCGAACGTGTCGGGAACGATCATCGAGGCCATGATAGGCGACAACCAGGAGGTCACGGCCGGAACAGTCCTCGCACGGATCGACCCCAGCCGCTTCGCTGCCGCCGTCATGCAGGCGCGGGCCCAGCTCGAGGAGGCGGCGCAGCGTGTCGGCGCCGGTGTGAGCGGGATCGCCGCTGCCCAGGCACAGGTGACCGAGGCGGAGGCCGCGCTCGTCAACCAGCGTCAACAGACCGCCCGCGTGCTCGAGCTCGCCCGGCGGCGGGTCTACTCCGAGGCGCAGGCCGACACGGCGAGGGCCCAGCTCGCATCGGCCGAAGCGGCTCTCGCGACGGCACGGGCCAACCTCGCCGAAGCCGAGGAAAGGCTTGGCGCGCGGGACATGAGCAACCCGCAGATCCAGGCCGCGATGGCCGCCCTCGACCGGGCGCAGCTCGATCTGATGGACACCGAGCTTCGCGCCGCCGTCGATGGTGCGGTGACGAACACCGTGCTGTCTCCCGGGCAGTTCGCTGCCGCTGGGCGGCGCGTCGCAACGATCGTCGACACCGCGAGTGCCTGGGTCATCGCCAACATTCCGGAGAACGCCCTCGCCCACGTGCGGCCGGGAGACCGCGTGGAGATCACCTTCAACGTCGCGCCCGGCCGCATCATCCGCGGTCATGTCGAGAGCATCGCATTCGGCGTCGCGCAGGGGATCGGAGCGGATGGCGAGCTTGCGCGCGTCGCCGAGCGCCGGCGCTGGCTGCGTGAGACGCAGCGCATCCCGGTCCGCATCGAGATGGAGCCGCGCGAGGACGCGCCTGCGATCCGTGTCGGCTCGCGCGCTTCCATCGTTGTGCTGACGGGTGAAGGCGAATTCGTCGCGCCGGTCGCGCGCGCGTGGCTGCGCGTCGTCTCGGTTTTCAACTATCTGTTCTGAGCGGTGACGGCTGAGCATCCGGATCGGCGGGCTGCACGCATCGCACTCGCGATGGCGATCGCTTTCGCCGGCGCGGAAGCGAGCCATGCTTCGGCCGAACTGTCTTTCATGGCACCGCTCGCGGCGGCGGCGATCGCTTCCGCACCGCCCGCCCGCATCGCCGCCCTGCTCGTCCTGCCGCCATTGGCCTGGGCGCTCGCCATCGCGGCGGGCTTCGCGACGCAGTGGCTGCATGGGCTTCCGCTCGCCCTCGCCGTGCTGCAGTTCGCGGTGTTCCGGTTCGGGTTCGCGCTCGCGCGCGACCCGCGCCGCGGCGTCCCAAGCGTGCTGGTGCTGATCGTCTTCTCGGTGCTGCCGGTCGTGCTCGTCCGCGCTGAGGAACTCGCCACGGATCTCGCCTGGTGGCTCTGCGTGAACATTGCCATCGGCGTCGGTGCCGTCATGGCGGCGCGGACCCTGCTGCCCGAGCCCCCTGCGGCTCCCCGATCGCACGCGCCAAGGCTTGCGCCTGTCTCGCCGGGAATCGCCGCCGCGGCGCTGCTCGTCGCGGTCGTCCTCGCGGCCTGGATGAATCCGCCAGCGAAAGGCGCGCTGCTGATCAGCGTGCTCCTCTCGCTGCGCGCCGACGGCGCCGGGCCGGATGCCGTGGCGTATGCCCGCTTCGGCGCCGCGCTGATCGGGGGCGGTGCGGCTTGGCTTGCCTGGGAACTCCTTGGCCTGGCGCCGAGCCTCCCCGTGCTGTTCGCGACGACGCTCCTGCTCGCCTGGGCGATGGCGCGGCGCTTCGCGCGCGGCGGCCCGGAGGCGACCATGTGGCTCAAGTCGCTGAACGCATTCTCGATCCTGCTCGGGGAGGGAACCTCGCTGCTGTTCGAGAATACCGAGGAGCGCCTCGGCATCCGCATCGCCGGGGTGACGATCGGTCTCGCCTACGGCGCCGTCGTGCTCTGGCTGTTCAGCCCACGCGAGGCAGGGCTCAGGCGCGCGGCTGCCTGATGGCCGCTAGCACGGCCTCCGCCGCCGCCTCGCTCGGTGCAGCTCCGCCGGGCGCGGAGAGGGCGGCGCGAAGTTCCGCATAGGCCGCACGCTGGGCCGTTGACGCCATCTGGTCCGTCAGCAACGGTGCGAGCGCCCCGGCAAGTCGCTCAGGCGTGCAGGCTTCCTGGATCAGCTCCGGGATGGCAGGGCGGCTCGCGAGCAGGTTCACGAGCGAGGCGTGCCCGACCTTCACCAGCCGCCGCACGATCGCCGCGGTGAGCGGGTTCACCTTGTAGGCGACGACCTGCGGCACGCCCGCGAGCGCGACCTCGAGCGAGGACGTGCCCGATTTCACGAGCGCGGCCGTCGCGGCAGCCAGCGCATCGCGCTTGCCCGCCTCCGTGTCGACGAGCGTGACGTCGGGCCAGGCGGAGGCGATGCGCGCGGCGTGGCGCGGCAGGACGAGCGCGGCGGGCGCGAGACCTGGCACGCGTCCACGCAGCAGGCCGATCGCCTCGCCGAACACGGGCAGGTGTCGCGTGAGCTCGCCGCCGCGGCTTCCGGGCATCACTGCGAGAACCGGCGCGTCTGCGCCGATCCCGTGACGCTCCCGGAACGCAGCACCGTCGCCCTGCTCGACGCCTTCGAGGATCGGATGTCCGACGAACTGTGCCTCGATGCCGGCGCGGGCGAAGAACGCAGGTTCGAAGGGCAGCAGGCACAGAAGCCGGTCGACCGCGCGCGCGATGCGCTTCACCCGCCACGGCCGCCAGGCCCAGACCTGCGGGGCAACGTAGTGGATGGTGCGTATGCCCTTCGGGCGGACGCGCCCTGCAAGCCGAAGCGTGAAGGACGGCGCGTCGATTGTGACCAGCGCCGCGGGGCGCTTCGCGAGGATGTCTGCCTCCGTCTCGCCCATGCGGCGTATCAGCCGCGCGAGCGAGGGAAGCACCTCGGCAAGGCCCATCAGAGACAGCTCCTCCATCGGGAAGAGGGAGGCGAGGCCGCGCTCCTGCATCCGCGGGCCGCCGATGCCCGCGAACCGGATGGAGGGATCGCGCGCGGCAAGCGCCTCCATCAGCCGCGCGCCGAGATTGTCTCCCGATGCCTCGCCGGCGACGAGGTAGAGAAGCGTCATTCGGCGAGAAGGCGGCGAACCGCCCCCTCGAGCGCATCGGCGACCGCGAAGAGCTCGGCGAGCTCGACATTCTCGTCTCCGCCGCCCATGCCGTGCGGTGTCGGGCCGAACACGGCGGTGGGGATGCCGGCGAGACGGAACAGCCGCGCATCGGAGGCGCCGACCCGCATGTTGAGAACCGGCCGCGATCCGAGAACCGGGGCAGCCGCGTCGGCGAGTGCAGCGAACACCGGGTGCGCGGGCGGCGTGACGGTCGGTTCCCACGCGACATCGACCGTCATCGTCACGGAAGGAAGGTCGGCGATGGCGGCCTTCGCCGCGGCGATCACCTCCGCCGTCGTCACACCCGGAGGCACGCGGATGTCGCAGCCTGCCTCTGCCGTGTCCGGCACGAGGTTGGGGCTCGTTCCCGCGACGATCCGGCCGAGGTTGACGGTGATGCGCGACAGCGTCGCTGCCTCGCCCGCGCCGCCGAGTGGCTCGCTGACGGGCTTCGCCGCCTCGATGGCGGCGGCGACCTCGGCGGGAAGCGTCACGGGCCGGTCACGGAGCGCGAGGATGCGCCGCGCGGCCTCCATCACCGCCTCGGCCGCGTTCTCGCCGCGATGTACATGCGCCCCGTGCGCCGGGCGGCCGGTGGCGCGAAGCGTCAGCCACACCATGCCCTTCTCGCCGAAGCGGATCACGCCGGGGCTTCCCGCATCGGTCACGATGCAGCATTCGCCGCGCACCTCCGGCACCGTCTCGAGAAGGAAGGCCGAACCGTCCTTGCCCATGCTCTCCTCGTCGCCCGCGAGCGCGAGCACGACCTCTCCGGCCCAGTCCCGCCTGGCGGAGAGGGCGGCGAGCACGGCGACGGTGGCGGCGATGCCGCCCTTCATGTCCGCTGCACCGCGCCCGTAGAGCCTGCCCTCGCGCACCGAGGGGGCGTAGGGCGGCGAGGTCCAGCGTGATGCCTCGCCCGCCGGATAGGTGTCGAGATGGCCCGAGAGCACGATGCGCCGGCCGGGCCGCGCGCCCTTCAGGACGGCGACGAGGTTGTGCACCGGCTCGCGCTTCACATGCCGGCTCACCGAAACGCCGTCGATCGCGCCGAGGATGCGGGCGGCCTCGTCCGCCACCGCGCGCGTGTCGCCCGGCGGCGTCTCGGAGGGGATCGCGATCAGGGCGGTGGCGGTACGGAGGATCAGGTCATGGTCGGTCATGCGGAACGGTCCGGACTGTGAATGACGGGGCATGGGGGAACGGGGACGGGGGGCCAGTCCGCGTGGTTCAGCACCGCGCCCTCCCGCCGCACTGCCTCGAGGCCGGCGGGGTCGAGGGTCGCGAGCACGAGGCCCGGGGCATCCGTTGCCGCCTCGGCGATGATGCCGTCCTCTGCGAAGCCGCGATCGGCCGGGCCGTAGATGCCCGCGCGCCCGGTGTTCGCATCGAGGCTCTCGCATCCCGCCATCGCCCCGACCGTCGGCGCGACGGCGACGAAGACCTGGTTCTCGATCGCCCGGGCGCGGGCGGAGACGGTGACGCGCGTCGCCCCATTCGGCGTGTCGGTGGAGGCGGGAACGAGGACGGCCCAGGCCCCGGCCTCGACCTGCGCGCGAACGAGTGGGGGGAACTCGACGTCGTAGCAGACGGCGATGCCCAGGCGCCCCCAGGGCGTGTCGAACACGGCTGGCCAGCCGCCTGGCACGAGCGTCCAGGACGCGCGCTCGAACCCCGTGCGGGTGCGCTTCTCCTGAAACCCCGCGACCCCGGCGGGGGAGACGAGCGGGCAGGCATTGACGATGCCCCCGGCATCGTTCCGCCGCAGCACCGTGCCGCCGGCGATCCACAGCCCGTGCCGCGCGGCCGCCGCGGCCATCTCCGCGACGAGCCGATCGGCCTCGTCCGCCGCGGCGTCGCGCTCGGCCATGGCGGAGCCGCCTCCGCGGGCGAAGGCGCCTTCGCAGGGGGCGTACTCGGGAAGAAGCAGAAGATCGGCGCGCTCCCGGCGCGCGGTCTCGCACCAATGGTCGAGCTTCGCGGCGAAGCCGTCCTCGCGGCCGACGGGCCAGGCGAGGGCCGCAAGGCGAAGGGGGCGCGTCACGGCAGAGGCGCGTCGCCGAGTGAGCGGATCCAGAAGGAGAGGTCGTGCCGGCACTCCGCCTCGCCGCCGATCTCCCGCCAGGCCATGTGGCAGACGAGGCGCGGATAGGGAACGTAGCCGCGGCGGCGCCAGAACCCGTCCAGCGGCCGGTAGCCCTGCGGCCGCCGCGCATCGCCCTCTGGCCGGACGACGGCGCAGAAGCAGGCATGGGTCGTGCCCGTCCACGACGCGGCGTGCTTCTCTCGGGCATCGAAGAAGGCGTGGCCGATGCCGCGGCCACGATATTCGGGAAGAAGAACGGACTCGCCGAAATAGAAGAACCGCTCGCAGTCGAGCCCATGGTCGTGAAACGGAGCGCGGATCATGTCGGCCTCGGCGGCCAGCGGCAGGCACGTCGCCGCGCCGACCACCTCGGCCCCGTCGCGCACCAGAACGACCGCGCCGCCATCGCGCGTGTAGCGGGCGAGGTAGGAGGCCTCGTAGGCCGGGTCGCCCTCGTACAGGTAGGGGTATTCGCGGAACACGGCGATCCGCAGCCGCGCGAGGTCCTTCAGGTGAGGAAGGAGCGCGGGGCCGGTCAGGGTTTCGACCTTCAGCGTATCGCCATCCATGGCCCCATGCTTAGAGTGCGCCGCGCCTGTCGGCAATGAAGGGGTTGGTGCGTGGACGTCACGGAGGGGATCGGCGTGGTCGCCGGGGTGCTGACGACGGTTGCCTTCGTTCCCCAGGCCTGGAAGACGCTGCGCACCAGGAGTGCCGGGGATTTCGCCCTGCCGATGCTGCTTCTGTTCTGCCTCGGGCTTGCGATGTGGCTTGCCTACGGGCTGATGAAGTCTGCGCCCGGCCTCATCCTCGCCAACACCGTCACGCTTGCGCTCGCCCTCGCGATCCTCTGGGTCAAGCTGAAGGAAGGCCGTTAGCGCCTTTCCCTGATCGCCGCCTCCTGCGCGGCGGCCGTGTTGAAGGCAACCAGCCCATCCTCGATCACCGCGCGATCCAGGTCGCGGACGATGAAGACGATGCGCGAGCGGCGGTCCTCCGTCCCGTCCTCTCGCTTCGGCCATTCGGGGAGCGGTGCGGGCGGGTGGAGAAGGTGCTGCACGCCGTGCAGGGCGATCGGCCGGTCCTGGCCCACGATGTCGAGGATGCCCTTGATGCGGAGGAGCGATTCCCCGCGGGTGGCGATCAGCATCTCGAGCCAGGTGGCGAGCCCCGGCCAGTGGAGCGGTTCCTCGAAGGTCAGGCAGAAGGAGTGGATGCGCGCATCGTGGCGGTTCCGGTCATGCGCGTCCTGCCCCTCCGCGTGATGGTGGTGGTGGTCGTGGCGATGCTCGTGGCCGTGGGGGTGATGGTGGTCGTGATGGTGGCCATGCGCGTGCCCCCCATAGGCCTCGGCGTTCAGCCAGGCGGCGACGTCGGGGATCTTGCGCGAGGGATCGAACAGCCCGGCGTGAAGGATCGCGGCCGGCTCGAGCTCTCCCATCGTCGCGGTGACGCGCCGCGCGCCGGGGTTCAGCCGCGCGAGCCTGAGCGAGAGGTCGGCCAGCACCTCGGAGCCGGCGAGGTCTGTCTTGGTCAGGACCAGGCGGTCGGCCACTGCGGCCTGCTTCACGCTTTCGGGCTGCGCGTCGAGCGTCGCTGCCCCCGTCACGGCATCGACCGTGGTGACGATGCCGTCGAGCCTGTAGCGCGATACGATGTCGGGCTCCGCCATCAGCGTGTGCAGGATGGGCGCGGGGTCTGCGAGGCCCGTCGTCTCGATCACCACGCGGTCGAACGAGATCTCACCCGCATCGGCGCGGGCGGCGAGGCGGCGCAGACTGTCGACGAGCTCGCCGCGCACCGTACAGCAGAGGCATCCCGAGGAGAGGAGCACCACATCGCCATCGACCTTCTCGACCATCAGGTGGTCGAGCCCGATCTCGCCGAACTCGTTGATGAGCACGGCGGTGCGTGCGAGCTCGGGGCGGCGGAGCAGGCGGTTGAGAAGCGTCGTCTTGCCGCTGCCGAGGAAGCCGGTCAGCACCGTGACGGGGATGAGTGCGCTCATGCGCCCGGCCTGCCGTACAGCACCGCGGGGTCGGCGAGCGGCTCGGCGATCGTCGTCACCGCCCCGTCGCGGATCGCCGTGAAGAAGCAGGAGCGGCGGCCGGTGTGGCAGGCAACGCCGTCCTGCTCGACGAGAAGCAGCACGGCATCGCCGTCGCAGTCGAGCCGCATCTCGACGAGGCGCTGCGCCTGGCCGGAGGTCTCGCCCTTGCGCCAGAGCGCGGCCCGGCTTCGGCTCCAGTAGCAGACGCGGCCTGTGGCGAGCGTCTCCGCCGCCGCCTCGCGGTTCATCCAGGCGAGCATCAGCACCTCGCCGGTCGCGGCGTCCTGGGCGATCGCGGTGACGAGCCCGTTCGCATCGAAGCGCATCGCATCGAGCAGGGCCGCGCGGGCGTCATCGGGCGGCGGAACGTAAGGGGGCACGGCGTGTCCTTCGCGTCTCCTGATGATCAATATAATATAACGCGAGGAGGATCGCGCACCATGGCAGCCGAGGCCGATGCGAGGGATGGGGAGGCCGCGCTCGAGCGGGCGGAGCAGCATTGCGCCGCGCGCGGGGCGAAGCTCACCGCGCTGAGGCGCCAGGTGCTCGGTCTGATCCTCGACAGCCCAGTGCCGCTTGGCGCCTACACGCTGCTCGACAGGCTGAAGACGACGCACCCGGGGGCCGCGCCGCCGACCGTCTATCGAGCGCTCGAGTTCCTCACCGAACACCGGCTCGTGCACCGCATCGAGCGGCTCAACGCCTTCATCGGCTGCCGCGTGGGCTGTTCCGATGCCTGCGCCGATCATGGCCACGAGCATGACCACGCGCATGCGGCGCAGTTCCTGATCTGCGGGAGCTGCGGCGGCGTGGAGGAAATCGAGGATGCGGGGGTGGGTTCGGCCCTCGCCGCCGCCTCACGCCGCGCAGGCTTCCGCCCCGCGCACGCGACGGTGGAGGTCGAAGGCCTCTGCCGCGGCTGCGCCGGCCTGCCAGGATAGGTCCGCCCCGGTACCGATCGTTAACGCCTCGCGCGCACCCTGTCCGCCTATTGCGGGTTCAGGAGATGGCAGGCAATGCGATTCCGGATGGGGCTTCTGCCCCTGCTTGCCCTGGCGAATGCGGTGGTGCTCGTGTCCGCTGCCTGTGTCGGCTGGCGGATGACCGGAGCGTATGACGAGGCGTTCAGCGCCTTCCGCCGCGCTTCCGCGCAATCGATGCTCGATGTCCGCGTCACGGGCGATGCCTGGGAACGCTATGCGGGCGAGGTCGCCTCGCTCGCCCAGGCGATCACCCAGCCGCAGCCGATCCGCCAGGCCCTGGCGCGCCGCGACGCCGAGGCGCTCGGCCCGATCCTTGCCGAGGAGTGGCGGCGCGGCGTGGTCAGCTCCGGCCGCATCGCCATGCTCGGGCTCGTGGTCCTCGATGCCGAGATGAAGCCTGTCGCCTCCGCCTGGCCGGGCGGGGCGGAAACGCTCGACCCAGCCCTGCTCGCCCGGGCCGCGTCGCGCGAGGGGCAGGAGCGGCTGCGCCTGCTCCAGGCCACGTGGCTCTCGGACGGGCGGCCGCGGCTGACCGTGCTCGCCCCGATCGGCGGGCTTCGGCTCGCGGGCTATCTCGCGATCACGGCAGACCCGCTATCCGCCCTCGCCGGCATCGACGAGGCGCTGTCGATGGCGGTGCGGTTCACCCGGCTTGCCGATGGCGCGACCCTCGCCGATCTCCGCAACATTCCCACTCCCGAAGGACCCGCGGCGGAGCCTGCGCGACTGACCCTGAAGGGCATCGACGGCGCGCCGCTTGCCTGGACGGAGACGATCGCCGATCTCTCCGTCCTGCGGGCAGAGCTCGCCGCGATCCGCCACGGCGCGCTCCTTCAGTTCCTCGCCGTCTCCGGCTTGGCCGCGTTCGCGGCGACGGCGGTGGTGTGGCTCGTGATCCGCCGCGCCAGGCGCGCGACGGACGAGGCCGCCGCCGCACTCGCCGCACGCGAGGCCGAGGCACGCGCGGCGGAGGCGGAACGGGCCGCGCTCCTGCACAGGGCCGAGCAGGACGCCGCCGCTGCGCGCGAGGAAGCGAC